>NZ_CP033019.1:3814641-4450414 GCF_003667705.1 Janthinobacterium agaricidamnosum | reverse complement strand
CGCGCGAGAACCAGAAGCTGCTGTACCTGAACCGCGAAGAGCTGATGCGCCACGAAGCGGCCGGCGTGACGACGGACCTGTTCCCGAAAACCATGTCCGTGACGGGACTGGAAATGGGCCTCACGTACCACTTCGAGCCGGGCAGCGTGCGCGATGGCGTGACCTTGAGCGTGCCCCTGTATGCGCTGAACCAGTTGCCGCGCGAGCGCTGCGAATGGCTGGTGCCGGGCATGCTGAAGGAAAAAGTGCATCTGCTATTAAAATCCTTGCCGCAAAAGCTGCGCCGCCACTGCGTGCCGCTGCCCGATTACGCGGCGAAATTCTGCGAGCGCGTGCATGAGGCGGGCGTGTTTGGCCGCGGTGATTTGATCGATGCCATCATCCTCGACATCCGCACGCAGATCACGATCAATGTGCTGACGACGGACTTCAAGCCGGAAACCCTGCCGGCCCATCACTTCATGAATTTCAAGGTGATCGACGAGCATGGCCGCCAGCTGGACATGGGCCGCAACCTGGCCACCCTGCAGGCGGAATTCGGCGGCCAGGCGCGCCAGAGTTTCCAGAAGCTGGCAGAAGTGTCGGGCGTCTCCGGCACGGGCACGCCCGGTGCCAAGGTGGCCGGCGCGCAAGTGGCGTCGCGGCTGCAGGCACAGGGCGCTACAGTCGCAGCAGGCAAGGGCGCATCCGCCGCCGCGCCGGCGCCTCCGAACGCCACCGTCTCGCAGCACATGGGTTTGACGGCCTGGACCTTCGGCGAATTGCCGGAGCTGCTCGAAATCGTGCAGGGCAAGCTGACTTTGATCGGTTTCCCTGCCCTCGTCGACAAGGGCATGCATTGCGACCTGGAAGTGTTTGACGACCCGACCGTGGCCGCGCGTACGCACAAGGTCGGTTTGCGCCGTTTATTTGCGCTGCAAATGAAGGAGCAGATCAAGTACGTCGAGAAAAGCATCCCCGGCTTGCAGCAGATGGGCATGCAATTCATGGCCCTGGGTTCGCAGGAAGAGTTGCGCGAGCAAATCATCAACAAGGCGCTCGACATTGCTTGCTTGCAAGATCCGCTGCCGCTGGACGCCGCCTCGTTTGCCAAGCGACAGGCGGAAGGCAAGTCGCGCCTGGTCTTGCTGGTCAATGAAATCGCCCGTTTGCTGTCGCAAGTGCTGACGGAATTCCACGGCTTGCCGAAGCGGCTGCAAAATATTCCCGCAGCGGCGGCCACCGATATCCAGGCGCAGCTGCAGGGACTCGTGCATAAACGTTTCCTGACGGAAAACGAATACACGCAGCTCGCGCATTTCCCCCGCTACTTAAAAGCGATCAATGTACGCCTGGAAAAACTGCGCGCCGACCCCGCACGCGACACCAAGTTGATGGCCGAATGGCAATCGGCCGCCGCGCCGTACTTGCGCCAGGCCAAGGACCGCCAGGCCGGCAAGAACACGGATCCGAAACTGGTCGAGTTCCGCTGGATGCTGGAAGAGCTGCGCGTGTCGCTGTTTGCGCAGGAATTGCGCACGCCGATGCCCGTGTCTGCCAAGCGTTTGCAGAAGGTGTGGGAATCGATGCAGCGGTAGGTCGGATTAGCGCGTCCGCAGGGCGCGCGTAATCTGACTCATCGTTGGCCCGGGCGATGGAGTGGTGTTGATGGTGTCAATGGTGTCAATGGGTGTCGATGGGTGTTAACGGTGTCGCTGGTGGTGTCGGATTACGCGGCTGCGCCGCTAATCCGACCTACCTGACCTGCCCGACTGTTCGCACGGGAATTGCGCACGCCGATGCCCGTGTCTGCCAAGCGTTTGCAGAAGGTATGGGAATCGATGCAGCGGTAGGTCGGATTAGCGCGTCCGCAGGGCGCGCGTAATCCGACGTCATCGTTGGCCTGGGCGATGGGGTGGTGTCAATGGTGTCAACGGGTGTCGATGGTGTCAATGGTGTCGACGGGTGTTGATGGGTTTCGATGGGTGTTAACGGTGTCGCTGGTGGTGTCGGATTACGCGGCTGCGCCGCTAATCCGACCTACCCGACCTACCCGACCTACCCGACCAGTGCGACCTGTGCGACCTGCCCGATCTACGTTCTATCTTTATTGAGATCATCGTCGCTGAGCGATGAGCGCGAGCCGCTCTGGCTGCTGGTGCCGGCGCGGCTGCCGCTCATGGAGCTGCCGGACAGGCTGCCTTCGCTGCCCGATTGCAGGCTGGCGCCACCGCGCAGGTCGCTGCCCGATGGCATGCGGCTGCCGGCCATGGCGCCGCTGCTGTAGCGCGTGCCGCTGCCATAGAACGCTTCCATCTGCTGGTTCCAGGCATCGCTGCCCATGTCGGGCCAGTTGTTCTTGTCGAAGCCGGGAGCATTTTTCAGCAGGTCTTTATCCACGTTGAGCAGGAAGCGCTTGTTGACGGTGTCCAGGGTCAGGCGTTCCCAGGGCACGGCAAACAATTTGTCGCCCATGCCCAGGATACCGCCGAACGACAGCACGGCATAGGCGATCTGGCCGGTGCGCATGTCGAGCATGATTTCCTTGATGTCACCCAGCTCCTCGTCGTTGTGATTGTAGACTTCGTCCCCGATCAGGGTGTCGGCCCCCATCAGGGCTGGCCCCGGGCCGTCGTGGTTGCGGTACATGCCCAGGATGTCGCGGTCCAGATAGCTCATGGTGTTCTCTCCTCTGGTGAAATGCTGATCGAACATGCAGATTAAGCTTACGCACCTGTTCGCGTTTGATCTGCCTCAATGGTGTTAAGTAACGCCCAATAAATTATTATGATTTCTGACTTCCATAACCGGCGCTCTGCAAGGTGGCCGACGAGGCTTGCCCACTGCTAGCAGTGCTCGCACTGCGTTGCAGTGGGCGCCTTGCATAGCATCCGGTTCTGTTCGTCATAAATTCACAATAATTTCCTGAGGATTACTTAGCGGCACTTTTATCCGTGTGCAAACGTACGGTGTGGTCGGCCAATTGCGGTACTCTATGCGTTCTACGGAGGAGGCCGCACATGCTGACGATGCAACGATGCAGAGGGATGAACTTGCGGTACGCTCCACCAAGACACGCGCGCCGAGCGCCATGGTAAAGCCCGCCACCAAATGGCTGCGCGGGCTATTGCGCGCCGGTAAGGCACAGCAGCGCACGGCAACCAAGCTGGCCAAGGTGCTGTTCGGGCCCGTGCCTGCCAAGCCCAGGGCCAAGCCCCGCAGCAAGCCTGTGGCCAAGACCAGGCCGACGCCGCGCGCCAGGCCCGCCAGCGACGCCGTGCCCTCGCTGGCGCCGTTTGCCACGCCCCTGTCGCCACCGCGCGTGCGCAAGCGAACGGCGCCCCCGCCGGGCAAGTGGCTGGCCGCCCACTACGCGCCGTTGGCGGAACTGGGGCAGTTGCCCGGACGGCGCCTGCCATATTTCCTGTACCTGCCCGAAAAAGCGCCGAGCGCCGCCATGCGCAGCCGTGGCCGGCCGCTGCTGGTGATGCTGCACGGCTGCGAGCAGAGCGCCACGCAGTTTGCCGACGGCACGCGCATGAACCGCCTGGCCGAGCGCAAGGGCTATGCCGTGCTGTATCCGCAGCAATCGCTGCGCGCGCATGCGCGCCGCTGCTGGAAGTGGTACGACAAGCTGACGCAGGAGGGCGGCGGCGACGTGCGCCTGATCGTCGGTGCCATCGAGCAGGTGGCGGCCCGCTATGCGATCGACCGCGCGCGCATTTATATCTGCGGCATTTCCGCCGGCGCCGGCATGGCGCATATCGTGGCCCTGAATCACCCGCATCTGTTCGCCGCGCTGGGCCTGCATTCGGGCCCTGTGTTTGGCGCCGGCCATAACCTGATCGGCGCGCTGGGCGTGATGCAGCATGGCGCCAGTGCCCGCGCCGATGCGGCCATCGATGAAGTGCTGGCGCGCCAGCCCGCGTTCCCCCGCCTGCCCACCATCCTGCTGCAAGGGCTGTCCGACAAGGTGGTGCGTCCCATTAACCAGACGCAGCTGGTACGCCAGAGCGTGCGCGTGAACCGCATGCCCGCCGACACGCTGGTAACGGCGCAGCGCCTGCCCGGCGGCGCTGCGGGCGGGCGCAATCCGGCCCATGCCTATGCGCTGCACGACTATCAGGTGGGCAAGCAGGTGCTGCTGCGCGTGGCGCAGATCGAGCACCTCGAGCACGCGTGGAGCGGCGGCGACGCCAGCCTGCCGTTCAACGACAAGGCCAAGCCCGACGCCAGCAAGATGCTGCTCGATTTCTTCGCCGGCCACCGCCGCCGGTAAGCGGCCCCCCGCGCGCCCACTGGTACGCATCGTTTTTCCCTTCCCGGCATGCCCGCGCCAACGCGCCGGCATGCTGGCGCGCCCTTTTCAGGGCAGGCGCCACTCCCGCAATGCCATGGAATTATCGTAAGTGGTATTGCTGCGGTATTTAAAAATCACAAAAATAAGCGTTAAAAATACTAATTGGTATACAATTGGTACACGTTTTCAGTGTGAGATGTGTCCGCCGTCCCATGCCCTGACGGCTGGCATGCACTGACGGCAGCCACCCACGTTACGGAACGCGCCATGTCCATCAAGTCCAAGCAGTTGCTGTGGTTTTTTGCGTTTTTTCTCGTCTTTGAACTGAATATCTATCTGTCGAACGACATGATCATGCCGGCGATGCTGGGCATCGTCGACGAGTTCCAGGCGGAGAAAAAGTTTGTCCCCCTGTCCCTGAGCCTGTATCTGCTGGGCGGCAGTTCCCTGCAGATTTTCCTGGGGCCATTGGCCGACTGCATCGGCAAGCGCAAGCTGGTGTTGACCGGCAATGCCTTGTTCCTGCTGGCCACCTTGGCCGTGCCATTGACCGCCTCGATCGAGCAATTTCTCGCCGTGCGCTTCATCCAGGGCATGGGCTGCTGTTTCATCTTCGTCGGCTATGCCATGATCCACGAGCTGTTCGACGACATGGCCGCCGTCAAGCTCAGCAGTATTCTGTCGAGTACCACCATCCTTGCGCCCCTGGCCGGTCCCATCCTCGGCAGCGCCATCATCAGCCGGCTGGACTGGCGCTACGTGTTTTTCCTCTCGGGCCTGCTGGCGCTGTTGTCCCTGCTGGGCCTGTTCAAGACCATGCCGCGCACGGCGCCCACGGTCACGCGCCTGGACCTTGCCGTCATCGTGCGAAGCTATGCCGCCATTTTCAGCAACGGGCGCTTCATGTTCGGCATGTTCACGGCCGGCCTGGCCACCGTGCCCCTGACGGCCTGGATCGGTTTCTCGCCCATCTTCGTGCTGCAGGAAATGGGCGCCTCCTACGCCACCTATATCGCGCTGCAATGCGTGATTCTGTCGGGCTTCGTCCTCAGCAGCATCGCCATCCAGCGCCTGCGCCAGGATTTTCCGCTCGTCCATCTGCTGCGCATGGGAGGGCTGATCGCGGCGGCCGGCATGCTGGGCGCCGGCGCGGGCCGCCATCACGTCGATGTGTTTGCGGCCTGCATGTTTGTCTATTCCATCGGCTTTGGCCTGTTCAACGGCGCCTTGCTCCGCAGCGCGATCACGGCCAGCAAGGAGTCGATGACATTGACGACGGCCGCCATGAGCTTGCTGTACTGCATTTATCTGTCCGCCTGGCTGCAGCTGTACAACGTGCTGTGCCAGCGCTTCGGCTATGCGCTCGAGACGTATGCGCTGCTGAATATTCCCGTCATCGTGGTCATCGCCGCCTGCCTGCTGTTGTTTACGCGGGGCATGGCGGAGCGCCGGGAAAGCGAGGTGCGGCTGGCCCGGCACTGATGGCGCAGCGCATGTTCTCGACCTTGTTTTACCCCCTGCGAAGTTTATTGACACTCTCCTGCGGAAAATGGTGCGCCCATGAAAATAGATGACCTGGCCTCAAAACACGATCAAGCAAAGATTTTCAACCTGGAATACGAGTTCCGCATCAACCGGCTGAAGCTCGATTACATCACTCTGGCCGATGTGCGGCCCCCTGGCAATGATCTGGAACAACTGGCCGCGGAACACCAGGCGGGCATCGCCGCCCTGCGCAGCTTCGTCGGTCTGAACTTCAACCATTTCAATGCGGCAAGCTGTTCTTCGCTCAGCTGCATCCCCACGCGCGCCCTCGGTGACGACGAGCGCTACCTGCACCGCATCTGGATGGGCGGGCCGTTGCCGGCCATCGCATTTGACGCGATCGGGCAGTGGGGCGCGGCGCTGGAAGAAGTACGGCACAACGGCGGCGCGCCGTATGTCTCCATCCTGTGGGTGTGGGATGCGCAGCAGCTGCGCAATGACGAACGCTTCAGCCCCACGGGCGGCGCCGGGCGTTACACGATAGGCCGCTACGCCATCGGCGGCACGACCCTGCACATCAACTCGCTGCGCGCGCTGGCGCTCGATTTCGCACCGGCCCGCTTCGACATCCTCGACACCCTGCATACGCAGCGCTACTTCGCCACCCTGTCCGATTATTTCCGCATCCTCATCATGTGCGAATACGGCGGCATGTACATGGACGTCGATACGATCCCGCACAATCCGGCGACGATTTTCCTGATGAAGCCGGAAGTGCCCGACTATTTCCAACGCAAGAGTGATGACAGCGAAGAGCGCCGGCATGTCAGCTGGATGAATCTGTTTCTCGATGAAACGGGCATGCTGATCGCCAAGAAAAACGACGCCGCGTTGCGCGTGATCCAGCGTAATGTGAACCTCGCCTATGCGGGCATCGATGCGCAGGTTCCCCGTTCCTGTCCGCAATTCGAGGCGCAGCTGTTCGGCCAGTTCTATGCGGAATGGAAGAAAAATCTGGGCGTGACCCTGCTCAGCCATGCCGAGTTCTACCAGCGCTATTGCGTGCTGTATGACGGCGTGCGCGAAGCGGTGGCGGGCGGCATCCGCGGCATGCGCTTGCTGGACGATATCATTACCGGCATGCACATCCCCTTGAGCGACGAAGAGCGGCGCGCGTATGCGCGCTGCGTGGCGCGGCTCGACGAGATCGACTGGCAACTCGATGATCCTTTGCGCCTGCCCGACATCGTCGACGTGTTCGACATCGAGGAAGTGCCGCGCATGGCGTATGCGGCCCAGCTGCGGGCGGACATCGATCACTTCCACTATTACTCGGTGCTCTCAAGCGATCCGCAGCTCGATCGCGTAAATGACGTTTTTTGCCGCTACCTGCTGGCCCACCGTTCTCAGCATATTGCCGCCGGCAATTTCTGGCGCCCCACCGTCGGCCGCCACGGCAGCCGCATGCCGGCCGTCAGCGAGGCCGCCCCGCCAGGTGACGAGGCGCAGGCGGGCTTGCTGTCGCATGCGCCGCTCAAGCTGGTGGCAGGTGAACTGCTGGGCGACGAGGCGAAGAACCGCATGGCCAAACTGCTGTTTGCCACCAGCTATCTGGAATACTGCTCGTTCGGCAATAAACTCAATCTGCAGTTCGTCGAATTGCAGCGGCGGCAGAACATCGATCCGTATCTGGCGCACATCCACGGCCTGCATGACGAGGACGAGCGCTTCATCGGCTTTTTCACGGCCGCGACGATGGACGAGTTCCAGGCCTGCGGCGCCGTGTCATATTACCGCGATGACATGAAGGCGCTCGACGATGCGTATGACGCCTTCGTGCTCGCGCATGCGCGCGCCGACGACTGTTTCGTCAGCAGCCTGGCCATCGACGAGAAATACCGGGGCCAGGGTTTATTCAGGCAGATGTTCCATGAGATCCGCGACCTGGCCAGCCGCAAGGGCTGCGCGCGCATCACCCTGACGGTGTGGGAAAAGAGCGAAGCGCTGCAAGTGTATCTGCACAAGGGTTTTCGCAGCGTGGGCACGTTCGACTATGCCTACAGCCTGTTCTATGACCGGCTGCATTTCCTCGTGTATGAAGGAAACTGAGGGGAAACTGAGGGAGAGCAGGGGCGGCCGGCAGCCGCCCCGCGAGGGTGCCTACAAGGCCAGGAAGGCCAGGCCCGCCACGGCCGTCGGCAGCAGGGCGCCGGCCAGCAGGCCGACGGCGCCGATCGATTCATCCTTGAAGCCGCGGCGCAGCAGGGCCACGCCGGCCGGGTTCGGCGCATTGGCGATGACGGTCAGGCCGCCGCCGGCCACGGCGCCGGCCATCAGCATGTATTTCGCTTCGTCCGTCATGCCGACGATCAGCGAACCGAGGTAGGTGAGGGCTGCATTGTCGGTAATTGCCGTCAAGCCCAGGGCGCCGAAGAACAGGGCCAGCGGCTTCAGACTCGAGACGATCGGTTGCAGCCACCATTGCTGCATGCCGCCCAGTACCACCAGGCCGCCGAGGAAGAAGCCGACCAATAAACCCTCTTTCAGGATCAGCGGGCTTTGATAGCGCTCATACGCCTGCACGAAGCCGAGGAAGAACAGGAACAGGCCGATGAACAGCACGGGATGATGCGCCAGGGTCACGACGCCGGCCAGCACGATCATGTGCACGAGGCTGACGGCCAGCGGCACTTTCGGCGCTTCGACTTCACCGGCTTTCGGCTTGATGTCGGAGGTATTGCTGTGCAGATATTTGCGCAGCAAAATGCTCACGCCCGTGGCGTTGACCAGCACGGCGATGGCGGCTTTCCAGCCGAAATGGGTGGCCATGAAGGCGCTGTCCCAGTTCCATGTGGTGGCCACCATCAGCACGGGTGGTGCCGCATACGAGGTGAGGGTGCCGCCGATGGAAACGTTGACGAACAGCACGCCCAATGCGCCGTATTTCAGCCATTCAGGGATGCCCGGGCGGAAGATTTGCGGCGCCAGCATCAGCGCGGCCAGGGTCATGGCGGCCGGTTCCGTGATCAGGGAGCCCGTCAGGGGCACGAGCGCCAGGCCCAGCCAGACGAGGGCCAGTTCCGTGCGCAGCGGCATCACGCGCGCCACGCCTTTCAACAAGCGCTGCACGGCGTCGAGCACGGGGCGCGAGGCGGCCACGACCATGACGACGAAGACGAACAGCGGTTCCGTGTAATGGCGCGACTCGGCGTACTCGATGGCCGCATCGCTGCCCGAGACAAAGGCCATGATGATGATCAGGATGAAGGCCCAGAAGCCGAACACGACTTCCACTTCGCCCAGCAGATGCAGCAAGCCCGCATGGCGGGGGTGGCGCCGCGATAATGTTTCAAACGATTTGGCGGCGAAGGTGTGGATGAGCGCAAGGCCGAAGACGATGGCGCTGATGAGTTGGATGGTGGTCAAATGCGTTTCCTTATGGACGGAGGAAGCCGCCCGGTGCATTGCCGAGCGGTAAGGAGAGTGCTTATGGTACAGCAATCGATGCCAGAAACGGGGTTTTTCGGACATGGCGGAGCGGCCTGCGGGCAGGCGCTGCGCAGATAAGCCTTGCCAAAAGCGGGTCCGGATAGTACTGTATATGCATACAGTATTCATCTTGATATTCAATTATGCAACATTCCCAATTGATGGCGTCGCCGGAAGCCTTGCACCCGTCCCTGTGGCGTGCGTCGCAGCTGGGCCAGGGCGCCGCGCGCTGCCTGGATACGGGCTTTGCCGCCCTGTCGGCGCAGCTGCCCGGCGGCGGCTGGCCCAGCGGCAGCCTTATCGATCTGCTGGTGCAGCAGCCGGGCAGCGGCGAATTGCGGCTGCTGGCGCCCGCGCTGGCGCAGCTGCCGGGCTTGCCCATCGTGCTGCTGCAGCCGCCCCATCCGCCGCAGGCGCTGGCCCTGGCCGCGCAGGGGCTGGCGCCGTCGCAATTGCTGTGGCTCAAAAGCGCCGGCAGCAAGGATGCCCTGTGGGCGGCCGAGAACATCTTGCGCAGCGGCACGTGCGGCGCCCTGCTGTTCTGGCAATCGCACGTGCGCGCCGACAGCCTGCGCCGGCTGCACCTGGCGGCGCAGTCGGGCAACACCCTGTTCTGCATGCTGCGCCCCCTGCACGGCGCGCAGGATGCGTCGCCCGCGCCGCTGCGCCTGTCCGTGCGCCCGGCCGCCGGCGGCATCGAGATCGGCTTCATCAAGCGCCGGGGACCGCAGCGCGACGCGCCGTTGTTCCTGCCCCTGCAACCTCCTTCATTATTGCTGCGCCATGCGACTCTGGATCGGCCTGTGCCTGCCCCGGCTCCCGCTCGAAGTATTTTGCCCGCGCTGGTCGGCTGACCACCTCGGCGTGGTGCTGGAGCAGGAGCAAGTGATGGCCCTGTCGCCGCTGGCCTTGGCGGCCGGCATCCGGCCCGGCATGCGCCGGGCGGGCGCGCTGATGCTGGCACCGCAGGCGCGTTTGCACGAGCGCTCGCCCGAGCTGGAAGTGCAGGCCCTGCAGGCGGTGGCGCTGGCGCTGCTGCAATATTCGCCGCTGGTGGCGCAGGGCGAGGAAGCGACCCTGCTCGTCGACGCGGGCGCCAGCCTGCGCCTGTTCGGCGGCGTGCGCGCCCTGTGCCGGCACATTGCGGCCAGCTTGCGCGCGCTCGGCTACACGGCCCAGCTGTCGTGCGCTCCCACGGCACGCGGTGCCTGGCTGCTGGCGCGCGCCAGTACGCGCCGGGGCCGGACCTTGAGCATGGCCAGCCTGGTGCGCCGGCTCGATGGCTTGCCGTGCGCCTTGCTGCCGCCCGCGCGCCCCTGGCTCGACTGGTTCGAGGGCATCGGCTGCCGCACCCTGGGGCAGTTGCGCCACTTGCCCCGGCCCGGCTTGCAGCGCCGCTGCGGCGGGGCCTTGCTGGACATGCTCGACGACGCGCATGGCCACAGCACGGAACTGTTCGTCTGGCTCGAAGCGCCGCCCACGTTCCGCGCCAGCCTGGAACTGTTCGACCGCGTGGAGCACGCCGACGCGCTGCTGTTCGGCGCGCGCCGCCTGCTGCAGCAAATGACGGGCTGGCTGTGCGCGCGGCAATTTGCCGTCGAGCGCATACAGCTGCTGCTGGCGCACGAGCGGGGCAGGGTGGCGCGCCCGCCCACCGTCATTGACCTGGCGCTGGGCGAAGCCGTCTGGCGCGACGAGCATCTGGTGCGTTTGCTCAAGGAACGCCTGGCGCAACTGGTGCTGGAGGCGCCCGTGATCGGCCTGAGCCTGGAAGCGCTGCAGGTGCAAGCGATGGCGCCGCCCAGCGAGACCCTGTTCCCCGAGCCGGGCGGTACGCCGCAGGAGCGTCAGCGCCTGCTGGAATTGCTGGTGGCGCGCCTGGGTACAGACAATGTCTTGCAGGCCGCACCGCGCGCCGATTACCGCCCCGAGGCGGCCAACCAGTGGCTGCCGCTGCCGGCCAGGGGCAGTGGCAAGAACGCGCCACCCGACTTGCCGCCCGGCTTGTCCGGCATGCCCCGTCCCGGCTGGCTGCTGGCCCAGCCCATTGCCCTGTTGATGCGCGAGCACCGGCCCTTCTATGGCTCGCCCTTGAAAATGGTGTCCGTTGCCGAGCGCATCGAAGCGGGCTGGTGGGGCCAGTCGCAGGCGCGCGATTATTTCATTGCGGAAGGCCTCGACCACGCCCACTACTGGGTCTACCGCGAACGCATCGCCGGCAGCGGAGAAGACGCCGCGCCGCGCTGGTTTTTGCATGGCTTGTTTGGATGAAAGGGCTGTCCTGCTGAAACGGCCATGCTTGGCTATACTTGCTTTCTTGCGTCGCGTCTTTAATTGAAATGAAGGATATCCATGACACCGCTTTCCGACTTCCCCATCACCCAAAAATGGCCTGCCCGGCATCCCGAGCGCCTGCAGCTGTACTCGCTGCCCACGCCGAACGGCATCAAGGTCTCGATCCTGCTGGAAGAGCTGGGCCTGGCGTACGAGCCGCACCTGGTCAGCTTCGAGCAAAACGACCAGCTGTCGCCCGCCTTCCTGTCCCTCAATCCGAACAACAAGATTCCCGCCATCCTCGACCCGGACGGTCCCGACGGCAAGCCGCTGGCCCTGTTCGAGTCGGGCGCCATCCTGCTGTACCTGGCGGAAAAGACGGGCAAGTTCCTGCCGCAGGACGCGGGCCTGCGCTATGAAACCATCCAATGGCTGATGTTCCAGATGGGCGGTATCGGCCCCATGTTCGGCCAGGTGGGCTTCTTCCACAAATTCGCCGGCAAGGAATACGAAGACAAGCGTCCGCTCGAACGCTACCTGGGCGAAGCGAAGCGTTTGCTGGGCGTGCTCGAGCAGCGCCTGCAGGGCCGCGACTGGATCATGGGCAGTCAGTACACGATTGCCGACATTGCCATCTTCCCGTGGGTGCGCTGCCTGGTGGGTTTCTATGGCGCGGGCGACCTGGTCGGTTTTGATAATTTCCCGAACGTGCGGCGTGCGCTGGATGCGTTCCTGGCCAGGCCAGCCGTTGCCAGGGGCGTGGATATTCCCAAGCGTGGTTAAAACAGGCGGCGGCCGGGCGGCGCTACAATGCGCCATCGGCCGCCCTGCGCGGCAGCTTTGATCTGAGACAATGAAATCCACCCGGCAAGATTTTCCCGGCGCGCACGGCCATGTGCTGGCGGCGCGCCTCGACGCGCCCGACGGCGCCATCCGCGCGTACGCGCTGTTCGCCCACTGTTTTACCTGCGGCAAGGACGTGCTGGCCGCGCGGCGCATCGCGCAAGGCTTGACGGAACACGGCATCGCCGTGCTGCGCTTCGACTTCACGGGACTGGGCGCCAGCGAAGGCGAGTTTGCCGCCACGAATTTCTCGTCGAACGTGGACGACCTGGTCGCGGCCGCCGATTTCCTGCGGGCAAAACATGCTGCGCCGCAATTGCTGATCGGCCACAGCCTGGGCGGCGCCGCCGTGCTGGCCGCTGCCGCGCACGTGCCGGAAGCGACGGCCATTGCCACCCTGGCCGCGCCGAGCACGCCCGCCTACGTGACGCGCATGTTCAGCGAGCATCTGGAGCGAATCGCCGCCGAAGGCGAAGCGCTGGTGCAGCTGGAAGGGCGGCCTTTCCGCATCCGCCAGCAATTCGTCGACGATGCTGGCAGCCACAGTTTAAAGGAGCACATCGCCGGCCTGCGCCGCGCCCTGCTGGTGATGCACGCGCCGAACGACACGACGGTAAGCCTGTCAAATGCGATGGATATTTTCACGGCCGCGAAGCACCCGAAAAGCTTCGTCTCGCTCGACGACGCCGACCACTTATTGACGGGACGCAATGATGCGGCCTATGTCGCCAATGTCATCGCCGCGTGGAGCGTGCGCTATCTGCAGGCTGCGCCTACGCCATGAGGCTTGCAGGCGCGGCCAGTTTTTTTCTGACAAGCAGAAACACGATGGCGCCCAGCGGCAAGGAGACGATGAATGTCCAGGGCTGGTAGGCGCTGGTGCCGGCGGCAACGCCAAACAGCTGGATGGCGATGGGCAGGAATAAATACTGTCCCGTCGCCCAGTTGAGCGACAGCTGGCCGAAGCCGATGCTGATGAACAGCAACCAGGGCCATTTTCTCACGGTCAGCTTGCTGCGCAGGCATAACACGAGGGCAGACAAAATCAGCATGGGGGAGAGGATGGCAGCGCCGAGCACCACGTAGTGGCGCAGCGATTTGCCGCGCAGCGTGAAGGTCGCCTGCTGTTCCAGCGATGCCGTCTGCGGCACCACGCTCAAGCCCATGATGGTGGCGTCAGTGCCATATTTTCTCAGCACGATGGTGCTGACGATCCATTTTTCCGGATAGGCATATTCGAAGCTGATACGCAGCAATTGCGGCATATCGCGCTGTTCAATGCGCTGGTAGCCCACCACCTTGACGTACTGGGGCTCGCCTGCCGGGAAGGCGGCGCTCAAGGCGGGCAGCGCCTGGCGGATCTGATCGCCGTTGTTACCCGGCTCGGTTGCCATGCGCACATAGTCCAGCTGTTTTTCACGCAGCAGATCGCTGTAATGCCGCGCCAGCTGCTGGTCCTGCAAAGGGACTTTTTGTTCAAAGTCCTTGATCAGATCGGATTGCTGGCATCCGGCCAGCATGCAGAGCAGGAAGGGCAGGGCGCAGGTGCGCAGAAAGAGCAGGAGCATGGGTGGAGGAAGCAAGGGGACGATGAAAAACGCCGCAGCAGCAGAAGCTGGCGCGGCGTAGAGGTTGTTTATATGTTAAAAAATCAGTCTTCGTCAAACTCTGCTGATAAGTCCTTCCAGCCCTTGCTTGCCGCAAAGGCGGAAAACTCTTCCGGCGCTTCCAGGACGATCAGTTTCTTGTCTTGCAAGCCCAGGTCGCCGTGGCCGAAGTCGGGGCCTACGTAGCCGAGGCTGCGCAGGCGGGTCAGGATGTGGCCGACCAGGGTCTTGTCCTTGTAGGCGCCCGCTTCGAGCGGGGCAGCGAAATCGACGTAGACGTCGATGATGCCGTAGCCTTCGTCGAAGATGCGGATGGCCTTGATGTCATGGGCACGGCCGGAGCCGTCGGTGGCCTTGAAGGGGCCGCTGAGCTGGATGTCGGTGTCATTGTTCATGCCGCCAGCATACACCAAAAGCCGGCCCCGCATAGGGGGCGCGGCGCAAAATCGCCGGGCAATCTCCGCCTCAGCGCGCCTGCAGGATGGCCGACAGGCGGTCGCGCGTGCCGGCGATGCGTTCCAGTTGCGGGTAGCGCAAGCCGCCGTGGTAGTCGAGCGCTACCGTCTGGAATTGCTTGCCCTTTTTGACCAGCAAGTTGATCGGCTGCGGGCTGGCCTTGGCCGCCTGGATGGCCGCCTTCAGCAGCTTGGGCGTGTAAGCCGTGCCATTCACGGCGAGCAAGGTCGTGTTGCCGGACAAACCTGCCTGGAAGGCGGGGCCGTCCCACAGCAGCTTGCCCAGCTTGCCATCCTTGTCGATCGTCAAACCCAGCGAATAGCTCAGGTCCGTGCTCTTGCTGCGCTCTTCATTCGCTTTCAGGAAGGGCGTCGGCGTGTCGCGGTAGACGAGTTTCCAGCCGGCGCGGGCCAGGCCA
Source organism: Janthinobacterium agaricidamnosum (assembly GCF_003667705.1). NCBI lineage: Bacteria > Pseudomonadati > Pseudomonadota > Betaproteobacteria > Burkholderiales > Oxalobacteraceae > Janthinobacterium > Janthinobacterium agaricidamnosum. The sequence goes on along the minus strand of NZ_CP033019.1, from coordinate 4,435,563 downwards.
TCGAGCGGTGCGCCGGGGCCGTGGCTCTCCAGGCGCGTGCGCAGGAAGGCGGCCCAGTCGTGCGGCTGCACGGCGTTCAGGGCCGCCACCACATCCTCGAAGGTGTAGGGCAGGGGCGTGGTGCTGCCATCCTGCATGCCAAAGAAACTGCGGGCGAAGTCGTCCAGCGAGCGGCGCTCGTGGGACAGTGCGCGGATGGTGGTGTCGACGTCGAGCCAGATCAGCGCGCCTTCCATATAGTAATCCTCGTCGCGCTGCCAGCTGCTCCAGGCTATGGGACGCCGGCCATTGATGATGGGATCGTTCGTCGTATCCTGCATGGTGCGCCAGCTGCGCCCGGGCATCACGTCGTAATGGGCTGCCGTGGCGGCGAACAGGTCGCGCATGTTGGCTGGCGCCACCAGGCCGGAACGGGCCGCCAGCACATTGCCCCAATATTGCGTCTGGCCTTCGTAGACCCACAGCAGGCTGTTTTGCAGCGGCGTGTTGAAATCCGGCGTGTCCTGACCGGCGGGACGGCGGAACTTGCCGTTCCACGAGTGCACCAGCTCGTGCGGCAGCAGAACGCGGCCCGCCTCGTTCTTGTCCCACTCGCTGAAATAGCCGGGCTTGACGCCGTTTTCGCTCGACTGCAGGTGTTCGCGGCCGATGCCGCCGAACTCGTCGCTCAAGGCCAGCAGGAAATCATAGTGGCGGTAGTGGCGCGCGCCGAACAATTTGTAGGCTTGCTGCAGCATGGCCCGGTGTTGCTCGACTTGCTGCGGCGACGCTTCCAGGCTGTCGGCGCTGTCGGCCATCACATTCAGCAGCACGGGCACCTTGGCACCCGGGTCGAGGTCGATGCGCTCGACATGGCGGCCGGCAAAGACGGGCGAGTCGACCAGGGTGTCAAGGTCCAGCGGCTCGAAATCGACTTGCTGGCTGGCCGGCGTGGCCGCCCGCGCGCGCACTTCCAGGGCGCTGGCAAATTCCCAGCCGGCCGGCAGGGTCAGGCTCGGTTGCACGAGAATGTCGCGCGCGGCGCGGCCCGCCGGATACAGGGTCATCGCATGCCATTGCACGCCCAGCATGGCGCTTGTCATGGTGATGCGGCCCTGGCTCGTGTCGACGGGCGAGAGTAGCTGGTATTGCGCTTCCACGGCCGTGGCGCCGGCCGGCACGTCGAGGTGAAAAGCGAACATATTGACGGGGTCGCGCCGCCACTCCAGGGGCGCGCCGTTGGCGGACAGGCGCAGGCCGGCCAGCTGGTTCAGCGGGCCGCTGGGGCCGTGGTTGCCCGGTACCCATTGCGGATACAGCAAGGTCAGCTTGCCGGGCGCGGCGGGAATGCTTGCGCGGATGCTGAACAGTTGCTGCGCCACATTGCTGGCGTCCACCTGCAGCACGATGGGGGGAGCAGTGGGCGAGGCGGCCTGGGCCGCAGTGGAAACGAGAAGCGAGAAGGACAGGGACAGGACGGCACGGGAATAGGGCATGGAGCGGGGCATGGGACGGGGCGGCGGGGAGGACAAAGGGCGAGTCTAGCATTCTGTAAAAATTTCTTACAAATTTGAGGCCGTCTGGGGCGTTTTACGCCAATTTCAAGGCCTTGAAAGGGACTGGAGAGGCCGTATATCGGTAACAGGCGGATGCTCATGGTGAGGTCCGCCCCTCTTATCGCTTCATTTGAAAAGGATATTTATCATGCGTACTTTTGACCTTGCTCCCCTGTACCGTTCCGCCATCGGCTTTGACCGCCTGGCACAGCTGCTCAACGAACAGCGCGCCGATGCGCAACCGAGCTATCCGCCCTACAACATCGAACTGGTGTCGGAAGATAAATACCGTATCGTGATGGCATTGGCCGGCTTCTCGCGCGAAGAGATCGACATCATCACCGAACGCGACTCGCTGCACGTCACGGGCCGCAAGCAGAAAGATGGCGTCGAGCGCACGTTCTTGCACCGCGGCATCGCTGCCCGCGATTTCGAACAGCGTTTCCAGCTGGCCAACCACGTGAAGGTCACGGGCGCCACGTTTGAAAACGGCATGCTGACCATCGACCTCGTGCGCGAAGTGCCGGAAGCGCTGAAACCGCGCAAGATCGAGATCGGCAGCGGCACCGGCAGCGATACCGTCAGTGTGCTGGAACAGCGCCAGGCAGCCTGATCTGATCGCGGCGCCCCTAGGGCGCCCGGGCTAGCTTCTCCCATGCAGTAAAATACTGGCCGGTTGATCCGGCCAGTGTCACGTCCGGAGCCCATTCGGGCTTCCATTGATTGTCACGCGGCACGCAAGATTAAACCCTGCTTAAAGGCGCAAATGCCTGTTTCCAAATAGAAAAATGTTAAGCACCGCCTAAGACTCGTGGCCCACTATTGCATACATCAAAATCTCATTGAATGAGGAGCAATTCATGGAACAGCAAACGAATACCGCATCCCTGAAAATCAAACGCACCGTAGCCGCGCTGGCCGCGATCGGTGTGCTGGGCGCCGGCGGCGCCATGGTAGTGCATCAGAACAATGCCGGCGCGAATGCGGCCGCCGCTGGCGCCCCCGCCGCCCCCGTGGCTGCGGCCGTGGCGCCCGCCGCCAGCGCGCCGCTGGTGGCCTTGCCCGACTTTAGCCAGATCGCCGCGCGCAACAGCCCGGCCGTCGTCAATATCAGCGTCACGGGCAGCACCAAGGTGGCCTACGACCCATCGGCCCAGGCCGGCAACGACGATTTCGGCAACGACCCCTTCTTCGAATTTTTCCGCCGATTCCAGGGTCCGCAAGGCGGGCAGCGGGGCGGGCGCGACGTGCCCACGCATGGCCTCGGTTCCGGTTTCATCGTCAGCCCCGACGGCGTCATCATGACGAATGCCCACGTGGTGCGCGATGCGCGCGAAGTGACCGTCAAGCTCAACGACCGCCGCGAATTCCGCGCCAAGGTGCTGGGCACGGACCCGAAGACGGATATCGCCGTGCTGAAGATCGATGCCAATAACCTGCCCGTCGTGCCGCTCGGCCATTCGAGCGACCTGAAAGTGGGCGAGTGGGTACTGGCCATCGGTTCGCCATACGGTTTCGACAGCACGGTGACGGCCGGCGTCGTCAGCGCCAAGGGCCGTTCCCTGCCCGACGACAGCAATGTGCCGTTCATCCAGACGGACGTGGCGGTCAACCCCGGCAACTCGGGCGGTCCGCTGTTCAATACGCGCGGCGAAGTGGTCGGCATCAATTCGCAGATCTACAGCCAGACGGGCGGCTTCCAGGGCTTGTCGTTCGCCATCCCGATCGACCTGGCCGGCCGCATCAAGGACCAGATCGTCGCCACGGGCAAGGCCAGCCATGCCAAGCTGGGCGTGACGGTGCAGGAAGTCAACCAGGGCTTTGCCGACTCGTTCAAGCTGGCCACGCCGGAAGGCGCGCTGGTGGCCAACGTCGAGCGGGGCAGCCCGGCCGACAAGGCGGGCCTGAAATCGGGCGACGTCGTGCGCAAGGTGAATGGCCAGCGCATCATCGGCTCGGCCGACTTGCCGGCGCTGGTGGGCACGTCCTTGCCAGGCGACAAGATCACCATGGATGTCTGGCGTGACGGCAAGATCGTCAGCCTGACGGCAACCCTGGGCAATGCGGCCGACAAGGTGGCCGAAGTGGCCAAGAGCGACAGCGCCGCCGGCAAGGTAAAGCTGGGCCTGGCCCTGCGTCCGTTACAATCGGATGAAAAACGCGAGGCGGGCATCAGCGCCGGCCTGCTGGTGGAAGACGCGGGCGGTGCCGCCGCGAATGCCGGAGTGCAGCCGGGCGACGTGCTATTGTCGGTCAATGGCCGTCCCGTCAACACGGTCGAGCAGGTGCGCGACGTGGTGGAAAAATCCGCCAAGTCGGTGGCCTTGCTGATACAGCGCGGCCCCGATAAGATCTTCATTCCCGTGCGGCTGGGGTAAATACCGGGGTCAGACCCGCCGGGTCTGACCCCAGCCTTCCGCTATGGGGCAAATAAATAAAAAAGGAGCGGCCATGCGGCTATTGCTGGTAGAAGACGACACGATGATCGGCGAGGTGGTGCTCGACTTGCTGCGCGCCGAGCATTACGCGGTGGACTGGGTCAAGGATGGCGACATGGCCGATACGGCCCTGCAGACGCAGACCTATGACCTGGTGCTGCTGGACCTGGGCTTGCCCCGCAAGGACGGTCTCGACGTGCTGCGCTCGATGCGCTTGCGCAAGCTCGACACGCCGGTGCTGGTCGCCACGGCGCGCGATGCCATCGAGCAGCGCATCGCCGGCCTCGACGCGGGCGCCGACGATTACGTATTAAAACCGTACGACCTCGACGAACTGCTGGCGCGCATCCGCGCCCTGCTGCGGCGCGCCTCGGGGCGGCCGGAACCGGTCTTCGAGCACCAGGGCGTCTCCATCAATCCGCTGACGCGCGAAGTGATCGCCGAGGGCCATCCCGTCAACCTGTCGGCGCGCGAATGGGCCGTGCTGGAAGCGTTGATCGCGCGTCCCGGCATCGTGCTGTCGCGCGCGCAGCTGGAAGAAAAGCTGTACAGCTGGAAAGATGAAGTCAACAGCAATGCCGTGGAAGTGTATATCCACGGCTTGCGCAAGAAGCTGGGCAGCGACTTGATCCAGAACGTGCGCGGCCTCGGCTACATGGTGCCCAAGGCATGAGGATGAAGGTCACGGTGACGCACTCGCTGCGCGGCCGCCTGCTGTGGTTTTTGCTGGCGGCCATCATCATGGCGGCCCTGGCGCAGGCCTCGATCGCCTACCGCAGCGCCCTGTACGATGCCGACCAGATTTTCGATTACCACATGCAGCAGATGGCCCTGTCGCTGCGCTCCGGCGCGCCGCTGGCCAACCACGCGCAAGCCTTGCCGGCCGACCCCGTCAACAACGATATGGTGGTGCAGGTATGGACGCCGGACGGCGTGCAGGTGTTCCGTTCGATCACGCGCGCGGAACTGCCGCAGCGCGCCGTGCTGGGCTTTTCGAACGTGAAAGCCAACGGCACCACCTACCGCATCTTTTCCGTGCAAACCAGTTCCCAGACCGTGCAGATCGCCCAGGACATGGCCGTGCGCAAGCGCATGGCCGGCAGCCTTGCGCTGCGCACGGTGGGGCCGATTGCCCTGATGGCGCCTATCCTGATGCTCGTCGTCTGGTGGGTCGTCAGCGGTTCGCTGGCGCCCGTCTCGCGCGTGCGCAAGCAGGTGGCGGCGCGCCAGGCGGACGATCTGTCACCCGTTTCGGAAGCGGGCTTGCCCGACGAAGTACGGCCCCTGGTGCATGAGCTCAATCTTTTGTTCGGCCGCGTCAAAACGGCGTTCGACGCGCAGCAGCATTTCGTCGCCGACGCCGCGCATGAATTGCGCACGCCGCTGGCGGCATTGAAACTGCAGGTATTGAGCCTGGAGCGGGCCGAATCGCAGGAAAAGCGCAGCCTGGCGATCAGCCGCGTGAGCGCCGGCATCGAGCGGGCCACGCGCCTGGTCGAGCAGCTGCTGGTACTGGCGCGCCAGGAAGCGAGCGCCGCCAGCGGCGACCAGCTGCAGGCGGTGGACTTGAACGACGTCGTCAAGCGCGCGCTGGGCGACATGGCCGGCATCGCGCAGGCGCGCAAGATCGACCTGGGCCTGCACCACATGGACCCGGCCAAGGTGGCCGGCCAGGCCGATGCGCTCAACATCATGCTGCGCAACCTGGTCGACAACGCCATCAAGTACACGCCGCAGGGCGGCACCGTCGACATCGACCTGCGCGCCAGCCCCGTCGGCGTGACGTTATCGGTGGAAGACAGCGGCCCCGGCATCCCGCCCGACGAGCGCGAGCGCGTCTTCAGCCGCTTCTACCGCGTGCCCGGCACGGACGCCAACGGCAGCGGCCTGGGCCTGGCCATCATCAAGGCCATCGCCGAGCGCCATGGCGCGCGTCTGGTGCTCGACAAATCCGAGCGCCTGGGCGGCCTGTGCGTGCGCGTGGAATTCCCGCAAGCCGTGAAATGAGCGTTTTAATCGTCATCTTTGGCATGTTGCATTGACGCGCGCGCCGTGGCCCTATATTGTCTGCGAAACAAGCAGAACCAGACCACGGAGCGCAGCATGCAGAGAATCGGATTTTCAGGAACCCTCGACCCCATCACCAACGGCCACATGTGGGTGATCGGTGAAGCGCGTTCGCTCGCCGACGAGGTGATCGTGTTCCTGTCGCAAAACCCCGCCAAGCGTCCCCAATTTCCCGCCGAAGACCGCAAGCGCATCATCGAGCAGAGCGCGCGCGAGTGCGGCTGGGACAATGTGCAGGTGGTCATCGTCAAGGGCGACTACACGGCGCGCGCGGCGAAAAAGCACGGCTGCGACTACCTGATCCGCGGCATCCGCACGACGGCCGATTTCGACTATGAAAACCTGATCCAGCAAACGAACGTGGATGTGCTGCAGGGCGCCAAGACCATCTTCGTCATGCCGCCGCGCGACCTCGGTTCCGTCAGTTCCAGCTTCGTCAAGGCGCTGGAAGGGCCTGTCGGCTGGAACTGGACTATGAAGAAATTCGTTCCCGGTCCGGCCTACCAGGCGTGGATACTCGACTGCCTGCGCAAGGAGTGGGAAGCGCTGTGGCACTACGCGACCGCCTCGCAGGCCGACATCGCGCTGGCGGACCACTGGTTCGCGCACCTGACGGGACCGCAGGCGTATGGCGGCGCGGACCGCCACTATCACAACCTCGACCATCTGGTGCACGGCCTGTCCGAAATCCGCGTGTGGGCCGACAACACCTATGCGCCCAAGCGCGACAGCGCGCTGGTCAAGAAGGCGTTCTGGTTCCACGATGCCGTCTACAGCCACGACGACGATACCCTGTATTCGAGCGAAGAGGCGAGTGCCCAGCTGTGGCTGGCCAGCGGCCTCGATGCGGGCGATAATCAGGATGTAGCGCAATTGATACGCGCCACCGACCATTTCCAGGGCCCCGGCATCAGCCACGCGTTGAAAGACGCCATGCTCAGCGCCGACCTGGCCATCCTGGGGCAGGATGACGAGGTGTACCAGGCCTACACGCAAGCCATCGGCCGCGAATACGCGCACGTGGACCCCGCGCGTTTCAACGAGCAGCGGAGCCTGGCGCTGCAGCATCTGTGCGGCAAGGCGCAGGCGGGCCAGCTGTTTGGCGATGCGTATTTCGCTGACCAGTACAACGAGCGGGCGATTGACAACATGCAGAAAGAGATCGCAGCGCTGGCGGGCGGCTGAGTTTAACGGCGGCTGGCTGCCGCATGCGCCAGCGCATCGTCGAGCCGGTCGTTGCCCCAGAAGAGTTCGCCGCCGCTGAGGAAACTGGGGGCGCCGAACAGCTTCAGCGCTTGTGCCTGCTCAGTCTGGCGGCGCAGCCGCAGCTTGTTGTCCTGTGTCAAAGCCAGCGCCAGGATGGCGCGTGCATCGAGGCCCAGTTCCTCCAGGGCCTCGCTGACGGCCGCGATGTTGTCGATATCGCGGTCCGCGGCAAAATTCATCGTCATCATGCGGCGCGCAAAGGGCGCAATCCACCCCTGGTCCGCGCCGATCAGCGCCACGCGCATGGGCAGCAGGGCCGTGCGGGGGAAGACGCCCGGCTGCTGCCATGGCAAGCCGTACTTTTCGCACTGGCGCGCCATGTCGCGCCACGTGTAGTCGCCCTTGATTTTTTGCAGGACGAAGGGCGACGTCTCCCAGCCCAGCGCCTTGAAGACGACGCCCAGCAGGAAGGGTTTCCAGATCACATGGACCTGCTTTTCACGCGCCAGCGCGTCGATGCGCATGGCGCTCAGGTAGCTGTAGTTGCTGCCGAAATCGAACCAGAATTCCAGTGCGGCCATGGTATCGCTCCTGGGTCAGGCGGCAGCCGCCCTGGCGCGCGCCGTGTGCAGTTTCTTGAAGCTGTCGATCAGGCGCTGGTGCCTGTCGAGGCCTTCCAGCTGCATGCTGGTCGGGGTCAGGCCGAAGAAGCGCACGCTGCCGTCCACCGAGCCCAGCACCGCATCCATGCGTTCCTTGCCAAACATGCGGCGGAAATTGACCACGTAATCGTCCAGCTCCAGTTCGTCATCGAGTTCCACTTCCAGCACCACGTTCAAGGCTTGATAGAACAGTTTGCGTTCGAGCGTGTTGTCGTTGTACTGCAGGAAGGTTTCCACCAGCTCTTTTGCTTCCTCGAATTGCTGCAAGGCGAGATGAATCAGCAGCTTCAATTCCAGGGTCGTCAGCTGGCCCCACACCGTGTTTTCGTCAAACTCGATGCCGATCAGGGTGGCGATGTCGCCGTACTCGTCGAGTTCGCTGTTTTCCAGCCGGTCGAGCAAGTCTTCCAGGCTGGCATCGTCCAGCTGATGCAGGTTCAGGATGTCGGCGCGGAACAGCAGCGCCTTGTTGGTGTTGTCCCAGATCAAATCTTCGACCGGATACACCTCGGAATAACCGGGCACGAGGATGCGGCAGGCGGTGGCGCCCAGCTGGTCATACACGGCCGTGTACACTTCCTTGCCCATGTCGGCGAGGATGGCGAACAGGGTCGCCGCTTCCTCGGCATTCGAGTTTTCGCCGTGGCCGGAAAAATCCCACTCGACAAAATCGTAATCGGCCTTGGCGCTGAAAAAGCGCCACGAGACGATGCCGCTCGAATCGATGAAGTGTTCGACGAAGTTGTTCGGCTCGGTGACGGCTTCGCTGGCAAACGTCGGCTGCGGCAAGTCGTTCAAGCCTTCGAAACTGCGGCCCTGCAGCAATTCCGTCAGGCTGCGCTCGAGCGCCACTTCCAGGCTCGGGTGCGCGCCGAACGAGGCAAACACGCCGCCCGTGCGCGGGTTCATCAGAGTGACGCACATCACCGGGTACACGCCGCCCAGCGACGCATCTTTCACCAGCACGGGGAAACCCTGTTCTTCCAGCCCCTGGATACCGGCCAGGATGCCCGGATATTTCGCCAGCACTTCCTGCGGCACGTCGGGCAGGGCGATCTCACCTTCGATGATTTCGCGCTTGACGGCCCGTTCGAAAATTTCCGACAGACATTGCACCTGGGCTTCGACCAAAGTATTGCCGGCGCTCATGCCATTGCTGACATATAGATTTTCGATCAGGTTCGACGGGAAATACACGACCTCGCCGTCGGAATGGCGCACGTATGGCAGCGAGCAGATGCCGCGCTCGGCATTGCCGGAATTGGTGTCGATCAGGTGCGAGCCGCGCAGTTCGCCATCGGGGTCGTAGATGCCCAGGGTGTACGCATCGAGGATTTCCTTCGGCAGCGCATCCTTGCGGCCCGGCTTGAACCAGCGCTCGTTCGGGTAATGGACAAAATCCGCGTTGGCGATGTCGTTGCCCCAGAACGACCCCGCGTAGAAATGGTTGTTGCTGAGGCGCTCGATATACTCGCCCAGGGCCGACGCCAGCGCGCTTTCCTTGGTCGCGCCCTTGCCGTTGGTAAAGCACATGGGCGAATGCGCATCGCGGATATGCAGCGACCACACGTTCGGAATGATGTTGCGCCACGAGGCGATTTCGATCTTGATGCCCAGGCCCGCCAGCAGGCCCGACATATTGGCGATGGTCTGTTCCAGCGGCAAATCCTTGCCGACGATATAGGTACTCGCGCCCGGGGCGGGATTCAGGGCCAGCAAGGCCTGGGCATCGGCATCCAGGTTCTCGACTTCTTCAATGACGAACTCGGGACCCGTCTGCACCACTTTTTTCACCGTGCAACGGTCGATCGAGCGCAGGATGCCCTGGCGGTCCTTGGCCGAGATATCGGCCGGCAGCTCGACCTGGATCTTGAAAATCTGCTGGTAACGGTTTTCCGGATCGACGATATTGTTTTGCGACAGACGGATATTTTCCGTGGAAATATTGCGCGTATCGCAATACAACTTTACGAAGTACGCGGCGCACAGTGCCGACGATGCCAAAAAGTAATCGAACGGGCCAGGCGCCGAGCCATCGCCCTTGTAGCGGATGGGCTGGTCGGCGATGACCGTAAAATCGTCGAACTTGGCTTCGAGACGCAGCTTGTCGAGAAAGTTGACTTTAATTTCCATGAGGTAATCCAATACTGTGCTTATGAGTTAGGCGCTATTATCCTTGCTTTCCGCCGCGGGACAAAGATTGTTCACCGCGGCAGCGCTGGCCGGGAGCGGTTCCCCCCCCTGTTGTCGTGACAATACATGAGTTTTTCGGTTCGATAAGTGGCTATCCTCCATGGGAGCAGTACCGGGGGTGTTGACCGCCACTGAATCCCCTGCGGTTCACCGCCTTTTTACTTTCGCTTTGCCTGCACTATTTCAAGGATGAGCTGATGCAATTATCTAACTATCTATTCTTTACCACGATGTGCGAAGAAGCACTGGGGTTCTACACGCAATGCGGGCTGGGCACGATTACCGATGTCTTGCGATTTGGCGTCGATGGCATGCCGGTCCCGCATGAAGCCATGCGCGGGAAAATCATGCATGCACGGTTTGAGGGACCAGGCGTGTTGTTCTTTGCTTCGGATAATGATGATGCGGAGCCAATGCGAGGGTCTGCGCATATTTTGCAGATGAAGGACAGGCAGTTAACAAAACAGTTGTTTGACAAGTTGGCGGATCAAGGTGTGGTCACGACACCGCTCGCCGTACAGATTTGGGGCGATTATTTCGGTAAATTGACCGACCGGTTCGGGGTGCAGTGGATGTTGAACTGTCCGGTCTGAATTGCCTAGACGAGAGGGAGCCATCCCTCGTCCAGCGACTGCCGACCGGGAGTTGATGCAAAAAAACAGCGGCTGCCCATGCCGGCGCAGCCGCTGTTTCTTCAGGTGGACACGGTGATTAGAACTTCACCCACAGCCGGCCGAAATACGAGGCGCCGTTCAGGCCGAACTGCACGCTGTCGTATTTGAAGCCGTTGTCCGTCTCGTCTGCGTTTTGCGTGGTGGGCTTGACGTTGAAGATGTTGTTGCCGCCAAAGGTCAGCTTGGTATTTTTGTTGATGCTGTAGGTGAAGCTCAGGTCGGCCGAGGTCTTGGCCGCGTAGCGGGCGTTCGGTACGCCCTCGGCCGTGCCGCTGAAGGTGCCCAGGGTTTGCGGGCCAAAATAAATGATGCGCAGGTCCGACTCCAGCTTGCCCGTGATGTAGTCGAAGCCCAGGGTGGCTTTCGAACGGGGGCCGCCCTGTTCGATGAACAGGCGTTCGCGCTCGGACAGCAGCACGTCTTCAAAGCCCGTCAGCGAGGCGGGCGTCTTGACTTTCGTCACTTCCGTTTTGCTCAAATTCAAGGCCAGGAAGGTGTTCAGGCGGTTGCCGGCGAATTCTCCCTTGTGCGAGGCCGTCAGGTCCAGCCCGCGCGTGCGCGTGTCGACGGAATTGACGAAAAATTGCGCTTCCATCACGCCCAGCAGGGCCAGGCGCGCGGCCAGGTCAGGATAGTTACCGGCATTGAAGCGGCCCGACAGCACGATGCGGTCCTTGATCTTGATATTGTACAAGTCGGCCGTCACGGAAATGGCCTGCGTCGGCGTCCAGGTAGCGCCAAACGTAAAGCTGGTGGATTTTTCCTCTTTCAGCTTGGGAATGCCGGCCGCGTTGGCGACGGCGCCGCCATTGGGCGCCAGCACCACGTCGGTGGCGACGCCGCTGACGAAGTCGGTAAAGGTGGACGAGAAATACACTTGCTGCAGCGATGGCGCGCGGAAGCCCGTGCTGGCCGAGCCGCGCAGCAGCACGTTGGGCGCCACTTTGTAGCTGGCGGCCAGCTTGCCCGTCACGGTGGAACCGAAATCGCTGAATTTTTCGTAGCGCAGGGCGGCCTGGGTTTTCAGACGTTCCGTCCAGTCCAGTTCCACGTCGCCATACGCGGCGATGCTGTGGCGTCTGGCCTTGGTGGCATCGCCGGGCTGGAAGCCGGGAAAGCCCTGGCTACGGCCGTTGCCGCCCACGCCCACGCCGTCGGCGTCGATGTAGGAGCCCGGTTCGCCGGCCATGATCTTGTATTCCTCGCTGCGGTACTCGGCGCCGAAGGCCACGTTCATGCCGCTCATCACCGTATCGTAGTAGCGGCTGAAATCGGCGTTGCTGGTCAGCTGCTGGAACGAGAAGCCGCCCGCGTCAAAGTTGCTGGCGCTGACGCCCTTGCCGCCGTTCATCAGGTCGAGGTTGGCGATCGAGGCGTTCAGGGTATGGCTGATGTCGTAGCGCATCTTGTTGTAGCCATAGGTTTGCGAAAAGTCCGCATGCCATTCGCCGATCTGGCTGCGGTGGCCGATGGTGGCGTACTGGTCGTCGATCTTGCCGTTAATGAACGGTACGAAACCGTCCGGGTACATGGCGGCCGAATTGCGCGCAGGGATGTCGTCACTGCCGATGCCGCCCCGGCCGAACGCGGCGCTGGACGCGTCGCGCGTCTGCGCGCCGGCCGTGAAGTACAGCTTGCCCGTGCCGCTGGTGGCGTAGTCGCCATTGACGTACAGGGTCTTGTTCTTGGACTTGGTGTCGCCGATGATGCGCATGCTGTCCGCGTCGGCCCGGTTCGAGCGGCCCCGGTCCAGGTATTCGCCCGTGATGGCCAGCGTGCCCTTGTCGCCCAGCGCGATGCCGCAGTAGGCGGACGTCATGTAATTCTTGCCGTCGCCTGCGGAATACTGGCTGTAGCCGGCCACCGCTTCGCAGCCCAGGCTTTTCTTCAGTTCGATGTCGATTACGCCGGCAATGGCGTCCGAGCCGTACTGGGCGGCGGCACCGTCGCGCAGCACTTGCACGTTCTTGATCGCCAGCAAAGGAATCGCATTCATGTCCGTGCCCGTGTTGCCGCGGTTGCGCGCGCCAAACAGGTTGACCAGGGCCGTCGTGTGGCGCCGCTTGCCATTTACCAGCACCAGGGTCTGGTCGGAACCGAGGCCGCGCAGGGCGGCCGAATCGATCAGGTCGGCCCCGTCGGCGCCCGTCTGGCGCGTGGAGTTGAACGAGGGCGAGATGTATTGCAGCGATTGCGCCAGGTCAAACTGGCCGCCTTGCTCGGCCACCTTGGAAATCGGAATGATATCGACCGGCACCATGGTATCGGTGGCGGAGCTGGCGACCCGGCGCGAGCCGACCACACTGACCGTTTGCACGGGACCGTCCGTGGCGGCCGCTTCCGTGGACTGGGCCATGGCGGCGGGACTGAAGGCGGCCAGGGCGGCGCTGCCGTACAGGCTGATGAGGATGGCTTTACGCAAGGTGGTGAGGGTCGGCACGCAGTGTCTCCAAGTGGCTGATGAGCAAGATTCGTGACTTGATTCTAGTGCCATCATTTCAGCATTCACCAGCGATACTTTGTTTTGTTATTACAAATTTGCTGTAACTGTTGTTTCCTGGTTGATTCTCTTTTGGCCGCTACCCGGCTTGCCTTGTACTGGTGCGTGATGCCCCGTTCAGGTGCTGCGCTGCACCATGCCACCCACCCAGATTGCCTGCGTGCTGTATTGCACCTCGATCAGACACGGCTGCTGCGTCACGTAGCCCTGATGCAGGCGCAGCGACTGTTGTCGGTGCGCTGACAGCGCGCCCGCCGCCACGCCCGTGGCGCTGTCTTCCAGCGCCGGATCGCGGTGGTTGAAGTTGCGCCCTTCATATTCATGCTCGCCCGTGCGGCAATACGCATAGCAGCCGCTGACCTGATGTAAGGCGCTCCAGTCGGCGATCAGTTCCAGGTTAGGCCGCAGTGCGCGCAGGGTGGTGCGGTCGGCCACTTCCAGCAGCAGTTTCGGGCTGCCGGCGGAGGCGATCACGGGCGGCGACAGCAAGTGCATGTGCTGGCCCATGAGTTCGGACGGCACATATTTTTCCAGCATGACGGCCGGTGCCGGCTGCGATGTCAAGCCGATGAATATCCCTTCCGCGCGGCGCACCAGCTGCAAGGCTTGCCCGCGCATGGCCGTGCTCACCGTCAGCGCCGCCGGCGCGCCGGGCGCCGTCAGCAGCACATGCGCGGCCGCCAGGGTGGCGTGCAGGCACAGGGGGCTGCGCGTGTGCGGATAAAAATAGTCGAGCACGACGGCGCCATCGGCCTGCCGGTCGATGAAGACGCAGGCGCTCACTTGCCGTTCGCGGGCGAAGGTCTGGCGCGCCGTTTCGCTGCTGCCGTCGTTTTCCACGACCAGCGCCGCATTGCCGCCACCGGGGGCGGCACCGAAACATTTTAATAAGTGAACGATCATGGCGGACGATGGGCAAGATAAAACATCAGCATAAACGAAAATAAGTGCAAAGCTTCTCGATGTCTTGGCCGGATGGAGTCAAAGGCTGCAGTTATTGAGGCTTTCGTGGAAGTGACATATCAACAGATGATATACTTTCCGCATGCGGACCGATCCTGCCATTGATACATTGCTGGACCTGGATGGCTCCATCCTCGACCAGGATGGCGGTTATTGGATCAAGATAGAAGCCAGGCGGACGGAAGTGTCGGATGAGATTCCTCACGGCATACGCTACTCGCTGACGCTGCACGAACCGTATGGCAAACGCATCCTCGGTTACGACAATGCGCACATGGTAAAGCCGCCAAAGAAATTCAAATATGCGGGACGTATCGTGGCTTTTGACCATAAACACCGGCATCCGTCAGATCAGGGAGTGCCATACGAATTCAAGGATGCGCAGCATCTGATCAGTGATTTCTTTGCTGACGTGGACCGCGTTTTGCTGGAGGTAAAAAAGCAATGAAACCGATTTTTATTGGCATCATGCCGCAAGAGAAAATCCGCGAACGCGTGCTCGCCATCGCTCGCGGCATATATAAACCGAAGGCGGATGAGCCCAAGGTCTGGTTCACTTCGATCAAATCGCTGGCGGAAGTCTTGAGCGACGAAAACCGGGCGTTGTTGCACGTGATTCTGGAAACACAACCGGAATCCATCTCTGCATTGGCTGAAACAACGGGCCGTAAACCGAGCAACCTGTCGCGCACATTGAAAACAATGTCCAATTACGGCATCGTGGAATTGAAACGGGAGCGAAATCAAGTTCGTCCCGTAGCCACAGCGACGGAGTTTCGCATAGTTGCTAACTGATTTGCCGGACTATCAATTTGGTCCGTCATGCGACAGGCCAAAGCCAAGTGCCGGCCGGCAGACGCTCCGTGTGCCTATCAAAATGAACACTATCCGACTGGAGCCGGCTACTTGATTCCAGATGAGTATAATATACTGTGTTTATATACAGTATTGAGGTAGATCATGTGGGGCGCCGTCTTACCCGAGTATGCTGAGTTGTACTGCCTGAGCAATTTCAGCTTCCTGCATGGGGCCTCGCATGCGGAAGAGCTGGTGGCGCGCTCCGTGCAGCTCGGTTACAAGGCGCTGGCCATTACTGACGAGTGTTCGCTGGCCGGCGTCGTGCGCGCCCATGCGGTGGCCAAGCGGGCCGGTTTTCACCTGATTATCGGCGCGCATTTCCATTTGACGCAGGCCGACGGCAGTCCGGGGCCGTCCCTGCTGGCCCTGGTGCGCGATATCGATGGTTACGGCAACTTGTCGGAATTGATCACCATGGCGCGCACGCGGGTGGCCAAGGGGCGCTATCTGCTGACGCCCGATGATTTCACCGCGCCATCGGCGGAGTTTGCCCATTTGCGGGGCTTGCCCGGCTGTTTGATGATCTTGCTGCCCGGCTATGCGGCCGAGGCGGAAACCATGCGCGCGCAGGGTGAGTGGATGGCGTCCACCTTTGGCCGCGAGCGCAGCTGGATCGGCCTGAACCTGCTGCAGCGGGCGCAGGATGACGCGCACCGCAGCGCCGTGCAGGAGGTGGCGCAGGCGCTGGGCTTGTCCGTGGCAGCCGTCGGCCATGTGTGCATGCACGTGCGGTCGCGCAAGCCCTTGCTCGACACCCTGTGCGCGATCCGCGTGGGCAAACCCGTGGGCGAGTGCGGCTATGCGTTGGCGCAAAATGCGGAACAGCATCTGCGCGCGCGCTTGCGCCTGGCCAATGTGTATCCGCCGCAAGTACTGGCGGAAACCGTGCACATTGCGGGTCAGTGCACGTTTTCGCTCGACAGCCTGCGCTATGACTATCCCGTCGAGCTGGTGCCGCACGGCCACACGCCGGCGACGTATCTGCGCGAAGAAACGTATGCGGGCGCGCTGCTGCGCTTTCCTCTCGGTATTCCAGCCAACGTGCAGGAGCAGATCGAACAGGAGCTGGAGCTGATCCGGGATCTTTCCTACGAAGCGTATTTTTTGACCGTCTACGACATCGTGCGCTTTGCGCGCTCGCAAAACATCCTGTGCCAGGGCCGGGGTTCGGCCGCCAATTCGGCCGTCTGCTATTGCCTGCACATTACGGAAGTGGACCCCGCGCGCGGCAATTGCCTGGTCGGGCGCTTCATGTCGCGCGAGCGCAACGAGCCGCCCGATATCGACGTCGATTTCGAGCACCAGCGGCGCGAAGAGGTCATCCAATATATCTACGGCAAATATGGGCGCGAACGGGCCGCGCTGGCGGCCGTGGTGATCAGCTACCGGCCGAAGAGCGCCTTGCGCGACAGCGGGCGGGCGCTGGGGATCGATCTGGCCATCGTGGAAAAGGTGGCCAAGGCGCATCGCTGGTTCGACGGCAAGCGCGATCTGCTGGAGCGCCTGGCCGAATGCGGGCTGGACCCGGAGGCAGAATTGTCGCAGCAATGGGCGGGCCTGGCGCAGCAGCTGCTGGGCTTTCCCCGCCATTTGTCGCAGCATCCGGGCGGCTTTGTCATCGCGCAAGGAAAATTGTCGCGCCTGGTGCCGATCGAAAACGCCAGCATGGCCGAGCGCAGCGTCATCGAGTGGGACAAGAACGACCTGGAAGAGCTGGGCTTGATGAAGGTCGACGTGCTGGCGCTGGGCATGCTGTCGGCCCTGCGCCGCGCCCTGGAACTGGTGAGCGGGCGGCGCGGCGAGGAATTCCGCCTGCAGGATATTCCCGCCGAAGACCCCGCCACCTACGACATGATGTGCCAGGCGGACACCATCGGCGTATTCCAGATCGAGTCGCGCGCGCAGATGAGCATGCTGCCCCGGCTGCGTCCCCGAGAATTCTACGACCTCGTCATCGAGGTGGCGCTCGTGCGCCCCGGGCCCATCCAGGGCGGCATGGTGCATCCTTATCTGCAGCGGCGCCAGCAGAAAGAGCCGGTCGAGTATCCGAAGGGCCTGGACAAGGCGCTGGGACGCACCCTGGGCATCCCGATTTTCCAGGAACAGGTGATGCAGGTGGCCATCATCGCGGCCGATTTCACGCCCGGCGAAGCGGACCAGCTACGGCGCGCCATGGCGGCCTGGAAACGCAAGGGCGGCATGAACAATTACAAGGAACGCATCGTCGAAACGATGGTCAAAAATGATTATGAACGCAAGTTTGCGGAAGCCATCTTCAGCCAGATCGAGGGCTTTGGCGAATACGGTTTTCCGGAGTCGCACGCGGCCAGTTTCGCGCTGCTGACCTACGCCAGTTCCTGGCTGAAATGCCACGAACCGGCCGTCTTCCTGTGCGCCTTGCTCAACAGCCAGCCCATGGGTTTTTACAGCCCTTCGCAACTGGTGCAGGATGCGCACCGCCATGGCGTACAGGTGCTGCCCGTCGATGTGGCTGTCAGCGGCTGGGAGGCGGCGCTGGAAGCGCCGGCAGGGCAGGGCGCGCAACGTGATGCACCGGCCGTGCGCCTGGGCTTGAACAGCCTGTTCGGCATGCGCGCGCAGGCTGCCCAACGCATCGAGGATGCGCGCGCCATCGCCGTCTTCGCCGATGTGGCCGACCTGGCCCGGCGTGGCGGCCTGGATCGCCATGACTTGCAGGTGCTCGCTGCCGGCAACGCGCTGCATGCGCTGGCCGGGCACCGGCGCGAAGCGCTGTGGCAGGCGGCCGGCGCCGTGCCCGACAGGGACTTGCTGCGCGATACCACGCAAGAGGAAGATTTGCCCGTGCTGGCCGCGCCGACGGAAGGCGAGAGCATCGTCAGCGACTACCGCGCGCAAGGCCTGACCCTGGGCCGCCACCCGCTGGCGCTGCTGCGCAAACAATTGCTGGAACAGCGCTTCATGCCGGCGTCCACGCTGATGACGTACACGAGCGGGCAAGTGGCGCGCGCCTGCGGCATCGTCACCGTGCGCCAGCGTCCGGGCACGGCCAAGGGCGTCATCTTCATGACCCTGGAAGACGAGACGGGCACGGTCAACGTCATCGTCTGGCCCGACCTGGTGGCAAGCCAGCGGCGTGAAGTGCTGAGCGCGCCGCTGCTGGGCGTGTACGGTGTTTGGCAAAGGGAAGGCATCGTGCGCAACCTGGTGGCCAAGCACCTGGTCGATATGTCGCACTTGCTGGGGCGCTTGCGGACCAGCAGCCGCGATTTTTGCTGAGAGTTGCCGGCGGGGAGGAGGGCATGGCATTATTTGAATATGACGACACTCCCCGAACCGACACTGCGTCCCGCCCTGGTCGCCGACGCGCCCGCCATCGTCGCCCTGATCGACGACTTGATGCCCTTTTTGACCCTGCACCCGGACGGCGCGGGGGCGGAAAAGTTCATCGAGAACTGCCGCCAGCCCGCCATCGAAGGCTATCTGTCGCTGCCCAATTACGCCTACCAGCTCGCGCATATCGACGGCGTACTGGCCGGCGTGGTGGCCATGCGCGACAACACGCATCTGTTCCACATGTTCGTGCCGCGCGCCCTGCACCGGCGCGGCATGGCGCGCCGCCTGTGGCAGGCAGCCCGCGACGCGTCGCTGGCCAAGGGCGATGTGACGGCCTTTACCGTCAATTCCTCGGCCTACGCCTTGCCCCTGTATCAAAGCCTGGGCTTTGTCGCCACGGGGCCGAAGGTGGAAACGGGCGGCATCGCTTTCGTGCCGATGCGCATGGAGTTGTAAAATGGCCAAGGCTGGGGTCAGACCCGGCGGGTCTGACCCCATTTTTTGCTTGCAGGCTTATGGCGCTTCTTTACCAGCGCACGATCTTGCCTGGATTCATGATGTTCTTCGGATCGAGCGCGTGCTTGAGGGCGCGCATGGTGTCGATGGCGCCCTCGCCATGTTCTTCCACGAGGAAAGCCATCTTGTGCATGCCCACGCCATGCTCGCCCGTGCACGTGCCGTCCATGCCGATGGCGCGCGTGACCATGTCGCTGTTGACCTTTTCGGCGCGCGCGATGTCGGCCGGGTCGTCGGGGTCGACCAGCATCTGCACGTGGAAATTGCCGTCGCCCACGTGGCCGATGATGGCATAGACGAGGCCCTGCGCCTCGCAATCGGCCTTGGTGGCGAGGATGCATTCGGCCAGGCGCGAAATCGGCACGCAGCAGTCGGTGGAAATGGCGCGGCTGCCCGGCCGCATCTGCAGCAGGGCGAAGTACGCGTTGTGGCGAGCGGCCCACAGGCGCGAGCGCTCTTCGGGTCGGCTGGCCCACTCGAAATCGCTGGCGCCATGTTCCGCCGTGATGGCTTGCACCAGCTGCGCCTGCTCGGCCACACTGGCCGGCGTGCCGTGGAATTCAAACAGCAGCAGCGGCTTTTCCGGCAAGGCCATCTTGTCGTAGGCGTTGATGGCCTTGACGCCATTTTCATCGAGAAACTCGACCCGTGCCACAGGAATACCCATCTGGATGGTCTGGATCACGGCGCTGACGGCCTCGCCCGTACCGGGGAACGAGCACACTGCGGCCGAGATCGCTTCGGGCAGCGGATACAGTTTTACCGTCACTTCCGTGATGATGCCCAGGGTCCCTTCGCTGCCGACAAATAAACGCGTCAGGTCGTAGCCGGCCGACGATTTTTTCGCCCTGGTCCCCGTCTTGATGATGCGCCCGTCGGCCGTGACCACCGTCAGGGCCAGCACGTTTTCGCGCATGGTGCCGTAGCGCACGGCGTTCGTGCCCGAGGCGCGCGTGGCCGCCATGCCGCCCAGCGACGCATTCGCGCCCGGGTCGATGGGGAAGAACAGGCCCGTGTCGCGGATGTCCTCGTTCAGCTGCTTGCGTGTCACGCCCGCCTGCACGGTGGCCGTCAAGTCTTCATTGTGCACGGCGACCATGTGATTCATTTGCGACAGATCAATCGTCACGCCGCCATGCAGGGCCAGCACATGGCCTTCGAGCGAGGTGCCGCTGCCGTAGGCGATGACGGGCACGTCGTGCGCGCTGCACAGCTTGACGGCGGCCGCCACTTCCTCGGTGGAATGGGCGAAGATGACGGCATCGGGCAGCATGGGGGGATAGCTCGACTCGTCGCGGCCATGGTGTGCGCGCATGGCTTGCGTCATGGAAAAGCGGTCGGCAAAGATCAGGGAAAGTACGGCAGCAAGGGATTCGGGCAGCGGTTTTTTCAGTACCGCCAACTGGTCAGTTTGATTCACGCAAGTCCTCCGTTTTTTTTATTCTACTCCGCGCCCGGGGATTTCACTGAAGCGCCAGTTAATTTTTTGCCGCTTGTAAAAAAATCCGCATGGCGTGCCGTGCATTGGTTGTAAATGAGAATCATTTCTATTAAAATGCCCGCCAGTAGTTATTTTGCAATGCATGCTTCCACCCGAAAGGCCATGCCATGAAATTCCCCCTGTCCCTCGCCGCCATCCTGCCCGTCTGCGTGCTGGCGCTGAGCGCCTGCAGCAGCGTCGCTCCGCTGAGTACCACGACTGCGGCATCCGCTACTGTGCAAGACGTGCGCCAGCTGGGCGAGATCGTCGACCTGCGCAGCGGCCAGCGCTTGACTGCCGAGCAATTGCTGGCCCAGCTGGCCGCCGCCCCGAGGGTCATCGTGGGCGAGCAGCATGACCAGCTCAGCCACCACAAGATCGAGCAGTGGCTGCTGCAGCAATTGCAGGGCCAGCGTCCGCAAGGCAGCGTGCTGCTGGAAATGCTGAACCCGGACCAGCAAGCGAAGGTGGACAAGGTCAAGCCGTGGCTGCAGACGGACCCCGTCGTGCGCCCCGAACACGTGGCCGAGCTGCTGGCCTGGCAGCCGGGCTGGAAGTGGGCGCAATATGGCGACCTGGTCATGACCGTGATGCGCGCGCCGTATCCCGTCTGGTCGGCCAACCTGGACCGCAGCGAGATCAAGCAACTGTTTGTCGACCAGCCGGCCGTGCAGGGCAAGCATTCGAATCTGGCCAATGATGGCAAGGTGCATGACAAACTCAAAGACATCATCCGCGTCATGCACGACAACCAGATCGATGCGCCGCGCCTGGCCGCCATGCTGTCGGTGCAGCAGCAGCGCGACCGCCGCATGGCCGAGCGCCTGCTGGCCGCGCCCGCGCCCGCCGTGCTGATCGCCGGCGCCTACCATGCGCACAAGGACCTGGGCGTGCCGCTGCATGTACAGGACTTGACGGGCGGCCCCGCGCCGCTGGTGCTGGTGCTCGCCCAGCAGGGCGCCACGGTGCTGGCGCCGCAGGCGGATTTTGTGTGGTACACGCCGGTGGCGGCACCCGCCGTCGCCAGCGCCAAGTAATTCGTTGTAACTCCGCCGGGCGTTCAGCCCGGCACTCCTCCCCAGCAAGCTTCTTCGCAGCAGCCAGGTAGTTTTTCCGATTTTTTTGCATGCGCGTGCGCGCCGTTGGCGCAGCCATGCCTGTTACCTGTTGAAGCTCCCATGCGTATCCTCTGTATCAAAGCCGCCGCCGGCGGCGTGTTTCTTTCCCTGTTCCATGCCACGGCGCAAGCGTCCGCCTTGCCGCACGATATGTCGCCGCTGGGCATGTTCTTCGCCGCCGACCAGATCGTCAAAAGCGTGCTCATCGGCTTGCTGCTCGCCGCGCTGGCCACCTGGGTGGTCTTGCTGGTGAAGGGCGCCAGCTTGCTGCAAGCGCGGCGCGCGGCGGCGCAAGCCGTCGCCATGCTGAAGACGGCAACGTCCTTGCCGGACGCGGCCGCCAAAGTGGAGGGCGCAGGCAGCAATTCGCTGGCGCAGCAGCTGCTGGCCGAGGTGCAGCAGGAACTGAGTCTGTCGCATGCCAGCGCGCCGGCGGCGGCCCTGAAGGAGCGTGCCGGGTTTCGCCAGGAGCAATTGATCGCACACAAGGTACGCAGCATGACGCAAGGCATCGGTTTACTGGCGAGCATAGGCGCCGTGGCACCGTTCGTCGGCCTGTTCGGCACCGTGTGGGGCATCATGAACAGTTTTATCGGCATCGCCGTCAGCCAGAGCACGAACCTGGCGACCGTCGCGCCCGGTATCGCGGAAGCCTTGCTGGCGACAGCGCTGGGCCTGGTGGCGGCGATACCCGCCGTCGTCATCTACAACGTCTTGAGCCGTGGCATCAATCAGTACAAGGCGCAGCTGCGGGCCGCTTCCGCGCAAGTGCTGCTGATGCTGAGCCGCGACCTCGACCTGCGCCAGCAGGCCTGAGCCATGGCCAGCCTTTTCCCATCGCAGGACGACGACACGGCCGACATGCCGGAATTGAGTGAGATCAATGTCACGCCCTTCATCGACGTGATGCTGGTGCTCTTGATCATCTTCATGGTGGTCTCGCCGCTGGCCACCGTCGACCTGAAGATCGACTTGCCGGCCGCCACGGCCAAGCCCGAGCCGCGTCCCGAAAAACCGGTGTTCGTTTCCCTGAAAGCCGACCACAGCCTGTACCTGGGCGAGTCGCCCGTGGCGCGCGGGCAGCTGGGCAGCCTGCTCGATGCACAGACGGGCGGCGACCGCCAGCGCACGCTGTTCTTCCAGGCTGACAAGCAAGCCGCGTATGAAGACGTGCTGGGCGTGATGGATGCCCTGCGCCAGGCCGGCTATCTGAAAGTGGGCCTGGTGGGCCGGGAGGGCGGGTGAATCCCCGTCCGGTATTGAGCTGGGGCATCGCCACGTCGCTGGTGGCAGCTACCGCACTGTCGCTGCTGCTGTGGATGGCCTGGCAGCCCGTCGCTGTCGCGCCCGCGCAGCCGCCCGCCAGCGTGATGGTCGTATTTGCCGCGCAAGCGATGTCGCCGGAGACGCAACAGGCGGCAGCGGCAGGGGCGCGCCAGTCGGCCGCGTCCAGCGCAGCCCAACCGAAAAAGAGTACGACCAGGCAGCAAGCGCTGCCCGTGCTGGCGCGCGCCGCCGCGCCGCAAATCGTCGCGGCCGAAAAAAAAGCGAAGGCAGAAGCCAGTCCGTCGCCAGATCCCGGCAAGGATGCCGCCAGGGAAGCGTCCATGCAAGCCCAGGCCAGCAGCAGCGCCACGCCGGCGCCAAGTTCGGTGCGCGGTCCGCAGGCGGCGCCGTTCGACAGCGACACGCCGCCCGCCAGCGCTGCGCCCGCCAGCTGGCAAAGCCGGGTGCTCAGCCACCTGGCCCATTTCAAACGCTATCCGGGCGACGCGCGCCAGCGCAAGCGGGCCGGCGCCGCCTGGGTACGCTTCCAGGTGGACCGCGACGGCAAGCTGCTGGCCAGCGAACTGGTCACTTCATCGGGCACGGTGCTGCTCGACCGCGAAGCGCTGCAAGTGCTGCAGCGCGCGCAGCCGCTGCCGGCGCCGCCCGACAAGGTCTTACACCAGGGCACGGTGACCGTCACCTTGCCCGTCTCGTTCAAGCTGGAGCCAGGGCAGGACAAGGCATGAGGATGCCGATTGTATTCATTAAAAATCCAACCATAACAAATCGAGGGTGTATGCATATCAAGACAATGACACGAGCCGTGGGCGTCTGCATGGCGTTGCTGGCGCAGCAGACATGGGCGCAAGAAAGTAGCGACGGCAAGGTGGTGTTTTCGCCGCTGAATGTATCGGGTGAAACGGTTCCGGCGGAACAGCAGGCGCTGGAAAAACCGGGCGCCGTCAGCGCACGCGGCGCGGACACGCGCTTGCAACCCGTGGACCAGATCGTGCGCAGCATGCCGGGCACGTTTACCCAGATCGATCCGGCGCAGGGCGCCGTCAGCGTCAACATCCGCGGCTTGTCGGGCCTGGGCCGCGTCAACATGATGGTCGATGGCGTGAGCCAGAATTACTATGGCAGCGCACCGTCGTCCGTGTCGCACGGCGGCGTGCCCAGCAGCCAGTTCGGCGCCCTGATCGACCCGAACTTCATCATCGGCGTGGACGTGTCACGCGGCAATGTGGTCGGCGGCGATGGCGTCAATGCACTGGCCGGCAGCGCCAACTTCCGCACCATCGGCGTCGATGACGTGGTCTTCGCCGGCGAAAAGGTGGGCGCGCGCACGAAGATGTCGACAGGGAACAACGGTGTCGGACGCAGCGCCATGCTGGCCGTGGCCATGAAAAACCCTGCCTTCGATGGCGGCAGCGTAGGCTTCATGGCGGCCACCAGCGCGAGTGTTATCGGCAACAATTACAAGAATGCGAAAGGCGTCAACAGCGAGGAATTCGGTTTCGGCTACAACCGCTATTACAAGCAAAAGCCCAAGTCGCAGCTGCTCAAGCTGGATCTCACATTGAGCGACTTCCACGCCCTGGAGCTGTCGGCGCGCGACTACCGCAGCACGTTTACGCGCCGCGATATCCGCAGCAATGACTACTACGTCAAATATCACTACACGCCGTTTTCGGAATTGATCGACCTCAATGTGGTGGCCAGCAGCAGCCGTGGTAACCAGAAATATATGCCTGAAGCGTTGACCAATTTCATCAACACGAATGCGGCCAACCGCGCCGATGCCATCGACATCAACAACACCAGCAGCTTCAAGCTGGCCGGCGGCGATGCGCTGGTGACGGTGGGCGGCAAGCTGATGCGCAACAAGTACAGCAAGCACGTGGAAAGCCTCGTCGACGATCCGGACAACCCGGATGCGAACCAGCAATCGATTGAAAACAATACCTTCGGCCCCGAGGGCGTGCAAAAGATCAGCAGTCTGTACGCGGGCCTGCAATACAACCGTGGCATGGTTCAGGTCAATGCGGGCCTGAACACCACGCACTTTGATTTGACCGGCCACAAGCCCGCCTGCGATCCGCGCGTGCAGTGTTTCCCGCAAGGGGCGAGCAATATTGCGCTGAAAGAACACGGCATCAACCCTTCGCTGCTCGTTTCCGCGCAAGTGACACCGTGGTTCCAGCCGTTTGCCAGCGCCGAGCGCACCATGCGCGGGCCGAATCCGCAGGAAGTGTTTTTCTCGAATGACGGCGGGGCTTCGATGAACCCGTTTCTGAAGGGCGAGAAAGCGACGACCTATCAGCTGGGCTTCAATTCCAGCCTGCATGGCTTGCTGAGCAAGAATGACGTGCTGAATTTCAAGGCGCTGTATTTCAAGAGCAAGATTGATGGCTATATCACCAGCCAGTCCTTCCTCGTGTGCGACCGCGGCCGCAAGTGCAATATCGCGGAAGTGCTTGCCAATGATTGGCAGAATGTCGATGACTACATGACGAATATGTATATCTACATCAACTCGGCCACGCCCGTGTATTCGCGCGGATGGGAACTGGAAGCGCAATATCATCTGGGACCGGCGTATGCGCGCCTGTCGTACACGCGTGAAACGACGCGCCAGCCCACCTCGATCGCCAGCGCCTGGTTCGGCGCGGCCGACATCAGCGAGCTGCCCAGCGTGTATTACAACCTCGACGTGGGCACGCGCCTGCTGGATAACAAACTGGAAGTGGGCGCGATCCTCAAGCACACGGGTTCGAACCGCCGCCTGTCGCCGGACAACGAAGCCGATGAAGCGACGGGTGAAGTGCTGAAGGCTGACAATCCGAAGATACCGGCCGTGATCGACTTGTATGCGAGTTACCAGGTGTCGAAAAACCTGTTCCTGCGCCTGTCCGTGCAGAACGCCATGAACAAGGATTTTTCGGAAGCGCTGAACCGCCTGAATTCGATGCCGTCGCAGTCGCAGGACAACACGCCGTTGAGCACGGCGCGGGGCAGGACGTATGTGGCGGGGCTGGAGTACCGGTTTTAAGGTGCACCCCAGCCCTCCGCTTAGGGGTTAATTAATACTCGCGTGGAGTGGTGCCATAGTAACTATGGATCGACGTCGCCCAGGCGCTGTCCGCCATGTTCGGCCAGTTATCGGTATCGAAGCCGGGCGCGTTTTCGATGCGTTCCTTGTCGACGTTCAGGGTGAAGCGCTTGTTGACGGTGTCGAGCAGCAGCGCTTCCCAGGGCACGGCGAACAGTTTTTCGCCGATGGTGAAGACACCGCCGTGCGACATGACGGCGTAGGCAATCTTGCCGCTGCGCATGTCGATCATGATTTCCTTGATTTCGCCCAGGTGTTCATCCTTGGCGTTGTGCACATGGTCGCCGATCAGGGTGTCGGCACCCATCAGTTCAGGGCCGGGGCCTTTGTGGCCGCGGTTGACATACATGCCGTAGGCGTCGCGTTCTTCGTAGCTCATGGTGACCTCCTGTTGAAAAATCCCAGTCTGCGGCCAGGGCGCGGCAGGGTCTGTTCGCTCGCCCACACAAAGTATGGAATTGGAAATATTTCAATTCTTGCTATCGGGTAATTTTGTTGTGCGTAGACAGCAGGAGGGGGAGGGATAGTCGGTATTTGGCGCAAATTTCCGCGCGCGGGGGGCGACGCAGGCGGGCTTTAGTGTATAATTTCAATTTCCCGCACGTGCCGTTCGGCACCATCTGCAATGACCAAATTTGTCTTCGTCACTGGTGGCGTTGTGTCCTCCCTTGGAAAAGGGATTGCCGCCGCCTCCCTCGCCGCGATCCTCGAATCGCGCGGCCTTAAAGTCACCATGCTCAAGCTCGACCCGTACATCAACGTCGATCCTGGCACGATGAGCCCTATGCAACACGGTGAAGTATTCGTCACCGACGACGGGGCCGAAACCGACCTCGACCTCGGTCACTACGAGCGCTTCATTTCCACCCGCATGAAAAAGGTGAATAACTTCACCACTGGCCAGATCTATGAATCGGTGATCCGCAAGGAACGCCGGGGCGAATATCTGGGCAAGACCGTGCAGGTGATTCCGCATATCACCAATGAAATCCAGGATTACATCCGCCGTGGCGCCGAAGGCTACGACGTGGCCCTGTGCGAAATCGGCGGCACCGTCGGCGATATCGAATCGTTGCCATTCCTGGAAGCGGCGCGTCAGCTGAGCCTGCGCGCCGGCCGCAAGAACACGGCGTTCGTCCACCTGACCCTGGTGCCGTACATCGCCTCGGCCGGTGAACTGAAAACCAAGCCGACCCAGCACTCGGTGCAAAAGCTGCGTGAAATCGGCATCTTGCCCAACGCCTTGCTGTGCCGCGCCGACCGCGCCATCCCGGAAGACGAGCGCGCGAAAATCTCGCTGTTCTCGAACATCGAGGAAGACGCCGTCATTTCCGTGTGGGACGTCGACACCATCTACAAAGTGCCGCAAATGCTGCACGACCAGGGCCTCGACAAGATCATCTGCGATGCGCTGGACCTCGATCCCGCACCGGCCGACCTGTCGATCTGGAGCAAGCTGATCTACACGATGGAGCACCCGAAGGCGGAAGTGACCGTCGGCATGGTCGGCAAGTATGTCGAGCTGACCGAGTCGTACAAGTCGCTGATCGAAGCGCTGCGCCACGCCGGCATCCACACGGAAAGCCGCGTCAACATCGAGTACATCGATTCGGAAGAAATCGAAACGACGGGTTGCGAGAACCTGGCCAAGTACGATGCCATCCTGGTACCGGGCGGCTTCGGCAAGCGCGGCGTGGAAGGCAAGATCAAGGCGGCCCAGTTCGCCCGTGAGCACAAGATTCCTTACCTGGGCATCTGCCTGGGCATGCAAGTGGCCCTGATCGAATACGCGCGCAACAAGGCTGGCATGCCGAACGCGAATTCGACCGAGTTCGACCTTGATACGGATCAACCGGTCGTTGCACTGATCAATGAGTGGCAAAACCACGATGGTAAAGTCGAGTTGCGCGATGAAAACTCGGACCTGGGCGGTACCATGCGCCTGGGCGCGCAGACCTGCGCCGTCAATCCGGGCACCCTCGCCGCCGAGATCTACGGCAGCGTGGTGACCGAGCGTCACCGCCATCGCTACGAAGCCAATAATCACTACCTGGCCCGTGTCGAAGCGGCTGGCCTGATCGTCTCGGCCCGCACGCCGAGCGAAGATTTGTGCGAAATCATGGAATTGCCACGCACGGGTGAAAATGCCCACCCATGGTATATGGGCGTGCAATACCATCCCGAGTTCAAGTCGACGCCACGCACCGGCCATCCGTTGTTTACCTCGTTCATCAAGGCAGCGCTGGCGCACAAAGAAGCCAACGCCGCTGCGCAATAACGCGGTCGATCACGACAGTATTACCCGTAAGACAGCTCCCGGCCAGATGGTTCCCGCCGGGAGTTTCTTTGCCCCCTTTGTGCAATTGCGCATCAGAACGCAGTGTGCAGCCCCTGTTACGCTTAACTTTGGAGAATGACATGAGTGCTATTGTTGATATTATCGGTCGCGAAATCCTGGACTCGCGCGGTAACCCGACCGTCGAATGCGATGTGTTGCTGGAATCGGGCGTGATGGGCCGTGCGGCCGTGCCGTCGGGTGCCTCGACCGGTTCGCGCGAAGCCGTGGAATTGCGCGATGGCGATGCCAAGCGCTACTTCGGCAAGGGCGTGCTGCAAGCATGCGAAAACATCAATACCGAAATCTCCGAAGCCATCATGGGCCTGGACGCCAATGAACAGGCTTTCCTGGACCGTACCCTGATCGACCTGGACGGCACGGAAAACAAATCGCGCCTGGGCGCCAACGCCATCCTGGCCGTCTCCATGGCCGTCGCCAAGGCTGCCGCCGAAGAAGCGGGCTTGCCGCTGTACCGCTATTTCGGCGGTTCGGGCGCCATGCAGATGCCGGTGCCGATGATGAACGTCATCAACGGCGGCGCGCACGCCGACAACAACCTGGACATCCAGGAATTCATGATCATTCCCGTGGGCGCCCCATCGTTCAAGGAAGCCGTCCGTTACGGCGCGGAAGTGTTCCACACGCTGAAAAAGATCCTGCACAAGAAGGGCCTGAATACCAACGTGGGCGACGAAGGCGGTTTCGCGCCATCCTTGGCCAACCATGAAGAAGCCATCAAGCTGATCATCCAGGCCATCGAAGAAGCGGGCTACGAGCCAGGCACGCAGATCGCCATCGGCCTCGATTGTGCCGCGTCCGAGTTCTACAAGAACGGCAAGTACGAAATGGAAGGCGAAGGCCTGAGCCTGACGGCTACCGAGTTCACCAACCTGCTGGCGACCTGGTGCGACAAGTACCCGATCATCTCGATCGAAGACGCGATGCATGAAGGCGACTGGGACGGCTGGGCGATCCTCACCCAGGAACTGGGCAAGAAAGTGCAACTGGTCGGCGACGACCTGTATGTCACCAACACCAAGATCCTGAAAGAAGGCATCTCGAAAGGCATCGCCAACTCGATCCTGATCAAGATCAACCAGATCGGCACGCTGACGGAAACCTTCGCCGCCATCGAAATGGCCAAGCGCGCCGGCTACACGGCCGTCATTTCGCACCGCTCGGGCGAAACGGAAGATTCGACCATCGCCGATATCGCCGTTGCCACGAACGCCCTGCAGATCAAGACCGGCTCGATGTCGCGTTCGGACCGCATGGCCAAGTACAACCAGCTGCTGCGTATCGAGGAAGACCTGGGCGACATCGCCAGCTACCCTGGCCGCGATGCGTTCTATAATCTGAAGTAAGCTGATGTAAAACCCACTGGCCGGCCGGAGATATCCGGCCGGTTTGTTAACCGACTACCCCATGCGCCTGATTACGCTCGCCCTGGCAGCCCTGCTGCTGCTGATCCAATTTCCCCTCTGGCTGGGTAAAGGCGGCTGGCTGCGCGTTGCCGACATGGAAGCCCAGGTGGCGGTGGCGAATAAAAAGAATATGGAATTGAAGGCGCGCAACGCCAAGCT
Organism: Janthinobacterium agaricidamnosum; assembly: GCF_003667705.1. NCBI lineage: Bacteria > Pseudomonadati > Pseudomonadota > Betaproteobacteria > Burkholderiales > Oxalobacteraceae > Janthinobacterium > Janthinobacterium agaricidamnosum. The sequence goes on along the minus strand of NZ_CP033019.1, from coordinate 4,405,736 downwards.
CGAATCCGAAGTGCGCGACCTGAAAGATGGTACCGGCGCCGTCGAGGAGCGTGCCCGCTATGAGCTGGGCATGGTCAAACAGAATGAGATTTTCGTGCAGATCGTGCGCAAGGGACAAACCCCGCCACTGCAGGAAACGCCGGTGGATGCTGCCGCGCCGCACTGAGTACTTCCCACTTGCCAGCCTGAACCGATTGCCAGGCTGACATATCACAGCTGTATTACTACCTGGTACTTCTTACTTTCTACTGCTATACACGACTGCCTTGCTGCTTGCTGATCAGAAACGGGCCTTGCCGGTCGAGATCAGGTAGAAATGGATGCCGGTAACGACGACGGCTACGGCGATCAGTGCGGTTTCGAGAAACATCATATAAAAATCCTTTCAGTATTTAGTTAGCCGCGCGAGGCCAAGAAACGCAACTCGGCTGCGAGGTTAGGCATCAGCTTTTCGTAGCGGTTTGCTTCCGAGTTCAGCAGGGCGAAATCGCGCTTGCTTGGGCGTACATAGCGTTCGTCGTCGGCGCTGGTCGTCGCGCTGGCGATGACTTCCTTCTGGGCCAGTTCGCTGTACGGCTTGGAAGCGAGCAGGGCGCCCAGGAAGGCGCGCGTCGCACGGCCCAGGTTGCTGAAGTAGTTGTCGTTGTCGTTGCTGTAGGTGTTGGTAAAAGTGGACATATGCCCTCCATGAATGGTCTGTTGTTGCATTGCACAATAATGGACTTGGCGATATATGTCTAATTTCAAATTCCAATTTCAGAAATTCAAGAAACGAATAATAAGGGCGTAGCCGCCGGCCACGCCCTGAAAAAGAATTTGTTACCAAATGTTTATCCGGCGGCGATGCGTCCCAAACCGGGATCGTCGCTGAAAAAGCCGTCCAGTCCCGTCTCGATGTAACGCCGCATTTCCGCCACGGAACCGGCTTCGTTGCGCGCATTCTCGCCATTGCCATCGCGGAAGTCGGCCGCCAGGAAACGGTTTTCCGGGCGGAAGGTCCACGTGTGCAGCAGCAAACCGGCCTGGTGTGCATCGTCGACGATGGACGAGGGTTTTGCCAGACGCTGGTCGGCGCCCAGCGCGATGATTGCTCGCGTTGGCGGCGCCACCACGTCCGCGTAGGCGGCGATGTCGCGCAGGCCGGCCGGTGTGGTCATTTGTCCAAACGTTAACTTTCCGCCCGCCTTGACGACATCCATCGGACGCACGTCGCCGCCCACCACCAGCTGCATCAGGCGCACGTTGGCGCGCCGTCCCAGCTTCTCGCGCAGGTACTTCAGATTCGCCACTTCGAAGGACTGGATTTCGATCGGCGCGCGGCGCGTGTATTCGTGCGCCAGCATGGTCGACAGGAAACGGTCTTCCAGCGCCAGGCCCGCATCGCGGAAGTAGGTCGAGCTTTTCAGCTCCGGCACGAGGCCGATGACCCGGCCGCTGGCGGCAGATTGCGCTGCAACAAAATCGATGATTTCTTCCCACGTGGGGATCTGGAATTGTCCATCGTACAAGGTGTTGCCGGTGCGGACTTTCGGCAAGCGTTCGATGGCGCGCAGGGTTTTCAGTTCGGCCAGGGTGAAGTCGTCAACGAACCAGCCTTCGTGCCATTCGCCGTCGACCATCTTCTTGCCGCGCCGGCTGGCAAACTCGGGCCGGCGCGCCACGTCGGTGGTGTCGATCAGGTTGCTTTCGTGGCGCGCCACGAGGATGCCGTCGCGCGTGGCCACCAGGTCCGGCTCGACGTAGTCGGCACCGTCGAGGATGGCCTTGGCGTACGACGCCAGGGTATGCTCGGGGCGCAGGGCGCTGGCGCCCCGGTGGGCGAACACGAGCGGGCGGCTCGGGGGCGTGGCCAGCAGGCCGGCGGCAAAGCCCGGTGCTGCCGCCAGGGCCAGGCCGCCCACGGCCGCCTGGACGAAGTTGCGGCGCGAAAAGTGCCGTTGCGGGAGGATGGGTGAGCGCATCAGAAATCCGCCGTCAAGGTCAGGAAGCCCTGGCGCGGGGCGATGGGGAAGGTGTTGTACGTCTTGTCGGCCGCGCCCACGACCACGTTCAGCGATCCTTCGCGGTTGGCCAGGTTGCTGACGTTCACGCGCCAGCGCGGGTTTTTCAGCCAGCCGGCCATGGCCGGCAGCTTGCCCGACACGCCCAGGCCCATCAGGAAATAGCTGGGGACCGACAAATCGTTGGTGTACGTCGCGTAGCGCTTGCCCACATAGTCTCCCGTCAGTTGCACCTCAATATCGCCAAACGTGGCGGAAGCCACGAACTTGTTCAGCCATTCCGGCGAGCCCGGTACGTTCTTGCCAGCGGTCAAGACCAGCGCGGCGCCATTGTTGTAATTGTCCGCGTACTGCGAGCGGTTGTACGACAGGGCATTGTAGAACGAAAAATTGTTACCAAAGTGCACGGTGCCCGCGATATCGATGCCGTCCGTGCGCACGCTGCCCACGTTGGCCAGCACGGGATTGCCGCCGATGATGGAGGAAATCACGGGCGTGGGGCTGATCTGCAGCAAGCGGTTGCTGAAATCGACGTGGTAGACGTTGACCTGGCCATCGATGGCCGTGATGGCGCCCAGGCTCAAAGGATGGCTGCCGCGCACGCCCACTTCATAGGTGAGGGCCGTTTCCGGCTTGGCGTCGCGCTTGAACAGATCAAACGCGGCCTGACTCGACAAGCTCCACGGCGAGGCGCCGCCGCCGCCATAGGTGACGAACTGGCGCATGTTTTTCTGGATATTGAAGTACAGCTGGTCTTGCGGCGTGAAGTCCCAGCGCGCGCCCACTTGCGGCAGGAACCATTTTTTCGTGTTGATGGTGCCGACCGGCAAGGCCGTCGAGCCGCCCGCGATGGCGCCCAGGGCTGGCTGCACGGGGAATTGACCGTCGGCAAACTGCAGGCTGGACTTGAAACCGGCCTGCAGGGCGATATCGGGGCGGATGCGCCATTCATCCTGCAAGTGCAGTTGCACCACCTTGTTGTCGATCTCGCTGCCGTACTGCGTGATCAAGGGATTGCTGGGGCGGTCATACGGCGAGGTGGGGTTGTTGACGTCGAGCGCATACCAGCGGCGGTAGGCGGACGAGCGGTTCTGTTCCAGCCACAGGCCCGCTTCCAGCTGGTGCTCGCCGATTTCCTTGCGCACGGTGGAAATGAAGCCGCCGCGCTTGATGTCGTATTCCGTGGTGCGCACGGCGTAGCCCGAGTTGCCGAACACTTGTTTCAGGTTCTGTTTCGGGTAGTACACGCTGAACAGTCCCGGCAAGCCGGCCACGCCGATGGGGCCGGCCACCACGCCGGCGCCGTCATCCTTGTGGTAATACACCTGGTTGGACCATGTCATGCCTTCGGACAAGTTTGCGTCGAACTTGGCGTAGGCCAGGTAATCGGTGCGCTGCGCATCGCTGTAGTAATTGCGGTAATTGTTGCCGTCCGCGGCAGGCGTCGCGCCCGTGGGCGACAGGTAATTCAGGGCCGCCTTGAAGTCCGGGTACAGGAAGGGGCGCGTGTACGGTGCGCTCGTTTCGCCCGCCACGTGCACGGTGCTGTCTTCGTTCGGCTCGATCTTGTCCGAGTAATTGAAGAACAGGGTCAGCTTGCCCGCCTCGCTGCGGTTGACGTATTTGGCATTGAACTGGTCGCCGCCCTGGCGCGCATCGAAATCCCAGGCGCGCGCTTCGTGGTGCAGGATGGAAAAATAGGCGCTGCTGCCGTCGCCGAAAACGCCCGTGTCGTAGCGGGCAAATGTGCGCGAGGTGCGGTGGCTGCCCACCGTCTGCTGCAGGCTGGCGCCTTGCGTGGCCAGCGGATCGCTGGAATAGGTTTCGATGGTGCCGCCCAGGTTGCTGGTCGAGGCCGTCGCCAGGTCGCCCGCACCCGAGGACAGCACGACGCTGCGCACGTTTTCGCTGATGACGGCGCGCTGCGGCGACAGGCCGTTGTAGTTGCCGTACTGCTGGTCGCCCAGCGGCACGCCATCCATGGTGTAACCGAGTTGCTGGCCGGAAAAGCCATGCACGAACAGCGACAGGTTCTGCTCGTTGTTGCCCCAAGGATCGGCCGTCTGGAAGCTGACGCCTGGCAAGGTTTGCAGGGCTTTCAGGGGATTCGTGCCGGGCAGGATTTTCTGGATTTCATTCTTGCTCAGGGCAACCGAGGAGCGCGTCTTGCGCGAGGAAATCTCCACGGTGGCCATCGGGACGTTGTCGTCGGCAGCCGGGGCGGCAGCGGCTGCCATGTCGGTCGTGGCGGATGCCACGGCGGCGGCCACGGCCGTTTGCGCCAGGGCCGGCAAGCTCAAGCCCGCGGCGCACGCGCCCAGCAAAACGTGGAAGGAATGGCGGCGCAGGGCCAGCGTCAAGTGGGTGGTCATCATCAGCCTGTGGAAAGTGGGAAGTAATACAAGCTGCGCAGCGTAACGGCGGCGCGTGACGGGCTGATGACGAACTGATGACGGAACGATGACAGTGGAAACGATTGCGCCGCCTCAAGGGCGGCGCGGCAGATTCATGGCGAAACTGTAATGCTTAGTTGATGCTGGCGGCTGGCGGAATCAAGACCTCGGCCGGCGCATCCGTGATGAACAGCTGCGCGCAATCGACCTTGTCGAATTCATAATGCTGGCCGCAGAAATCGCAGTTCACGCCCACTTGCCCCACTTCTTCCAGGGTGCTGTTGACTTCTTCCTCGCCCAGCATCTTGAGCATATTGCCCACTTTTTCGCGCGTGCAGCTGCAATGGAAGCTCGGGTGCAGCGGGTCGAAGACGCGGATCGTCTCTTCCCAGAACAAGCGCTGCATCAGGGTATCGATGTCCGTCGACAGGATTTCCGTCTCTTTCAGGGTCGATGCCAGCATCACGGCGCGGTTCCACGTGTCCAGCGCGTCTTCTTCCGACACGGGCGTCGCCTCGGCCTTGCCGCCATGGTGCGGCAGTTTTTGCAGCAGCAGGCCGCGCGAGACGGTGTCGTCCGTGGCCAGCCACAGACGCGTGTCGAGCTGTTCCGAACGCAACATGTAGTTTTCGATCACGGTGGCCATGTCGTCGCCGTCCAGCGGCACGATGCCCTGGTACGGCTGCTGGCCCGGCACCTTGTCGGCCGGGTCCAGGGTGATGATGAAGCGGCCCTTGCCCGTGGCGTTGAGCAATTGCGGCACGGTGGCCACGTCGGGGATGGTGGCGTCCGGGTCCAGCTTGGCCGTGGCGCGCAGGCGCAGGTCGGAATCGCATTCGACCACCATCAGGCGCACGGGACCGTCACCGTGGATTTGCATGATGATGGAGCCGTTGAATTTCAGGTTGGCGGACAGCAGGGCGGCGGCGGCCACCATTTCGCCCAGCACTTTTTTCACGGCCGTCGGATAGGCGTGGCGCGACACCACTTCCTGCCAGGTGGTCGATACGTCGATGAACTGGCCGCGCACGGCGGCGTTGTCGAAAATAAATTTTTGCAGGGTATCCTGGCCGCTAACGGCTGCGCTGACGGCGCCCGTGGTTTCAGTCGTCATTCTCTTATCCAATCTTCTTGAGTTGCGTATTAAATAGCTGGCCGCGCTGCACATAGTTCACGGCGTTGCCTTGTAGCCTGGTGATATCGTCTGCCGTCAGGGCCCGCACGGCTTTCGCCGGTGAGCCGATGATCAGCATATTGTCGGGAAATTCCTTGCCTTCCGTGACCAGCGCGCCCGCGCCGACCAGGCAGTTTTTGCCGATCTTCGCGCCGTTCAGGATCACGGCCTGGATGCCGATCAGGGCGCCATCGCCGATCGTGCATCCATGCAACATTGCCTGGTGGCCAATGGTCACGTTCCGGCCGATGTCCAGCGGGTAGCCCGGGTCCGTATGCAGCACGGCGCCTTCCTGCACATTGCTGTTGGCGCCCACGGTGATGCGTTCGTTGTCGCCGCGAATCGTGGCGCCGAACCATACGGACGTATTCGCTTCCAGGGTCACCTTGCCGATCACGTTGGCCGTGTCGGCAACAAAAGCGGAAGCATCAATCTGCGGCGCATAGTCGCCCAATTGGTAGAGTGTCATCGTCAGCCTGTGGCGGTGGTGGAAGCGCCGGGCGCGGCCGGACGCGAAAGTTTTGCGCTATTTTACGCTGTTGCAGGACAAGTCCGAGCGCCGACCGTCAATCCGGTATAATTATCGAACGGTCGTACTTTTATGTCCAACCTATCTACAGACACAGCATGTGGCGCCATCTGCGCCACTTTCAAGGCAGGCAATCAGATGAAACCCATGAAACTTTCCCGTTCCGAATTCATCAACATCCGCGGCGCCCGCACGCATGTGCGCCACTGGGGCCGCGAAGGCGCGCCCATCCTGTTCATGGTGCACGGCTGGATGGACGTGGCCGCCTCGTTCCAGTTCGTCGTCGACGAGTTGCAAGGCGACTGGCACGTGATCGCGCCCGACTGGCGCGGCTTTGGCCTGAGCGACTACACGCAGTCCGATACCTACTGGTTCCCCGACTACCTGGCCGACCTGGACGCCATGCTGCTGCACTATTCGCCGGAAGCACCCGTCAATCTGCTCGGTCACAGCATGGGCGCCAACGTGGCTGGCCTGTACGCGGGCGTGCGGCCCGAACGCATCAGCCGCTTCATCAACCTGGAAGGCTTCGGCATGATGGCAACGCAGCCGGAGCAGGCGCCGGGCCGCTACGCCAAGTGGCTAGCCGAATTGCGCGAGCCGCCCGCCATGCGCAGCTATCCTTCGCAGCGCGCCGTGGCCGAGCGCCTGCAAAAGACCAATCCGCGCCTGCCGGACGACCGCGCGGCCTTCCTGGCTGAACACTGGTCGGCGCAGAACGAAGCGGGCGAATGGGACATTCTGGGCGACCCGCAGCACAAGCGCGTCAATCCCATCCTGTACCAGGTGGAAGAAGTGATGGCCTGCTGGCGCCGCATCACGGCGCCCGTGCTGTGGGTGGAAGCTATTGAGACGAATATGTGGCAATGGATGGGGCCCAAGGAACAGGCGCGCATCGAGATCGACCGGCGTTTGGCCTGCATCAAGGATGTGCGCTGCGAGATGATGCTGGACGCGGGCCACATGCTGCATCATGATCAGCCGGCGGCACTGGCGCGCCTGGTGGAAGCATTTTTGACCTGATGTGTGTCGGGAACGCCGCAGCGCGATTTGACAAGCAGCGTACAATGAAAACTTCTTCCATGCTGAGCCCGTGCAGGGTATTGTTTTCACATGCTTAAAGTCGACCTGCATTGTCATTCGAATATCTCCGACGGCGTGCTGTCACCGGCCGCCGTGGCGGCGCACGCGCGCAAGGCGGGCGTCGATGTGTGGGCGCTGACGGACCACGATGAAGTGTCCGGCGTGGCCGCCGCGCGCGCGGCCGCGCTGGACCTGGGCATGCGTTTCGTGGCCGGCGTGGAAATCTCGATCACCTGGGCCGGCGAAACCGTGCACATCGTGGGCTTGCAAGTCGATGAAAACAACCCGGGCCTCGTGCAGGGCTTGCACCAGACGCGTTCGGGGCGCGACGCGCGCGGCCGCGAGATTGCCCGCCAGCTGGACCTGGCCGGCATCCCCGACGCCTATGAAGGGGCCTTGAAATTCGTCGGCAACCCGGACCTGATGTCGCGCACGCACTTTGCCCGCTACATCGTGGAAATGGGCAAATGCGCGAATATCCCCGACGTGTTCAAGAAATACCTGTTGGAAGGCAAGCCGGGCTATGTCGAGCACCGCTGGGCCACCCTGGCCGAAGCCGTGGGCTGGATACGCGGCGCGGGCGGCGTGGCCGTTATCGCCCACCCGGGCCGCTACCGCTTCAGCGACATGGCGCAAGGCGTGCTGTTCGATGAATTCAAGCAACTCGGCGGCGCGGCCATCGAAGTCGTCACGGGCAGCCACAGTCCGGACCAGTATCCGGAATACGCGCAGCTGGCCAATGCCTACGGCTTCCTCGCCTCGCGCGGCACGGATTTCCATGCGCCGGGCGAATCGCGCGTGGATTTTGCCATGCTGCCGCCGTTGCCTGCCAACGTAACCCCCATCTGGCACGACTGGTTTTAGCTGACAGCCAGGCAAATCTGCTGCGCGGCGCGCTTTGCGGCCGGCGATGCTCACCGTACTCCAGTACGGTTGCGCTTCTCGGCCACAAATCACTGCCGCTCGCGACGATTTTCCTGGCTGCCGATGCGCCGTCGTGTCGCTGCTTGAAATCTGCGTTTGCGTGCATATCTTTTTGTTATTCTTGTTATACATAGTCATCTGGAGCCATCGCCCATGAAACGTATCGTCCTTTTTATTGCAACCAACCTGGCCGTGATGCTGGTGCTGTCGCTCGTCCTCAGCTTGTTGGGCGTGGGCAATCCGGCGCGGGGCAGTACCCTGAACCTGGGCAGCCTGCTGGTGTTTTCGCTGGTGGTGGGTTTCACCGGGTCCATCTTTTCCCTGTTGATCAGCAAGCCGATGGCCAAGTGGAGCACGGGCGCGCGCGTGATCGACAATCCGACCTCGTCGACGGAATTGTGGCTGGTCAATACCGTGCGTGCGCTGTCCGAGCGGGCCGGCATCGGCATGCCGGAAGTGGCCGTGTACGAAGGCGACGCGAATGCGTTTGCCACGGGCGCGTTCAAGAATTCGGCGCTGGTGGCCGTGTCCACCGGTTTGCTGCAAAGCATGAACCGCGATGAAGTCGAGGCCGTGCTGGGCCACGAGATCGCCCACGTTGCCAATGGCGACATGGTCACCTTGACCCTGATCCAGGGCGTGGTGAATACCTTTGTCGTCTTCATGGCCCGCGTAGTGGGTTTCTTTGTCGACAATGTGCTGTTGAAAAATAACAACCGCGAAGGCGGCGGGCGCGGCATCGGTTACTTTGTGACCGTGATGGTGTGCGAAGTGATCTTCGGCTTGCTCGCTTCCATCATCGTCGCCTGGTTCTCGCGCCAGCGCGAATTCCGCGCCGATGCCGGTTCAGCCAAGCTGCTGGGCAGCCCCACGCCGATGATGCATGCGCTGGCCCGCCTGGGCGGCGTGCCGCCGGGCGAACTGCCGCAATCGATGCAGGCGCTGGGCATCAGCGGCGGCAATGGCGGCTGGGGCGCGCTGTTCGCCACCCATCCGCCCATCGAACAACGTATCGCCGCGCTGCGCGGCGTACAATAATGCTAACTTAACAAGCTGGTTCGCCAGAACGCTTACACATGAGTCAATTTTTCCAGATTCACCCTGAGAATCCGCAATTGCGCCTGATCAAGCAGGCGGCCCAGATCATCCAGTCCGGCGGCGTCGTGGCCTTGCCCACCGATTCCTGCTACGCGCTGGTGTGCCAGCTCGACGACAAGGGCGCCGTCGAGCGCCTGCGCCGCATCCGTGGCGTGGATGAAAAGCACCATCTGACCTTGCTGTGCCGCGACTTGAGCGAGCTGGGCGTGTATGCCAGAGTCGACAACCGCCAGTTCCGCCTGCTCAAGGCGGCCACGCCGGGCGCCTACACCTTCATCCTGGAAGCGACCAAGGAAGTGCCGCGCCGCCTCAGCCATCCTTCGCGCAAGACCATCGGCCTGCGCGTGCCGCAGCACCGCATCGTGCAATGCCTGCTGGAAGAGCTGGGCCAGCCGCTGCTGGGTGCGACATTGACCCTGCCCGGCGACGAGGAGAGCCTGACGGATGCCGACACCATCCGCGAACGCCTGGAAAAACTGGTCGACCTGATCATCGACGGCGGCGTCTGCGCGCACGGCCCCAGCACCGTGATCGACCTGACGGGGCCAGAGCCGGAAGTGGTGCGCGTGGGACGCGGCGACCCTGCCGTGCTGGGCTTGTAGAGGGGCATTGCCCACCTGTTGCGGCGCAGCTCTTCATTTGTTCTTAATGACAACGTAAGAAAGGGCCTGGGACGCCTCTGGTAGAATCGCGGTCATGAGCGATTTCAATACGATAGTCCAGACCGTTGCGGTGTACCTGGTGCCGGTGCTGTTTGCCATTTCCCTGCATGAGGCGGCGCATGGCTACGCCGCCCGCTATTTCGGCGACCCCACGGCCTCGAACGAGGGCAGGCTGAGCCTCAATCCGATCCGGCATATCGATCCTTTCGGCACGATCCTGCTGCCGTTGATACTGTATTTCACGATCCAGGTACCGTTCGGCTATGCCAAGCCGGTGCCCGTCGATTTCAGCCGCCTGCGCAATCCGAAGAAACAGATGGCCTGGGTGGCGTTTGCCGGGCCTGGCGCCAATTTCGTCATGGGCCTGGGCTGGATGATCGCCTTTGTCGTGCTCAGCGTGCTGCCGCCGACGGAAATGGGCATGTTTTTCCGCAAGATGGCGGGCGCCGGCGTCAGCGTCAATGCGGCCATGTTCGTCTTTAACCTGATTCCCGTGCCGCCGCTCGATGGCGGACGCATCATGACGGGCTTGCTGCCGATGCAGCTGGCGCGCCCGTACGCCAGCATCGAGCGCTACAGCCTGTATGTGTTCGGCGCCCTGGTGCTGCTGATGTACACGGGCATCCTGAACCGCGCCCTGCTGACGGCGATCGAATTTGTCATAGGCATTTTTGTCACCGTGGTCACGCCCCTGACGGCCCTGTTGACTTGATGCAAGCAACTGGATGGTTGTAAATAATTGATGGAAGTACCGATGCAAGCAATTGAACCAACAGTAGACACTGAAACGATTTCCGGTTGGCTGCGCCGCTGGGCGCCCCTGATCCCGGGCGGCGAAGTGCTGGACCTGGCCTGCGGCGCAGGCCGCCATGCGCGCCACCTGGTGAGCCTGGGCCACCCGGTGCTTGCGCTCGATCATGATCCGGAAATGCTGGAAAAGGCGGCCGGCACGGGTATCACCACCTCGCTGGTGGACCTGGAGGCGCCGGGCGCCGTGTGGCCCTTCGCTCCCGGCCGCTTTGCCGGCATCGTCGTCACCAATTATCTGCACCGGCCGTTGCTGGAAGCCATGATTGCCAGCCTGGCGCCCGATGGCGTGCTGCTGTATGAAACGTTTGCCGAGGGTAATGAGCAGTTCGGCAAGCCGTCGAATCCGAAATTCCTGCTCAAGGAAGGCGAAATGCTGACCTGGGCGGTGCAGCAGGGTTTGCGTGTGGTAGCGTATGAAGATGGGCGCGTCGAACAGCCAAAAGCTGCTCTGGTGCAACGAATTTGTGCCGTCCGGCCGGATTTTCCACGGTTGGCAGCCTTGCTGCCGACGTTTTGAGCGGCCATACTATGTCAGAATGCACCACAGGCGCGGGCTATCCGCTACAATCGTTGTTTTATTTATCGGCGCTATAAACTTACTATGATCAAGGGCAGCATTGTAGCAATCGTCACCCCGATGCACGCAGACGGCAGTCTGGACTTTCCAGGTCTGCGCAAGCTGATCGACTGGCATATCGCCGAGGGTACGGACGGCATCGTCATCGTTGGCACAACGGGCGAATCGGCAACAGTCAGCGTGGAGGAACACTGCGAACTGATCCAGTTGACCGTCGAACATGCCAAGGGACGCATTCCTATCATCGCCGGTGCCGGAGGCAACTCCACGGCCGAGGCCATCAAACTGACGCGTTACGCGAAAGAAGCGGGCGCCGATGCTGTCTTGCAAGTGGTGCCGTACTACAACCGTCCTACCCAGGAAGGCATGTACCAGCACTTCAAGGCCATCGCCGAAGCCGTCGACATCCCCGTCATCCTGTACAACGTGCCTGGCCGCACGGTTGCCGACATGAGCAACGAAACGATCGTGCGCCTGTCCGCCATCCCGAATATCGTCGGCGTGAAAGATGCGACCGGCAATATCGGCCGCGGCATCGACCTGCTGCGCCTGGTGCCGGCCGACTTCGCCGTGTACTCGGGCGACGATCCGACGGCCATGGCGCTGATGTTCTGCGGCGGTCACGGCAACATTTCCGTGACGGCCAACGTCGCGCCGCGCGCCATGCACGAACTGTGCGTCGCGGCCATGGCGGGCGAGCGTGCCAAGGCGATTGCCATCAATAACAAAGTTTTCCCTCTGCACCAGAAATTGTTTGTCGAGCCCAACCCGGTGCCCGTCAAATGGGCGATGGCCGAAATGGGCCTGATGCCTGCCGGCATACGCTTGCCACTGGTGCCGCTGGCTGAAAACTGCCATGCCACCGTGCGCGATGCCTTGCGTGACGCCGGCGTCCTGTCTTAAGGCCGAACTTCAAGCCCGGACTTGACCAGTCCGGACCTTCCCTGATTCCAGCTGCTACTTAGCTTCTTATCCAGTTACGACATGACTAATTGCAAGAAAAACCAATCGGCGCCTGCCACCATCGCCGTCCGCGGCATCGTCATCGGCGCCGTCGCAGCCAGCCTCGCGGGCTGCGGCATGATCAGTTCGGTAGTCGGCGGCGACAAGGTCGACTACAAGTCGGTCAAGAAAGCCGGCACCCTGGACGTGCCGCCTGACCTGACGCAATTGCAGCAGGACAACCGCTACTCCTTGCCGGATGCGAAAAACGGCGTGGCCACGGCGTCCGGCTACAACGCGCAGCGCAACGCCACGGCCGGTACCCCGGTCGTTGTGGGCGCCGACGGCGTGGTCGGCGTGGTGCCGGTCACGGCAGGCGGCGTGAAGGTCGAGCGTGCGGGCAACCAGCGCTGGCTGGTCGTCAAGCAGTCGCCCGAGGTGCTGTGGCCGCAGCTCAAGCAATTCTGGGAAGATTCGGGCTTTACCATTGCCGTCGACCAGCCGACGGCTGGCATCATGGAAACCGAGTGGAACGAAAACCGCGCCAAGGTGCCGCAAGACTTTATCCGCAGCACCATCGGCAAGGCCTTCGATTCGCTGTACTCGACCGGTGAAAAAGACAAGTTCCGTACCCGCGTGGAGCGCCTGGCCGACGGTTCGACCGAGATCTACATCAGCCACCGCGGCGTGGAAGAGGTTGTCACCGGCCGCGACAAGGAAACCACCACCTGGACCGCTCGCCCGAACGATCCGGGCCTGGAAGCGCAATTCCTGGCCAAGCTGATGACGCGCCTGGGCGCGGCCAGCGACGAAGCACAAGCGAAGACGTCCGTCGATGCCGCGATTGTGCAGCCGCAGCACGCCAAGCTGGTGGGCGATGCCGCCACGCCGGCGCGCGCCATCGAAGTCGATGAGGGTTTCGACCGCGCCTGGCGCCGTGTCGGCCTGGCGCTGGACCGCGTCGGCTTCACCGTGGAAGACCGCGACCGCACGCAAGGCACGTATTTCGTGCGTTACGTCGATCCGGACGCGGTCAAGAAAGATGGCTTCTTCTCGAAGCTGTTCAGCTGGGGCTCGTCGTCCGACAAGGACAAGGAAGCGCAGCGCTACCGCGTCCTGGTCAAGGCCGGCACTGGCTCGACCAGCTTGGTCAGCGTCCTCAGCAACGAAGGCAAACCCGATACCTCGCCGGTGGCCGAGAAGATCCTGGGTCTGCTGAATGATCAGTTGAAATAAGCGCTACATTCGCGGCAGGCATCAGAACCTGCCGCGCATTAAAAAGGCTGGCCCGGGAAACCGGGTCAGCCTTTTTTAATTGTGAATGCACTTGGACGTAGCAACGCCCAACAAAACCGTAGCGAGCGCCAGTGATTTGTGGCTAAGAAGCGCAACCGTACTTTAGTACGGTGAGCATCGCAGGCCGCAAAGCGCCGCGCGCAGTAGGTTTGGTTGGGCGTTTACCCAACAAAAAAGCCGGCCCTAAGGCCGGCTTTCTCTAGTGCTGGGTGCTAATTACTTAGCAGCCGATGCAGCAGCCGAAGCGGCAGCAGCAGCGTCCGAAGCGGCCGAAGCAGCGCTCGAAGCAGCAGCAGCAGCGTCGGTAGCGGCCGAAGCAGCAGCGTCAGCAGCAGCAGCTGGAGCAGCTTCAACTGCTGGTGCTGGTGCTGGGGTTTCAACTACTGGTGCTGGTGCAGGAGCTTCTTCTTTTTTGCTGCAAGCAGCCAGAGCAACAACCATCAGGGAGGCGATCAGCAGGGATTTTTTCATTTGTTTTCCTTAATTATTTCAAAAAATAAATCAATATTGTTGCGATGAATAATTACCGGTAATTATCGCTCGTTAGGTCGTCTTCGAAGGCTTTTCGTACCAGGTGGTGCCTGCCAGACAACGGAAACTTCCTAACCGAATATTATAGCGATTTTTGGTGCGTCGCAATAGGAGCAAGAGGCAAATTCGCAACTATTTTGTGATATCGCAATATTTGCCGAAGCAAATTGCAAGCAAGTGTAAGCGATTTGCGAAAGCGCGACAAAACGATATAAAAATAATATGTTTCATTGCGCTGGCGCAGAAGCTGTTATTTTACCTACTGTAATACCACTTTGCTACGACACGCTCATTCAAGCCAGTTCGATCCAGCCATCCTGATACCAGGTATACAAAGCATCCATCACGTCATCGGACGCCTGTGCCACGGCGGCGCCATCGAGGGCGCGTTCGTTGGCCAAGGTTTCCAGGGCCGTTTTGTCGGCCTTGCCAATGGCAAACGATTCGCCATTGATGAAGACATTCTTGCCACGATACAGCATCAGCGTCTTGCGCGACAACACGACACCCTTTTTCTGCGCGGCGTCCGCGAAGCGGCCCACCGTCAGCGGCTTGGACAGCGGCGTGAAAAACACATTGTGCTTCGGTTCCGACAGGTGTTCGCCCAGGAAAATGGTCACGTCTTCTTCCGTGAAGCGCACCTTGTTCATTTCTTCCGCGATGGTGCTGAGCATTTCACGGGGGATTTCCGCCGGCTTGCCCGACGCTTTCAGGTCGGGATCGCTGTAAATGCCCGGCAAGTCGATCGAATCGGCCATGAATTGCAGGAAAGCTTCGCCCAGTTCCTGGAACGATGGCGAGCGGAAACCGATCGAATACGTCTGGCAGTCGCCGATGGCCACGCCGTCGTGCGCGTAGTGGGGCGGCAAATACAGCATGTCGCCCGGTTCCAGCGTGAATTCTTCGTCGGGCGTGAAGTTGCTGAGGATTTTCAGCGGCAAGCCGTCGATGAGGCTCAGGTCCTTCTGCGCACCGATGCGCCAGTGGCGCTTGCCCTGGCCTTGCAGAAGGAATACGTCATAGGAATCGAAATGCGGGCCCACGCCGCCGCCATCGGTGGCGAAGCTGACCATCAGGTCGTCCAGGCGCGCGTCGGGCAGGAAGCGGAACTGGCGCAGCAGGGCGTCGGCCTTGGCGCTGTGCAAGTTGGCGCCCTGCACCAGCAGGGTCCATTCCTTCTGTTTGAGCGAGGGCAGGCTGGTCAGTGGACCTTGCTGCATGTTCCAGTGTCCATCCGCATGGCTGACCAGACGCGATTCGACGTGGTCCAGGGCAGCCAGCTCGGCCAGGGCCTTGACATCGAACAGCGCCTTGAAGCCAGGCACGGCTTGACGGATCAACAAGGGTTTTTTATGCCAGTAGTCGCGCAGGAATTGCGCCGGCGTGATATCGCCGAGGAGAGTTAATTTTTTCATGCGCCCATTATAACAACCGGAAATGCAGGAATGCGCCTGCCGTTGGCGGCGTGAAGGTATAATTTGCCAGCTTATACAATGAAAGGAAGCATAATGAAGATTGCCAAAAATACGGTCGTGACTGTCAACTACAAACTGTCAGACGCGCAAGACAATCTGATCGAAGACGGCCGTCAGCCGATGGTCTACCTGCACGGTGATTATGAAAACACCCTGCCGAAGATCGAAGAAGAGCTCGACGGCAAGGAAGTTGGCTATTCCAACACGATCCAGATCGAACCGGATGATGCTTTCGGTGAATACGATCCCGCCCTGGTCAAGGTCGAGCCGCGCAATCGCCTGCCTGAGCCGCTGGAAGTGGGCATGCAGTTCGAAGGCATGCCGGAAAGCGATTCGCCGGACGAAGAAGCGATGATCTTCACCGTGACCGATATCGCCGACGACAAAGTCGTGCTGGATGGCAACCATCCACTGGCCGGCATCGCGCTGCGCTTCTCGCTGACCGTCGCTGACGTGCGCGAAGCCACCGAAGAAGAAATCGCCCATGGCCACGTGCATGGCGCACACGGCCATGACCATGGCGATGAAGATGATGAAGGCGAAGAGGGCGATCACTTCCGCACGCACCCGATTCATTAATACCGCTTGTTCCAGGCCGGCTATATGCCGGCCTGTTCGTTTGTGCCGCTGTAATTAACGACGTAGCGTTGACGCCTTGGCCCTCGCTTGCGCCGATGGGCGGGTGGCACGTTGACGTACCTCAAAGAATGGCGTCTTGCCGGGCCGTACGGCAATGGCGGACCAGTCGTTGTCGATGCTGACGTGGCCCAGGTTGCCTTTCCAGCTGATTTTTGGCGCGTCCGTCCTGGCCGCGGCCTTTTTGTTTTTGCCTTCCTTGCCGTCCGCTTCGGCTTCGCGCTGCGTATCGATCAATAACACCTTGCCGCTGAACTTCTTCGCCAGGGTGCGCACCTGCTTGCGCGGTCCGGCAAAACCATCCTGTTTCGAACTAAAGCTGGGCAGCAGCGAATTGTCGTCTTCATCGAGCACGCCCATGTCGCCATCGGAAAACAGCACGATGCCGTCGAGTTTCTTTCGTTGCGCCATGGCGAACAGGCGCTGCAGCCAGGAACGGTTGGCGACCAGCCGGTCTTCGAATTCGCTGTTGCGGCCGGCTTCTGGCAGGAAATGGTTGTTATTTGCGGGCAGGTTGATGGTGGCAAACAGCACGCCGCCGTATTCCCAGTGGGCGTTTTCCGCATAGCTGCGGAATTTCGCCGTCGATGACAATCGTGACAGGGTCAGCTTGCGCTGGCCCAGGCTCTGGTCGTCGGCGAAATACACGTCGCGCAGGCGGTTCAGGCGCTCGATGGCGTTGATGCGGCCGCGCGAATTGCGGCAGTTGGCCCAGTCGCTGGCCGACAGCGAGACGATCAGCGGCGGGCCGCTGGCGTCCAGCAGGTCCTTGCGTTGGCTGTACAGCTTGTCGCTGCACGATTCGCTGGCGGCCTTGATGCCGGTGGCCACGACGAAGGACGCGTTGAAAGCGCTGGTGTCCGCGATGGCTTTTTTCAGGGGGCCATCGTCGGGCCCCGCGTTGAAGGAATGGCCCAGCACGGCAAACTCGAAGCCGGCCTGGTCGCCAGGGGCGGCCAGCGCCGCTTGCCATGGCAGGCTGACGGCCAGCAAGCCGGCGGCCAGCAGGCGGATCGTGCCGCGCCGGATCGTCATGCGGCGGCCAGCCGTTTCAACTGATACAGCTGCTCCAGCGCATCGCGCGGCGTGAGCGCGTCGGGATCGAGGTCGGCGATGGCGTCGAGCAAGGCTTGCTGCGCCGCGTTCAATGCGGCCAGCGGCGCCGCCGCCTCTTCTTCCTCTTGCGCATACGGATCGGCGGCCGGGGCGGCGAACAGGTCGCGCTGCGGCGTGGCGTCGAGCGCCTGCGCTTCCAGGCGCGCCAGGTGCTTGCGCGCGGCCTTGATCACGGGCTGCGGCACGCCGGCCAGCTGCGCCACCTGCAAGCCGTAGCTTTGCGAGGCGGGACCGGCTTGCACGGCGTGCAGGAAGACGATGCTGTCCTTGTGCTCGACGGCGGACAGATGCACGTTGGCGGCGCTCGGATGGCTGTCCGGCAATTGCGTCAGCTCAAAGTAGTGCGTGGCGAACAGGGTGAAACTGCGGCTGCTGTCGATCAGATGGCGCGCGATGGCCCAGGCCAGGGCCAGGCCGTCGAAGGTCGAAGTGCCGCGGCCCACTTCATCCATCAGCACCAGCGAATGCTCGGTGGCGCCGTTCAAAATCGCTGCCGATTCCGTCATTTCCACCATGAAGGTCGAGCGTCCGCCCGCCAGGTCGTCGGTGGCGCCGATACGCGTGAAGATGCGGTCGATGGGGCCGATGGTGGCGGATGCGGCCGGCACGTAACTGCCCACGTAGGCCAGCAGGGTGATCAATGCCACCTGGCGCATGAACGTCGATTTACCGCCCATGTTCGGACCGGTAATCAAGAGCAGGCGGCGTTCGTTGACGAGGCGGCAATCGTTGGCGATGAAGCGTTCGATCTGCTTTTCCACCACGGGGTGGCGGCCTTCGACGATGTTGATGCACGGCTCGTCGACCAGTTGCGGGGCGGCCCAGTTGTGCTGCTGCGCGTGTTCCGTCAGCGCGTTCAGGGTGTCGAGCTGGGCCAGGCCTTGCGAAATCGTCTGCAGGGTGCCGATGTACGGCGCCAGCTCGGCCAGCAGCAGGTCGTACAGCAGTTTTTCGCGTACGAGGGCCTTGTCTTGCGCCGACAGGGCCTTGTCTTCGAACACCTTGAGTTCGGGCGTGATGTAGCGCTCGGCGTTCTTCAGGGTCTGGCGGCGGCGGTAGTCGTCCGGCACCTTGTCCGTCTGGCCGTGCGTGACTTCGATATAGAAGCCGTGCACCTTGTTGTATTCGACGCGCAGGTTGGCGATGCCCGTGCGGGCCCGTTCGCGCGTTTCCAGGTCGAGCAGGAACTGGCCCGCGTTCTCCGACAGGGCGCGCAATTCGTCCAGTTCGGCATCGAAACCGGTGGCGAACACGCCGCCGTCGCGCACCATGGCGGCCGGTTCCTGCGCCACGGCGCGCACCAGCAAGTCCAGGCAGGCGGCCGGCGTGGCCAGGGCTCCGTGGATGGCGGCCAGCAAACCCGTTTCGCCGCCCTGGCCGGGACCATAACAACGGACCACGTCGCCGCGCAGGGCCGGCAGTTGCAGCAGGCCGTCGCGCAGGGCGGCCAGGTCGCGCGGACGCGCCGACAGCAGGGCGATGCGTGTGGTGATGCGTTCGATATCGGGTACTTGCGCCAGCGTGGCGGCGAGCGGACCGGCCGCCTCGCTTTGCGCCAGCGCGGCAATCGCTTCATGGCGCGCGCGCGCCACGTTCTGGTCGCGCCGCGCATGGTGCAGCCAGTGGCGCAGCATGCGCGAACCCATGGCCGTGCGGCAATGATCCAGCAGGGAGAACAAGGTCGGCGATTCCTGCCCGCGGATGGTTTCCGTCAATTCCAGGTTGCGGCGCGTGGCCGCGTCCAGGCCGATGAATTCGCTTTCCGTTTCCGTCGTCAAGGAGCGCACGTGCTGCAAGCCCCGCCCTTGCGTCGATTGCGCATAGCGCAGCAGCGCGCCGGCCGCGCCGAACGCGGCGCCGAGGCCATCGGCGCCAAAGCCCGTCAGGGTCGCCACGCCCAATTGATCGAGCAGTGCCTTGTGGCCGCCCACCACATCGAAATGCCAATCCGGCACGCGGTTGATGTGCGTGCCCGCGTAGTCGTCGAACAGGTTGCCGTTGTCGCCGCTGAGAATTTCAGCGGGCACGATGCGTTCCAATTCCTGCTGCAGGCGCGCCGCCACGGTGGCGCTGTCGCCGGAAAACTCCATCAGTTTCAAGGCGCCGCTGGCCAGCGACAGCCAGGCCAGGCCCGTGGTGACCGTCTTGCGCTGCGTGATGCTGCACATGGCCAGCAGCGGGCGCTCGGCCTTTTCCGGCAGCAAGTCCGCATCCGTCAGGGTGCCGGGCGTGACCACGCGCATGACCTTGCGCTCGACGGGTCCCTTGCTGGTGGCCGGGTCGCCGATCTGTTCGCAAATGGCCACCGACTCGCCCAGCTTGACCAGCTTGGCCAGGTAGCCGTCCAGCGAGTGAAACGGCACGCCGCACATCTTGATGGGGTTGCCGCTGGCCACGCCGCGCGCCGTCAGGGTAATGCCCAGCAGGCGCGCCGCTTTTTCCGCATCTTCGAAAAACAACTCGTAGAAATCGCCCATGCGGTAGAAGACCAGCATCGTCGGGTGGTTTTCCTTGATGCCCATATATTGTTGCATCATGGGCGTGAGCTTTTCAGCCGAATTCTTCTTTGCCGCGGCGGCGTTGATTTCTTTTGGGACGGTGGTCATGTGTTCTTTGTCGTTGGTCCGGCCGCAGGGAAGGCATGCCTGCCGGGCTGTGGGTGGTGCTGTTGTGCGTGCCAAGCCGCGCCAGTGGAGCGGAGCTTGGGTTCAAGGCCGTCATTTTACCGCTTTCGGCGGGCGGAGCGGGGTATTGCGTGCGGATGTGAAAAAGCCGCGCTTGTGGAGGTCGGGGCGGCCTGGGTAGAATGAAATTCTATTTCCATTTCGCAAGACGATGTGCTTGCTTTGGCCGTGGCCGCCTTTGCAGAGCAAGTCTTCAAGTAGACCATCGAGCGAGTGTTTCGGGACGGGGAGGCTCCGCTCTCCATTTCGCGAAAGTGGCCATCGTTATTCGTGGGCCCAGTCAATCTTGGCATGCTGCGCTCTGGCGATTGCAGCTGGAAAGACGCTGGTCATAGGGCCGCTCTCAAAAGCAACAGGTGGCAACAATCATAAACTCGTTTATCATTATTCGACCTGATGCCATCGCTTTCTGTTGCCCATGCTGATATATCTCGATGCCGCCATGCTGGAAGAGCCGGAAAGGAAGACACTTTCCCGTTTTTTTAGAAAGCCCTTTACCGACGAAAGTTGTGCGCTGGTGGCATCTGGCGCAGGTTTATCGGGCGCTGGCAAGCTCAATGCCGACGTGGCGAGGTGGAACATTGTTGTCGCAGGTGCACCAGGCTGAGCGCGTCTTTCAGCAGGTCGCGCAGTTGGGACCTGACCAACTTCCGCTGGTGCCGGAACTGGTGCTCGCCCGACAGGTCGAACTGCTGGAGGAACTCGTCCGCGATCACGCCGACTTCGTTCATCAGCGCAGCGAGCAGCCAAACCAGCGGTTCAAGCTCGACGCTGACAGCAGCCGGGTTGCCGTGCGTGCATTCAGCTTCCACGAAGTGGTCTTCCTGACGCTGATGGGGATATTGGAAGCGCAGGTAACGCGCCAACTGGTGACGTTTTCCTTCACGCCGCACGGTGGAGAAATCTTGTACAACCGGACGATCACAACGACCATGGAGGTGCAGTCTCAACTGTCGTTGACGCTGGTGCTGCGTGACGTTATTACCCACCTGCGTCATGGCGACCTGACCCGCACCGCCAGCATCCTGACACTGTTGCGGCCCGAGCTGCTCGACACGCTGGAAGACGCTTTTCTGGACAGTTTCTTCTCTATCGGCACGTATATGGCACGCGATGCCTCCTCGTCGGAACTGATCAGCGGCGCGCGCGAACTGTGTCGTTGGTTCGCGCTGCTTGAAATTGTCCGACTCGCCGACGAAGCGGGCGTCATACCGAACGATGCTCTATGTGAGCGACTTGAACTTGATCGAGACCTGCTGAACCTCGTGCTGGCTGATCGCGCCGCTGCTATTCCATCTAATCGCGGCATTTACGTGCACGCTGGCGGCTGCCTGAGCCTGGGAAAAACGGGGCTCGGACACGCGGTCCATTGCTGCAAATCCGCCGCCTTGAGCGGGGAGCAGGCCCGTGACCTCGGCGAAAAATTTGAAAAGGAAATTACGGAATACATCACGCGACGCGTTTCTCCAGCGGATTATGTGGTGCGGGCCGGATTCAAGCGGAGCGAAAATGGCAAAGGCAAGATGTACGACTGCGACCTGATCATTTTCGAGGTGGCGCGGCGGCAGATATTTTTCATCCAGGCGAAGTGGAAGCGCAATAGCCGTACGGCTGATCTGGGCGATGAATTGAATTATTGGGGCGGCAAGAATTGGCCGCTGACGAAAGGCGTGAAGCGACTGGTCGCCTTGCGCCAACGACTTACGGAAAAGGACGTGCTTGCAAAGATTAAGGGCGCACTGGGCGATATCAGGCTGACCGACCAGCATATTCTCGCGAACTCGCATTATGTCGTTGTGCACACGCTGCCGTCTTTCAGCGCTTATCAGATCGATGGTGTCGCAATCTACGAATGGAATCTGTTCCGCAGGCTACTGCAAAGGGGCGCAATGGAGCGTAGCCTGTGGACAGGCGGGCCGCATGCCGTGGCCATCGTCCTGCCCGAGCATCGGCATCACACTATGCTGAAGCTCGAAGACCCAAATCAGGTTCTGGACTATTTTTACACGATGGCCGGTGGCAATCTGGCGCAACTGCCGCGCGAAAAACAAGACCGAGAGCAGGCGAGGTATGGATTTGATCTAGCATTGCCATCTGCATTGCTATGGTGCCGCATGAGGGGAAACGCCACGCTGCGCGTCATACGTCCCTACACTTAATCGATTGGATAGACTTTTCTCACCGGCCATACCAGCAACGCACACCTTTCCGCGACGCGGCGAAGTAGCCCGCCAGCTCAGGCTCAGCACCTGGCCACAGCACCAAAGGCACGCAGCATAAGGCCACAGAGCATCAGGACCACATCACGAAAGGAAGAGTCATGTCGCTGAGCGCCGTTCCTGGAAGGATCCGCAAATTGCAGGTGGTCTCGCGCTCTTCCTCGTGGGGCTGGTGTGGGCATCCGTCGGAACGGCGGCTGTGGATGCCGAGTCAGTTCCTGGCGTGCGCGCCGGAGCCGAGCTCAACGCTGACATCCTTGGCCAGTAGCGGTTGACGAAGGTGATCGACGCCGCCGACATCGCCTCGATGTCGGACCGGCAGGCGCGCGCGTTGATCGGCAAAACCGTCGCGGTCACCAAGGACAAGTTCGTGTTTAATGGAGCGGCGTGTGCATCGCCGAGCTACGAGCGAAGCGTCAACGACTTGGCGCGCTCGTTTCAAGAGCAGGGGCATGTGAGCTCGGCAAACATGGGGTTGCCCGACCCGGTCACGGAGATCGACGTCTGCTGCACCCACCTCTTTTTGAAGGAACCGGGCCGCATCCTGGTCTATTGGAACGGCTTTTATTTCGATGCGGTCAGGACAAGGAAGTGAGTGGCGTCAGAATGGTTATGTCACCATCCATATTACTGAAATTTGGCACTGGAACTGGCGAAGGTCGCGGGACACGCCCATTTTTCAAAGTCGGCCGAGGCGGAGTAGATACCTGCGAGGAAGGAATATCTCCAGCCAACAACGCGTCTACTACTGACGGTCAGCACACTAGCTTGTGTGCTGACATAAAGCCTGGCGTCATTCGCGTTTTACAGGGTAGTGGCGCGTAAGGGCTCGCGCCCTGTTCCAGTAATGCGTTTCTGTTTCAGCCAGTGGTGCCAGACCTTAAAGAGCGACGGTACCGCCGACCGAACTTTCCGGGTCGAAAGAAAATACGCGCAGTTCCGGTTGAACGTCTTCGCCGCGCATAATGCGCACGGTCATGACGAAGGACAATTCCCAGCGACCGGCAGCATAGCCTACGTCCAGATTGTGTTTCCACTCCTGGCGGATGCGGTGCAGGGGCGGCAGTTCCGGTTCGCCCAGCAGTTGCTGAATTTCGAAGTCCAGTGGTAAATGATAGGTGGCGCCCACGGCTTGCAAGAATGGGGATGGCGGCGAGTACACGGTCGGTACTTTCGGACCGATTTGCGTCAATTGCGGTACGGTGATGATGCAGCAGTCGACGATCTGGAACGAGGTGAAGCCGCTTTCCTTGGAGCCACAGCAGGTAACGTCGAGGTAAACGTGCTGGCCTTTCTGGAAGTGTACGCCGCCCATGTAGGGACCGTGGCGGGGGTCTGCCGTTCCATCGCACGAGGTGAAGCTGTAATCCAATTGGTTGGTGATTTGATCTGCATCGAAGTGTACGGATAGCTTCATCCAAGGGCTTACAAGTGTCATTTTTTACTATCTCTTTCCATGTTGATAAGAAATTGCTGGTAGCGGGCATCTCGCCGCAGGTTCAACAGATCGGGGGCCGAATCGATCAGGTTGATGGGGTAGCCGAGTTTGGAGGCATGTAGCACTGCCTGAATCGCTTCTGTACGATTGCCAAGTAACTCATGGGTCAAGGCTGCTCTGAAATGGACATCAGCGCTGTCAGGTGCAATTGAAATAGCTTGCCGCATCCGTTCCATGGCATATTTTTTTTCTCCCAGATAGGCTGAGTACAGCGCCATACGGGAGTTAAAGGTGGCATTGTCAGGCTGGCGCGCCAATATCGGCTTGAGCAATGTGACTGCGCGTTGATAAGATTTTTTGGAGGCGGCGGCTTGTGCAGGGATCCAACGTTGTGCATCAGCAAGGTTAGCCCAAAGCATATAAATGCCAGGGCCACCCTTATTGGATGAGACTGCATTTTCAAAAGCCTGCACTGCTCCTAAATAGTCGCCTTTCGCAAAGAGGCTTGTACCAAGGTTGCTGTATAGCTCCCAATGCGGTTGTAGTTGCAAGCCTTGTTGAAGTACTTGAAGTGCCTCATCATTGCGATTCTGGCGTAGGAGAACCGCATTCAGATAGGCGTAGGCGTTTGACGATTGCGGGTCCAGTTTTATGCTGGTGCGGAAGGCTTGCTCTGCCATTGCATAATCTGTTTGACGATAACGCATCATGCCTAAGAGCAAAGGGAAAAGGCGTTCGCGTGGATAAATTTCGATGGCCTTGTCCAGCGTCACTTGAGCCAAGTCAAATTTACTTGCCTGTATCAACAGGCGCGCTTTGCCTGCAAGTCCCAGCATATTATGTGGATCGAGATTGAGCGCAATCGCCGTTGCCTGCATTGCCGCATCCTGCTTGCCTTGAAGATCCAGAACCCAAGCATGGGCGACATGGGCCAGCGCCACTTGATTGTCGGACATCAGGGCCTGCTGGGCACTGGCATCGGCGCGCTGGAGCCAGGTATCATCGCGGCCATCGCCAATATAGCGCAGGCTGTAGGCGAGGGAGAGACCTGCCGCTGCGGCCGCATTGTGCGGACTATGCTTGAGTACCGTGTTGAAATGTTCGATCGCTTGCGTCTGGCTGGTCTCGCGGTCGAAAACCCGCAGAGCTTCCATACCGGCTGCCATGCTGGCGATTTCCGAAAAAGGTGCGGGCGCTTCTTTGGCTGTGATGAATGACTTCACTGTGGAAGAAATGATTGGCATTTGCCATGCAGCCAAAGCCAGCAGCGCAATCCCGGCAGTGATTTGTAATGTGCGCTTGCGTGGAATGGGCAAGCGGATAGAGACTGCGGGCGCCACATCTAATGGCGGTGGCGTCGCCACGACAGGTGTTGCCAATGTTGTCGTCTCTCTGTGCCCCCCCCCTATCGCCTCGCGCACGTCGCGCATGGTGCGTGGCCGTTCGGCCGGATCGTGCGCCGTCATCGCGCGCACGAGGGCGTTGATGGCGGGCGGGACGGAGGCGGGCAGGTCGGGCCACGGTGCCGTCGCCTGCATGTGGGCGGCGGCCAGGGCCAGGCCGTTCAGATGGGCGAAGTGGCGCTGGCCGGCCAGCATTTCGTACAGCATGGCGCCCAAGGCATACACGTCGCCGCGCGTGTCGGGCAGGCGGCCCATCAGGCGCTCGGGCGCCATGTAGGCGATGGTGCCCTGCAAGTCGCACAGGGTGGTCGTTTGCGTCGCTTGCGGGTCGATGTGGCGGGCCAGGCCGAAGTCGAGGATGCGCACCTTGCCGTTTGCTTCCAGCATCAGGTTTGACGGTTTCAGGTCGCCGTGCACGAGGTCCATGGCGTGCGCCTCGTCCATCGCATCGGCGATCTGGTAGGCGATGTCGAGCGCCGGCCGCAGGTCAGCCTGGCCGCCGTGCATGAACTGGCCCAGGGTCTGGCCTTCGACCAGTTCCATGACGATGGACTGGCCCGTGCCCTGGCCCTCGATGGCGAAGATGCGCACGAAGGCCGCATGCTTGAGCGAGGCGGCCAGGCGCGCTTCATTGATGAGTTTTTCCGGATGCAGCACGTCGGCTTGCGGTTTCAGGCGTTTCAGCGCCACGCTACGGCATAGCTTGGCATCCCAGGCTTCGAAGACATGGCCGAAACCGCCCTCGCCCAGCAAGCGGCGCACTTCGTAGTGCCCGCTGATCGTGTCGTCTTGCGACGGGGTCTGACGCAGGGAGTCGAGCAGTTCCATATACCTTGGCTTCGGAGTGCATCAAGGTGCGCATCAGGCATCGGAGAGGGAATTGCGATGGCTGTGTGCGCAAAATGATTGATTTTGAGTAACTTCCTGATTTAAAACGATTGTTTCGAATAAGTCAATTAGTATTGACAAGGAGTGAACAAAAGTTGCTGGCGTGGGCGAGGCATTGCTTGCCGATTCATGCTTGCAATCTTGTTCAAACTCAATTTTCCTTTTCCCCGCTTCCTCAATAATGCAGATGGGGCTGTACCTACATGTGCGGGTCAGGCGTTGGGAGCGGGCATGGATGAGTTGTTGCAATTTTACGAGCGCGAACTGGGCACCTTGCATGCGCACAACCAGGCGTTTGCCCGGCGCTATCCGGCCATCGCGGGGGCGCTGGGCATCCAGGGCGGCGACATGGGCGACCCGCACCTGGCGCGCATGCTGCAGGCGTTTGCCATGTTCAACGCACGTACGGCCAAACGGCTGGCCGATGGTTTCGGCACCTTCAGCGAAACCTTGTTGGAGGTGAACTTTCCCCATTATTTGCGCCCGTTTCCTGCCTGCGCCATTGCCCGCATCGATAACGATCTTGCGACGGTGACCGAGCCGGCCATGATCCCGCGCGGCACGGTCATGCATGCTGCCGAGCATCAGGGCGTCACCTGCAAGTTCACCACCGTCTACGATGTCGCCGTGGCGCCGCTGCGCCTGTCCGACGTGCGCTTTCAGTCCATCGTGGCGGCGCCGCCCGCACTGCGCCTGACGCCGGACTTGGGGGCGGCGATCAGCGTCACGCTCGAAGCGACGGGCGCCACATCCACACTGGACGGGCTGCCGCTGCCGATGCTGCGCCTGTTCCTCGACGGCGAGCCTGCGTTTTGCGCCACCTTGCGCGATAGCCTGTTCCTGCGCACGCGCCGCGCCTGTGTGGAAGTCGATGGCGCCTGGCATGCGCTGGACGCGGTGCCCTTGCATCCGGTCGGTTTTGCCGCCGAAGACGCCTTGATACCGGCCCGAGCCGCCTCGCATCCTGCCTACCGCCTGCTGGGCGAATGGTTTGCCTTTCCGGATAAATTCAATTTCGTCGACCTGGACATGGCCGCGCTGCGCCCGCTGTTGCCTCCGGCGTGCCGGCGTTGCACCGTGCATCTTCTGCTGGCCGACGTGCAGGCCGATGCGGATATCGCGCGCATCCTGCGGCCCCTGTCAGCAAGGCATCTGGTGACGGGATGCACGCCCGTCGTCAACCTGTTCCGCCAGGCGGCCAATCCCATCCGCCTGACGCACGCGAGCGCCGAGCATGTGCTGCTGCCATCGGTCAGACAGGCGCATTGCTACGATATCCACAGCGTCGACAGTGTGCAGGTGCTCGGTGAAACGGCGCAGGGCGCCGCGCTGGACACGTTTTACCCGTTTTATTCGATGCGCCACGGCGAGGCGGGCGGCCGTCAGGGGCGCTACTGGGTGACGCGGCGCGACGAAGACATGGCGCTGAGCAATCCCGGCTACGACATGCGCATCGCCTTTGTCGACGGCACCATGCAGCCGCTGCACGACGCCACGCAAACGGTGTCCATCATGCTCACCTGCAGCAACCGCGATTTGCCCAGCCGCCTGGTGTTCGGCAATGCCGCGGGCGACTTGCGCCATGACGGGGTCGCCAGCGCCTTGCCGGTGCGCCTGCTGCGCAAGCCCAGCGCGGCTTGCCGCTTCCCTGCGGGAGTGGCGTCGCACTGGCGGCTGATCGCACAACTGTCCCTGAATCATCAGTCGCTGAGCGAGCAGGGGTTGCCGCTCTTCAAGCAAATACTCGAGTTGTACAACTTGCCCGGTTCGGCCAGCGCCGCGCGCCAGATCGCGGGCATGACGGGACTGCGCCAGCGCGCCGCCAGTACCTGGCTGCAGGATGAGGCGGGCGGCAGCCTGGTGTTCGGCATCGACGTCCTGCTATCCGTCGATGAGGACGCCTTTGTCGGCAGCGGCTTGCATGCGTTTGCTCAGGTGATCGAACGTTTTCTCGGGCTGTACGTGCACCTGGGCTCGTTTACCCGCCTGATCGTCTTGTCGCAGAAGACTGGAAAGGAGTTGCTGTGCTGCCTGCCCCGCAATGGAAACCAGGCGCTGGTGTAGTCGCGCGCCTGCTGGCCGACCCGTCCGGCACCACTTTCTTTCAGGCGGTGCGGCTGCTGTCTGCCTGGCTGATGCAGCAGGGTATCTCGCAGGAGCAGGTGTTTGATGATTGCCTGCGCCTGCATGGCAGCGCATCGCTGTCGTTTGCGCCGGGAGAAATCGAACAGCTGTGGCTGGAGCAGGAAGCAGATGGTCATACGCAGGTGCATGTGCGAGCGGCAATGCTGGGTTTTTTGGGCGTGCATGGCAGCTTGCCGCTGCATTACACGGAAACGTTCGCCCGCCACGAACGGCAAACGGGCGATGGCGGTCCCCGTGACTGGCTCGATACGCTGTCGCAGCGCGCGCTGGCCCTGTTTTACCAGGCCTGGGCACGTTACCGCATCGAATGCCAGATGGACGCCAACGGCGGCGATTTCCTGCCCCTGCAACTGGCCCTGGCCGGTGCCTGGCCTGCCGAGGTGGCACGGCAGGCGGATGGCTTGCCTGCGCATGTGCTGGCCCATTACGCGGCCTTGCTGCGGCATCGGCCCGTGGCGGCCGATGTGATGCAGGCGGTGCTGGCCGAGTATTTTGGCGTGCCCGTGCGCATGCAGCGTTTTGTGGGTGCCTGGTTCCGGCGCGCGCCGCAGGAGCGCACCCTGCTGGCCACCGCGCACGCCCGGCTGGGGCACGGCGCCATGCTGGGCGAGCGCTGCCGGCGCGCCGACTTGCGCGTGCGCCTGGTGCTGGGACCGTTGGAGCGCCGTGTCTACGAGGATTTCTTGCCCGGCCGGACGGGCGCGCTGGCCCTGCGCCAGATGCTGGCGCTGTTCGGCTTGCCCGGCGTGGGCTTCGAGATACGCCTGGTGCTGCGGCGGGAAGACGTGCGCACCTGCGTCCTGGGCATGGGCGCCTGCCTGGCGCAGGATGCCTTTCTGGCCGGCAAGCTGCCGGCTCGCGACCGTGACGACATGCATTACGACATACGATTCGATGGTTCCGCCTGAGACCGCCATACATATTGTGCCCCGATGACCGCTGGAAGGAAGAAAACCATGGAAGACTTCGCGCAATGGCTGGCCGTGGACAAGGCCTTGACCGCTGGTAACCGAGCCTTGCGGCTGCGCCTCGCTTATCCGGAAGGCAGCAATGAGGATGTCTTGCTGCCGCAGCGCATCAGCGGAAGCGAGGCCGTCTGCGGTGGCCTGGAATACCGCATCCTGTGCGTCGCCACCGAAGCGCGGTTGCCGCTGAAACAGTTCATCGCCGTGCCGGCCGAATTGCAGATCGTGACGGACCAGGGGCAGCTGCGCAGGGTCTGCGGCATCGTCGCCGAAGCGAGCGCGGGGCAAAGCGATGGCGGTCTGGCGACCTATCAACTGGTGCTGCGCGACGGCCTGGCGTTGATGGAAAAACGCGTCAACACGCGCGTGTTTCGCAACAAGCATGAATTGCAGATCGTGCAGCTCCTGTTTGAGGAGTGGCGGCAGGGCAATAGCGTGCTCGCCGCCAGCCTGGATCTCACCATCGATGCGGCGCTGGCGGCGCGCAGCTTGCCCGTGCGCGAATTCACGATGCAGCACAATGAATCCGATGCCGCCTTTATCCGCCGCCTGCTCAGGCGCCGCGGCATCGCCTGGTGTTTCCAGGCGGCAGCGACCGCCAGCGCGAACGCCACCACCATGCCCGTGCATGCTCTGCTGCTGTTCGACGACGCCAGCCGCCTGCCGGAAAATGCGGCCGGCACGGTACGCTATCACCGCGACGACGCCACCGAGGAAAGGGATACCGTGACGGCCTGGAGTGCGGTGCGTCGCTTGCAAGCGGGAAAGTTCGAATGCTACAGCTGGGACGATGGCCACCCGCACAGTCCGCAGTTCATGGCCACGCAGTCTCACAGCGGAGCAGATCAGGGCGGGAATGGCAATCGCCTGGCGGCCAGTCTCGACGACTATATCGTGGAGCCGCCGCTGGCCGCCGGCAGCAATGACGAATTGCGGCAATTGGGCCAGCTGGCGATGGCACGTCACGACATGGACAGCAAGTGTTTCCAGGGAGAAGGCTGCGTGCGCGACTTTTGCGCGGGCCAATGGTTCAGCCTGGAAGGGCATGCCGATATCGACTGCCACCCGGTGGCCGAGCGCAGTTTCGTCATCACGGCCTTGAACGTGGCTGCCAGCAATAACTTGCCGACAGGGCTCGATGCCAGGGTCGGGCGCCTGTTTGCACAGAGCGGCTGGCAGTGCGATGCCGCTCTGGCACAAGGGGCCGGCGCCGATGGCCAGGCGGCTTTGCGCTACCGCAACCGTTTTACCTGCGTGCGGCGTGGCATCGCCATCGTGCCCGCTTTTGATCCGCGCAGCGATTTCCCCGTCGTCCGCCTGCAAAGCGCGCTGGTCGTCGGGCCTGCCGGCGAGGAAGTGCATTGCGATGCGCTGGGGCGCGTCAAGGTGCGTTTTGTTGCGACGCGCGCGCCGGACCACGCGCATGCCAACGGTTCCGGTGCTTCCGATACGGAGCGCGATTCGGCCTGGGTGCGCGTGGCGTCGAGCTGGACCGGCAATGGCCCGGGCAGCGGCAAACAATGCGGCACCTTGAGCTTGCCACGCATCGGCGCGGAAGTGCTGATCGATTTTCTTGGCGGCGACCCGGACCGGCCCATCATCGTGGGCCAGCTGTACAACGCCGTGGGCGCGCCACCCGGCCTGAGCAGCCGCGGCGCCTTGCCGGGCAACCGTTATCTGTCCGGCATGCGCAGCCGCGAAGTGCGGGGCGGGCGCGGCAACCAGCTGTGCTTTGACGACACGCCGTCGCAAATCAGCGCGCAACTGGCCAGCGACCAGGCGGCCACGCAATTGAACCTCGGCTACCTGACCGAGCCGCGCAGCGACGGCGTAGGGCGGCAGCGCGGCGACGGCTTTGAATTGCGCAGCGACGCCAGCGGCAGCGTGCGCACGGCCCGCTCGCTGCTGATTTCGGCCTGGAAACAGCTGGGTGCCAGCGGCAAGCAGCTCGACGGCAACGAGCATGCCGCCGTGATGAAGGAGTGCCTGGAATTGTTTAGCTCCTTGGGCGAGTTTGCCGCCCAGCACCAGGCACTGGCGCTGGACGCGGCCGGCAGCAAGGCGCTGGGAGCGGCGATTGCCGCCGACCAGCCCGCCGTCAGCATCACGGCGCCCGAGGGTGTGGCGCTGAGCACGCCCCGGACCATTGCCGGCAACGCGGGCGCGAATATCGACATGGTGGCCCAGCAGCATCTGCAACTGAGCGCGGCCCAGCGCTGCAACGTCAACGGGGGCAAGGGCATTTCCCTGTTCGCGCACCAGGATGGCATCGTGCAGGTGGCCCATTTCGGCAAATTTTTGCTGCAAAGCCAGCACGACCTGCTGCAGGCGGACGCCGCCAAGGACATCCGCCTGACGGCCGGCACGCGCCTGGTCGGCATGGCGCAGGACGAAATCACCTTCATGACGGCGGGTGGCGCCTACCTGAAACTGTCCGGCGGCGCGGTGGAACTGGGCGGTCCCGGCGCACTGACGGTGAAGACCGATGGCCACCACTGGAGCGGCCCGGCCAGCATGAAGGCGGAACTGCCCACCTTCGGCGAAGGCGAGCTGGGCCGCGTGCCGCGCTTGCTGCGTCCCACCGACGGCTTGCCCGTCGAAGGCGTGGAAGTGCACATCGAGCGCGAAGGCGACAGTCCCTTGACGGGCGTCAGCGGTGCCGACGGGCGCGGGCCGAAGGTGGCGACCGACCACCTGCAGCGGCTGAAGGGATTTTTCTTCCGCCGCCGTTCCTGAACCCCCGTCACTGGAGAGCACACCATGCAATTCGATCCCCACCCGCCGCTGTGCGACGACCCCGAAATCGATATCCTCGGTCAGTTTTCCTGCAACGCCAATTTCCAGAGCAGCGACCGGGACACGCTGCAGCAACTGCCGCTGCCCGGCATCGTGATCTTCGTGCACGGCGTCAATTCCGATGGCGAGTGGTACGCGGCGGCCGAAGAGGGACTGTGCAACGGCCTCAACGAACGCCTCAAGCGTTCCTGCCATCATATGCAGCACCGTGGCGTGGAAGGCGGCGAACTGAAGCCGGTCAGCTATGGCGCCGAAATCACGGCCGAAGGCTTTCTCCATCCGGAGATGTCGGCCGATACCTTGATCCGCGATGCCGGCACTTTTTCTCCCGTGATCCGTTTTCGCTGGGGCTACAAGGCTTCCGGCGAGGAACTGCAGCAATACGGCAAGTGCATCTACCTGAACGAAGACAATTACTGGGGTGGCGGGCCGTTTGCCAATGGCTGCAGCGCGCTGGCCGACCTGTGGAAGGACGGGCTGAGCGAGGGTTTATTCTTGTGGAACACCATCCAGCACATGAATCCCTTCCCGGAACGGCAAGTGTACAGCTGCCCGCCGCGCCCGTATTTCGTGCTGGCCGCCTACCGCCTGGCCAAGCTGGTCGAAGCCATCCGCCAACAGCAGGCCGACGTGCCCGTCACCATCGTGTGCCACAGCCAGGGCACGATGGTGGCGATGGCGGCGGCCTTTCTGGGCACCCGTCTGCCCAAGGTGGATGGCGTTCCCTGCGTGGCCGACAACTATGTGATTTGTAATTCGCCGTACAGCCTGGCGAAATGCAATAGCGCCGAGAACTGGGTGGCCGGCAACCTGCGCGCGGCGGACGGCAGCACGGGCAGGGTGACGGTGCAGGCGCGCATCGCCACCTTGAAAAACTTCTTTGCCATCATCGGCCAGCGCGCCAGCCTGGGCGAGGTGCAGACGGACGAGGAAATCGACCGCTGCATGGCCAATCTGGAGCACGGTTTTTCCGCCGCGGCGGACCGCGAGCAATACGGGATTGCCGGCGCCGCCCGGGGCGGCAAGAAATCATCGTATGGCAGGGTGACCATCTATTGCAATCCGCACGATGTGGTGGTGTCGTCCGTGGCCATCGAGGGCATCGGCTGGCGCGGCCTGTCGGGTTCGCTGGCCAAGGACGGCAAGGACGGCGGCGAACTGGCTGCCACCGAGGCGGCAGGCGTGTGCGTGCAGCGCGTGTTTGCCCAGGGTTTTGAGGTGGGCAAGCAGGGCAGCTATCACTACTGGCGCGATCACTGGCGCAAGCCTGCGTCGGGCGGCAACGATTTCTGGTTTCCGGCGCAGAAATATGCGTCGTATTCCATTAAACAGGGCGTCGAGGCCAGTCAGGAGAGCCGCTTGTCCACCATCCTGACGGTCGGGTTTGCGCCCCTGTTCATCGTGGCCACGGGCCTGGCTCGCAGCCCCTGCAATGCCTCGCCCCACAAAGATTGGAAAATCGAACTGAACGCGCCCGACTTGCTGCCGCCCTTTAAGCCGCAGTCCTTGCGCTTTGGCCAGACCAGCGAGGAATTCGACGAAGGCTACGAGCCGCCCGGCGAATCGCGCCAGGCCGGCAAGCAACGCGCGCCCGGCGACGATTACCTTGCCGATCATGAGATTCCGCCCGGCGGCTTGCAGGGGCTGGCTGGGAAAAACGAAGCCAAACGCATGGACAGGGCCAGGGGCACGGCCGATGACGAGGCGCGCCTGCGATTCGAGCAGCGCGCGGTGATACGCGCGCAAGCCGTACGGGAAGGGAAAAGTCCCGAGGGTCAAAAAGTGCAACAGGAAATGCCCAACGCCACGCCCGACGCCGAGTACCTGCAATGGCGCAGCACGCGGGTAGGGGAAATGATGTCCAGTCAGGCCGGCGCCTACGCCACCGACCATTCCACCATCCTGACCA
This sequence comes from Janthinobacterium agaricidamnosum, assembly GCF_003667705.1. Lineage (NCBI taxonomy): Bacteria > Pseudomonadati > Pseudomonadota > Betaproteobacteria > Burkholderiales > Oxalobacteraceae > Janthinobacterium > Janthinobacterium agaricidamnosum. The sequence continues at coordinate 4,372,043 of NZ_CP033019.1, read as the reverse complement.
ACCCCATGCACTCAGAGCGGGCGCTTGCGTATGACGTGGCGGTGGGCGTGTGCCGCATCAAGCCGGACCAGCTGCGCAAGTTGAGGGTGGCGGCGGATTGGCGGTTGTTGAGGGCACTAAATAATACTGAATCCGCTAAATTGTTCGAAGAATATTTTAATGATGGGAAATTGCATGGTTTGACCATTACTCAATGGTCTCAGCAGACTGGTGGAGAAGGAAATCTTCCTGTATCCATAGTTGACGTGAGAGAGAACCCTGCTCTTGATTCTCGTCCTAATTTCGGTGAACGAGCATTTTTATAAAGAGAAATCACATTTCATATAAATTCCTAAATATTAAGTAAATATTTATCTTGTTGGAGATCATGTCATGGCTAGATCTATATTGTTATCTATACTCGGTGCGTTTTTGATTGTTTTAGTTTTGTCAGCTTGCGCCCGTTTACGTACATCGGCAAACATAGTGACTCCTGTCGTTCCTATTGATGGATCTTTAGTGCAGAGACCATTTCTGGCTCAGGTAGTCGGGTTGCAATGGTTAAATCCTTTGCATCGTAGAGACTATCCCACTGAATGGCAGCTACTTTGGACCCTTGGCCTGGCACGGCCTAATCCGAACGATGATATGGTAAAAGAAAAACCTGAAAAATATTCTAAGTTGCAGAGTATTGCCTCCATTGCTATAGGTAATGAAGGCTCTGAAACTTTCGATGGATACCATGAAAAATACATTAATGAGTTAATGAACTTGTACCATGATGTGTATTACTCCGACTCGGAATATTTTTATAACGTTCATTCAGCCGAGGACAAATCACGCTGGCGAGAGTTGGCTGGTATTCATATCGAATATGCCCTGCCAGAAGGTAAGCTCGATCCGGTCGAAACGATAGCATTTGTGCGCAAAAGAGTTGCAAGGACTTTTAGCATCGGCAACATCCACTCTCCCACCCTGTGGACCCGCTCCACCCCACCCGACGTCCGCGTCACCATGGGCGGCCCCAACGCCGGTTTCACGTCACTTTCCGCCGCGCTCGACTATCTGCAAACCCACCCCAAGGAAACCGTCTGGGCCATGAATTGGGATGCGCCCAGCCGTCCCCTGGACCGGCAGATCAACGAGAACCTGGTACTGCTGGTGCTGGCCGGCCCCGACTTTAAAACGGAGCGGGCGCCGCTGGCGTGGCTCGGCTATCCGAGCACCAAACAGGTGGCGGATTTTGAAATCAAAAAGGGCGAGCCGCCGCGCCTGGTGAAGGCGTGGACGGCGGCCATCGAAGAGGCTGCGGCTAAGGCCAATCAAGCGGAAACCGGGATCGGTTATGTCATCCACGACGCTGGCAATACGCATCAGGATTCGTCCGCGCGGCTCGGTGCGCTGGCGCAGACGCTTACCGTGCAATTGCCGGAATTCGATCTGTTGAAGCAAAGCTTCAATCTGACGGCCGTGCTGGGCGAGACGGGCGCGGGCACGGCGCTGACGAACGTGGCGCTGGGCATCGCTTACGCGCACCATTTCGGTAAACCCGTGCTGGTGGCCGGCACCAGCGACCTGCTTGCCCCCGTGGCGCTGGTGGTGGCGCCGCCCGCCGTCGTGCGGCCGATCCGGCCCGACAAACCGTGGTTCCGCGCGCGCAGCGGCAACCATGCATATCTGCCCTGGTGGGGCTTGCGCCACGATGCGCGCGAGTATTACCAGGGGTTTTCGCAATGAGGCGTTTGACCTATTCAAGGAGAAGAGCATGCGTGGCGTGATCCGCTTGAACGACCCCACCAGCCACGGCGGCAAGGTGGTAGGCGCGGCGCCGAACAGCACGGTGCTGGGCGTGGCCGTGGCGCGCAAGGGCGACCCTTGCGTCTGCCCGATCAAGGGCCATGTGCGCTGCGTGATCGCCGAGGGAGATCCGCAGGTGCTGATCGATGGCGTGCCCGTGGCCTTCGAGGGGCACAAGACGAGCTGCGGCGCCAGCCTGATCTCTACCGTGGGCAACAGTGGGCGGCCTTAGCTGATGCAGGCGTCGATGGCCATGCCCAGCTTGTCAACGATTTCCTCGACGTGGCTGGTGTCGATGATGTAGGGCGGCGCCAGCAGGATGTGGTCGCCGTGCAGGCCGTCGATGGTGCCGCCCATGGGGTAGCACATCAGTCCGTTCTGCATGGCTTGCGCCTTGATGCGCGCGTGCTGGCGGCGGGCGGGGTCGAACGGCTGTTTGCCGGCGCGCTCCTGCACCAGTTCCAGCCCCAGGAACAGGCCGCGGCCGCGGATGTCGCCCACGTGCGGGTGCTCGCCGAAACGCTGGCGCAGCCGCTCCTGCAGCAAGCTGCCCATGGCGCGCACGTTGGCCAATAAATCGCGCTCCTCGATCTGCCGCTGCACGGCCAGGGCGGCGGCGCAGGCCGTGGCGTGGCCGATATACGTGTGGCCGTGCTGGAAGAAGCCCGTGCCGGTGCGGATGGTCTCGCGGATGTCCTTGGACACCATCACGGCGCCGATGGGCTGGTAGCCGGCGCCCAGGCCCTTGGCGATGCAGATCAGGTCGGCAGTGATGGCTTCCTGCTCGCAGGCGAACAGGCTGCCCGTGCGCCCCATGCCGCACATGACTTCGTCGAGGATCAGGAGGATGCCGTGGCGCTGGCAGATGGCGCGCATGCGCGCAAAATAGCCGGCGACGGCGGGCAGGGCGCCGGCCGTGGCGCCGACGACGGGCTCGGCGATGAAGGCCATGACGTTCTCCGCGCCCAGTGCGGCGATATGGTCTTCCAGCTCCTGGCCCAGGCGCGCCACGTAATCAGCATCCGTTTCATGCGCCTGCTGGTCGCGCCAGGCATAGCAGGGTGATACGTGGGTCACGCCAATCAGCAGCGGTTCGAACTGCTGGCGGCGCCAGGCGTTGCCGCCCGTGGCCAGCGCGCCCAGGGTGTTGCCGTGATAGCTCTGGCGGCGCGCGATGACGTGGCGGCGCTGCGGCTGGCCCCGCTCGACGAAATACTGGCGCGCCATTTTCAGCGCGCTTTCCACCGCTTCCGAGCCGCCCGAGACAAAATACACGCTGTCGATGCCGGCAGGCGCCCGCGCGACGAGAAAATCGGCCAGCTGCTCCATCGGTTCGCTGGTAAAAAACGCGCTGTGCGCGTACGCCATCGTGGCAATCTGCCGCTGCACGGCGGCGGTCACGGCCGCATCCGAATGGCCGAGGCAAGAGACGGCGGCGCCACCGCAGGCGTCCAGGTAGCGCTTGCCGTCGGCATCGATCAGGTAGGGACCGTCGCCGCCCGCGGCGACAGGGTAGGTGGCGGTCAGGCTGCGGTGGAAGACATGGCTCATGGCATCGCTTTCTTATCGGCAAAGGGGGAATGGCCGATTATAGGAGGCGTTGCGCCGCATTGCAACGATTGATGTATTTTGTTTTAATTTGCATCATTCGATGTTTTTGCATAGGCGCCCAGCGCCCGCAGCTGGCTTTCCGCCGCGCCGATGGCCGTGACGGCATCCGGCCCCGCGCGCGCCACCAGCAATTCCACCAGGCTTTCCACGGCAGCGACGCCGGCCACGATGGAAGGGAAGAACGAGGGGCTGTCGACGGCGATGACGATGCTGGCGTCTGCCTGCAGGGCCAGCGGCGACATGGCGCTGTCGCTGATGGCGACGACCTGGCAGCCGGCCTGGCGCGCCGCCTGCGCCACCAGCAGCGCTTCGCTCGAATACGGCGCGAAGCTGACGATGACGACGGCTTCGCCCGCCTGCAGGGCGCGCAAGTCCATTTCCAGGGTGCCGCCCTGGCCGCTCAGCAGCTGCACGCTGGGGCGCACCAGCCGGTACAGGTAGTGCAGGGTGTAGGCGATCGGATGGGCGGCGCGAAAGCCGGCCACGTGCACGCGGGGTGCCGCCTGCAGCAGGCTGGCGGCCGCGTCCAGGGCGGTGTGGTTGGCGCTTTCCGTGGCGGCCAGGTTGCGCTGCTGCGCCGTGAACACTTCCGTGACCAGGTCGCGCTCTTTCCCCTCTTTGCCGGCCAGCGCGCCCGCCTTTGCCGCATAGCCGGCCTGGCCCGCGCGCAGGCGTTCGACGAAGATGGCTTTCAGTTCGGGCCAGCCGGCAAAGCCCAGCTGCTGCGCCAGGCGCACGAGGGCGGCCGACTGCACCTGCGCGCGCGCGGCGATGCTGCGCATCGATGAGACGGCCACTTCGTCCGGATGGTCGGCCAGGTAGCGGGCACCGGCCTGGAATTGCGGGCTCAGTTCCGCATGGCGCGCCTTGATCAGGTCCATCAGTGCCGCATAGGAATCGTGGGGTGTCGCTGCCTGCATCGCCGTGCCTCATTTGATAGGTTGCGGCGATGGTACAGGATTCGTCAGCGCGCCGGTAGCGGCGCGCCTTGCACCCGGGCGGTCGTGCGCGGACGCAGGCGGGCAAACAGATGCGGCCCGGCCGGTTTGCGGCGCGGTCCCGTCGTCAGCACGCGCAAGGCGGTGGGCAGGGGCACGTCGTGGCAATGCAAAAACAGGGCGGCGGCGCCCGTGCCGGCCATTTCCTGCAAGGCCAGCGCATGTTCGACCAGCGCCGCCGTGCGCATGTCGAGCCGTACCGGGATGTCGGGTTGAAATAACTGTGTGTCGATGGGCCGTGCATCGCGCATGCTGTCCCCCGCCGGGTTCGCTAGTCAAGCTGCTAGCATAAAAGCGCCCCGACGCCATCGCTTTGCGCCAGATCAATTCCACTGTCGGATAGATTCCATAGAGCAAAAAAAACGCCAACCGTTGCCGGCTGGCGCTGAAAACCCTCGCAAGGAAGAAAGGGGGGGGATATGAGTTAGTAGCTCCAGCGGACGGACAAGCCGACGACCTTGTCATAGCGCCGCACATCGCGCACATAGTCGGGCGTGTCGTGGTAGTCGCGGTAGGTCGAGTCGAGCAGGTTGTTCGCGTCCAGCGTCACCGTGGTGTTCGGATTGAGCTTGTACGAGACCGATGCGTCCAGGGTCTTGGTCGGCGCCACGGTCAGGTGGATGCCCTTGCCGCGGTAGTTGTAGTCGTCGACATATTTGTCGCGCCAGCTGTAGGCCAGGCGCGCCGACCACGGTCCCTGTTCGTACAGGCCGACGATATTGGCCGACCACTTCGACATGCCCGTGAACGGGTGCACGCTGCCATTCAACTCTTCCAGCTCGCCCGTCATGTAGGTGGCGTTCGCCTGCAGGCCCAGTCCGCTCATCCAGCCGGGCAGCTTGTCGTAGAACTGCTGGTAAGCCATTTCCAGACCTTGCAGATGGCCCTTCGAGGTGTTGCGCGGACGCGTGATGTCGTACTCGATGCCGCCGTACGTTTCCTTGGCCGAGCCGGAGAGGATGTAGTTCTTGAAATTGTGGCGGAACACGGTGGCCGTGACGGAACCCGTCTGGGCGAAATACCATTCCAGCGCTGCATCGAGGTTCTTGCCTTCCACGGGTTTGAGGTCGGGATTGCCGCCGCTGCCAGTCGGGCGCACCATTTCCAGGCTCTGGCCCAGGCTCACGCCGGGGTTGAAGTCGGCGAAGTTCGGGCGCTGCACGGCTTTGCCGGCGGTCATGCGGGCGATCAGGTCCTGGCGCAGCAGGGCTTTCAGGGTCAGGCTGGGCAGCACGTCCGTATCCGACGTCTTCACGCGCACGGGCGTGACGATGCCGTTTTGCGAGGAATTGCCTTGCAAGTCCTGCTTGGTCTGCACCACGCGCACGCCCAGCGTGCCATCGACCGGTACCTGCGCCAGGTCAAAGCCGATGCGCGCCTTGCCGTAGACGGCATTGGTTTTTTCCACATCCTTGTAGTGGGTCATCGGATCGTCCGGGCTGCGTTCGCTGCTGCCCGTAAACAGCTGGCGCAGCGCGGCCGTGTTGTTGAGCATGAAGTCGCGGCAGGGCGTGAGCCAGCTTTGCAGGCCGAAGTTGCCCGTGTTCTCGTGCGAGGCGCAAGCCAGGCCGGGAATCGCGTCCGCAGTCATAATCGACGTCAACCCGCCCTGGCCATTTTTTTCGCGGATCGATTCGGCCTTGCGCTTGGCCAGGCGCACGCCGCCCGAAAATTCGCGGAAAAAGCCCGTGCTGTCCATGTCGTAGGTAAGGTCGCCGCGCCAGTCGGTCGAGCTGCCTTCGTCGTGGCTGTGGTTATCGTAGAAGCCGAGCAGCGTGTAGTTCTTCGGGTCCAGCATGTTGTAGCCGGGGTAGCTGATCTGCGCGCCGCCGTTCACATTCGTGCTGCCGATCACGCTGGTCGGGTGGGCGAGGAAGTCGAGGATGGGAAATTCGCGCTCGAAGTTGCTCACCGTGCGCGCCAGCTCCGTGGTGGCGCGTAGCTGCGGCGTGATGTCCCAGCGCGCGCCGATGGCGCCTTGCGAACCGATCGAGCGGTCGCGCCGCGCCTGTGTCGAACCGAGGGTAAACGGCGACCACGGGCCGTCGATCTTGCCCACCGTGGCCGCCTGGCTGGTACCGGGGATCAGGGTGATGTCCGGGTTCTGGCCCCAGGGCAGCGAACCGACGAAGAACTGGCTGTCGAACGCATGCTTGATCAGGGTCGACATGCCTTCCGCATACACTTCCACCTGCGAGTTCGGGCGCCACTGGAAAGCGGCATTGGCCGCGTAGCGCTTGCGGTCGCCCACGGTCGGGATCATGCCGACGGAATCGGGGCCCGTGATGTTGCCCGCTTCGGGGCGTTTGACGGGTTCGGCGTTCCAGATCGTCTCGTCATAGTATCTGCCGCGCTGGTAGGACAGGCCGAGCAGGGCGCCGAATTCGCCGTATGGGGTCTTCCAGCGGTTCGAGACCATGCCGCTGACGTTCGGGTCCGTCGAGCCGGCCTTGTCGCGGTGTTCGGCGCGCACATTGCCCGATGCCGTAAAGCCCTTGAAGTCGAACGGGCGGTTGGTGCGCACGTCGATCACGCCGGCCGTGCCGCCTTCGACCATGTCGGCGCCCTGCGATTTGTACACGTCCACGCGCTGCAACATGGCCGTCGGAATGTCGGCCAGGTACAGGCTGCGGCCCACCGAGGTGAACATCTCGCGGCCGTTGAGCAGGGTCACCACGCCGGGCAAGCCGCGGATGATGACGGTGCCCGCCTCGCCGCTTTCGCGGCGGATCTGCACGCCCGTCACGCGGCCGAGGATTTCGGCCACGTTCTTGTCGGGGAATTTGCCGATTTCATCGGCGACGATGGAGTCGACCACCTGGTCGTTGTTTTTCTTGATCGTCTGCGCGCTCTGTGCCGCCCTGCGCACGCCCGTAACGGCGACGACGGCGATGCCGCTGTCGGCTGCCACCGCCGGTGCTGTTTCTGCTACTTCTGCCGCCGGTGTTTCTGCGGCAGGCGCCTGTTGCGCCCAGACGGACGCGCTGCTCAGCAGGCCGGCGCCGGCCAGCGCGGCCACCGTGGCCTTCAAGGTCAGACGTGTGTTGTGCCGGGACGTGCGGGTGCCCGTTGCCATCGATTGCTTCATCTTGTCTCCACCTGTATTTTAGTTATGTTGAGAACGCTGCGGCAGTCGCCGCCAGAGCTGGAACCTGCTCAAGAAACATGGTAGGTGGGAATGACTTTGCCCCACAAATGACTTCTTTTGCGAAGTCAATATCAATTCCGGTATCCCTGCTGCATTCATGCGCCCTGGCGGCGCACCCAGGCATCGCTGTTCGCTGCCGATGAAATGCGCGCCGGTGCGCCGGTCGCGCAGGGGCGAAAAAAAAGGCGGCCCGCAGGCCGCCCTTGTGCGCAGTTGGCGCGCTTACGCTTCGGCGACGCGCATGGCGATGTGCGCCAGCGCTTCTTCCACCTGGTCGATCAGGATCAGGCACAGATCGCCTTCGCTCAAACGCGCCAGGGCCTTGTCGATGGCGACGAATTCGCCGTTGATTTCATCGATATGGCTGGTGCGCTTGGCGCCGTCCAGGCCCTGGCGCAGCAAGGCCACGACTTCACCGTCGGCGCGGCCGCGCTGGCACTGGTCCTGGTACAGCAGCACGTCGTCGAAGGCGGCGCCGAGGATTTCCGTCTGCTGACGGATGTCTTCGTCGCGGCGGTCGCCGGCGCCGCTGATGACCACCGAGCGGCGCTTGGCCGGCATGCTTTCGACGGCCTGCACCAGCGCCAGGATGGCGTCCGGATTGTGGCCGTAGTCGGCGATCAGGGTGGCGCCACGATAGTCGAACACGTTGAAGCGGCCCGGCGCGTTGTCGGCTTCATTGGCAAAGGTTTTCAGGCCCAGCGCGATGGTTTTCCAGTCCAGGCCCACGGCCCAGGCGGCGGCCAGCGACGCCATGACGTTGTCGACCTGGAAGCCGATGGCGCCGTTGCGCGTAATGGGCACTTGCGACAGGGCGATTTCGTGGCGTTCCTTGCCTTGCGCCGCGACCAGCTTGCCGTCTTCCACGTACACGACGCGGTTGCCCTGCGCGCGGTGCGTGGCCATTACGGGATGCGTCTTGTCGGCGGCGAAGAAAGTCACCGTGCCGCTGCAATTCTTGGCCATGCGGGCCACGGCCGGGTCGGTGGCGTTCAGCACGGCCACGCCGCTGTCGGCCACGTTCTGCACGATCACGCGCTTCAATACCGCCAGGTCTTCCACGGTGGTGATGTAGTTCAGGCCCAGGTGGTCGCCCGCGCCGATATTCGTCACCACGGCGACCTGGCAGCGGTCGAAGGCCAGGCCTTCGCGCAGCATGCCGCCGCGCGCCGTCTCGAACACGGCCGCGTCCACGTCCGGGTGCAGCAGCACGTTGCGCGCGCTGCGCGGACCGCTGCAGTCGCCGCTGTCGATCTGGCGTCCTTCGATGTACACGCCATCCGTGTTCGTCATGCCGGTGCGCAGGCCGGAGGTGGTCAGCAGGTGGGCGATCAGGCGCACGGTGGTGGTCTTGCCGTTGGTGCCGGTGACGGCGACGACGGGAATGCGGCCATCGTCGCCCTCGGCGAACATGGCGGCGATGATGGCTTCGCCGACGGGACGCGGCTTGCCGAACGACGGCGCCAGGTGCATGCGCAAACCCGGTGCTGCGTTGACTTCGACGATGCCGGCGTTCTGCTCTTCCAGCGGTTTCAGAATGCTGTCGGAAACCACGTCCACGCCGCAGATATCGAGGCCCACCATGTGCGCGGCCGCGACGGCGCGCGCCGCCACTTCCGGATGCACGTCGACGGTGACGTCGGTGGCCGAGCCGCCCGTCGACAGGTTGGCGTTATTGCGCAAGATCACGCGCTGGCCCACGGGCGGCACGGAGTCGGCCACGTAGCCCTGCTTGGCCAGGCTGGCCAGGGCGATGTCGTCGAAGCGGATTTTCGTCAGCGAGGTGGCGTGGCCGCTGCCGCGGCGCGGGTCCAGGTTGACCTGGTCGACCAGTTCGCGCACCGTGTGCTGGCCGTCGCCCACGACTTGCGGCGGGTCGCGGCGGGCCGCTGCCACCATCTTGTTGCCGATGACGAGCAAGCGGAAATCGTGGCCCGGCAGATAGCGTTCGACGAGGATGTCGTCGCGGAATTCCTGCGCCGCGAGGAAGCCGGCCGTCAGCTGCTCGCGCGTGGTGACATTGACGGTAACGCCCTTGCCCTGGTTGCCATCCTTCGGTTTCACGACGACGGGCAGGCCGATCTCGCAGGCGGCGGCCCAGGCGTCGTCCGCGTCGACGGCGACACGGCCTTGCGGCACGGGCACGCCGGCCGAATCGAGCAGTTTTTTCGTCAGTTCCTTGTCCTGCGCGATGGCTTCGGCAATCGCGCTGGTGCCGTCCATTTCGGCGGCCTGGATCTTGCGCTGCTTGCTGCCCCAGCCGAACGTCACCAGGCTGCCTTCGGTCAGGCGGCGGAACGGGATGTTGCGGGCCACGGCGGCGTTGACGATGGCGCCCGTCGAAGGGCCCAGGCGCACGTCTTCATCGAGTTCCTGCAGCTGGTGCAGGGCGCCGGCCAGGTCGAACGGCGCATCGTCGAGCGCGGCGCGGCACAGCTGCTGCGCCAGTTCCAGCGCCAGGCGGCCGACGGCTTCTTCCGAGTATTCGACGACGACCTGGAAGATGCCCGTTTCCAGGGTCGGCGTGGTGCGGCTGAAGGTGACGGGACAGCCGGCTTGCGCCTGCAGGCCCAGCGCCGCCAGTTCCAGCACCTGCGCCATCGGCGCGGCGTTGTAATTGCCCAGCGGTTGCAGCGGGCTCAGTTGCGGAAAGCGCGCGCGCAGGCGGGCTTCGAAGCCGGGCAGCTGGGCGATGTCGAGTTCCTGCGTGGTGCAGGAAACAATGGCTTCCACGGCAGTGTCGTGGCTCCAGAGGTTAGGGCCCCGCAAGGCCCGTACGCGAGATACTTCCATAATTAAACCGTAATCCTGTTGTGTTCTTGTGGGCCCGGCCGTAGCCGGGCTTGAGTCTTAATTCCCGATGCAGCCGGGGGCCGCGTCGAAGGTGCGCAGGCCGGCGCAAATCAGGTCGACGGGCAGGTTCAGGGCCCAGGCGGCGGCCGCGACGGCCAGTACGCTGTCGACATTGCCGGCCGTGGCCGGTTTCAGCAGGTCCAGGCACAGCAGGACCGTTTCGATGCCGCCTTCGGCCAGCACGATGTGGTTGCCGCGCACGAATACGGCGCGCTGGCCGGCGGCCAGTTGCGCCGCGATGGCGGGCAAGCTGCCATCCTGCGCATACAGGGTCACCGTGCCGTCGCACAGTTCGGCCAGTTCCAGCACGTGCGCGTTGGCGGCGTTGAGCACGGCCACGCCCGTCGGCACGACCACGTCGACCTGGCTGCGCACGGCCTTGTACAGGCCCGCTTCGTCCAGCACGTCGAAATCCTTGACGCTATCGAGGCTGCCCATGTCCGTGACGACGCCGATCTGGCACTTGTCGTAGGCCAGGCCTTCGGCCAGGATCATGCGCGGATTGCTCTCGAACAGGGCCGTCTGCACGGTGCGGTTGAGCAGCAGGCGCTGGCCCGCGTCCCAGTTCACGCAATCGCTGCTGACGACGCGGCGCTGGTCCAGATACATGCCTTCGCTGCAGACGGCGCCCGTATGCAGGCCCGACAGGTTGAGCAGTTTGCACAGCATGCGCACGATCAGGCTGGTGCCGCGCGTGCCCGTCACGCCGATCAGCGGAATGCGGCCCGTTTCCTCGGCCGCGAACAGGTGGTCGACGATGGCCGCGCCGACAGGGCGGGGCTGGCCCACGCCTGGCTTGATGTGCGCCAGCAGGCCGGGGCTGGCATTGACTTCGATGATGGCGCCGCGCTGCTCTTCCAGCGGACGCGTGATGTCGGAGGTGACCAGGTCAATGCCGGCGATATCGAGGCCGACCACGCGCGCGGCCAGCAGGGCCGCATGCACGACGGACGGGTGCACGTCGTCCGTGACGTCGATGGCCACGTTGCCGTTCGGCTGGATCAGCACTTTCTGGCCCGCCTGCGGCACGGACAGGGCGGTCATGCCCTGGCGCTGCAGTTCGAGGATGATCTCGCCCGATTCATGCGGCTTGACGGTGCCGAGCGGGAAATCTTCGCCTTCGCCGCGGCGCGGATCGATATTGATCTGCGTGTTCACCAGTTCCAGCACGCTGGAAGTGCCATCGCCGTCGACCCACAGGGATTCGCCCTTGGCGGCCGCGATCAGCTTGTTGCCGACGACGAGCAGACGGTGTTCGTCGCCCGTGATGAAGCTTTCCACCAGCACGGCGGAGCTGTCGCCCTTGCGCGCGGCCAGTTCATAGGCGGCCTTCACGTCGGCTTCCGTCATCAGGTTCAGCGACACGCCGCGGCCGTGGTTGCCGTCATACGGCTTGACGACGACGGGCACGCCGATGTCCTGCGCTTCTTCCCAGGCCGCTTCGGCGCTGCGCACCAGGCTGCCTTCGGGCACGCGCACGCCGCACGATTTGAGCAGGAATTTGGTCAGATCCTTGTCGCTGGCGATGCCTTCGGCAATCGCGCTGGTGCGGTCCGTTTCGGCCGTCCAGATGCGGCGCTGCGCGGCGCCGTGGCCCAGCTGCACCAGGTTGCCGTCGTTCAGGCGCAAGGAAGGGATGCGGCGCTCGGTGGCCGCATCGACGATGCTCGCCGTGCTCGGGCCCAGGCAGCGCGAGTCGACCATGTCGCGCAGCGGCGCCAGGGCCGCTTCCAGGTCGTAGGCTTCATCATTGATGGCGGCCATCAGCAGTTCGCGCGCGGCGGCCAGGGCGGCGCGGCCCACGTGCTCTTCGCGCGTGCGGAAGGCCATCTTGTAGACGCCGCGCTGGCTGGTCGAGCGCGTCTGGCCGAAGCCCGTGCGCATGCCGGCCAGGTTTTGCAGTTCCAGCACCACGTGTTCGAGGATGTGAGCCGACCATGTGCCTTCGCGCAGGCGCTCGAAAAAGCCGCCCCGTTCGCCCACGCCGCAGCGGTGCTCGATCATGCCGGGCAGCCACGCCACCAGGCGCTCGTACAGGCCGGGCAGGGTATTCGATGGATAGTCTTCCAGTTCGCCGATGTCGACCCAGGCTTCAATCACCGGGCGGTAAGTCCAGATGTTGGGGCCGCGCAAGTGGGTGACGCGGACGAATTCGATGTTCTTCTTCTTGATCATGTAAGTGGTTTCTTGATAACAAGCCAGGCGTCTGGGCGCCAGATACTTTATGTTGGCTTTACAGAGTCTTTTCAGGCTCGTGCTTGGTTCTTTATCCCGGGTATGCGCAGTGTGCCACTTTTAGCGGCCTCTTGTCGCGTTTGCTTCTCGTATTCTGCTGGTGTTGTCATTCTAATTGTTACTAATTGTTGCCATACTTGTTATAAAGTTACCGACTCCGGGCTAAGCTGGAGCATTTGCGCAACAGCGGGCTGTTGTATACTTGCCCCTGTACGATGGCCGCGCATTTTTTTGCTCCGTTTTGCCATCATTCATTACCTGCAGGCATCCATTCGATACAATACAGGAAATTGCCACTGGTGCATCTACCTCGCCATCGCGCAATACACAAACATTGATCGGGCGTCTGCCCCATCCCCCAAATCCCGCCCTGAAGGGCTTGGCCTCGAGCCGGAGTATGCTTTACGATGACAACTGAACTGAGTGTTCCTGCAACAACTATTCCCCTTACCTCGCTGCCGGAACACTGGCTGGCGGAAGTGGAAAGCAAGCTTTCTCCAGGGGAGAACGTTTTAAGTAGCGTTGAGGTTGACCTCGATGCGCGATTACGTTTCACAAAAGGCATAATTGTTGTCACAGAGAAGCGTTTACTGGCCCGTTCCCCGGGCGATACCACCTGGAAAAGTTGGTCTTTCCGCCACGGACTGCGCCTGACGCACCACGACCACGCCGGCGTCGGCCACCTGGAATTGTTCGACGACCACGGCCGCCTGGCGTCGTGGCGTTTTACCCTGGGCCAGAATCTGCATGCGATCCGCGTGCTGGAACAGTTCGTCGAGCGCCTCGACAGCCACCTGACGGGCCAGCCCGTGCTGGAAGCGGAGCAGGAAGTGTGTCCCAGCTGCAAGGCGCCTCTGGAGCCGGAGCAGGAAGAATGTCCGATCTGCGCCAAGGTGCTGCATACGCCGCCATCGACCTGGACCCTGTTCCGCCTGTGGCGTTTCGCCCATCCCTACCGTGGCCAGCTGGCCCTGGGCTTCATGCTGATGCTGCTCTCCACGGCCGCGCACATGATTCCGCCCTACCTGACGGCGCCGCTGATGGACAATGTGCTGATCCCGTATCAGAACGGCAAGCATATCGATCCGTGGCTGGTGGTGTACTACATGAGCGGCTTGCTCGGTTCGGCCCTGCTGGCCTGGCTGCTGGGCTGGGGCAAGACCTATGTGCTGGCCCTGGTGTCCGAACGCATGGGCGCCGACTTGCGCTCGGCCACCTATGAACATCTGATGAAACTGTCGCTGGAATTTTTCGGCGGCAAGCGCACGGGCGACCTGATGGCGCGCATCGGCAGCGGCAGCGACCGCATCTGCGTCTTCCTCTCGCTGCACTTGCTCGATTTCGCTTCCGACGTGCTGATGATCATCATGACGGGCGTGATCCTGTGGTCGATGAATCCGTGGCTGGCCATCATGACGCTGGCGCCGCTACCGTTCATCGCGTGGATGATCCACCTGGTGCGCGACCGTTTGCGCACGGGCTTTGAAAAGATCGACCGCGTGTGGAGCGAAGTGACCAACGTGCTGGCCGATACCATCCCCGGCATTCGAGTCGTCAAAGCGTTTGCGCAGGAAAAGCGCGAAGCGGCCCGCTTCCGCGACGCCAACGCGCACAACCTGGCCGTCAACGACAAGTTGAACAAGGTCTGGTCGCTGTTCTCGCCGACCGTTTCCTTCCTGACGGAGATGGGCTTATTGGTCATCTGGTGCTTCGGCATCTGGCAGCTGTCGCGCGGCGAAATCACCGTCGGCGTGCTGACCGCCTTCATCGCCTACAGCACGCGCTTCTACGGCCGCCTCGATTCGATGAGCCGCATCGTCTCCGTGACGCAGAAATCGGCGTCCGCCGCCAAGCGCATCTTCGACATCCTCGACCATGTGTCGAGCGTACCGGAACCGGCGCAGCCCGTGAAACTGGAGAAGATCGAAGGCAGGATCGATTTGCGCGAAGTCGGTTTCCGCTATGGCAACCGCGCCGTCAACCGCGGCATCACCCTGAACATCAAGGCGGGCGAGATGATCGGCCTGGTGGGCCACAGCGGTTCGGGCAAGAGCACGCTGGTCAACCTGATCTGCCGTTTCTACGACGTGTCGGAAGGGGCGATCTTGCTCGACGGCGTCGACATCCGTTCGTTCGCCGTGTCCGACTACCGCCGCAATATCGGCCTGGTGCTGCAGGAACCGTTCCTGTTCTTCGGTACCATCGCGGAAAATATCGCCTACGGCAAACCGCATGCGACGCGCCAGGAGATCATCGCCGCCGCGCGCGCCGCGCATGCGCACGAATTCATCTTGCGCCTGCCGCAAGGCTACGATTCGATGGTGGGCGAACGTGGCCAGGGCTTGTCCGGCGGCGAACGCCAGCGCATCTCGATCGCCCGCGCCCTGCTGATCGACCCGCGCATCCTGATCATGGATGAAGCGACATCGTCGGTCGATTCGGAAACGGAAAAAGAGATCCAGAAGGCGCTCGACAATCTGGTGCAGGGCCGCACGACGATCGCCATCGCGCACAGGCTGTCGACCCTGCACCGGGCCGACCGTCTGGTGGTGCTGGACCGTGGCCAGGTCGTCGAAGTGGGCAGTCACGATGAACTGATGGCGAAAGAGGGCGCCTATTTCCGCCTCTACGAAGCACAGGCGCGCAACAACGAACTCGCCCTGGATGACAAGGAATAAGCATGGCCAGTACAACTTTTACATTAAGCCGCGACCCTTTCGGCAAGCTGGTGATGACGGACGCGGACGGCCAGGTCTTTGAAGGCGTGGCGCCCGTGCGCGCCTTCCCCATCCAGTCGCCGGACGAAGGCATTTCGCTGGTGCTGGGCAACGGCAAGGAAGTGGCGTGGATCGACCGCCTCGACGCCATGCCGGAGCCGGCGCGCAGCCTGCTGCAGGAAGAGCTGGAAGGACGCGAATTCATGCCCGAGATCGCGAGGGTGAAAAGCGTCTCCAGCTTCGCCACGCCATGCACCTGGCATGTCGACACGGACCGGGGCGAGACGCAATTCGTGCTGAAAGGCGAAGAAGACATCCGCCGCATCGGTGCCGCGTCGCTCTTGATCGCCGACAACCACGGCATCCACTTTTTGATACGCGACATGTTTAATATCGACAAGACGACGCGCAAGATACTCGACCGCTTCCTGTAAGCTAAGCGTTGGAGTTACCTGAAAACCGCTGCCTGCAGCGGTTTTTTTTAGGCTCTGTCCCCGACAAATAGGGGAACTCAAGGAATCTTCCCCAGGCCCGGCTGTCTGACTGTACATATCAGACAAACGGGAGCCATCCATGCAGCCAGCCGAATGGAAAACCTTCATCGCCCAGTTCGCCGCACTGAGCCGTCGCCAGCGTCAGGCGAGCACTGCTCTGCTGCACGGGGCAGGATCGCGGAACGCCGCCGTGGCACTGGTCGAAAGCGTGGCCCGGCAGCGGTTACACTGTCCCGCCTGCAACAGCAGCCATGCGCACCGGCACGGTCATGCGCACGGACTGCAGCGCTACCGTTGCGTGCCGTGCGGGCGCACCTTCAATGCGCTCACCGGCACACCGCTGGCCCGCTTGCGCCACAAGACCTTGTGGCTCGACTACGCCAACTGCCTGCTCGAGTCGGCTTCCGTGCGCAAGGCAGCAAGCCAGCTGGGTGTGCACCGCAACACCGCCTTTCGCTGGCGCCACCGGTTTTTAAGCCTGGCCAAGACGGACCGGCCCCATTACCTGCATGGCATCGCCGAAGCGGACGAGCTGTATGTGCTGGAATCGGAAAAGGGCGCGCGGCATCTGACGCGTCCGGCGCGCCGCCGTGGCGGCCATGCCCGCAAGCGCGGCATTTCCAGTGAACAAGTCTGTATCCTGGTGGCGCGCGACCGCACGGGACAAACCCGCGATTTCGTCGCGGGAAAAGGGGCGCTGACCAAGGCGCAGCTGCATGCCTGCCTGCCACCGGTGATCGACAAGGACATCTTGCTGATGACCGACGGCCACGCTGCCTATCGCGCCTTCGCGCGTGAAGCGGGCATCAGTCACCAGGCCGTCAATGTGCGTGCCGGCATCCGCGTGCAGGGCGCCGCCCACGTGCAGAACGTCAACGCGTATCACAGCCGCTTGCGCGGCTGGCTACGCCCCTTTCACGGCGTGGCGACGCGCTACCTGCCGAATTACCTGGGCTGGCGCTGGATACTGGACGCCGGGCGCATCCGCTCCCCAGAAACATTATTGAAGGCAACATTGGGCGAGTTCCCACATTTGACGGTGACATAGCTTTTTTTCGTCTGCCGGGCATGAAAAAAGCCGCACTCTCGTGCGGCTTTCGAGGGCAGTACCGGCAGCCATTTCAGGCTGCCGGGGATTGCGCTACATTACATGAACTTGTAGCCTGCGCCGATGTAGAAGTAACGGCCGCGCACGTTGTACAGCTGAGCAAAGCCCAGGGTGCCGTACTGGTTACCGGCGCCCATTGCGCTAAACGGCGGCATTTTGTCGAACAGGTTCTTGATGCCGGCCGTGAAGGTCAGGTTTTGCATCGCCACGTACTGGCCCGTCAGATCGACTTCCGTGTGCGAAGGAATCGTGCGGGTGCCCGGCTTGATTTCTTCGCGGCGCTTGTCAGAGTCGATCATGTCGCCCGTCGTGCGAATGACCAGGGAGCCGGACATATTGTCCTTTTCCAGGCTCGCAGTAAACGTGTTGCGGTATTTCGGGTTCATGAACGTCTTCAGCGTGCTTTGCACCGGATCCGTTTCCGTATCCTGCGTTTCCATGCGGGTGTAGACGGTGGACGCATTGCGGATCGTGAACTTGCCGAACATCGTTTGCGGCGAGGTGTAGCGTACGTCCGTATCGAAACCGCGTACTTCGGTGGTAGCCAGGTTCTGGTTGTTCAGCAGGATGCGCGCGTCGCCATTCTTGATTTCGACGTTGCCGCGCTCGATTGCCTTGGTTTCCGTCAGGGTACCGATCTCGTTCTTCTTGTCGATCTTGAAGTAATCGATGCTGACCGTCAGCGAGTTCACTGGCGAGAACACCACGCCCAGGTTATAGGTCTTGCCCGTTTCAGGTTTCAAGTCCTTGTTGGAGCCGGAGACCTGGTAGTAGGAGAAGTTGGTGCAATTGCCGGAAATCGAAGGGAAGGCATTGCAGATTTCCTTGTCGTTCGTCGTATAGGCACCGGCATCGACGCCGCCATACATCTGTTTCAGCGATGGCGCCAGGTAGCTGCCTGCATACGAACCGCGGAACATCAGGTTGTTCAGCGGCTGGTAGCGCAAAGCCAGTTTCGGGCTGGTCTTGCTGCCGACATTCGAGATGTCGTCATAGCGCAAGGCGACCTGAGCTTCGACGTTTTTCAGGAAGGGAATCGACAGTTCGCCGAAGATGCCCTTGGAATTGCGGTCCGCCTTCACGGCAGCCTGCTGGATGCTGCCGAAGACCAGGCCATCGATCTGGTTCTGGTCGGGCTGGTCGCTCAGCGTTTCCTTGTTGTACGACACGCCGACGGCGTAGGCCATCGCACCGCCAGCCAGGTCCATGATCGGCGCCGAGGCCTTGGCGTTGAAGAAGGTCAGTTCCGATTTGCCGGCGCGCGTAGGCGTCAGGCGAATCTTGTCGACGGCGGCTTGCGGGTTGTCAGTGCGGGTCGGGTCGATCGAACCATTCTCGATCGCTTCGTTGAACAGATCGTAATGTGCGTAGTTCGAATCGCGGTTGGTGGCCTTGCTTACGCCCTTGCCGATGGCGACGTCCCAGTCGATGCCGCGCGTCGTGCCTTCCAGGCCCGTCGAGAACTGGGTCATTGTGCCCTTGCGGTTGGTCTTGCGAGGACCCATTTGCATAAAGCGGCCGGCAACGGTCTTGCCATTGACTACGAAGTTGCCCGGAGCAGCCTGGGCTTCGAAGTCATCCTTGCTTTCGGAATAGGTAAATTCCGCGAACGCGCGGATGTTGTCGCTGATTTTCAGGCTGCCGATCAGCATGCCGCTGACGCGGTCGGCGCCGTTGGTCGAGGTCAGCAAGGTCTTGTTGACGTCGAAACGGCAGGAGCCGTTGCTCAAATCGTCCGGTGGGCATGGCACCAGGGTGCCGCCGCCGGCGATATTGCCGCTAGGATGGAAGCCGCTGCGGCCATCCGGGCCGCCAAAGCGACGGAAGTCGGCCGAACGGGTCAGGTCGCGGTCCTTGCGGTAGATCGGATCGCGCTTGAACACGTCGACCGTGGCCAGTACGTTGAAGCCCTGGGTGTCGTAGTCGCCAAAACCGTACACGAGGTTGGCCGTCTTTTCCTTGGCGTCCGAGCGCGAGCTTTGACCATAGCTGGTCTTCGCTTCCAGGCCCTGGTAGTTCTTTTTGGTGATGAAGTTCATCACGCCGGCCACCGCATCGGCGCCATAAATGGCGGATCCGCCGTCCTTCAGGATTTCAATGCGTTCCAGCGCGCTCAGCGGGATAGCGTTGACGTCGACCGCGGCGCCCGCGCCCGAACCGTCAGCCAGCGCATTGGTTGGCAGGCGGCGGCCGTTCAAGAGGATCAGCACGTTGCGTTCGCTCAAGCCGCGCATCTTGATGTTGGTGGTGCCGGAACCGGAAGGCGAGTTGGCGCTCAGCTCGCCTTGATCATTGATGTCGATCGAGGCCAGATTCTTGACCAATTCGGCAACGCTGGTGGCGCCCGTGCGCTCGATATCTTTTTTGGTGTAAATCTCCACCGGTGCGGCCGTTTCGGCATCCACGCGCTTGATGGCGGAACCGGTGACGACCACGCGCTGCAATTTCTCGTCAGCCTTGGCTTCCTGCGCTTGAGCGGCCTGGTGCATGAAGCCTGCGCTCATGACCAAAGTGCCGGCAAACATCATGCGCAAGGATTTGCTTAATTTCTTTTCAATCATTGTCCATCCTCCAACTAGGAAACTTTAGTTTCCTTAGGGTTTTTATTTAGCTATTTGAAAGTATTTTCAAAATTACCATGTTTATAAATTTAGCAGCTTAAATTTACAATTCATCAGACCATTTTTCGCCTTGGGCTGTCAAGACGGCTCTGCTTTTTGCGTATGGATTCTCTCTTCGAAGAACGACGCTGGATGAATTTGATTTGTGTATGGCAGGAAATCATTAAATTTCAATTGTTAAATAAATTTAATTTTCCAATTAGCAAAAAAAGCGTGGATAGTTTTGTTTTTTTTGTAATGCGGATCTAGACATCTGTTGTTTTTTTGTGACGTTTTATAGTGTCGTTGCGACGATTGCCCGCCGCATTGCGTCAGCGCTACGGGCAAAAAAAAGCCGCCCGTGGAGGGCGGCCGGCATGACGGGGAAGCGCGCTTATTGAAACGCCACTTCCGCAAAACTGCGCAATTTTCGGCTGTGCAGGCGGTCCACGCCCTGGCGGCGCAGCAGTTCCACGGCGCGGATGCCGATGCGCAGATGCTGGTCGACTCTTTCGCGGTAGAAGTGGTTGGCCATGCCGGGCAGCTTGATTTCGCCGTGCAGCGGCTTGTCGCTCACGCACAGCAGGGTGCCGTACGGCACGCGGAAACGGAAGCCGTTGGCGGCGATCGTCGCGCTTTCCATGTCCAGCGCGATGGCGCGGCTCTGGCTGAAGCGGCGCTCCGGCGTGCGCTGCGGCAGCAGTTCCCAATTGCGGTTGTCCGTGCTGGCCACGGTCCCCGTGCGCATGATGTGTTTCAAGTCATGCCCCGTCAGTTGGGTGATTTCCGCCACCGCCGTTTGCAGCGCCTGCTGGATTTCCGCCAGCGGCGGGATCGGCACCCACAGCGGCAAGTCTTCGTCGAGCACGTGGTCTTCGCGCACATACGCGTGCGCCAGCACGTAGTCGCCCAGGCTTTGCGTGGTGCGCAGGCCCGCGCAATGGCCGAGCATCAGCCAGGCGTGCGGGCGCAGCACGGCGATATGGTCGGTGATGGTCTTGGCGTTGGCCGGACCGACACCGATATTGACCATGGTGATGCCGCTGCCGTCCGCGCGCAGCAGGTGATACGCGGGCATCTGCGGCAGGCGCGGCGGGGCGGCGCCCAGCGCATCCTCGCTTTCGACCGTCTGGCCGACCCGGCGCGTGACGACGTTGCCCGGTTCGACAAAGGCGACGTAGCCGTCCTCGTCCGAGGGCGCTTGCGCATCGGGCGCGCGGTCCATCATGGCGTGGCCCAGGCGGATGAATTCGTCGATATAGAACTGGTAATTGGTAAACAGGACGAAGTTCTGGAAATGCTGCGGCGAGGTGCCGCTGTAGTGGCGCAGGCGCTGCAGCGAATAATCGACGCGCGGTCCCGTGAACAGCGACAGGGGCTGCGCTTCGCCGTGTGCCGGTTCGTGCGTGCCGTTGGCGATGCCGTCGTCCATGGCCGACAGGTCGGGCAGGTCGAATAGGTCGCGCATGGCCAGGCGGCGGCCCGCATCCATATTGCCCTCGATATGGTCATGCTCGGCGAACGAGAAATGCACGGGGATGGGCTGGGCGCTCACGCCTACTTCCAGGTGGACTTTCTGGCCGCTGTTATGGTTTTTCAGCAGCAGGGTGAACTGGTCCAGGTAGTAATCGCCGAACAGGTCGGGGCGCGTCAGCGTGGTTTCAAACACGCCGGGGCCGGCGACGAAGCCGTAGGCCAGCGGCGAGTCGGCGCGCGCCACGGTGTCGGTCTGGATGCGCACGAAGGGGTAGCAGGCGCGCACCCGTTCGTGCATGTCTTCGCCGGCGACAAAGCGCTGCAGCGCGTCGCGCAAGTGTTCGATGCTGCTGCGGTAAATGGCTTGCACCTGTTCCAACGCCAGGCGTGGATCGTCGAAGCGGGAGGAGGCGATGAAGGGGGGCGTAAGCAAGCGGATTCTCCTTGTGGCGGTTCGTGCATACCATTGTAAGGCAGCAGGGCAACTCATGTTGGCGCATGTCGGGGGCGCTTGACGGATTCAAATAGAATCTGTATTCTATTTGAATGGTCAGACTCGCCAAATTCAACGAAAACAACTTTATCGACAGCGCGATCGCCGTCGCCGCCCAGTGCGGCGTGGGCGCCGTGTCGATGGCCGCCATCGCCGTCAAGGCCGGCGCGCCCATCGGCTCCGTGTATCACCGCTTCGATTCGCGCAACGCCATCCTGGCGCGCGCCTGGCTGCGCGTGAAAAGCGACTTCCGCGAGGAAGTAGCCAGCCGCTGGCTCGGCGGCGACACCTGGGCCGGCGTGCACGGTCTGCTGGACTGGTGCCGGCGCAAGCCCCTATACGCGCGCTTCCTGCTGCAATGCGCGGACAGCCCCGATTTCAGCAGTGGTCTCAGCGAGCAATTGCTGGCCGCCGTCGAAGAGGAACAGGCGGCGCTCGACGCCTGCTTTGTGCGCTGCGCCGAAGCCATGCCGGCCACCACGTCGCTGGACCTCGATCACATGCTGCTCAAATTCGTGCTGATCGACGCGCCCGTGGCCGTCGTCAAGCCCTACCTGACCCAGGAGCGGCCGATACCGGCCAGCGTCGACGCCATGCTGCGCGCCTCGCACGACGCCGTGCGCGGCTGGGCCTTGCATTCCACATCACACTAACAAAGAAAAGAATCCCCATGCGCTATTCCACCCAGCTTGAACACGGCAAGAAAATCCCGCTGCACGACGAAGAAGGTTTTATCGGCATGCGCGCGGCCGGCCGCATCGCCGCCGACACGCTCGACTACATCGCGCCTTTCGTCAAACCGGGCGTGTCGACGGCCAGACTCGACGCCATGTGCGAGGAATTCATGCGCGCCGCCGGCGCCATCCCCGGCACCATCGACTACCACGGCTACAAGCACGCCAGCTGCATCTCCGTCAATCACGTCGTCACGCACGGCATCCCGTCCGAGACCAAGATCCTGAAAGTGGGCGACATCCTGAACATCGACGTGACGCCGAAATTCAACGGCTGGTTCGGCGACACCAGCCGCACCTTCAAGGTGGGCGCCGTGTCCATCCTGGCCAACCGCCTCGTCAACACGGCGTATGACGCCATGATGGCCGGCATCCACACCGTGCGTCCGGGCGCGACCCTGGGCGACGTGGGCGCCGCCATCGAGGCGGTGGCCAAGGCGCAGGGCTTTTCCTCCGTGCGCGACTTCTGCGGCCATGGCGTGGGCCAGGTCTTCCACGACACGCCGCAAGTGCTGCACTACGGCCGCGCCGGCACGGGCATCGTGCTCGAACCGGGCATGATTTTCACGATCGAACCGATGCTCAACGTGGGCAGCTACCAGGTCAAGGTCTTGCCCGACAAATGGACGACGGTGACGAAAGACCGTTCGCTGTCGGCGCAGTTCGAGCATTCGCTGGCCGTGACGGAAACGGGCTTTGAAATCTTTACCCTGACCGGTTCGACCGAGCCGCTGGTCTGAGCATGGATGCGGCCAGTACCAGCCTGACGCAGCGCCTGCTGAACAAATACCGGCACGATCCCGAAGACGCGCTGCAGCAGGTGGCGCTGGCCGTGCTGCAGCAGGAAGGCATCCGCGACGACAGCGTGCTGCGTTCTGAACGCATCGCAGCCCTGGCGCCGCCCGTCGCCCAAGTGCTGACCCTGGCCGAGTGGCTGGCCTATGTGGACTGGGAAGGCTTCGACAGCGCCCTGTACGCGAATATCGACGCGGTGGCGGCGTTCGTCGCCGGCGAATTGGGCCTGCCCGAGGCGGCCGCCAATCTGCTGCAAACGCGCGATGCGGCCGTGTTCGAAACGCAGCGTCCTTCGCTGGCCGCTGCAGCCTTGCTGTTCGTCGAACGCCACATCGCGCTCTTTCCCAGATAGCGGCCTGCGTCTTACAATGGCGGCAAGCACTGTTGCCCCATTTTGAAGACTTCCGCATGAGCGATTTTCCCGAAGATATCTACACCGAGCCGTCCGCCGACGTGCATACCCTGAACAACCTGGGGCCCCTGACCGGCATGGCCGGCATCTGGACGGGCACGCGCGGCCTGGACGTCAAGCCGAAAGCCGATGGCCCGCGCAAGCAGGCCTTCGTCGAGCGCATCGAACTGCAGCCGATCGACCCCGTCACCAACGGCCCGCAACTGTTCTACGGCTTGCGCTACTACATCCACATCACCAAGCCGGATCAAGTGAAAACCTACCATGAGCAAGTGGGCTACTGGCTGTGGGAGCCGGCCACGGGCGCCGTGATCCAGACCCTGGCCATTCCGCGCGGCCAGATCGCCATGGCGTCGGGCACGACGACGGCGGACGCCACCAGTTTCGAACTGGTGGCCAAGCGCGATTCGACGGCCTACGGCATCTGCTCGAACCCCTTCCTCGAACACGCGTTCACCACCGTCGAATACCGGATCAAGGTCGACATCCACGCCGACGGCACCTGGGGCTACGATGAAGACACGGTCATGCTGATCCGCGGCAAGGATGAACCGTTCCACCACACGGACCGCAACCTGCTGACGAAAATCGGTGAGCCCACGCCGAACCCGATGGCCTTGCAGGCGCTGGCGGCAGCCGCTTAAGGCTGTCCCTGGGCGACGGCCTTGATCGCGCGTTCCTCGCCCATGGCGGCAGCGATCTTCCAGCGCTGCATGGCGCTGGCGCGGTCCGGGCGTTTCAATCCGGCGCCTTCCCAGTCCATCAGTCCCAGGTTGTAGATGTCGCCTGCGCTGCCCTTGTCGGCGGCCAAGGTGAACCATTTGCGCGCTTCCTTGTGATTGACGGGAATCTGGTAACCACGCACGTGGTACAGGCCCAATAAGTGCATGGCTTGCGCATTGCCCTTGTTCGCCGCCTGTTTCAGCAGGTCGAGGGCGCGCGCCATGTTGCGTGGTTCCTGCCAGCCCTCGGCCAGCATCACGCCCTTCGCCGTCAGCGCATAGCTGTCGTTCTTCAGCAAGCCCTTGCCGACCAGGGGCTTGGCGGCCCGCTGGCGCGCTTCGCGCTGCTGCGCCGTCGGCGCCGTGACGGGGCCGGGCTTGCCTTCGCCCATCAGCAGCATCCAGCCATACAGACCATACGCGCCCGCGTCGCCCTTGCCGACCAGGCTTTCCAGCATGGCCAGCGCCTGCGCCTTGTCGCCATTTTCGTACAGCTTGACGGCCTTGGCGGCACTTGCGTCCTGCGGCACGGCGGCCGGTGCATGGGGCGCGACGGGTGCCGACGCCATGGCCGCCTGCTGCGGCGGCGCAGCGGGGCGCACGCGCACGGGCAAGCCATAGCTGGCGGCCAGCACGGCGACGCTGGCGGGCGCGAGGATCAGCACTTGCGCCAGCTGGTTGCGGCGGCCCTTGCCGGCGATGCCCATGGCGCGTTCGGCCTGCTGTTCGCCGCCCAGCGCTTCGCTCAGCACGCTTTTCACCTTGCGGTTGAACAGCCAGTAGCCGGCGCCCGTGACGAGCAAGCCGGCGATGGCGGCCGCGCCGCGCCCGGCGAAGAACCAGGCGGCGATGGCGGCGGCCAGCGCGGCCAGCGCGCTTTTCCACCAGAATTGCTTGGCCAGCCGCGTGTAGACCTGGCGCAAGGCACCGAGCACGCAGGTGCGCACGTTCTGCGCATAGTCGGCGGAGACGACATCGATGTGCGCGTGGTCCGCGTCGCCGCTGAGGACAGACTCGATCACGTCCGCATTCAGTTCCGAGGCGGCCACGTCGCGCAGCGGCGTCAATAGCCCCTGCACGTGGGCCGAGAACAGGCCGTCGTCGGCGCTGCCGGCCAGCGCATCGCTGAGCGCCTTGAGGTCGCCGCGCAGCAGCTTTTCCACGATGTGGTCAAGGGTCAGCCAGCGCAAGTCCGTGCCGTACGCCACCAGGTGGTGTTTTTCTGCGTTGCACGATGCGTCCAGGCGCACGATGCGCAGCTTGGCCGCATACAGGGCGTCGACTTCCTGCGGCTGGTCTTCATTGTAAATGCTCACTTTTGCCAGGGCCAGGCTGCTGGCAATGGCCGCCAGTGAGTGCACGCTCTCCTTGTCGCGGATGCGGCGCGCGTCATCGGGCGCCTGCTTGGGCAGGCTGACGCTGTAGCCGGGCGTCACATGCACGTCGACCCAGGCCGCCGTGCCCACCTTGCCGGAGCCGTCGCACGGGTTGCAGCGCAGGTCGCCCACGCCGCTGCAGGTGCGGCAAGTGACCTTGCCGCTGGCGCGGCAAGTGCCGCAATTGATGTTGCCGGAACCGTGGCAGGTGTTGCACGTGACCTTGCCGTAGCTGCAATGGTAGCAATTGCGATGCTCGGTGCGGTATTGCGTGCGCGTTTCGCTGTGGTAGCTCGTGTGCGAGCTGCCGTTGCTGTAGGTGGTAGTGGGTACTTGCACCGTGATGTAATCGGTGACTTGCTCGGCCACCGTGCCGCTGCCGCTGCAATACGAGCACGACACCTTGCCGCTGCCGTAGCAGCCGTAAGCGTCGCAGCTGACGGTGCGCCCGCCGTGGCAGTTCCAGCATGTTTCCGTCGTCGCGCCGTGGCAGGTGTGGCAGCCGATGCGGCCTTTGCCCGAACAGGGGACGCACGTATCGAGGTGCCAGTATTTGACGGCGTGCGGCAGGTAGGCGCCCGCTTCGATGGCGTTGTAGGCCTGGCCCGCCTGGCGCAAGGCATTGTCGAGCTTGCCCGCCGCGCGGCGCAGCCGTTCCTTCTCCTGCGCGTGAGCGAGCGCTCCCACCTCGTGGGAGCCACAGCGGCAGTCATTGCCCGAGGGCGTGAAATAGCCATTGATCACACGCTGTTCGAAGCGCGCTTCGAGCGCGTAATTGGCTTGCAGGGAAAAATCCTGCAGCACGTCTTCCTCGCCCAGCGGCGTGATGTCGTGCGGCTCGAAACGCGTCTTGTTCTGCACCAGGGTGCGCAGCTTGCCCAATACGGTGGGGATGTCTTCCTTGCCGAGCTTGACGGGCGCTGGCGCCGTCACGGTCGTTTCTGATGCCTGGGGCATGTGTTCGCTGCCTTGGGTATCGGTGGCCGTGTCGGTGCTGGGGTTCATGCGCGTCCTTTTGCTCTCTGGAAAGATGTTTGAATTTTAGCATCCCAATATGACAAAGCATGACAAAGCGGAGCCGCTTTTTCAGCGCAGGCCGCGGCGGAACTGGTCCGGCGTGCCGCCGCTCTGGCGGCGAAACATGGCGATGAAGGCGGAGGCCGTGCTGTAGCCCAGTTCCAGCGCGATCGCCTGCACGGTTTCTCCCTGTTCCAGCAGGGGCAGGGCCGCCAGGAAGCGCTGGCGCTGGCGCCATTCGCCGAACGGCATGCCCAGCTCGCGCTGGCAGCGGCGCGCCAGGGTGCGCTCCGTGACGTGCAATTGCGCGGCCCACTCGGCCAGTGAGCGGTTACTTCCCGGCTCCGCCTGCAGGGCGGCCAAGAGCGCCGCAATGACGGGCTCGTCACTGCCGGGCAGGTAGTTGCGGCTGCACGGCGCCAGCTGCAGCTGGTCGACCAGCACCTGCGCCAGGCGCTGGTCGGCTGCGGTGGCGGGCGTGGTGACGTTTCTGTCGGCGAAGTCGCCGAGGATGGCTTTGAGCAGGGGACTCAATACCAGCGCGCACGGCTGGGCCGGCAGCTGCGCGCACAGGCTGGCATCGATGTAGGCGGAGTGAAACACGACGTCCTGGCGGATATAGCCGTCGTGCAGGGTCTCGGGCGGTATCCACACGGCGTACTGGGGCGGCGACAGATAGCGCTGGCCCGCCACCATGATTTCCATCACGCCCGTGGAACAATAGGTGAGCTGGCCCCACGGATGGCTCTGGTAATCGAATTGCTGGTGCGCACGGTAATCGTCGAGGCGAAAGTACACGGGATAGGGCAGGGCGTCGGAAACGGCGGGGAAATGCTGGTTGCTGGCCATGGTGTCTTTGTCCTGTTCTTCGCATCGATTGTCCGATATGCATTATATCCATGGAATCAGACCATGCGAAAATGGCGGTATTGAAATCTGGAGTCCGCCGCATGCAAGCCAAGCATTATCTGTTTCCCGTGATCGCCGTGCTGATCTGGGCCATCAATACCATCGTCAGCAAGCTGGCCGTGGGCGTGATCGATCCGGCCGCCATCTCGTTCTTCCGCTGGCTGCTGGCCGGGGTGCTGCTGGCGCTCGTGTTTGGACGCGCCGTGTGGAAGCAGCGGGCCGTGGTGACACCGTATCTGGGCAAACTGTTTGTGCTGGGCATGCTGGGCATGGTCATGTACCAGTGCCTCGCCTACATCGCCGCACAGACGACGACGGCCACCAACATGGGCATCCTCGCGTCGATGATGCCGCTGCTGGCCGTGGGCCTGTCCGTACTGGTGTTGAAAGAGGCGCCTACCGTGGGCGGCGTGTTCGGCGGCATCGTGTCCTTGCTGGGACTTGGCTACCTGCTCAGCCATGGCGACCCGGCCGCCCTGATCGCCCATGGCGCGGCCTTGGGCGACGCGCTGATGCTGCTGGCCTGCCTGTCGTATGCGGGCTACGGCGTGCTGCTCAAGCGCTGGAAGATTCCTCTGAAAAACTGGCACTCCTTGCTGATCCAGGTCTGGTGCGCCGTGCCCGTGCTGTTCGTGTATTACTTGAGCCAGTCGGCGCCGCCCGTCACCGGCGCCGGCTTGCCGCTGGTGCTGTTTGCCGGCATCCCCGCATCGATTGTCGCGCCGTTTTTGTGGATGCATGGCCTGGCCAAGCTGGGACCCAGCCGCGCCACCACCTTGATGAATCTGCTGCCCGTGTTCACGGTGATTATCGCCATGCTGTTCCTCGGTGAAACCTTGCACAGCTACGATGTGATCGGCGGCGGCGTGACCCTGCTAGGCGTGGTGATGGTGCAAACCCTGAAGCGCCCCCTGCGCCGCGCCAGCGCCTAGTTTTTTTGCTATGCTGGTGTTTTTCACAAGGAGCCATCATGCCGGACATTGATACCCTGTTGAGCGAACTCGAAGCCTTCGGCAGCAGCAACGATGCGGCGCACACGGAACGTGCCAGCCGCATGCTCAATATCACGCGCGATACGGGCGAATTGCTGGCCGTGCTCGTGCACGCGCGCGGCGCGCGCCGGCTGCTGGAAATCGGCACCTCGAACGGTTACTCGACCCTGTGGCTGGCGCGCGCGGCGCAGGCGCTGGGCGGCAGCGTGGTGACGGTGGAAAAGGCGCAGGACAAGTTCGACATGGCGCACGACAACTTTGTGCGCGCGCAACTGCAAGGCGTGATCGGTCAGCTGCTGGCGGACGCGGGCGACGTGCTGCGCGATGCGGCGGACGGCGCCTACGATTTCATCTTCCTCGATTCCGCGCGCCAGCAATACGCACAATGGTGGCCGCAGCTGGACCGGGTGCTGGCGGCGGGCGGCGTGCTGGTGGTCGACAACGCCAGTTCGCACTACGCGGACATGGCCGGCTTCATCGAAGCCATCCGCGCCGACAGCCGCTATACGACGTGCCTGGCGACTGTCGGCAAGGGCGAATTCATCGCCGTCAAGTCCGGCAACTGATTATTCAGCGACGATAGCCGCTTCCAGCACGCGCACCAGCGATTCGACGCCTTGCGCGTCGACGTCATCGAAGCGGCCGGTCAAAGGGCTGTCGAGGTCGAACACGCCGACGATCTGGCCGTGTGCAAACACGGGCACGACCAGTTCCGAACGGGAATTGACGTCGCAGGCGATGTGGCCGGGAAAGGCGTGCACGTCCTGCACGACGATGG
This sequence comes from Janthinobacterium agaricidamnosum, assembly GCF_003667705.1. Classification (NCBI taxonomy): domain Bacteria; kingdom Pseudomonadati; phylum Pseudomonadota; class Betaproteobacteria; order Burkholderiales; family Oxalobacteraceae; genus Janthinobacterium; species Janthinobacterium agaricidamnosum. Next base: position 4,342,799 of record NZ_CP033019.1, on the reverse strand, counting down.
ACTTGCCTTCGACCACGGTGGTGCCGCATACGCCGCGGCCCTTCTTGATGCGGATGCAGGCCGGCTTGCCCTGGAACGGTCCCAGCACCAGTTCCTCGCCCTTGAGGAAATAAAAGCCGGCCCAGTTCAGGCCCGGCATCGTGTGGAAGACCAGCGAACTGAAGTTGGCCGTATTGGCGATGAAGTCGGTTTCGCCCGACAGCAAGCCTTGCAGCTGCGAACGCAGGTCCGCATACATGGCTTGCTTGGCGGCGGGGGTATCGGTGGCGTAGGCGGCGTCGTTGAGGGTAAACGTCATGGTCGTGGTGGGGCGCAAAATGGGGAAGGCGCTATGGTAGCGCGTCTGGCGCATCCGCGTGTGACCCTCACTTTTGCAGGTGTTGTTGCGCCAGCCGGCGCAGCAGGGGCAGTGCCGCATGGCCGTGCTCTTTCCGCCAGGCCAGGCCGATGCCGGCCGCCAATTCCTCGCCCTCCACCAATGGCCGGTAGGCCACGCCAGCGAGGCGCAACGCGCGGAACGAGTCGGCCAGCAGCGCCATGCCCTTGCCGGCCGCCACGTCGCCGAGCAGCACGTGGTGGTCGGGCGCCTCGCGCAGGAAGGCGGGCGCGAAGCCATGGCGGCGAAACACTTGCTGGCAATGGTCGAAGAAGGCGGGCTGGCGCGCCCGTTCGAACCAGTAAATCGATTCTGCCGCGATGTCGGTCAGACTGAGCTTGCGCTTCTTCGCCAGCCGGTGCCCGGCGGGCAGGGCCAGCATCATGGGCTGGCGCGCCAGCGGCTGCACGGTCAGTTCGAACGTGGCGCTGGGCAGCGCGAGCAGGGTCGCGTCGAGCTGGCCCTTGCGCACGCCAGCCACCAGGCGCGGCGACGGTGCCGCCGTCAGTTCCAGCCGGACATTGCCCAGTTGCGCCTCCAGCGCCGCCAGCAGCGGGCGGAACAGGCCGGCCGCCACGGAGCTGGTCAGACCCAGGCGCAGGCGTGCGGGGGCGGCATCACGCTGCAGCGACGTTTGCGCCGTCTCCAGCAAGTCGAGGATGTGCAGTGCCTGCGGCAGCAGGGTGCGGCCCGCCTGCGTCAAGGCCACGCCCTGCGTGTCGCGCTCGAACAGGCGCGCGCCCAGTTTTTCTTCCAGTGTCTTGATGGCGCGCGACAAGGGCGGCTGGGTCATGTGCAATTGTTCGGCCGCCTGGCGAAAGTTCAGGCAACGGGCGACGGCGCAAAACAGGGTCAGGGCGTGGGTGTCGAGGGCTCTCATACCAGAAAGGTATCACGAAATCGCGCATTCCCCCGCCAGCCGGCACGGCCTAGACTGGCTGCATCGGGTCAACACATGAGGAGAGCAGCATGCAACAACGACGCATCGGTAATAGCGGCTTGAACAGTTCGGCACTGGGCCTGGGCTGCATGGGCATGTCGGAATTTTATGGCGCCACGGACGAGGCGCAATCGATGGCCACCCTGGAAGCGGCCCTGGCGGCGGGCGTGACCCTGTTTGACACGGCAGACGCCTACGGTTTTGGCCACAACGAGCAATTGCTGGGACGTTTCCTGGCGCGCCACCCAGGCCAGGCGCTGGTCGCCACCAAGTGCGGCCTGGCGCGCGAGCCGGGCAGTTATGCGCGCCGCGTCGACAATTCCCCCGCCTACATCCGCCAGGCGTGCGAAGCGTCGCTGGCGCGCCTGGGCGTGGAGAGCATCGACCTGTTTTACCTGCACCGCCTGAACCTCGATACCCCTTTGGCAGAGTCGATGGGAGCGCTGGCGCAATTGCGGCAAGAAGGAAAAATTCGCGCCGTGGGCCTGTGCGAAGTGAGCGCCGCCACTTTGCGGCGCGCGGCGGCGCTCTGCCCCGTGGCTGCCGTGCAGAGCGAATACTCGCTGTGGACACGCGAGCCGGAGCAGGGCGTACTGGCCGCCTGCCGCGACGTGGGCGCCAGTTTCTTTGCCTACAGCCCGCTGGGGCGCGGTTTCCTGACGGGCGCCATCGCCGATGCGGCCAGTCTCGACGCGGGAGATTTCCGCCACTTCAATCCCCGTTTTGCCGCCGACAACCTGGCGCATAACCAGGCCATCGTCGCGCAGGTCAGGGACATCGCGCGCGCCAAAGGCTGCACGCCGGCCCAGCTGGCGCTGGCCTGGCTGCTGGCGCAAGGCGACGACATCATTCCCATCCCCGGCACCAAGCGCATCGCCTACCTGCACGACAACCTCGGCGCGCTGGCCGTGCGGCTGGACGGGGCGGAGCTGGCGGCGATGAACGCGGCCTTTCCCCTGGGCATGGCGGCGGGCGCGCGCTATACGGAGGAAGGCATGAAGGGCGTGGATGCGTGAAAAAGTGGCTCTAGCGTACGCCAGCGTACCTAACTGACGCTTTTCCTGCGGGATAATCGGCGACGATCTGCTAGCATTTGGCAGTGACTGCACGGTGCGTGTTGCCCCGTGTTCAACGGTCAGGTATCCGATGAGGTGGATGTTGTTAGATGACGATATTTTCGATATAGAACTGAAATTATTGCTTGAGGGAATATTGCTGCGCTATCAGCACGATTTCCGCGATTATTCCGTGGCCTCCCTGCGCCGGCGCATGCGTCAGGCCATGGAGCGCTTCGGCTGCGCCAGCCTGTCGCAATTGCAGGACCGCATCTTGCACGAGCCGGCCATGTTCGCGCAGATGCTGCAATTTTTTACGGTGCAGGTGAGCGAGATGTTCCGCGATCCCGCGTATTTCCGCGCCTTGCGCGAAAAAGTCGTGCCCATCCTGCACACCTATCCTTCGATCAAGATTTGGGTAGCCGGCTGCAGCAGCGGCGAAGAGGTGTGGTCGCTGGCCATCTTGCTGGAAGAGGAAGGCTTGCTCGAGCGCAGCATGATTTATGCGACCGACATCAATGTGGAAGCGCTGGCCGCCGCGGAAGCGGGCATCTATCCGGTCGAGCGCATCGCCCAGTTCAGCGAGAATTATCAGCTGGCGGGCGGCAAGCGCTCGCTGTCCGACTATTACACGGCCGCCTACAAGGGCGCCATCTTTGACCGGCGCTTGCGGCGCCAGTTCGTTTTCGCCGACCACAGCCTGGCGACGGACAGCGTGTTTTCGGAGGTGCACATGGTTTCCTGCCGTAACGTGATGATTTATTTCAATAAAGATTTGCAGGACCGCAGCCTGGGCCTGTTCCACGAAGCGCTGGTGAACCGGGGCTTCCTGGGTCTGGGCATGAAGGAAAGCCTGCATTTCAGCCGCCATGCGGACAGCTTTAACGAGCTGAGCCCGGCCGAACGCATCTTCCAGCGTGCCTGACATGCTGCCGAGCTCCGACGTCGCGTCACCGCCGGCCGGCCTGCGCCTGATCGCCATCGGCGCTTCGGCCGGCGGCGTGGAAGCGCTGGGCATCGTGCTGCGCGCCTTGCCCGCCACCTGCCGCGCGGCCGTGGTGGTGGTGCTGCACCTGGCGCCGGGCCGCTCGAGCCAGTTGCCGCAGTTGTACGCGGAACGTTGCCAGCTGCCCTTGCGCGAAGCGCAGGACAAGGAACCGCTGCAACCCGGCGTCGTGTATTTCGCGCCGCCCGACTACCACCTGCAAGTCGAGCCCGATGGCTGTTTTTCCCTGTCACAGGAAGCGCCCGTGTATTTTTCGCGCCCATCGATCGATGTCTTGCTGGAAACGGCTGCGTATGCCTACCGGCGCGCCATGCTGGCCATCATCCTGACGGGCGCCTCGGCCGACGGCGCGGCGGGCCTGGCGCGCGTGCGGCAGCTGGGCGGCAGCGCCTGGGTGCAAGACCCGCAGCGGGCCAGTTGTGGCATCATGCCGGCCGCCGCGCTCAAGCTGGCCGGCGCCGACCGCGTGCTCGATTTGCCGCAAATGGCCGCCAGCCTGGCATTGCTCGGCGATGGCGAACACAAGTGAATGGGAATAGTGTAGTGCGTGTAATATATGTGAGAATTGAAACAATGTTTATGTCCATATCGAAACACGATGGCGTCTTGCCGTTGCGATGCCTGAAGATGATTCCGTGACCGCCCCTATTCATATCCTCGTCGTTGACGACATCGCGCAAAACCTGGTCGCCGCCGAAGCCGTGCTGGCGCGGCCCGGCATTGTCATCCTGAAGGCCAGCTCGGGCGCGCAAGCGCTGGAACTGCTGTTGACGCATGAAGTGGCGCTGGCCCTGATCGACGTGCAAATGCCGCAGATGGATGGTTTCGAGCTGGCCGAGCTGATACGCGGCAGCGAGCGCACCCGCAGCATCCCCCTGATTTTCCTCACGGCCGCGTCGCGCGAGCCGAGCTACAGTTTCCGTGGCTACGAGGCGGGCGCCGTCGACTTTCTCTACAAGCCCATCGACGTGAAAGCCTTGCAAAGCAAGGTGGCGGTGCTGGTCCAGCTCTACCAGCAGAAACGCGAATTGTCGGCCCAACTCGACGAACTCAAGCACGCGCTGCACCTGAATGAACTGTTCACGGCCGTGCTGGGTCACGACTTGCGCACGCCCTTGTCGGTGGTGATGAACGGCGCCATGCTGTTGCCGATGATGAGCGACCACCCGAAGGTGATCGTCACGGCGCAGCGCATCGAAAGCAGCGCCAAGCGTATGGCGCGCATGGTCGACCAGTTGCTGGACCTGGCGCGCATCCGTTCCGGCACGATGGAATTGCGCGGCAGCATGCACGATTACCTGGCGCTGGCGCGCGCCATCGTCGAGGAATGCGAGACGGCCGGTCAGGCGCCGCTGGTCGAGGTCAGCAGCGTGGGTAATCTGCATGGGCAATGCGACGCGGGCCTGCTGTCGCAAGTCATCTCGAATCTGTTAAACAATGCCATCACGCATGGCGAGCCGGGCGCGCCCGTGCAACTGGCCCTCGACGGACGGGACGCCGGCAGTATTGAATTGCGCATCGCCAATCGTGGCGTCATTCCCGCCACCTTGCTGCCGACCCTGTTCGAACCGTTCCAGCAGGCGGGCGAGAAGCGCCGGACGGGGCAGGGCCTGGGACTGGGCCTGTACACGGCAAACATGTTCGTCAAGGCCCATGGCGGCACGCTCGAGCTCAGTTCGACGGCCGCGCAGGGCACGCTGGCGACCGTGCGCATTCCGCGCCAGTGCCAGGTGTGCGTGCAAGCGGGACGGGCGACATGAGCGCGCCAGCCTGGCCGCGCGGCGGCGGCAGCATGGGGGAACTGGTGCGCCAGCGCGACTGGTCCGCCACCAGCCTGGGCGCCGTCGATGGCTGGCCCGCCCATCTGCGCACCAGCGTCGACATCGTGCTCAATTCGCCGATGGCGATGGTGCTGATGTGGGGCCCGCAGCACGTCATGATTTACAACGACGACTACATCCAGATCGCCGGCGAGCGCCATCCGGCGGCGCTTGGCGGCACGGTGCCGGGCATCTGGCCGGAAATCTGGGACTGGAACGCGCGCATCCTCGAAGCGGGACTGCGCGGCGAGACGCAGGTGCACCGCGAATGCTGTTTGCCGCTGTTGCGCGGCGGACAGCGTACGGACGTCTGTTTCGACCTGTTTTACACGCCCGTGCATGGCGCCGGCGGCCAGGTGGACGGCGTGCTGTGCACGGCGCTGGAATTGACGGCGCGCATGGAGGAGGGGCGCAAGCTGAAGCTGGCCACGGCCGAGCTGGGTCAACTCAACACCACCTTGCAGGCCGAGAGCGAGGCCGTGCGCGCGGCCAACCGCCGCCTGGGCGAGGAGCGGGCGCTGCTGCGCGCCCTGTTCCAGCAGGCGCCGAGTTTCATGGCCCTGCTGCGCGGGCCGCAGCACGTGTTCGAATTGGCGAACGAGCATTATCTGCGTCTGGTGGGGCACCGCGATGTGCTGGGCAAGACAGTCGAAGCGGCCTTGCCTGAAGTCAAGGAGCAAGGTTTCATCGAGCTGCTCGACCAGGTCTACCGCACGGGCGAACCTTACGAGGGGCGCCAGGTGAAGGTGGACTTGCAGGCGGCGGACGGGCAGACGGGCCAGCGCCAGATCGATTTCGTCTACCAGCCCATCAAGGATGAAGAGGGCGTGGTGACGGGCATCCTCGTCGAAGGCATCGACGTGACCGAACGGATGGAAGGCGAGGAGCGGCTGCGCCTGGCCCAGCAGGCGGGCGGCATCGGCACCTTCGAATGGTTCCCCGAGACGGGCGCGATGGTGGTGTCGCCCACGTTCCGCCGCCTGTGGGGCATTGCCGACGAGGTGGAAGTGACGGAACGCCTGCTGGTGAGCCTGGTTGATGCGCGCGACCAGCAAAAGGTCGGACCGAGCAAGCTTGACGTCGCGCCCAATCCCCTCGAATACGTCGAGTACCGCATCCGCCGCCCCGCCGATGGCGCGCTACGCTGGATCGCGCGCCAGGGCGAGGTGGTGGCCGGCCGCATGCCGGGCCAGCGCCGCTACGTTGGCGTGTCGTTCGACGTGACGGAGCGGCGCCAGATCGAGGACGAACTCAACGCCAGCCAGGAGCGCATGGCGGCCATTTTCGGCCAGGCCTCGGTGGGCTTGTCCGAGCTGGGCCTCGATGGCAGTTTCCAGAGGGTCAACGGTGCCCTGTGCTGCATGCTGGGGCGTTCCGCCGAGGAACTGCTGAGCTTGAACATGAACGACATCATGCATCCGGCGGACGTGCCCGGTAACAACGTGCTGTTCCAGCGTCTGGTGGAAACGGGCGAGTCGTTTTCGCTGGAAAAGCGCTACCTGAAGCCCGACGGCACGCAAGTGTGGGTGTCGAGCAATGTCAGCCGCCTCGTCGATGAGCAGGGTCATACGCGTTCCCTGATCGCCGTCAAGACGGACATCACGGACCGGCGCCGCGTGGAAAAAGCGCTGCATGAATTGAACGAAACGCTCGAGCACCGGGTCGAACAGGAAGTCGGTGAGCGCACCAAGGCCGAAGACGCGTTGCGCCAGGCGCAAAAGATGGAAGCCGTGGGCCAGTTGACGGGCGGCATCGCGCACGATTTCAATAATGTGCTGCAAATTATTTCCGGCAATTTGCACTTGCTGCAGCATCTGGCGGGCACGGATGGCCTCATGCGCCAGCGCCTGGACACGGCGATTGCCGCCGTCGAGCGGGGCGCCAAATTGTCGTCGCACCTGCTGGCCTTTGCGCGGCGTCAACCGTTGAAACCCGTGGTGGCCGACCTGGCCCGCGTGGTGCGCAACATGGATGCGCTGCTGCGGCGCGCGCTGGGCGAAGCGATCGACATCGTGCTGGTGGGCGGCGGCGGGCTGTGGAATACTCTGGTCGACCGCAGCCAGATCGAGAACGTCATCCTCAACCTGGCCATCAATGCGCGCGACGCCATGGATGGCGTGGGCAAGCTGACGATCGAACTGGGCAACGTCGTGCTCGACGAACAGTATGTGCACAATCTGGTCGATGTGCCGGCGGGCCAGTACGTGATGCTGTCGGTGACGGACACGGGCCGCGGCATGAGCGGCGCCGTGCTGCAGCGCGCGTTCGAGCCGTTCTTCACCACCAAGCCGGAAGGCGCGGGCACGGGCCTGGGCCTGTCGATGGCGTATGGCTTCGTCACGCAAAGCCGCGGCCATATCCGCATTTACAGTGAACCTGGCGTGGGCACGGGAGTCAAAATCTATTTGCCCCGTTCCCTGATGGCCGAAGCGGACGAGGAACTGGAATTGAGCGGCGTCGTCACGGGCGGCACGGAAACCGTGCTGGTAGTGGAAGACGACGTGGGCGTGCGCACCACCGTGGTCGATATGCTGGGCGCGCTGGGCTACAAGGTACTCAAGGCCGAGGATGGCGAAAGCGCGCTGGCCGTGCTGCATAGCGGCGCGCAGATCGACTTGCTGTTTACGGACGTCATCATGCCCGGTCCCGTCAGCAGCACGGAGATGGCGCGCCAGGCGCGCGAGTTGCAGCCCGATATCGCCGTCTTGTTTACGTCGGGCTACGCGCAGGATGTCATCGTGCATGAGGGGCGTCTCGACGCGGGAGTGGAATTGCTCAGCAAGCCGTACCGGCGCGAAGAGCTGGCGCGCAAGCTGCGCCATGTGCTGGCCAACCGCCAGCAGCAAATGCGTGCGCGCCAGTTTGAACGGTCCGGCGCGCCGGTGGCCGGCATCCTGCCGACCGGCAGCGCGGCTGCCAGCGTGCTGGGAAGTGACACGCCGGGACTGGACTTGACGGGCCATGCTCCGGAACCACAGGGGGACATGCCGACATCGATGAAAATACTTGTGGTGGAAGACAACCTCGATTCGCAGCTGATGGTGTGCGAACTGGTGGGCATGCTGGGCCATACGGTCAGCGGCGTATCCGATGGCGAGGCGGCGTGGAAATTGCTCAATGAGCAAGACTTCGATATCCTGTTTACCGATGTCAGCCTGCCCGGCATGTCCGGCATCGCGCTGGCGCGCATGGTGCTGCGCGATAAACCGGCCATGCGCATCATCTTTTCCACGGGCTATGGCAAGGAATCGATGGATGAGCTGGGTTTTTCCGCCAGTGTCTTGCGCAAGCCCTATGATTTGATGGAGTTGCAAGCGGCACTCGACCAACCTTGACGGGCACGCGCCGCTTCGGCCCGCCCGTCTCACACGTAGAGGTAAGGCATGACCCCTGAACTGACGATGCTGGCCGGTACCCTGGTGCTGGCGCTGGTGCAAATCCTGCTGCCCGCGCTGTTCCGCACGCGCGAAACGGGCACGGCCTATAACGTGAGCGCGCGCGACGGCGACGGACCGCCCGTGGGCAAGATCACGGGCCGTTTGCGGCGTGCCCAGGCAAACCTGTTCGAAACCCTGCCCCTGTTCGCCGCCGCCGTGCTGATCGCCCACGTGACGGCGCAGGAAAGCGCACTGACCTTGTACGGCGCCGCCCTGTATTTGGCCGCGCGCGTACTGTATTTGCCCCTGTACGCGTTCGGCGTGCCCGTCGTGCGCACGCTCGTGTGGTGCGTGTCGATTGCCGGGCTGCTGATGCTGTTCTGGGCCATCCTGTTCGCTTCCTGAAATCCTACGCTGGCTGTAGCAGCCGTCCTATGGTCGTACGCCAGACCCGGCCGTAAAGTGGCGGCAAGCTGGCAATTGGCGCCGGCATGTGAGGGACCGGACCACGATGGCGACTACCATTTCTGCAGTGAACGAAGCGGGCAGCGCCCGCCAGCGCAAGATCCAGCGTCTGCTGCGCTCCGTATTTGGCGTGGCGCGGCTGCGCGCCGGCCAGCAGGACGTCATCGACAGCGTGCTGGCCGGACGCGACACCCTGGCCATCATGCCCACGGGCAGCGGCAAGTCGCTGTGCTACCAGCTGCCCGCCGCTCTGTTGCCGGGTGCCACCGTGGTGGTGTCCCCGTTGATTTCTCTGATGAAGGACCAGCTGGAAAAGCTGCACGAACTGGGCATCACGGCCGTGCAGCTCAACAGCAGCCTGTCGCGCGCCGAGGAAGACGACGCCATCGCCCGCATCGCCCAGGGCGGCAGACTCATCATCTTTTGCACGCCGGAACGTCTTACCAATACCGCCTTCCTGTCCCTGCTGGCCGGCGCGCCGCCAAGCCTGGTCGTCATCGATGAAGCCCATTGCATTTCCCAGTGGGGCCACGACTTCCGTCCCGCCTACCTGGACATCGCGGCCGCCCTGCGCGCGCTGGGCCGCCCGGCCGTGCTGGCGTTGACCGCCACGGCCACCGGGGAAGTAATGGCCGATATCGATACGCAACTCGAAGCGCGCAAGCTGAACGTCATCAATACCGGCATCTACCGCGCCAATTTGCGCTACCGCGTGATCCAGGTCACGAATGCGGGAGAAAAACAGGATGAAGTCCTGCGCCTGCTGCGCGAGACGCCGGGCGTGGGCATCGTGTACGCGGCCACCGTCAAGGCCGTCGAAGACCTGGCGGCGCGGCTGGAAGCGTTGGGCGAGAGCGTCACCTGCTACCACGGCAAGCTGGCGGCGCGCGAGCGCAAGCACCACCAGGACTTGTTCATGAATGGCGAGCGCCGCATCATGGTGGCCACCAACGCCTTTGGCATGGGCATCGACAAGCCCGACACGCGCTTCGTCATTCACTTGCAGGTGCCGGCCAACCTGGAAGCGTACTATCAGGAATCGGGCCGCGCAGGGCGCGACGGCTTGCCCGCCGACTGCACCTTGCTGTACTTCCAGGAAGACAAGCGGGTCCAGCAATTTTTTCTGGCCAAGCATTACCCGACGGCCGAGGAACTGGCCGCCATCGTGGCGGCAGCGCAAGAATTGCCGGCCACGTTTACTTTCGCTGCGCTGGCGTCCAGCCTGCCCGATTTTTCCGACGGCCACCTGAAGGTATGCCTGAAACTGTTGAAAGACGGCAAGCTGCTGCGCCAGGACCGCAAGCTGGGCTACAGCCTGAAAGCGCCCTCGGCCAGCTCGCCCTCGTATGCGCAGCTGGCGCAGATCTACGTCGACAAGCAGGAGCGCGACAAACAGGCGCTCGAGCAGATGGTGGCCTATGCGCAAAGCGGCTTGTGCCGCTGGAAACTGCTGCTCGATTATTTTGGCGATGCCGGCGATTTCCAGCGCTGCTGCACCTGTGACAATTGCCTGTCGCCGCCCGCGCTGGCCGCGCCCATTTCCCTCGACGAGTTGCCCCCGGTCCCGTCCCAAGCGCCATCGCCGCCGCCAGCGCCGCAGATCGCCGTCGGCAGCCGCGTGCGCGTGCCCCGCTACCAGATCGGCACCGTACTGTCGGTGGCGGGCGACCAGGTCACGATTGCCTTTCCGGAAAACACCACGCGCACCTTCATGGCCGAGTTTGTCGCACCGGCGTGAACCCAGTGTGCGCTGTCTGACAGATGATCTGGCGCAAGAGCGCTAGAATCAGCCCATTCCAACGCGTGATAACGCAGGGAGCAGGGCATGGCAGACATGGTAGTGGTGCGCAAGGAAGGTTTGTACTGTGTGCCGGGTCAGTTCTACATCGACCCGTGGCGCCCCGTCGAGCGCGCCATCATCACACATGCGCACGCCGACCATGCGCGGGTCGGGCACCGGCATTACCTGTGCGCCGCGCCAGGCGAGCAAGTGCTGCGCGCGCGCCTGGGCCCCGTGTCCATCCAGGGCCTCGCGTATGGCGAGACCATCGAACACCACGGCGTGCAGGTGTCGCTGCATCCGGCCGGCCACGTGCTCGGTTCGGCACAGGTGCGCATGGAATATGGCGGCGAAGTGTGGGTGGCGTCGGGCGACTACAAGCTGCAGCCCGATCCCACCTGCCTGCCGTTCGAACCCGTGCGCTGCGACACCTTCATCACGGAATCGACCTTCGGCCTGCCCATTTACCGCTGGCAGGCGCCGCAGGAAATCTACGACGACATCAACCAGTGGTGGCGCAGGAATGCGGCCGAAGGGCGCACCAGCGTGCTGTTCTGCTATGCCTTCGGCAAGGCGCAGCGCATCCTGGCGGGCCTCGATGCCAGCATCGGCCCCATCATCTGCCATGGCGCGGCGCAAGCCCTGACGCAGGTCTACCGCGAGTCGGGCGTGGCCTTGCCCGCCACCGTGATGGTGGGCGAGGTGACGGACAAGGCTGCATTGAAAACGGCGCTGGTGATCGCGCCCCCATCGGCCGCCGGCTCGCCGTGGATGAAGCGCTTCGGCGACTACAGCGATGCGTTTGCCAGCGGCTGGATGCTGCTGCGCGGGGCGCGCCGGCGGCGCGGCGTGGACCGGGGTTTCGTGCTGTCCGACCATGCCGACTGGCCCGGCCTGATGCAAGCGATCACGGCCACGCAGGCCGAACGCATCATCGTCACGCATGGCTCGATTCCCGTCATGGTGCGCTGGCTGCAGCAGAACGGCTGGCAGGCGGGCGGCTTCGAGACGGAATACGGCGATGACGAGGCCGATGACGGTGCGCCCGATGCGGCCGCGGCGGCGGAGGACGTCAGCCATGCGTGACTTTGCCCGGCTGTACGCGGAACTCGACGAGACGACCTCCACCAGCCGCAAGCTGGCGGCGCTGCAAGCCTATTTTCGCGGCGCCTCGCCCGAGAACGCGGCCTGGGCCGTGTATTTCCTGGCCGGCGGCAAGCCGCGTCAGGCCGTGCCCACCAAATTGCTGCGCGAATACGCGACCGAACGGGCGGGCCTCGATGCCTGGCTGTTCGACGAGGCCTATCACGCCGTGGGCGACCTGGCCGAAACCATCGCCCTGATCCTGCCCGCGCCCGCCAAACGCAGCGACGTCGGCCTGGCCGAGTGGGTCGAGCAGCGCATCGCACCGTTGCGCGGCGCGGCGCCGGACGCCATCCGCGCCGCCCTGCTGGGGTACTGGGACGAGCTGGAAACGCGCGAACGTTTTCTGTTGATCAAGCTGATCGGCGGCGGCTTTCGCGTGGGCGTCTCAAAACTGCTGGTGACGCGCGCGCTGGCGTCCATCGCCGCCGTCGACAGCAAGCTGATCGCCCAGCGCCTGATGGGCTGGACCGATGGCAAGGTCAACCCCACGGGCGCTGGATTCTTGAAGCTGATCGCCGCGCAGTCGGACGGCGAACATGCGCTGCGCGGCGGCCAGCCGTATCCGTTTTTCCTCGCGCATCCCCTGCAGGCGGGGCCGGAAAGCCTGGGCGACATCGGCGGCTGGCTGGCCGAGTGGAAATACGACGGCATGCGCGCCCAGCTGCTGCGCCGCGATGGCGTGAACTGGCTGTGGTCGCGCGGCGAGGAATTGATCACGGAGCGCTTTCCGGAACTGGCGCAGCTGGCCTTGCCCGAGGGTACCGTGCTCGATGGCGAAATCCTCATCTGGCAGCCGGGCGACGTGCCGGCGCCATTTGCCGATTTGCAGCAACGGATGGGCCGCAAGACGGTCTCGCCCAAGCTGCTGGCCGAGCTGCCCGCCGTGCTGGTGGCTTACGATGTGCTGGAACTCGATGGCGTGGACGTGCGCCAGCTGCCCCAGCTGGAACGGCGCGCGCTGCTGGAAAGCGTGGTGGCCGGCGTGCACTCTCCCGCGTTGCGCCTGTCGCCGCGTGTTGACGCGGCTAGCTGGGAGGCATTGGCCATCATCCGCGAGGAATCGCGCGCGCGCGGCGTGGAAGGCCTGATGCTCAAGGCCGTGTCGGCCGCGTATGGCGTGGGCCGCACGAAAGACGTGGGCACGTGGTGGAAATGGAAGATCGATCCGTATGCCATCGACGCCGTGCTGATCTACGCCCAGGCGGGCCACGGCCGCCGCGCGTCGCTGTACACGGATTATACGTTTGCCGTGTGGGATGACGTGGAGGAGGGCGGGCAGGGGGAGCGTAAGCTGGTGCCGTTCGCCAAGGCGTATTCGGGCTTGACCGATGCGGAGATCGCGCAAGTCGACGCGGCCATCCGCAAGACGACGATAGAAAAATTCGGCCCCGTGCGCAGCGTGCAGCCGACGATGGTGTTCGAGATCGGTTTCGAGGGCATCGCTGCGTCCAGCCGCCACAAGGCGGGCATCGCCGTGCGCTTCCCCCGCATCCTGCGCCGCCGCGAAGACAAGACAGTTGCCGACGCCGACACCCTGGCCACGCTGAAGGCCATGCTGGCGGGCGCCGCATGAGCAGGCGATGAGTAAAAGCGCGCTGGCGCAGCGCATCGATGCGTGGTTCACGGGGCGCGGCTGGACGATCTTTCCTTTCCAGCGCGCCGTCTGGCGCGCTGGCGCGCAGGGCCAGTCCGGCTTGCTGCATGCGAGTACAGGGTCCGGCAAGACGTATGCCGTGTGGTTCGGCGCCTTGCTGCGCGCCGAGCGGCTACAACGCAAGGGCAGGAAGCAGGGCATGCGCGTGCTGTGGATCACGCCCATGCGGGCGCTGGCGGCCGACACCGTGCGCGCGCTGCAGGCGTCCGGCGAAACGCTGGCGCCCGGCTGGCGCATCGAGGCGCGCACGGGCGATACGAGCGCCGCGCAGCGGGCGCGGCAGGCGAAAGCGTGGCCCGAGGTGCTCGTCACGACGCCGGAAAGCCTGTCCCTGATGCTGAGCCAGGCGGACGCGCAGGAACGCTTCAGCCTGCTGGAAACGGTGATCGTCGACGAGTGGCATGAATTGATGGGCAGCAAGCGCGGCGTGCAGGTGCAGCTGGCGCTGGCCCGTTTGCGCCGCTGGAATGCAACCTTGATGACGTGGGGCTTGTCGGCTACCCTGGGCAATCTGCGGCAGGCGCAGGACGTCTTGCTGGGAGAACAAAGCGATGGCGTGCTGGTCGAAGGTAAAGTCAAAAAGCGCATCCTTGTCGACAGTCTGATTCCCGTCAATCCCACGCGCTTTCCCTGGGGCGGCCACCTGGGCATCCAGATGCTGCAGCCGCTGATCGCCGAGATCGAGGGCAGCGCCACCACCCTGGTGTTCACCAACACGCGTTCGCAGGCCGAGCTGTGGTACCAGCACTTGCTCGATGCGCGCCCCGACTGGGCCGGCCTGATCGCCCTGCACCACGGTTCGCTGGACCGCGAAGTGCGCGAGTGGGTCGAGCAGCACCTGAAGACGGGCGAGCTGAAAGCCGTCGTGTGCACGTCCAGCCTGGACCTGGGCGTCGATTTCCTGCCCGTCGAACGGGTGCTGCAGGTGGGCAGCGCGAAAGGCATCGCGCGCCTGGTGCAGCGGGCGGGGCGCAGCGGCCACGCGCCGGGGCGCATTTCGCGCGTCACCCTGGTGCCCACCAACAGCCTGGAATTGCTGGAAGCGGCCGCCGCCCGCGCTGCCCTGGCGCAGGGCCACCTAGAAGCGCGGCCCGTGCCGGACAAGCCGCTCGACGTGCTGGTGCAGCACCTGGTGACGATCGCGCTGGGCGGCGGTTTCGACTCGCCGGCCCTGTACGCGGAAGTGCGCGCGGCCTGGTCGTATCGCCACCTGACGCCGGACGAGTGGCAATGGGCGCTCGACTTCGTCGCGCGCGGCGGGCAAAGCCTGACCGTGTACCCGGAATACCGCAGAGTGCTGCCGGACGATGCAGGCGTCTACCGCGTGCCGGACCTGGCGCTGGCACGGCGCCACCGCATGAGCATCGGCACCATCGTCTCGGAAGCGGCGATCCAGGTCAAATTCCTCGGCGGGGCGCGCATCGGCAGCATCGAGGAATCGTTCATCGCGCGCCTGAAGCAGGGCGACCATTTTCTGTTTGGCGGGCGTATCCTGGAATTCGTGCGCGTGCATGAGATGACGGCCTACGTGCGGCGCGCCACGGGCAGCCGCGGTGCCGTGCCGCGCTGGCAGGGCGGCAAGATGCCGCTGTCGTCGGAGCTGGCGCATGCCGTGCTGGACCAGCTGCAGCTGGCGCAGGAGGGCCGTGCCAGCGGGCCGGAAATGCGCGCGCTGGCGCCCCTGCTGGCCATCCAGCAGAAATGGTCCAGCCTGCCCACGCGCGCCAGCCTGCTGCTGGAAACCTTGTCCAGCCGCGAGGGCCATCACCTGTTCGTGTATCCGTTTGCGGGCCGCTCCGTGCACCTGGGCCTGGCATCCCTGCTGGCCTATCGCATCGCGCGCGTGCAGCCGGCCACCTTGTCGATCGCCGTCAACGATTACGGCTTTGAACTGCTGGGCGCGGACGATATCGATTTTGCGCCGCTGCTGACGGCCGCCAGCGGTGCCGATCTTCCCCTGTTCAGAACGGACAACTTGCTCGAAGACGTGCTGGCCAGCCTGAACGCGACGGAACTGTCGCAGCGGCGTTTCCGCGAAATCGCCCGCATCGCCGGCCTCGTGTTCCAGGGCTATCCAGGCCAGCCGAAAAGCGCGCGCCAGCTGCAAGCGTCGTCCTCGCTGTTCTTTGAAGTGTTCCGCAAGCACGACGCGGCCAATTTGCTGCTCACGCAGGCGCAGCGCGAAGTGCTGGAGCAGGAACTGGAACTGACGCGCCTGCGCGCCACCTTGCGCGAACTGCATGGACGCAGCATCTGCCTGCAAGCGCTGGAGCGCGCCTCGCCATTTGCCTTCGGCCTGATGGTCGAGCGCTTCCGCGAACAGCTGACGACGGAAAAACTGTCGGACCGGGTGGCGCGGCTGGTGCTGGCGCTGGAAAAGGCGGCCGCATGAAGGGACAGGAGCAGGCGCATTGCGCGGTGGAGCTGGCCGGCGAGCTGGTCTGGCTGCTGGCGCACAAGGCCGTGTACTGGCCGGCGCGCAGGATATTGATCGTTGCCGACATCCATTTCGGCAAGGCGGCGGCGTTTCGCGCGCTGGGCGTGCCCGTGCCGCGCGGCACCACCACGCAAAACCTGCTGGCGCTCGACGCCTTGCTGGCCAGTTACGCCTGCGAGGAAATCGTCTTTCTCGGCGATTTTTTGCACGCGCGCGCCGCCCATGCGGCCGCCACCGTGGCGGCCATGCTGGCGTGGCGCATGCGTCATCGCGACGTGCGCCTGACGGTGGTGCGCGGCAACCATGACGCGCATGCGGGCGATCCGGCCGCCGCGCTGGGCATCCGCATGGTCGATGAACCGCACCAGGTGGGCAAGCTGTCGTTCTGCCATCACCCGGACACCGTCGCGCCCGGCTACGTGCTGGCGGGCCACGTGCATCCCGTGTTTCACTTGCGTGCCAAAGGGAGCGGAGCGCACGGCGGCGGCCTGCGCCTGCCGTGTTTCCTGCTGGGCCAACAGCGCGCCATCCTGCCCTCGTTTGGCGCCTTCACGGGCGGCCATGCGGTGCTGCCAGGCACTGGCGAGCGCGTGTACGTGACGGCCGACGCGGCGATTTTTCCGCTGCCCGCCAACTGCTGAGTGTTAGATACTTTTGGTGTAAAACTGAAAGTAACTACGCCACCGTGAGCGGGACTCATCCTACATGCGCTCTTGCCATCCTCCTATTTCTTGTGCCCCATGTGCGCACTAAGATGACGGTTCCCTTGCCATGCGAGGGGGAAGAATTGCATGGTTTGCACTGTTTCCGATTCCATCGATCAAGGAGATCATCATGGCCACATCGAGCGACAATAAACAGCAAGGTAGTAAAACCAGTAGCAGTAGCAGTAGCAGCGGCGGCAGCGGCGGCAGCAAGCAAAGCGATACCAGCAAGCGGGGTTTCGCTTCCATGGACCCCGCCCAGCAGCGCGAAATCGCCAGCGAAGGCGGACGTGCCGCGCATGAAAAAGGCACGGCCCATGAATTCACGTCGGAAGAGGCCCGCCGCGCAGGCAGCCAAAGCCACAAGAACGATGCCAACCGGCAAAGCGCCTCCAGCTCCAGCGGTTCGCGCGATAACGCCAGCATGAACCAGGAGGGCAACCGTGACAGTGGCAACAAGCAAAGCGGCGGTTCCGGGTCCGGTTCCAGCTCCGGGTCGCGCAACAAGTAGCGCCAGCTGAGTAGCAAGTTGCAAGTGGCTCTGGCCAGCGGGAAGCAGGCACGCCGCTGGTCAGGGCCACGCTTATTTGGCTGCCGCAAAATTTTGATGCAACGCAGCAGGCATGGACTATGATGAAATAGCTGCGCCGGCCACGGCCGACACGCAGTCAACGCAGTCAAATCGCACTCACGATCAGGGAGAAGATGATGGGCAACTCCACCACGCCGCAAGCCGGCAATAGCCAGGGCGGCACGCCGTCCGTGGCAGGCAACAAGCAAAGTACGGCCGATTCTGCCGAGAACTTTGTGCTGGTCGATAGCGAGCAAGGGCTCGATATCGGCGACGATCTGTTTTCCATCGGCGAGGTGCGGCGCGCCGACCGCCTGCCCCATCACCAGTCCGGCTCCGCCGGGCAGAGCCGGCAGAGCGCCGACGATGCGCCCGACACCACGGGCAGTACGGGCGTCTGATCTGGCCGCCTAACTTTCTTCACTCTCAAGCCACGCGCGCCGGGCCAGCTGCAAGACGTGTTCGCGCACGTCCGCTGGCCATTCCTGTACGCATGCGAGAAACGCTGCTTGCTTGCCGGCGAACAGGGCGCGGCTTGCTTCCTCGAAGCCTGGCGCATCGCCGGCCAGCGCATTCATGACTTTATAGGCCGCTTCGCGTGCCTGGCGCTGCTCATCGTGCAGCTTGTTGCCGCGCTGCGCGTGTTCCACCAGTTTGCGCAAGGCGACGGAAGCGCCGCCCGGCTGCGTCGCCAGCCATTCCCAGTGACGGGGCAGCAAAGTGATTTCGCGCGCCACGACGCCCAGCTTCGGGCGGCCTGCCGTGCGCGCCGGGGCGGGAGCGTCGTCCTGCGGCGCCGGCGTTGCCGCGCGAGGCAGGCGCTGCAGCACGTCGGCCAGGCTGCCGTGCAGGTTCAGGTCGACCTGGCTGCCGCTGGCATCGTCGAAAATCAGGATCTGCGCATCGGGATCGCGCGTCACCAGTTCCTTCAGTGTTTGCGCAAGCGCATGTAAAGGGCCGGCGGCGACTTTTCGCTTGCCGGCAAAGGCGGTGAGCTGAGGTGGTGCGGGGGTATGCATGTCTTGCCTCCATGGGGAATGCAGGCAATTTTACCCGGGTTAAATAGAAAGTCAATATTACCCGGGTAAAATAGGGTAAATCTGCTACAGATCGACCCGGCCGTGTTCGCCCATGTCTTTCGGCGGCTCGCCCGTGATGGCGGCCTTGGCCATTTCATAGAATTGCATCATCTTGCTGGCGCTGCTATCCCAATACTCGGCCGACTGGATCGTCACCTTGATCAGCGACAGCTTCGGATCGTCGAGCCCGCCCGGGAACCAGGCTTTCACGAGCGGATTCCACAATTCCTCCGCCTTGGCGCGGTCTTTCAGCAGCTGCGCGTGGCCGCAGACGGATACATACAGGCTGTCGCCCGTGTCGACGAAGCTGACATTGACTTGCGGATTGTTCAGCAAGTCGCGCGTATAGTTGGCCTCGTCGGAAACAAAGAACCAGATCTGCCCTTCGTTATCGACCTGCTGCTGCGTCAGCGGCCGGCTGGTGAGGGTGCGCATGTCGTCGCTGGTGGTCAGCATGCCGAATTTGACGTCCTTGATCTTGGCCGCGATGCTGGCCAGTTGTTCGCTGGAATACGATTGCATGGGTGCTCCCTTGTTGGTTGTCCTGAACAACAAGCATAGGCGCTTGCTGTATGCGGCTCTGTACGGCAGCTTACGTAGCAGCGGTGCTTTGTTTCAAAGCTGTTACAAAACGCCGGCCCGGCGGGGCGCCCCATGTCTTGACTTAATAAATGATAATCATTATCATTTGTTTGAAATATCGGCATGCACTCTGATTGAAGGATGGGAATGAAGCACACTGACTTGTCGCGCCAGCTGGCCCGCCCCTTGCCGGGAGCGGAGCATGCATAGTGCGGGCGCCGCCGACAAGGCCAGGAACAACGCCAGCCGCGCCGTCTGGCTGAAGAACTTGCATCAATGGCACTGGATCAGCTCGGCACTTTGTTTGCTGGGCATGTTTTTGTTCGCCATCACCGGCATCACCCTGAACCACGCCGGTCAGATCGAGTCGAAACCGTCGATCACGCGCCAGAAGGCGCAGTTGCCGGCGCCCCTCGTCACGGAACTGGCCGCCTTTGCCACCGGGCATGACGGCGCCAATGCACCGATGCCGGCCGCCGCGGAAACCTGGCTCAAGCAGCAGTGGTCGCTCAACGCGGGCGGGCGTCCCGCCGAATGGTCGATCGACGAAGTGTATTTGCCGTTGCCCAAGGCAGGCGGCGACGCCTGGGTGCGCATCGGCCTGGAAGACGGGGCCGCCGAATATGAATTGACGGACCGGGGCTGGGTGTCCTGGCTCAACGACGTGCACAAGGGCCGCAACACGGGCGTCGCCTGGAGCTGGTTCATCGACATCTTTGCCGGCGCCTGCATCGTGTTTTGCCTGACGGGGCTATTGATTTTGAAGTTCCACGCGGCCAACCGGCCATTTACGTGGCCGATGGTTGGCCTCGGCATTCTGATACCTTGCGCGATCGCCTTGCTGTTTATCCACTGATGTTTTTATTTTTCCTTTTTACAGGCACACCATGAAATTACGCTACTCCCTGGCGCTTGGCCTTCCCCTGATCGGTACGTCGGCGATGGCTGCCGACCTGTCCCTGAAGCTTGAAATCCCGCAACTGAACGTGGCGGAATACCACCGCCCCTACGTGGCGGCGTGGCTGGAAACGGCCGATCAAAAGGTCGTTGGCAATCTGGCTGTGCTGTATGACGTGAAAAAGAAGGACAAGGCGGGCGAAAAATGGCTGAAGGACATGCGTCAATGGTGGCGCAAGAGCGGCCGCGACCTGGCCATGCCAGTGGACGGCGTCAGCGGCGCCACGCGCGCGCCGGGCGAACATACCCTGACTTTCCCTGGCGCCAAGGCCTTGCTCGACAAGCTGCCGGCCGGCGAATACCAGGTGGTGGTGGAAGCGGCACGCGAAGCGGGCGGACGCGAACTGGTGCGCGTGCCGTTCCAGTGGCCGCTGAAATCGGCCCAGTCCGTTCCTGGCAAGGGCAAGGAAGAACTCGGCAATGTCGTCGTCCAACTCAAACCTTAAGGCGCCTCTACCATGTTGAAGCAACTGAATAAACCGCTGATCGCCCTGGCGCTGGCCGGCCTGGCCATGAATGCCCACGCCCACCGGGGCTGGATGGTGCCATCGAGCACGATGGTGGAAAGCAAGGACGCCTGGGTGACGGTGGACGCTGCCGTCTCCGACGGCCTGTTCGAGATCGACCACCAGCCGCTGCGCCTGGATGCGCTGCAAGTGACCGGCCCCGATGGCGCGAAAGTGGCGCCGGCGAATACGCTCACGGGCCGTTTGCGCAGCGTCTTCGACGTAAAAATGGAAAAGCCGGGCACGTATAAAGCGGCCATCGTGTCGCAAAACGTGATGGGCAGCTACAAGCTCAATGGCGAGCAGAAGCGTTTCCGCGGCAATGAAGAGACGTTCAAGAAGGAAGTGCCGGCCGACGCGCAAGAGCTGAAAATCACGCGCACGGCAGCGCGGCTGGAAACTTTCTTCAGCAATGGCGAAACCAGCACGGAAGTGTTCAAGCCGACGGGCGTGGGCCTGGAATTCGTGCCGGTGACCCATCCGAACGACTTGCGCGCGGGCGAAAAAGCCACGTGGCGCTTCCTGATCGACGGCAAGCCGGCCGCGAATCAGGCCTTCAGCCTGGTGCCGGGCGGCGTGCGCTACCGTGGCGTGCTGGGGGAAATCCGCCAGAGCACCGATGCCAAGGGCGAGATCACGTTCACCGTGCCGGCCGCCGGCATGTATTACCTGAGCAGCACCTGGCCAGCGGCCGCCCCGGCCGTGGCCGGCCAGCCGCCAGCCATGCCGGAGCGCCGCATGACCTACGCGGCCACCGTGGAAGTGCTGCCGCAGTAAGCGGCGGCATCGTCACGAGCTCGCCGATGCGCCGGGTCCTGCTGCCGCAGCATATTTCCGATCAGGCCGCGCCGCCCGGCGCCGCGATCCGGGACTTGCGTGGCTTGACCATGGGCACCAGCTGGTCGGTGCGCCTGCTCGAGTCCGCCATGCCGGGACGCGCCGGCAGCGCCGACCTGCAGCAGGGCTTGCAGCAGCAGCTGGACCTGGTCGTGGCGCAAATGAGTCACTGGAGCGATGAGTCCGACCTGGGCCGCTTCAACCGGGCCGAACCCGGCAGCTGGCACAGCCTGCCCGCCGCCTTTTGCGAGGTGCTGGGCTTTGCCATGCACGTGTCGCAGGCGTCCGGTGGCGCATACGACCCGTGTGCGGGCGTCCTCGTCAACCTGTGGGGCTTCGGCCCCCGCCATCGCTACGACGAGCCCGGTTTCCTGCCGCCGAACAAAGAGACGGTGGCCTTGCTGCTGTCGCAGCGCCAGCGCCGCCGCCTGGAGCTGGACTTGCCGGCCCGCCGCGCGCGTCAGCCGGGCGGCTTGCAGCTCGATTTATCGGCCATCGCCAAGGGGTATGGCGTGGATCGCCTGGCGCGCTATCTGGACAGGCAGGGCATCGGCCATTACCTGGTCGAAGTGGGCGGCGAGCTGCGCGGCGCCGGCAGCAAGCCCGACGGCCAGCCGTGGTGGGTGATGCTGGAACAGGTCGATGGCGCCTACGCGGATCTACATCCGCCGGAAATGCTGCTGGCGCTGCACGGCTTGTCCGTGGCCACGTCGGGCGACTACCGGCGTTTCTTCCAGGACGGCACGGCGCGTTTCTCACACACCATCGATCCGCGCAGCGGCATGCCGATCGCCAATCAACTCGCTTCCGTCACCGTCGTGCATGAGCAATGCATGGCGGCCGACGCCTGGTCGACGGCCCTGACCGTGCTCGGTGCCGAGGCCGGCATGGCGCTGGCCGAAGAGCAGGGCCTGGCCGCGCGCTTCCTGCAGCGCGACGGCTCTGGCTTTCACGAAACGCTGAGCAGCCACATGCTGGCCATGCTCGACGAATGAACGATTAATTCCATGATTTTTACGCACGATACGACGCGGCTGGCCTTGCTGGCGGCCCTGTCCCTCAGCTACGCGGGCGTGTGCCTGGCGCCTTGGTTGCGCGCGCGCGCCAGGCGCCGCGCGTCCGCCGCCGCCAAGGCGGCGCTGGCAAACAGTCCCGCCTGGCTGGTGGCGTATGCAAGCCAGACGGGCAATGCCGAGGAACTGGCCACGCAAACGGCGCAGAGCCTGCAACTGGCCGGCATCCCCGTGCGCCTGTGCGCGCTGGCCGAAGTCACGGCCGTTGATCTGCAACAAGCCGAACGGACTCTGTTTTTAGTCAGCACCTATGGCGAAGGCGATGCGCCCGACAATGCGGCCGCCTTCATGGGCCGCCTGATGACGGGCGGGCTGGCGCTGCCGCAATTGCATTACGCCGTGCTGGCCCTGGGCGACCGCAGCTATGGCCAGTTTTGCGGTTTCGGCCGCGCGCTCGATGCCTGGCTGGCGGCGCAGGGCGCCTCGCGCCTGTTCGAGCGCATCGAAGTCGACCGCAGCGCCAGCGTCAGCATCGAGCAATGGTTCCAGCATCTGAGTCACCTGGCCGGCACCAGCGACGCGCCCGACTGGAGCGCGCCCGCCTTCGGCGACTGGCGCCTGACGCACAGGCAGCTGCTCAACCCGGGCAGCGCGGGCGGCGCCATCTATCACGTGGAACTGGCGCCCGTGGCCGGCAGCTTGCCTGACTGGCAGTCGGGCGACCTGGTGCAGGTGACGGCGCCCGCCGACCCCTCGCAGCCGCGCGAATATTCGATCGCTTCGATTCCGCGCGATGGCGGCG
The DNA here is from genome assembly GCF_003667705.1 of Janthinobacterium agaricidamnosum. NCBI lineage: Bacteria > Pseudomonadati > Pseudomonadota > Betaproteobacteria > Burkholderiales > Oxalobacteraceae > Janthinobacterium > Janthinobacterium agaricidamnosum. Next base: position 4,319,692 of record NZ_CP033019.1, on the reverse strand, counting down.
TGCACTTGCTGGTGCGCCAGCATGCGCATCCCGACGGCAGCCTGGGCCGGGCCTCGGGCTGGCTCACGGCGCAGGCCAAGGTGGGCGACGTGGTGCAACTGCGCTTGCGCCAGCATAAACGCTTCCGGCTGGAAGACAATGCCCAGCGGCCATTGATTTTGATCGGCAACGGCAGCGGCATCGCCGGTCTGCGCGGCCACCTGAAGAGCCGCGTGCTGGCAGGGCAGCGGCGCAACTGGCTGATCTTTGGCGAGCGCAACCTGGCCCACGATTTTCATTATCGCGAAGAGATTGAAGGCTGGCATGCCAGCGGCGACCTGCCGCGCCTGGACCTGGCGTTTTCGCGCGACCAGACGGAGCGCACCTACGTGCAGGACCGCCTGCGCGGCAATGCCGATGAAGTCAAGCTGTGGCTGGAGCAGGGCGCGGCCATCTATATCTGCGGCAGCCTGGCCGGCATGGCGGGCGGTGTAGACCAGGCCCTGCAGGAGATACTGGGCCGGCCTGCGCTCGACGCGCTGGCGGCCGAAGGGCGCTACCGGCGCGACGTGTATTAATGCAGCAGCGATTGCTTATGGCTGGATCGCAGCCAGCGGCGCCGTGTCCATCTCGCCGCTCACTTCCTGCAAGCCGCGCGCCAGGCTGGAGATGCTGGGGTTGTCGATGAAGACGCAGCGCTTGCCCGTGCGCTTGCAATAATCCTTCACGCGCCAGTAGGCGCTGTGGCTGATGCAGCCCGTCTGGCAAATCACCAGGTCGGCGGCCGCCAGGCTCGAGTCGAGCAGGTTGGCATTGTCTTCCAGGCCGCCGTCGTGGTGGGCGAACTGCGCGCCGACCCGCTCGATCAGGGCGCGGTAGGTGGCGACATTGCCGCTGCGTCCGCCCACGCACAAGACGCTTTGATCGACGAGGCGGATCGGCATTTTCAGCTTGCCGCCGGTCGGCACTTCCAGCTTGGGTGCCGGTGGCGGCACGCCGGCGGCTTGGCGCGGCTGGGCCTGTTTCAATTCCGCGATTTGCTGGCGCAATTCCTTTTCGCGCTCATCCATTTGCGCCAGGCGTTCGACCAGGCGCGTGCGCGATTCCAGTGCCGGGACGGCCGCCTGCAATTGCGCCAGTTCCGCGCGCAAGCCGTCGATCACGCTATCCTTGCCGATGGACTCGGCCCGCGTGCGCAGCAGCACGGCTTCCTGGCGTTCCAGTTCGCCCGTTTTTTCCGTCAGTGCGGCCTGGCTGCGCTGCTGCAGCTTGGCCAGTTCCTGCGTCAGGCGCGCATTTTCTTCCTGCAAGGCCGTAAATTTGCCCATGTCGGCGCGTACGCAGGCGCCGGCCTGGTGCTGGATCATGTGCAAGTCGCGGCACATCTGCTCTTCCAGCTCGGCGTCGCAGCGCGGGTGCGTCAGGCCGGCCCAGAAGGCGCCCGACACGTCGCCGTTGGCGACGGCCGTGCGCCACAGTTGCGCTACCTGTTCCGTGGTCTTGGCGCCGCGAAAGCGCAGGATCACGGGAGCGTAGCGGCGTTCGAGTTCCTTTTGCAGCGCTTCGGACAGGCGGTTGCGCGCGCCGCATTCCGTCACGGCGCCCACGTGCACTTCGTAGTCGTCGGCCAGCACGCGCCCGCCCGTCATCTTGCCCACCAGCTTGCGCAGGTAGCCCAAGGGCAAGCCTACGCCGACCAGCGGGCAATGGCAGGTATGCGACAGTTCCCACAGCCGGCGGCGGCGCGAAGCGAGCGCGGCCGTTTCCGTGTCGGCGTGGGCGCAATTGCTGATGACGGGCAGGGACTGGTCTTTGTCACACATGGCGATATCCTGTTGGGCGGTGGGGCAGCGGTGGAAGAGAAATAGAAATTAGTGCGGCAGCGGCGAGGCAGGACGTCTGGCGCTCAGCATGCGTGCCAGGCGCTCGAGCAAGGTGGTCTTCGGCGGCGCGGGCCGGTGCAGCGCCACCAGGGTGGCCCATTGCTGCGACAGTTGCTGGCAAGTCGCTTGCAGCACGGGGCCGAGGCCGGGCGAGCCGGCCAGCGCTTGCAGATGGCGTTCGATGACTGCGGCCAGTTTCTCGCAGGGACTGTCCGCATGGTAGTGCGACATCAGGTGCAGCACGGCCGACAGCAGCAATTCAGGCTGCTGGCCTTGCGGGGAAGGAAACATCGAGGAAGGTCGGTCGTTCGCCATCAAACACTCCTGTGCGGTGGTTTGGCTGGCTGCGCGCACGGGGCGCGACTGGCTGGCGAGCGTGGTGACTGGCTGCCGTGCTGCTTCAGGCAGTCAGGATCAGCTTGTTCAATTGGGTGACGCGCAGGCGATAGATCTTGCCGCTGTGCTCAATCTCCACTTCGCGGCCCTGCTGCAGCAGCGCTTCGCTGGTGATGCGGCGCGCCGGCTGGGCCATGCTGACGGGAGGACGGACGTGGGCGGTAGCGGCATCCTGGATCAAGGCTGGTTTTGAGCTTTGCATGTTGGGCTTTCTTTATCTCAGTTGAGAATGATTCGTATTTGCATTATTGTTGAATGTGGCCCGAAAAGCAAGGCTTATTTATGCGCAAGCCGTGCTTTTTTGCGATGGGATGGCAGCGTGGAGCATGGCGCTGCGCGAAGACGGCCATTGGTGCGGCATGGAAGGGGAGCGGCAGCAAAAAAGACCCGCCAAGGCGGTGCGCGCCTTGGTCGGGTCAAGCCTGTGCCAAGCTGGAAGAAATCGGGATGGCGTTAAATCGTGGCCAGCAATTGCGCCGAGGCGGCCGCGGCGGCGGTGGTGTCGGCCTTGAGCTTGGCGGCAGCCAGCTGCTTGGCGCGCGAGCGCGACGGCGGCAAGCGGCGCAGGGTTTTCAGGGCGTCCGGATCCTTGATGCCGATGGTGCGCTGGTCAACCGAGATCAGGCCGATTTCATTGAAGGCGGACAAAGTGCGGCTCACCGTTTCCAGGGTCAGGCCCAGGTAGCTGCCGATTTCGTGGCGCGTCATGCGCAGGTTGAACAGCTTGCTCGAATAGCCCATCTGCGCGAAGCGGTCGGCCAGCGAGACGAGGAAGCGCGCCACGCGGGCTTCGGCGCTCAAGGCGCCCAGCATGCCGATCATCGCCTGTTCGCGCACCAGTTCGCGGCTCATCACGCCGTACATGACGTTTTCCAGTTCCAGGTGAACACGTCCCAGCGCCGTCAGCTTCTTGAACGGCAACAAGATCAGGTCGCAGTCGGACAGGGCCACCGCTTCCGAGGAGTAGTGGCGCGAGTGGATGCCGTCGACGCCCAGCATGTCGCCCTTCATGGGAAAGCTCAGTACCTGTTCATTGCCGAATTCGTCGATGAGCACGGTTTTCAGGAAGCCCGAATTGACGATGTACAAGGTGTCGAACGGTTGGCCGATGGTATGCACGCGCTGGCCCGTCTTGAATTGCACGTGCTGGAACAGCAGTTCGTCGGCGGCGATGGTGCAGGCGCTGGAGATATGCAGCAGATCGCATACTTCCTTCAGGTTCGACCATAGCCGCCCCTGGCGCTGGCGCCCTGCTTCCATCGGGGAAGAGGGGGCCAGCGATGGGGCGGCGGCGCGGGTTTCGGGCGTTTGCGTGGACAGCATGTTCATCTCCTGGTGACAGGTAGTTCAGAGTTGAATGACAGGGTGCGCAGACGGCGGGCAGGGAAAGGGCGGCGCGCGTCCAGGCTGGTAAAGCTCAATTCGCTGACGACTTGCTGTGTGATGAAATAACTTCCCAGCAACTTGATTACTGGTTTCAGTATGCCAACAACCATATGCAATTAATATCAGCAGTGGCTGAATATGGCAGTAGGAGCTACGGTAGGGGAGTAGGATTGTTCCTACGGTCGACGCGCGGGCGCGCGCCGCCGGGCTTACGTCTTGAAGGGGGAGAGCAGGCGGTGCGCCACGGCGTACTGCACCATTTCGGACAGCGAACTCATGCCCATTTTTTGCATGATGCGCGTCTTGTGCGTACTCACCGTCTTCACGCTCAGGTGCAGGTTGTTGGCGATTTCCGTGATCGACTTGCCCGCCACCAGCAGGGAAAAGACTTCGAACTCGCGGTCCGATAACTGTTTGTGCAGCAAGCTTTCATTCGGCATCATGATGTTGAGCACGAGCTGCTCGGCCACCTCGGCGCTGATGTAGGGGCGTCCCGACGCCACCTTGTGAATGGCGCCCACGAGCTGGGTACCAGCGCTTTCCTTGGTTAGATAGCCTTGTGCGCCGGCGCGGATGGCGCGCACCGCATATTGTTCTTCCTCGTGCATGGTGAGGATCAGGATGGCCAGCTTGGGCGCCTCGCTGCGGATTTGCCGGATCAGGTCGACGCCGCTGCGGCCCGGCATTGACAGGTCGAGCAGCAGCAGGTCGAAGCCGCCCTGGCGCACCTGATTGAGTACTTCAAAGCCGTCGATGGCTTCGCCCACGATATCGATATCCGGCGCGCCGTCAAGGATGCGCTTCAAGCCTTCTCGCATGATGGTGTGGTCGTCGGCAATTACAATACGTATCATAGGCGGGCAATCTGGATGCGTGAAATCTGCTCTGTCCGTCACCGGACAATCAAATGTTGAGAAACGAGAAACGTTGTCATTTTAACTGAGGCGGCCGCATTATGCCTTTTTCTGCATATGCCGGCAACGGCGGCCCCGGTGGTCATGTGACCTCTTATTCGGACGGGGGTTCCTTGATCAGCCTATGCACGAGCACGGGCAATTTCGAGTGCGACAGCACTTTATTGGTCACACTGCCCAACAGCAATTGCCCCCAGCCGCTGCGGCCATGCGAACCCATGAAAATCAGATCGCAATGCTGCAATTGCGCCACTTCCACGATCTTCAGGGCCGGGCTGTCGGAAAAGGCCGTCAGGCCCGTCGCTTCCAGGCCGCGCTTGGCGGCCGCGTCGAGGATGGGCTGCCAGTGGTCGGCGCCGGCCTTGCGCATGGCGATGCGGTACTCCTCCTCGCTGGGATAGCTTGGCGGAATGATTTCGATGTACACCGGGTACTGGTATTCGGGCGCCACATACAAGGCAAGGATGTCGGCGTGCATCTGTTCGGCAAAAGCAACGCCGGCGCAGGCCGTCAGGTTGGAGACGGTGGAGCCATCGGTGGCGATCAGAATTTTCTTATACATGGCAGGTCCTTTGGCGGTGACTGAGCGCGCGCAACGCCTCTTATTGTAGACGCGGCGGCAGCATTGTATTCATGCAAAGACTTGATAATTATCAATACAACTGCACCTTCAGTATAGACAACATTGGCAGAAAGATCGTGTGTAGCTGCAACGATGTCCATGTGGCGCTGTTGCGCAGACGCCCGGAAGCAGGATTTCTTCTGCTGTGCGTGGTCTTGCACGCACGCCAATGGTAGTATTTCAAAATACAACAGCTGGAACACATATTTCCTTGTGGAAAAGCTCTTGTAGGCCAGCTTTGCACCAGGAAGCGCGTTTTGAGATTTACCAACAGGGCGGCGCCCTGCTACACTCGCACCATCGCAGCGGTATTGCCTCAAATCATCTTAATCGAGAAATTGTGGGTATCAGTCTGTAAAACGCACAGTTCAGGCGGAATTTTGACAAATTATGGAGAAGCAGGGATATGACCAACGCCGCTGATGATTTCGACGCATTATTCGATGAAGTATCTGCGCAAAGTGCGGCCGCGGCTCAGCCCGCGCCTGCCGCCGCGCCCGCTCCCGCCGTGATTGCGGAGGACGATTTCGACGCGCTGTTCGACTCGGTGTCGGCCAACGCCGCCGTGCCGGCAGCCGCCGAGCCCGTGGCCGCCGAGGCGGAAGCGCTGCCTGTGGCCGGCGCCGAGGCGTCTGGCGACGCGGCCGATCCCGTCGACCAGTCCGACAAGCCGATGTTCGAGCGTCTGGGCGGCATCGTGCGCCTGCTGCACGATTCGCTGCGCGAACTGGGCTACGACAAGGCGCTGACGGAAGCGTCGTCGCAGATCGTCGACGCCCAGGACCGCCTGGAATACGTCGCCACCCTGACCGAACAGGCCGCCAACAAGGTCCTGAACACGCTCGACGAAGGCATGCCGGCGCAGGATGTGCTGTCGAAGAAAGCCAAGGACATGGACGGCCGCTGGACGGCGCTGTTCGACGGCAAGCTGAGCCTGGAAGAATTCAAGGCCCTGGCCGGCGACTCGCGCCAGTTCGCGCAAGCCGTTGCCGAAGCGACGGAAGCGGAAAAAGCGCGCTTGTTGGAAATCATGATGGCGCAGGACTTCCAGGACATCACGGGCCAGCTGATCAAAAAAGTGGTCAACATCACCAAGACCGTGGAAAACGAACTGGCCCAGCTGTTGCGCGACAACGCGCCGGCCGAGGTGCGCGAGAAACTGGCGCAAAAGCCGGTGCCGCTGATGCAGGGCCCGTCCGTGCCGTCGGTGGCGCTGGACCAGGATAATGTAGACGACCTTCTTGCGGATTTGGGATTCTAATGGACGATATGCTCAAGGATTTCGTCGTTGAGGCGATGGATCTTGCGGTTAATGTTGAAGAGCACTTGTTGCGCCTCGAGCGCGATCCTGACAACAAGGAAACACTGAATGCGGTGTTTCGTTCCTTCCACACGATCAAGGGCGGTGCCGGCTTCATGGGCTTGCCCGCGCTGGTGGCGGCCTGCCACCTGACGGAAAACCTGTTCGACGCCTTGCGCACGGGCGCCGCGCCCGTCACCCCCATCGCCATCGAGGCGGCGCTGCAGGCGTCCGGTTTCGTCGCCGACCAGCTGACGGAACTGGCCAATGGCGCCGCGCCGGAAAGCTTGCCGGCCATGCCGGAAGAGCTGGAACACATCCTGACGAACGCCATCGAAGGCAAGGGCATGGACGCGCCTGCGCCTGCCGCCGCCGTGGTGGCGGAAGTGGCCGCGCCCGTTGCCGAGGTTGCGGAAGTGCCTGCCGCCACGCCTGCCGCCGCCGTCTCCACCGCCGGCGCCGATGGCCTGGACTGGGAAGGCATGTATAACGCCGTCGTGCCCGAGGGCAGCCGGGTCGCTGCCGCGCCGGTGTCCGCCGTCGCCGCTGCCCCTGCCGTCGTGGCCGCCGCTGCGCCCGCCGCTGCTGCCGCTGCCGCCAAGCCGGCCGCCAAGGCCTGGGATGGCGCCGAACGACGCGAAGAGCGTCCGGAAGTGCGCCATGCCGCGCCCGTCAAGGAAGACAGCATCCGCGTCGACGCCGTCAAGCTCGACGCGCTGCTGGAAGTGGCGGGCGAATCCGTGCAGGCCGCCAACCAGGCCGCCGTGCTGCTCGAACGCTTGCTGCAATTCAAATTCGAAGGCCAGGCCGCTACCCTGATGGCGACCCTGGCGGAAACCCTGGAGCGCGCCTCGCGTTACTCGACCGAACTGCAGCGGGCCACCCTGGCCACGCGCATGCAGCCTGTCGGCCGCCTGTTCCAGAAATTCCCGCGCCTGGTGCGCGAGCTGGCGAAAGACCTGGGCAAGGATGTCGAGCTGACCATCGAAGGCGCGGAAACGGAAGTCGACCGCGTCGTCGTGGACAGCCTGTACGATCCGCTCGTGCACATGCTGCGCAACTCGCTCGACCATGGCGTCGAATCGCCGGAAGCGCGCCTGGCCGCCGGCAAGCCCGCCAAGTCGTATATTTCGCTGAAAGCCTGGCAAGAGGCCAACAGCGTCATGATCGTGCTGCAGGATGACGGCAAGGGCATGGATCCGGTCTTCTTGCGCAGCAAGGCCCAGCAAAAGGGCTTGATCAGCGAAAACGCGCAGTTGAGCAACGACGAATGCTTCCAGCTGGTGTTCCTGCCGGGCTTCTCGACCAAGGAAGTGGCGTCCAGCGTCTCCGGCCGCGGCGTGGGCATGGACGTGGTGAAAACGGCCGTGGAGAAAAACCGCGGCGCCATCCACATCGAGTCGACGCTGGGCAAGGGCACGAAGTTCGCCATCCGCCTGCCGATCGAACTGTCGATCGTGCCGACCATGCTCGTGTCGACCTCGGGCGCCGCGCTGGCGCTGCCGATGGCGGTGGTGCAGCGCGTCGTCGAATTGCCGGAAACCTTCATGGAAGTGGGTGGCGCGCCCGTGCTGAAAGACCAGGGCCGTCCATTGCCCGTACGGTCGCTGGCCGGTGCCCTGGGCTATGAATCGTGCAGCGAACGCGTCGGCATCGTCGTCGCCGCGCCACAGCCGTACATTCTTGCCGTGGAAGCCGTCGATGGCACGGCCGACCTGGTGATCAAGCCGATGACGGCCATCACCGTGGAAGGCATCACGGGTACGGCCCGCTCGGCCGAAGGCGAGCTGGTGCTGGTCGTGGGCCTGTCGTTCCTGATGGACGGCTGCCGGGGAAGCGTTCGTCTAGCTGCCTGAGTCTTGCTTCAATCGTTAGAAAGCCCGCTAGGCATAGCGGGCTTTTTTTATGGCGCCAGCGGTGTCAGATGTTGTTAGGACGTAAGGTGCCGCCTTCCAGCCAGCGCTGCACGCGCACGATTTCCTGGGCGCGCTCCGCCTCGTCCTTCGGCGGCGGCAGGTAGATGTCGGGCATGATGCCGTCGAGATCGACCTGCAGATCTGGCAAGCGGGCCGAGCGCGAGGTGGCGTAGGCCAGCTGGCGCCGTCCCGAGGGCAGAGGGTGCATGCGCAGATTCGAATAATCGAGCGCGCCTCCGCTGTTGCGTCCGATCAGCTTGACGCGAAAGCTTTGCCGCGCTTCCAGCAGAAACTGTTCGCAGGAACTGCCGCAATCGCGGTCAACCAGCACCGCCACCCTGGACGGCTGTACTGCCTGGCCAGACACACTCGCATAGCTGACAGGCCCGTTGGTGCTTTGCGCCACGAACTGGCCGGGCTGCACGCTGCGCATGCGGGTGACGGCCAGTGCCATATATTTCGTGCAGGTGGCGTCGCCGGGAGCGTACAGCGCGCAGATGTTTTCCTGGCTGGCGATATTGGCCGGCGTGGACAGCCATTCGCCACCGATATTGACGCTCTCGCCTGAAGCTAGCCATGGCAGCAAGGGCGCATATGTGCTGTCGCTGCCGCCGTTGTTGCGCCGCACATCGATAATCCAGTTTCGACGGCTGGCCAGTTCGTCGCGCTTGCTTTCCAGTAAATCATTGATGAGCCCGGCGTACCCGGGGAAAAAACTCGGTAAGGTCAGCAGCGCCGTGTGCGGCGACAGCAGCTGCAGCGATGGCGCCCTGTCATCGATGGTGGCCGTTGGCGCGGCGGTTGAGGATGGTGCTGCAGCTGGTGTCTCATGTTTCAGCGCACCGGTCGGCATGATCTGCAGGTGGCCTTTGCGCCACTGGCTCAGGTAACCGGACAGTACCGTATTGCAGGCAGCCTCACCGTTCACCCTGGCCGCCGCGGTGCTGGCGCTGGCCAATGCCTGATCGAAATACGCTTGACCTTTTTGTGCCAGATGCTGGCGCGCGCCAGTATCGTTTTCCAGCAAAAAGGCGGGAAGGACGCGCAAGTCCTGCAGGCAGGTCTCGCCCGGCGTGGCCGCTTGCGTATGGCTGACTGTCAAAGTAGTCAGGAGCGTGGCGGCAAAAGAACACAGTCTCATCAATGCAGTCTTTCCTGAAATTGTTGTCTAAATACAATACACGAAAGATTAAAGAAAAAGTATCGATTTCTGGCCGCGCCGTGGCTCGTTCGGCGGCCTGCCCGCAGATGGGGCCGTCATGTCGCCGATATGCCGATATCGGCAATTTCCAGCTCATATCCAACAATACGGCCAAACTTTGTATCGCCAATCCCACGCTTTTGCCTGTTTCGGTTCTGTGTCGCGCAATATATGGCATAATCCTTGTGGATCACCGTATGACCTGGTATCACTTGATCACTTACTACAGGCTGTGGCAACGCTGCATAAATCATGATGAAGACGCTTTACGACAAACTCTGGGAATCCCACGTTGTTCGGGCCGAAGATGATGGCACGACAATTTTGTACATCGACCGGCACTTGCTGCACGAAGTCACCAGTCCGCAAGCCTTCGATGGCCTCAGCGTGGCGGGCCGCCAGCCGTGGCGCATTTCCGCCAACCTGGCCGTGGCCGACCATAACGTGCCCACCACCAGCCGGGTCGACGGCATTGCCGATCCCGTCTCGCGCCTGCAGGTGGAAACCTTGGACAAGAACGCCAAGCACTACGGCTTGACCTATTTCAACATGAACGACAAGCGCCAGGGTATCGTGCACGTGATCGGCCCCGAACAGGGCGCGACCCTGCCCGGCATGACGGTGGTCTGCGGCGATTCGCACACGTCCACGCATGGCGCGTTCGGCGCGCTGGCGCACGGCATCGGCACGTCGGAAGTGGAACACGTGCTGGCCACCCAAACCTTGCTGCAAAAGAAATCCAAGTCCATGCTGGTGCAGGTCGACGGCGCTCTGCCGGCCGGCGTGACGGCGAAAGATATCGTGCTGGCCATCATCGGCAAGATCGGCACGGCCGGCGGCACCGGTTACTGTATCGAGTTCGGCGGCTCGGCCATCCGCGCCTTGTCGATGGAAGGCCGCATGACGGTGTGCAACATGGCCATCGAGGCGGGCGCGCGCGCCGGCATCATCGGCGTGGACGACACCACCATCAATTACGTCAAGGGCCGTCCGTTTTCGCCGGCCGGTCCGCACTGGGAACGCGCCGTGGCCTACTGGCGCACGCTGCATTCGGACCCGGGCGCCCGTTTCGACCTCGTCGTCACGCTCAACGCGCAAGAGATCGAACCGCAAGTGACGTGGGGCACCTCGCCCGAGATGGTGGTCGGCATCGATGGCCGCGTACCGGATCCGGACAATGAGAAAGACAGCGTCAAGCGTGACGCCATCGAAAAGGCGCTCGTCTACATGGCGCTGAAGCCGAACACGCCGATCGCGGACATCCGCATCGACAAGGTCTTCATCGGTTCCTGCACCAATTCGCGCATCGAAGATTTGCGCGCGGCGGCCGCCGTGGTGCGCGGCAAGTACCGCGCCTCGAACGTCACCCTGGCGCTGGTCGTGCCCGGTTCCGGCCTGGTGAAAGACCAGGCCGAGCGCGAAGGACTCGACCGCATCTTCAAGGATGCCGGCTTCGAGTGGCGCGAGCCGGGCTGCTCCATGTGCCTGGCCATGAATGCGGACCGTCTGGAACCGGGCGAACGCTGCGCCTCGACCTCGAACCGCAACTTCGAAGGCCGGCAAGGGCAGGGCGGTCGTACCCACCTGGTGTCGCCCGCGATGGCGGCGGCGGCGGGCATCGCCGGCCATTTTGTCGACGTGCGGGGATTGCGATGAATTTGGGGTCAGACCCGTTGGGTCTGACCCCAGCATTTGCCGGTGGTTTACACTAACGGGATTTGCAACCATTAGCACATAGACTGAAATCATCATGAAAAAACTCTTCGCCCTCCTTATCGCCACCGTCATCTTGTCCGGCTGCAACACCGTCTCGGGCATCGGCCGCGATGTGCAGAAAGTCGGCCAGGTCGTCACTGGCGCCGGCGGAAAATAAACCGTGACGTGGCGGCGCCCCGCGCCGCGCGTCTTACCGAGTAGAAACAGCATGGATAAATTTACGATTTACGAAGGCCTGGTCGCCCCGCTGGACCGCGCCAACGTCGACACCGACGCGATTATTCCGAAGCAATTTCTGAAATCGATCCACCGCAGCGGCTTCGGCCCCAACCTGTTCGACGAATGGCGCTATCTCGACCATGGCGAACCGGGCCAGGACAACAGCCGCCGCCCGCTGAACCCCGAGTTCGTGCTCAACGAGCCGCGCTACCAGGGCGCCTCGATCTTACTCACGCGCAAGAACTTCGGCTGCGGCTCCTCGCGCGAACACGCGCCGTGGGCGCTCGATCAATATGGCTTCCGCGCCATCATCGCGCCCTCGTTTGCCGACATCTTCTTCAACAACTGCTACAAGAACGGCTTGCTGCCCATCGTGCTGTCGGAAAGCCAGGTCGAGCACCTGTTCAATGAAGTCAAGGCTTTCCCCGGCTTCAAGCTGGTGGTGGACCTGGAGCAGCAATGCGTGCGCACCAGCAACGGTTCCGTCTCGTACCCGTTCGAGATCGATGCCTTCCGCAAATATTGCCTGATGAATGGGCTCGACGATATCGGCCTGACCCTGCGCCACGCCGACGACATCCGCGCCTTCGAAGAACGCCATCTTTCTGCTCAGCCCTGGCTGGCCAACGTCATTTAAACGATTAAAATATGAAAATTGCAATCTTACCCGGCGACGGCATCGGTCCTGAAATCGTCGCGCAAGCCGTCAAGGTCTTGAATGTGCTGGGCGAATCGTTTGAGCTGGAAACGGCGCCCGTGGGCGGCGCCGGCTACGCGGCCCATGGCCACCCTTTGCCGGAAGGCACGCTGGCCCTGGCGAAGGCGGCTGATGCCGTGCTGTTCGGCGCCGTGGGCGACTACCAATACGACAACCTCGAGCGCCAGTTCCGCCCGGAACAGGCGATTCTGGGCTTGCGCAAGAACCTGGGCCTGTTCGCCAACCTGCGTCCGGCCATTTTGTATCCGGAACTGGCGGGCGCCTCGACCCTGAAGCCGGAAGTGGTGTCGGGCTTGGATATCCTGATCATCCGCGAATTGACGGGCGATATTTATTTCGGCCAGCCCCGCGGCGTGCGCGAGTGCCCGGACGGTCCGTTCAAGGGCCAGCGCGAAGGCTTCGACACCATGCGCTATGCGGAAGGCGAAATCCGCCGCATCGCCCACGTGGCATTCCAGGCCGCGCAAAAGCGCGACAAGCGCCTCACCAGCGTGGACAAGGCGAACGTGCTGGAAACCTTCCAGTTCTGGAAAGACATCGTCACCGATGTGCACAAGGAATACCCGGACGTGGCGCTCGATCATATGTATGTCGATAACGCGGCCATGCAGCTGGTGCGGGCGCCGAAGAAATTCGATGTCATGGTGACTGGCAACATGTTCGGCGATATCTTGTCGGACGCGGCCGCCATGCTGACGGGCTCGATCGGCATGTTGCCGTCCGCCTCGCTGGACGCCAACAACAAGGGCTTGTACGAGCCGTCGCACGGTTCGGCGCCCGATATCGCGGGCAAGGGCATCGCCAATCCGCTGGCGACGATCCTGTCGGCCGCCATGATGCTGCGCTATTCGCTGAATCGCGAAGAGCAGGCAAATCGCATCGAAGGCGCCGTCAAGCAGGTGCTGGCGCAGGGGCTGCGCACGGCCGACATCCATGAAGCGGGCACGACTTTGGTCGGTACCGAGGCCATGGGTGATGCCGTAGTGCGTGCATTAGGATAAAATATTTCAATGATGGCAGTCGCCGTCTCATCTTGAGGAATGGTAATGAAATTAGTTGGCTTGGTAGGTTGGCGCGGTATGGTCGGTTCGGTCCTGATGCAGCGCATGCAGGAAGAGGGCGATTTCGCCCACATTGAACCGGTGTTTTTCACCACCTCGAACACGGGCGGCGCGGCGCCGGCCATGGCGAAGAATGAAACCATCCTCAAGGATGCCAACAACATCGCCGAACTGTCCAAGTGCGACATCATCATTTCCTGCCAGGGCGGCGACTACACGAGCGCCGTCTTCCCGCAGCTGCGCGCTAGCGGCTGGAACGGTTACTGGATCGATGCGGCCTCGACCTTGCGCATGGAAAAAGACGCCGTCATCGTGCTCGACCCCGTCAACCTGCACGTCATCAAGGATGCGCTGGGCAAGGGCGTCAAGAACTATATCGGCGGCAATTGCACCGTGTCGTGCATGATGATGGGCCTGGGCGGCCTTTTCCAGCACGACCTGATCGACTGGATGACGTCGATGACGTACCAGGCGGCATCGGGCGGCGGCGCGCAGCACATGCGCGAACTGCTGACGCAATTTGGCACCATCAACAGCTCCGTCAAGGCGCTGCTGGAAAACCCGGCGTCCGCCATCCTGGAAATCGACCGCCAGGTGCTGGCCACCCAGCACGGCTATTCGCCGGATGAAATCAAGCAATTCGGCGCGCCGCTGGCCGGCAACCTGATCCCGTGGATCGACAAGGACCTGGGCAACGGCCAGTCGAAAGAAGAGTGGAAGGCGGGCGCGGAAACGAACAAGATCCTCGGCCGCGGCATCGATTTCGGCACCAAGGAAATTCCCGTCGACGGCCTGTGCGTGCGCATCGGCGCCATGCGCTGCCATTCGCAGGCGCTGACCATCAAGCTGAAGAAAGACGTGCCGCTCGATGAAATCAATGACATCATCGCCAGCAACAATCAATGGGTGAAATTCGTGCCGAACACGCGCGAAGCGTCCGTGCGCGACCTGTCGCCGGCAGCCGTCACGGGCAGCCTGACGATTCCCGTCGGCCGCGTGCGCAAGATGAGCATGGGCGGCGAATACCTGTCCGCATTCACCGTGGGCGACCAGTTGCTGTGGGGCGCGGCCGAGCCGCTGCGCCGCATGCTGCGTATTTTGCTGGATGCGTAACAGCAATAAATCAGCAATTAATTGCTGATGCGGATCAAGCCGGGGCTGTTTTCCCGGCTTTTTTTTCGCCCTGAGCCCGTCAAGGCTCAACCATGCGGAGCTTGCATAGCTCTGGGCATGATGATATGTTGATACCTCTGGAAAAGTAACTGTTTTCCCATGTCAACTAAGATGCCGCCAACTATGCCTGTACACACTCGTCCCCGGGTCGCCTCCCTTGCCATTAAAACACTCAGCAGCGCTGTCGCCTGTGCGGTGTTATTGTCACCGGCGGCATCCGCAGCCGAGCTGGGCAAGATCACGGTGCTGTCCGCCGCCGGCCAGCCGCTGCGCGCCGAGGTCGAATTATCGGCCATCAAGCCAGGCGAGGCAGCCAGCCTGCTGGCCAAGCTGGCGCCGCCGGAGGCCTATCGCCAGGCCAACGTGGAATTCAATCCCGCATTGAACGCTTTGACGTTTGCCGTGGAAAACCGCAATGGCAAGCCCTTCATCCGCATCAGCTCGGCGCAACCGGTGGCCGAGCCCATGGTGGATCTCTTGCTGGAACTGAGCGGCAAGAGCGGTCGCCAGGTGCGCGAATATGCGTTCGTGCTCGACACGCCGGAAGCGCGCCAGACGCGCGGCGCGCAAGTGACGGCGCCGGCCGAACCGGGCAAAGGCAAGGCGGCGGCCGATGCTGCGCCAGCTGCGGCGAAAAAGCCGGCCGGGGAATACAAGGTCAAGACGGGCGACACCCTGAGCCGCATCGCCAGCGAACTGAAGCCTTCGGGCGTGTCGCTCGACATGATGCTCGTCGCCCTGTACCGCGCCAATCCCGACGCCTTCAAGGGCGAGAACATGAACCGCATGCAGGCCGGGCGCATCCTGGCCGTGCCTGGCGCGGACGCCGTGCGCGCTACCGGTGCGGCTGAAGCGAAGGGCATCGTGACGGCGCACGCCATCGATTTCGAGGCCTACCGCAACAAGCTGGCAGGTCAGGTGTCGCAAAGTAAGCCGGCCAAGGCCGCGCAAGCGACGCAAAGCACGGCCGGCAAGATCGGTGCGACCAAGGTGCAGGAAAAGCCGACGGCCGTGAGCGAGTCGCAAGACAAGCTGAAACTGTCGAAGGCGGAGCCGGCGGCCAAGTCGGCCGGCAAGAGCGCCGTCGCCAGCGAGGAAGACAAGATCGCCAAGGCGAAACAGGTCGATGAAGCCGCTGCACGCGTCAAGGAGCTGGAAAAGAACGTCAGCGACCTGGAAAAGTTGATGGCGGTCAAGAGCAAGGCCATGGCCGACAAGAGCGCCCCCGCACCCGCCAAACCGGCCGAGGCCGCTGCCAGCGCACCCGCCAGCGCGCCGGCCGAGGCGCAGCCGCCCGCACCTCAGCCTGCCGCACCGAAGGTCAAACCGGTGCCGCTGGTGAAAAAACCATCGCCGCTGGAGCCGACGATTACCGACAAGATCAATGACCACCTGGGCGCCATCGGCATCGGCATCGCCGCGCTGCTGGCGGCCGTGGCCGCACTGGTGGTCGCGCGGCGCCGCAAGGAGACGCCGCAGCCAGCCCAGGGCGATATCGCCCCCGTGGTCGAGCCGGAACCGGAAGCGCCCGTGACGCCGCCGTCCGGCCTGGCGCCGGAAGACCAGCAGTCCGAAGCGAGCAATCACCTGTTCGGTACGGGCGCGGCCGCTGCCGGCGTGGCCGCCGCGGCGGGCGCCAGCATGCTCGATGCGAATGAAACGGACCCCGTCGCCGAAGCGGACGTGTATATCGCTTACGGCCGCGATGGTCAGGCGGAAGACATCCTCAAGGAAGCCTTGCGCATCCACCCGGAACGCCATGCGGCCCGCCTGAAGCTGCTGGAAATCTATTCGGCCCGCAACGACGTGCGCGCGTTTGAAGACCAGGCCAGCGAGCTCTACAGTCTGACGCGTGGCCAGGGCGAGGAGTGGCCGCAGGCGGCCGCGCTGGGACTGGCGCTCGATCCCACCAATCCCCTGTATGGCGATACGGAAGACGACGCCGTGGTCAGCCTGAGCAAGGCAGCCGGCGACGACGTGCATGGCCAGAGCATGGACTTGCCCGACGAGCCGCCCGCGCCGCTGGCCGACCTGGCGCCGGCCGAGCCGGTCTCCTCCGTGACGGCCCGCGATGCGCGCGACCCCCTCGACTTTGACCTCGACAGCCTCGATTTCGAACCTGTTTCCACCAGCGAGCCGATCGTCATGCCTGGGCCGGACAGCAAGCCGGTCCCTGCCGCGCACGATGCGCAGTATGACGCCAGCATGGATTTCGGCCTGGACCTGGAGCCGCCTGCCGGCCCCGTCAATGGCGTGGGCGCCGGTTTGACGCCATTGCCTGATCCCTTGAAGGATGTCGACCTGGCCCACTTCGACCTCGACGAACCCGTGGCGCCGGCTGCCGCGCCCGTCGCGGCGGCCGAGCCTTCCCTCGACAGCCTGTTCGACGATGCGCAAGCGCCGGCGAGCTTGCCGGAAGCGATACCGCCCGCACAGGAATTCGACCTGTCCGGCATCGACCTGGATCTCAACGATGGCAAGACGGCCAGCGTGGGCGTGGACGACCCGTTGTCGGCTATCCACATGGAAATGGATACCAAGCTGGACCTGGCGATCGCATACCAGGAAATCGGCGACAAGGAAGGCGCGCGCGAGCTGATCGATGAGGTCATCAAGGGTGGCAGCGAAGAGCAGGTCGCCAAGGCGAATACCATGAGAGCTTTGCTGAGCTAAGCACCTGATACGACGTCCATGGCTGCGTTGCACGGTCTCGCCGTACTATTCGTACTGTCTTCGACCGCGCGCCTGGCCCTGAACGCCGTCTCGTTCGCTTTCCAGCACCTGATACGACGTCCATGGCTGCGTTGCACGGTCTCGCCGTACTATTCGTACTGTCTTCGACCATGCGCCTGGCCCTGAATGCCGTCTCGTTCGCTTTCCAGCACCAGATACGACGTCCATGGCTGCGTTGCACGGCCTCGCCGTACTATTCGTACTGTCTTCGACCATGCGCCTGGCCCTGAACGCCGTCTCAGGCGCTGGTGTCGTCGGGAGGCGGGGCCGCCTTTGCGCCGGTATAATGCTTCGATGCAAAATATTACGACAGCAACGCCATTGAAGCGTATCGTCCTCGGCCTGCAGTACGACGGCACGGCCTGGCATGGATACCAGAAACAGGAAGACGGGCAGACGGTGCAGGACCAGCTGGAAAACGCGCTGGAACAGTTTGCCCGCGTGCGCCTGGCCACCACTTGCGCCGGCCGCACGGATACGGGCGTGCATGCGCTTGAGCAAGTCGTGCATTTCGATACGGAACTGAACCGCGACGTGCACTCGTGGGTACGCGGCGTCAACGCCTTCCTGCCCAAATCGATCGCCGTGCGCTGGGCCAAGGAACTTGACGGCGATCCGACGGTCAATGACTACTTCCACGCCCGTTTCAGCGCCCGCGCGCGCACCTATCATTATGTGTTGTACAACAACGCCACCCGTTCGCCGCTGGTGGAGGGGCGCGCCGGTTTCTTTTTCCGTCCGCTGGACGTGGAACTGATGCGCCAGGCCGTGCAGCCGCTCTTGGGCTGGCACGATTTCACGGCGTTTCGCGCCGCGCAATGCCAGGCCAAGTCGCCCGTCAAGCTGATGCATGACATCCGTATCGAGCGGCGCGGCGATTGCGTGATTTTTACGATTACGGCCAATGCCTTCCTGCACCACATGGTGCGCAACCTGGTCGGTTCGCTCGTCTACATCGGCACGGGACGAGAAAAGCCCGACTGGCTCGGGCATTTGCTGGAAAGTAAGGACCGCCACGCGGCGGCGCCCACCTTCATGCCGGACGGCCTGTACCTGGCACAGATCGATTACGATCCGAAATGGGCCTTGCCGCAAGACAGCAGCAGCGCCTTGCCCTGGTTTTGATCTGCATCAATAAAGGATAGCCATGCCACGCACACGCATCAAGATCTGCGGCCTGACCCGCGTCGAAGACATCCAGGCTGTCGTGGCGGCGGGCGCCGACGCCATCGGTTTCGTGTTTTATCCGAAAAGCCCCCGTTACGTGACGCCCGGGCAGGCCGCCAGCCTGATCGCCGCCATGCCGCCCTACGTGACGACGGTGGGCCTGTTCGTCAATGCCACCGTGGAGGAGGTGCGGGCCACCAGGGCCGTGGCGCCTTTATCTCTGCTGCAATTTCATGGCGACGAGACGCCCGAACACAGCGCGGCGCTCGCCGGCGCCGTGAATACGCCGTTTACGCAAGTGTTCCGCGTCAAACCCGACACCCGCTTTGAAGATTTGCTAGAATACGAACAGCGCTATCGCGCCGCCAGCCCCTTGTTTTCGAGCCTCTTGCTCGATACCTATGTGGATGCCTACGGCGGTGCAGGAAAGGTATTCGATTGGTCCCTCATTCCAGAAGAACTCGCGCCTCGGGTCGTTTTAAGTGGTGGCTTGAGCGTACAAAACGCGACTGACGCAGTGGTGCGCGTGCGCCCTTACGCCGTCGACATCAGCAGTGGTGTCGAAGCGTCCAAGGGCATCAAGGACGCATCCCGAGTCCGCGCGTTCATCGCCGCGGTGGGGGATGCCGATGCCATCATTGCCAGAGGAAACCACCATGAATGACCACACCAACTCGCCCGGCGCAGCCGCCGCATTGTTCCACGCTACCGATTACCCGTTTCCCGACCTGCGCGGCCACTTCGGCCCGTACGGCGGCTCCTTCGTTGCCGAAACGCTCACGCATGCACTGGCCGAACTGAAAGACGCCTATGCGCGCTACAGCGCGGACCCGGAATTCCTCGAAGAATTCCGCTACGAGCTGAAACACTTCGTCGGCCGTCCCTCGCCCATATACCACGCCAAGCGCTGGTCCGAGATGGCGGGCGGCGCGCAAATCTACTTCAAGCGCGAAGACTTGAACCACACGGGCGCGCACAAGATCAACAACGTGATCGGCCAGGCCCTGCTGGCCAAGCGCATGGGCAAGCCGCGCATCATCGCCGAGACGGGCGCCGGCCAGCACGGTGTGGCCACGGCCACCATCTGCGCGCGCTTCGGCCTCGAATGCGTGGTCTACATGGGCAGCGAAGACGTCAAGCGCCAGGCGCAGAACGTGTACCGCATGAAATTGCTGGGCGCGACCGTCGTGCCCGTCGAATCGGGTTCGAAGACCCTCAAGGATGCGCTGAACGAAGCCATGCGCGATTGGGTCACCAACATCGAGAATACCTTTTATATTATCGGCACCGTGGCCGGCCCCCATCCTTACCCGATGATGGTGCGCGACTTCCAGTCC
The DNA here is from genome assembly GCF_003667705.1 of Janthinobacterium agaricidamnosum. NCBI lineage: Bacteria > Pseudomonadati > Pseudomonadota > Betaproteobacteria > Burkholderiales > Oxalobacteraceae > Janthinobacterium > Janthinobacterium agaricidamnosum. The sequence goes on along the minus strand of NZ_CP033019.1, from coordinate 4,299,971 downwards.
GTGATCGGCGAGGAATGTCTGGTGCAGATGCCGGAAATGACGGGCCGCCAGCCCGACTACGTGCTGGCCTGCATCGGCGGCGGCTCGAACGCCATGGGCATCTTTTACCCGTATATCGACCAGAAAGAGGTCAAACTGATCGGCGTGGAAGCGGCTGGTGAAGGGCTGGACACGGGCAAGCATTCGGCTTCGCTGACGGCCGGCTTCCCGGGCGTGCTGCACGGCAACCGCACCTATCTGCTGCAGGATGACAACGGCCAGATCATCGAGACGCATTCCGTCTCGGCCGGCCTCGACTATCCGGGCGTGGGTCCGGAACACGCGTGGCTGAAAGATTCCGGCCGCGCGCAATACGTGTCGATCACCGATGACGAGGCGCTGCAGGCTTTCCACGACTGTTGCCATATCGAAGGCATCATCCCGGCCCTGGAATCGTCGCACGCGCTGGCCTACGCGGCCAAGCTGGCGGCCACCTTGCCGAAAGACCAGATCGTGCTGGCCAACCTGTCGGGCCGTGGCGACAAGGACATGCATACCGTGGCGGAGCGCATGGGGCTCAATTTCTCCTGAGACCCCAATAACGGCTGGGGTCGGACCCTCAGGGTCCGACCCCGGTCTTTGCTCCTGGGTTGAAATTACTTCCTCTATCCATCACCACGAAAGCTCACCATGTCCCGTATCGCCACTACCTTCGCCCAATTAAAATCCAACAACAAGACCGCCCTGGTCACCTTCATCACCGCCGGCGACCCCGGCCCTGACGCCACCTTGCCGCTGATGCACGCGCTCGTCGAGGGCGGCGCCGACATTCTGGAGCTGGGCGTGCCGTTTTCCGACCCCATGGCCGAAGGCCCCGTCATCCAGCGCGCCTGCGAACGGGCCTTGAAATTCAATGTCGGCATCCACGACGTGTTCGGCTACGTGCGCCAGTTCCGTGAAACGAACCAGACGACGCCCGTGGTGCTGATGGGGTACGCCAATCCCATCGAGCGCATCGGCAGCGCCGCCTTCATTGCAGCAGCGCAAGCGGCCGGCGCCGATGGCGCCATCGTCGTCGACTATCCGCCGGAAGAGTGCGAGGAGTTCGGCGCCGCCATGCGCGCAGCGGGCCTCGACCTGATTTTCCTGCTGGCGCCCACTTCGACCGAAGAGCGCATCGCGCAAGTGGCCAAGGTTGGCGGCGGTTTCAGCTATTACGTGTCGCTCAAGGGCGTCACGGGCGCCGGCAACATTGATACGGAACAGGTGGCGGAGCGCCTCGCGGCCATCCGCCAGCATGTAAAATTACCCATCGGCGTGGGCTTCGGCATCCGCGATGGCGCCACGGCCAAGGCCGTCGCCAAGGTGGCCGATGCCGTCGTGATCGGCAGCCGCATCATCCAGGAAATTGAAAATGCCCCGGAAGGTGGCGCCGTCGACGCCGTGCGCAGCTTTACGGCAGGCATCCGCGCCGCACTGGACGCCTGAGCAAGCTTGCCGTTTACGCAAGATGCGTTGGCGGCAAAGTTCGACAGCCCGGCGATAAACGGCTACACTTCGGCCACTGATTTGCCTGTTATTGTGCAATAGATAAAATTTTTGGTGGCGCCCCGCGGGGCGTTGCCGTTGACCGTCTGCCGGGGGCGTCCACCGACGCTACCCCTACAAGGGCCCAAGGAGAAAATATGAGTTGGTTGGAAAAACTGCTGCCACCGCGCATCCAGCGTTCTGATGCGGCCGCGCGCAAGACCATGCCGGAAGGCCTGTGGGTCAAGTGCCCGTCGTGCGAAGCCGTGCTGTACCGTACGGACCTGGAATCGAATTTGCACGTGTGCCCGAAATGCGACCATCACATGCGCATCCGCGCGCGTGAACGCCTCGACAGCCTGCTCGACGCGGGCGGCCGCTATGAAATCGGCCAGGAAATCCTGCCCGTCGATACCCTGAAGTTCAAAGACAGCAAGAAATACCCGGATCGCCTGAAGTCCGCCATGGAAGCGACGGGCGAGACGGATGCGATGGTCGTCATGGGCGGCGCCATCATGAGCCTGCCAGTAGTCGTGGCGTGCTTCGAATTCGAATTCATGGGCGGCTCCATGGGCTCGGTCGTGGGCGAGCGCTTCGTGCGCGGCGCGCAGATCGCGCTGGAACAGAAAGTGCCGTTCATTTGCATCACCGCCACCGGTGGCGCGCGCATGCAGGAAGGCTTGCTGTCGCTGATGCAGATGGCGAAAACCACGGCCATGCTGACCAAGCTGTCGGAAAAGAAATTGCCATTCATCAGCGTGCTGACCGACCCGACCATGGGCGGCGTGTCCGCCTCGTTCGCCTTCATGGGCGACGTGGTCATTGCCGAACCGAAAGCGCTGATCGGCTTTGCCGGCCCGCGCGTGATTGAAAACACCGTGCGCGAAAAACTGCCGGAAGGCTTCCAGCGCGCCGAGTTCCTCGTCACCAAGGGCGCCGTCGACATGATCGTCGACCGCCGCAAGATGCGCGAAGAAATTGCCCGTCTGCTGGCCTTGTTGCAAAACCAGGCTGTTGAAGTGCTGGCTTAATTTACCGCTGGCGTCGGGTTACGGCCTTTGGCCTAACCCGACCTACATCGTCCTGCCTCGTTATATCTCTTCTGCGCCTTGCGCATCGCATCCTTCAAGAAGTCTCCCATGCAAAACCTCCCTACGTCATTGCCGGACTGGCTCGCCATGCTGGAAACCCGCCATTCGGAAACCCAGATCAACATGGGCCTGGACCGCGTGCAAGCCGTCAAGGCGCGCATGCAGCTCGCTTTTACTTGCCCCGTGATCATGGTGGCGGGCACGAATGGCAAGGGCTCCACCTGCGCCATGCTGGAATCCGTGTTGTTGCGTGCCGGCTACAAAGTGGGCTTGTACATCAAGCCGCATTTCCTCGATTTTAACGAGCGCGCGCGCGTGCTGGGCGAGATGGCCAGCGACGAGCAGCTCGTCGCCAGCTTCCAGGCCGTCGAAGCCGTGCGCGGCGATACGCCGCTCACCTATTTCGAATTCACCACCTTGGCGATTTTGCATCTGCTGTCGCAAGCCAACCTGGACGTGGCCATCCTGGAAGTGGGCCTGGGCGGGCGCCTGGATGCCGTCAACGTGATCGACGCGGACGTGGCCATCGTCACCAGCGTCGATATCGACCACACGGATTACCTGGGCGACACGCGCGAAGCGATCGGCTTTGAAAAGGCGGGCATCTTCCGTCCGGGCAAGGCGGCCATCTGCAGCGACCCCGTGCCGCCGCAATCGTTGATCGACCATGCCGAGGCCATCGGCGCCGACCTGTGGCTGATGGGCCGCGATTTCAACTATTCGGGCGACAAGCAGCAGTGGAACTACGGCGGGCGCGAGCAGCGCCGCAATTCGCTGGCCTACCCGAGCTTGCGCGGCGCCAACCAGATCCTCAATGCGACGGCCGTGCTGGCCGCGCTGGAAGTGCTGAAGCTGAAACTGCCCGTGGGCGCGCAGGAAGTGCGCACTGGCCTCGTGACGGTGGAACTGCCGGGCCGCTTCCAGGTCTTGCCTGGTCGCCCCAGCGTGATCCTCGACGTGGCGCACAACCCCCACGCTGCGTCGGCGCTGAACCAGAACCTCGGTAATATGGGTTTCCACCCGTACACCTATGCCGTATTCGGTTCCATGCACGACAAGGATATCGATGGCGTGCTGGCCGCGATGAGTGAACACGTTGACCACTGGTGCCTGACGGGCCTGCCTTCGCCGCGCGCGGCCACGGCTTCCGAGCTGGCCGCCAAGGTGCAGATCATGCTCGAAGATAAGCCCGACAGCAGCGAACATACTGTGTCTATTTTCGATGATCCGGCACAAGCTTTTGCAAATGCAATGAGCCGGGCCGGTGAGAATGATAGAATTGTGGTCTTTGGTTCTTTCCTCACCGTTGCAGGCGTGATGAAGGCCCGAAAATCCTCACTTCACTGAAACGCACTCGACTGAAAATCACGCATGGGCTTGTTCTCGAAACTGTTTAAAAACAAGCAAGAATCCTCTGGCGAAGACAGCGGCTTTTATGTCCCTGGCGAAGCACAGTCGCCGACCCGCAAGCGCGCCGCCAACACCTCGGGTGGCGGCGGATCGCGCCGTGGCGGCAAGAAAGCACCGGATCCGGTCTTGCCTGAAAAAAAGCGCGCACGCCGCCGCCTGGTCGGGGCCGTCGCCCTGGCCCTGGGCGTCGCCGTCGGCTTGCCGATGCTGCTCGATTCGGAGCCGAAAGCACCGTTCAACGATATCGCCATCGACATTCCGTCGAAGGAAAAGGTGGCGCCTGCACCGGCGCCTGTGCCGGCCGTTCCGGTCCAGGCCGCATCGAATGGCCTGGACCAGTCCGAGGAAATCGTCGACGCGCCGCTGCCGCCTGCGGCCAAGCCGACGCCGGCCCCCGTGCTGGCCGCCGCCCAGCCTGTACCGGTCAAGCCGGCCTATGTGGAGCCGAAACCCGAACCCAAGCCCGAACCGAAGCCTGTCAAGGTGGAGCCGAAACCGGAACCTAAACCCGAGCCGAAGCATGAAGCCAAGCCGGAGCCGAAACACGAGCCCAAGCCTGAACCGAAGCATGAAGTAAAGCCCGAAGCCAAGCCTGAGGCCAAGCCTGCCAAGCCGGCGCAATCGGCCGACGATGCCGCGCGCGCGCTGGCCATCCTGGAAGGCAAGCCGCAAGACAAGCCGCAAGAAAAAGCGCAAGACAAGGCCCACGACGCCGGCAGCGGCAAGTTCGTGGTGCAGGTGGCGGCGCTGGCGACGCAGGACAAGGTCGATGAATTGCAGGACAAGCTGCGCGATGCGGGCATCAAGTCGTACACGCAGAAAGTCTCCAGTCCGGCGGGCGAGCGCATCCGCGTGCGCGTGGGACCGTTCGGCAGCCGCGAAGACGCGGAAAAGACGCGCGCCAAGTTGCAAAAGCTGGGCCTGGGCGGCTCGCTGGTGCCGGCGTGATGTTGCAAGGCTGAATGCGCGTGACGATCTTCGATTACCTGGTGCTGTTCGTGCTGGTGACTTCCGTGCTGATCAGCATGATGCGCGGCCTGGTCAAGGAAATACTGTCCCTGGTCAGCTGGATCGTGGCGTTCGTCATTGCCAATGCCTATGGCGCCACCCTGGCGAAATTTCTGCCGGAAGCCGTGCCGGGCGAAGCAATCCGTTTATTGCTGGCTTTCGTGGTGCTGTTCATCGGCGTGCGCATTTTGATGGGATTGCTGTCCATGACGGTTGACGCGCTCGTCAAGGTGACGGGCCTGAGTCTGGCCGACCGCACCCTGGGCAGCCTGTTCGGCGTGGCGCGGGGCCTTGTGATCGTGCTGACCGCCGTCATCTTGTGTGGCATGACTTCCATACCGCAGCAGCCATTCTGGAAAAAAGCGCTGCTCAGTCCGCTCGCGGAACAGGGCGCGCGCGCCATCAAGCCTTATCTGCCTGCCGCTTACGCGCAGCATGTGAAATTTTGAATTTTTTTAAAATCAGTAGCACAGTTTAGGAGCACACCATGTGTGGCATCGTCGGCGTCGTTTCCCATCAACCTGTCAATCAATTGCTCTATGATGCATTGTTGCTCCTGCAACATCGCGGTCAGGACGCGGCAGGGATTGCGACCAATCACAGCAGTATGTTTTCCATGCACAAGGCCAACGGCCTCGTGCGAGACGTCTTCCGCACGCGCAACATGCGTTCGCTGCAAGGCACGACGGGCATCGGCCATTGCCGCTACCCGACGGCCGGTTCGTCGAGCGAAGAGGAAGCACAGCCGTTCTATGTGAATGCGCCGTTCGGCATCACCCTGGCGCACAATGGCAACCTGACCAACTGGGAACAGTTGAAGCTGGAAATGTTCAAGAACGACCGCCGCCACATCAATACCGATTCCGATTCGGAAGTGCTGCTCAACGTGCTGGCGCATGAAATCCAGGAAGCGACGACGGGCCTGAACCTGGACCCGGAAGCCATCTTCAAGGCCGTGACCGTGCTGAACCGTCGCGTCAAGGGCGGCTATGCCGCCGTCGCGCAAATCGCCGGCGTGGGCTTGCTGGCCTTCCGCGACCCGCACGGCATCCGCCCGCTGTGCCTGGGCATCAATGAAACGGAGCAGGGTCCCGAATACCTGATCGCTTCCGAATCCGTGGCCCTGGAAGGCATGGGCTTCCGCTTCGTGCGCGACATCGGTCCCGGCGAAGCCGTCTTCATCGATGCCGACAAGAAATTGCACAGCGCCCAGTGCGCCGACAATGCCAGCCTGAACCCCTGCGTGTTCGAATTCGTCTACCTGGCCCGTCCCGACTCCGTCATCGACGGCGCCTCCGTGTACGCCACGCGCCTGAAAATGGGCGAATACCTGGCCGAGAAGATCCGCGCCGAATTGCCAGGCGTGCATATCGACGTGGTCATGCCGATTCCCGATTCCTCGCGTCCGGCCGCCATCCAGCTGGCCATGGCGCTGAACATCGAATACCGCGAAGGCTTCATCAAGAACCGCTACATCGGCCGCACTTTTATCATGCCGGGCCAGGCGGCGCGCAAGAAATCCGTGCGCCAGAAGCTCAACGCGATCCCGTCCGAATTCAAGGATAAAGTGGTCTTGCTCGTCGACGATTCCATCGTGCGCGGCACCACCAGCCGTGAAATCGTGCAGATGGCGCGTGAAGCGGGCGCGACAAAAGTCATCTTCGCCTCGGCCGCGCCGCCGGTCATCTATCCGAACGTGTACGGCATCGACATGCCGACGCGCGACGAGCTGATCGCCTACGGCCGCACGACGGAAGAAGTGTGCCGCGAAATCACGGCCGATTACCTGGTCTACCAGGATATCGGCGCGCTCAAGCAGGCGATCGCCGACGTCAACCCGGCCCTGACCAACTTCGAGGCCTCGTGCTTCGACGGCGTCTACGTGACGGGCGACGTGTCGCAGGAATACCTGGACCGCCTGGAATATGCGCGCCACCATCCGAAGGCGGCAGCGCCCGAAGATACGCCGCGTTCCCAGCTGAACCTGAACCTGGCAACGACAGAAGCGTAATTATCTTGCCCGGCTAGCGCCGGGCTTTTTTTGCTCCGCGATCATGAACGATAAAAAAAACTACGGCTTTACCACCACCATCCTGCATAACGACCGCCGCAAGGGCATCGAGCATGGTTCGCTGCACAAGCCCGTGCACACCTCCGTCGCCTTCGGCTACGGCGATGCGCGCCAGCTCGCTTCCGTATTCCAGGGCAAGGAACCCGGTTTCCGCTATGGCCGCCAGGGCAACCCCACCGTGTCCGCGCTGGAAGACAAGGTCAACAAGATGGAAGACGGCGTGGCGACCTTGTGCTTCGCCACCGGCATGGGCGCCATCGGCGCCGTGGTGCAGTCGCTGCTGCGCGCGGGCGACCATGTCGTCTCGTCGGCCTTTTTGTTTGGCAACACCAACAGCCTGTGGCAAACGGTGACGGGGCAGGGCATCGCCGTATCCTTCGTCGACGCCACCGAGGTGGCCAACGTGGCGGCCGCCATCACGCCTGCCACGCGCATCGTGTTCGTGGAAACCATCGCCAATCCGCGCACGCAGATCGCCGACCTGAAAAAAATCGGTGACCTGTGCCGCGAAAAGGGCATCTTGTACATCGTCGACAACACGATGACGACGCCGTATTTGTTCCGCCCGAAAGCCGTGGGCGCGGGCCTCGTGGTCAATGCCTTGACGAAATCCATCGGCGGCCACGGCAATGCGCTGGGCGGCAGCTTGACGGACACGGGCGTGTTCGACTGGACGCAGTATCCGAATATTTTCGAGAATTACAAGAAGGCGGCGCCCGCGCAGTGGGGCATCGCGCAGATCCGTGCCAAGGCCTTGCGCGACTTCGGCGCCTCGCTGGGTCCGGAAGCTGCGCATCATATCGCCGTCGGCGCGGAAACCATGGCCTTGCGCATGGACCGCACCTGCTCGAACGCCCTGGCGCTGGCCACCATGTTGCAGGCCGACCCGAGAGTGGCGGCCGTGCACTACCCGGGCTTGCCGTCGCACCCGCAGCACGCCTTGGCGAGCGACCTGTTCCGCAGCTATGGTTCGCTGTTCAGCTTTGAATTGAAGGATGGCATCGATTGCTTCGATTTCCTCAATCGTTTGAATCTGGCTATTCCCGCGAGCAACCTGGGCGACACGCGTACCCTCGTCATTCCCGTCGCCCACACGATCTTCTATGAGATGGGCGCCGAGCGCCGCGCCAGCATGGGCATCGCCGAATCGCTGATCCGCGTCTCCGTCGGTATCGAGGATGAGGTGGATCTGCTTGAGGATTTCCGCCAAGCACTCGATGTATAAGTCGCCGGACAAATGAAAAGGGCCGCAACAGTCATGCTGTTGCGGCCCTTTGTTTTTCGCCGTTCAATGGTAATGTCTTCGTGCCTTCAGAAACCGTAGCGAGCAAGTCCAATATCGGGTTGAGTAGCGGAGCTGTACATTGTACGGGGGCGCCCAGCTAGCGAGCAACGGATGCCCGAGAGTGGGCTGCGCAGTAGGTTTATGAGGGCGCGCTCAATCAGTGCCAGCTGCGCATCAAGCCGACTGCCAAGCCTTCCAGGGCAAATTCATCTTCCGGCGACACGGTGATGACCTTGAAATCGGGGTTTTCCGGCAGCAATTCGATGACGGAACCCGTCTTCTTGTAGCGCTTGACCGTGACTTCGTCGCCGATGCGGGCCACGACGATCTGGCCATTCTTGGCGCTGTCGACCTTTTTGACGGCCAGTAAATCGCCATCCATGATGCCGGCGTCGCGCATGGACCAGCCGCGTACCTTCAGCAGGAAGTCGGGCTTGGCCGAAAACAGGGCGGGGTCCACGTTGTAGCTCGCTTCCAGGTTTTCCTGGGCAAGGATGGGCGAACCGGCGGCCACCCTGCCGATCAGGGGCAGCGACATCAGCAGTGCCGCCGGCACTTTCGATGGCGGCGCTTCGGCTGCCGCGCCGATCAGGCGGATGCCGCGCGAGGTGCCGGGCGAAATCTCGATCGCGCCCTTGCGGGCCAGGGCCTGCAAATGCTCCTCGGCCGCATTGGCCGATTTGAAACCCAGTTCATTGGCAATTTCGGCACGGGTGGGAGGAAAGCCCGTGTTTTCAATCGCGTCCTTGATCAGGTTCAGGATTTGTTCTTGTCGTGCTGTCAGCTTGATCATGAGCGGTGGGTGCATACTAAAATGCTGTCTATATGAACAGTCTGTATTTTTGTACAGTATCGCCCACTATGCAAGGGGATTTCCGTGTTTTCGGCGAATTTCGCAAGAAATACTTGTTCCCGGTCGAAAAGCACGGTGGTCCGCGGGCTTTTCGGGTGCTGGCGCAAGCAATGATTGAAACGTTTGCAAAAGGCGGTTATAATCTTCGGCTGACCTTCCCACACCCGTCTTGACGCCGGGGTGGGCGATTATCAATCCGACCTGAAGGAGTTTGCATGCGTCATTATGAAATAGTCTTTATCGTCCATCCGGACCAAAGCGAGCAAGTGCCCGCGATGATCGAACGCTACAAAGCCAGCGTAACCACCCGCGGCGGTTCGGTTCACCGCGTGGAAGATTGGGGCCGCCGTCAAATGGCTTACTCGATCCAAAAGCTGCCTAAAGCACACTACATCTGCCTGAACATCGAATGCGACAACGAGACCCTGGTCGAGTTGGAAACAGCATTCAAATTCAATGATGCCGTGTTGCGTCACCTGACCGTTAAAATGAAGAAAGCTGAAACAGCTCCTTCGCCGATGATGAAATCGGTACAACGCGAAGACGCGGCCAAAAGCCACCGCACCGAAGCACCAGCAGCCGCTCCAGCCGCAGCAGCAGCTTAATTCTTGACCAGGATCGTGCGCTGAACCAGCTACAAGTCACCGCCATCATTGCCGAGCGCGAAATATTGCGCTACACCCCGGCAGGACTGCCGATTGTGAATGCAGTATTGCAACACAGTTCGCAGCAGATGGAAGCAGGGATTGCCCGTTTGACCGAGTTTGATGTTGCCGCGCTAGCCGCTGGCGAAATTTCAGGCCGGTTCAGTCAGGCAAGCTTGGGCGGGGTGTATCAGTTCACGGGTTTCCTGGCCAGGAAGAGCCGCAACAGCAAGAGTTTGGTGTTTCACATCATTGATTTTAGTGCAGTCAATTCTGACTAGCGCATTTTAGATACAGGAGCCTGACATGGCATTCGGTAAAAAGTTCGACAAAAATAAGCTCAAGCTTAAAGAAAAACGCAAACAGCAAAACCCTTTGTTCAAACGTAAGAAGTTCTGCCGCTTCACGGCAGCGCACGTTGAGCAAGTCGACTACAAAGACGTCGACACGCTGAAAGACTTCGTCCAGGAAAACGGCAAGATCATGCCAGCACGCCTGACCGGTACCAAAGCGCACTACCAGCGCCAAGTCGACACCGCAATCAAGCGCGCTCGCTTCCTCGCGCTGCTGCCATACACCGATCTGCACCACGCTTAATCGGTCAGATATTCCTGGAGAAGAACTATGCAAATCATTCTGTTAGAAAAAGTTGTAAACGTCGGTAACCTCGGCGAAGTCGTCAAAGTCAAAGACGGTTACGCACGTAACTTCCTGATCCCGCAACGCCTGGCACGTCGTGCTACGGCAACCGCTGTGGCTGAATTCGAAGTCAAGCGCGCCGAACTGGAAAAAGCTGCTGCCGCCAAACTGGCCGCATCGCAAGCCCAGGGCGAAAAACTGAGCGGCCTGACCGTTCAAGTTGCTCAAAAAGCTGGCGTCGATGGCCGTCTGTTCGGTTCCGTCACCAACTTCGACATCGCTGAAGCGCTGACCAAGCAAGGTTTTGCTGTTGAAAAAGCACAAATCCGCATGCCTACCGGCCCGCTGAAGATCGTTGGCGAGCACAACGTTTCGGTTGCTCTGCACACCGACGTGGTCGTGGAAGTTGTTATCGCTGTCGTTCCAGACGCGAACGCGTAATCGTCTGCGGGCCTGGCCCGCAAGCGCTGCCGCACTATGAAAAGCCGGGTTCGCCCGGCTTTTTTGTGGCCTTTTTTTCGCTCATTTTCAGCCCTTTATTTTTGCCGGCACGCCGAAGCGGGTATAATTCGCGCCATGAACGCCCCCTCTGATCCGCAACTGGATTCCCTCCGTATTCCGCCGCATTCGATCGAAGCAGAACAATCCGTTATCGGTGGTCTGCTGCGCGACAATGCCGCCTATGACCGCATCGCCGACTTCATGCATGCGGAGGATTTCTATCGCTATGACCATCGCATCATCTTCGAGCAAATCGTCAAGATGGTTAACGCTTCCAAGCCAGCCGATGTCATTACTGTTTTTGAAACCCTGACCCAGCTCGGCAAGGCCGATGACGTGGGCGGACTCGCTTACCTGAACGCCATGGCGCAAAACACGCCATCGGCCGCGAACATCCGGCGCTATGCCGAGATCGTGCGCGACCGCGGCGTGCTGCGCAAGCTCATTACCGTCGCCGACGATATCTCCGGCACGGCCTTCAGCCCGCAAGGCAAGGAAGTCAAGCAGATGCTTGACGAGGCCGAATCGAAGATTTTCGCCATCGCCGAAGAAGGCGCGCGCGGCGCCCAGGGCTGGACCGCCATCCAGCCCCTGCTGACGCAGGTGGTCGAGCGCATCGACGAACTGTACAGCCGCGACAACCAGAGTGAAATCACGGGCGTGCCCACCGGTTTCATCGACCTCGACCGCATGACCTCGGGTCTGCAGCCGGGCGACCTGGTGATCGTGGCGGGCCGTCCGTCGATGGGCAAGACGGCGTTTTCCGTCAACATCGGCGAAAACGTGGCCATCGACAGCGGCTTGCCCGTGGCCGTGTTCTCGATGGAGATGGGCGGCGCCCAGCTGGCCATGCGTATGCTCGGCTCCGTCGGACAGCTGGACCAGCACCGCCTGCGCACGGGCCGCCTGAACGACGAAGACTGGCCGCGCCTGACGAATGCAATCCAGAAGATGAACGACGCGCAGTTGTACATCGATGAAACGCCGGCGCTCAATTCCATCGAATTGCGCGCCCGTTCGCGCCGTTTGTCGCGCCAGTGCGGCAAGCTGGGCCTGATCATCGTCGATTACTTGCAACTGATGTCGGCCAATACGCCGGGCGACAACCGCGCCACGGAGATTTCCGAGATTTCGCGTGGCTTGAAAGGCCTGGCGAAAGAACTCGGTTGCCCCGTGATCGCGCTGTCACAGTTGAACCGCTCGCTGGAACAACGCCCGAACAAGCGTCCCGTGATGTCCGACTTGCGCGAATCGGGCGCTATTGAGCAGGATGCCGACGTGATCCTGTTCATTTACCGCGACGAGGTGTATAACCCCGACTCGCCAGACAAGGGGACGGCCGAAATCATCATCGGCAAACAACGTAACGGTCCAATCGGCAGCATCCGCCTCACCTTCATGGGGCAGTACACCAAATTTGGCAATTACAGTGGTGGCCTGGCGCTTTACCAAGGCGACTAAGACTCAGCAGCACTGATATTCCATTGGCCGCCCCCTCATACGGGGCGGCTTTCTGTAGTAAATAACACGACTCAATGCTTAACGGAGAATGACATGTTTGGACGCTTGATGCCCACTGAGGGCAAGTTTTTTGAATTGTTTAACCAGCACGCCGAACTGTGCGTCAAGGGCGCGAAAGAGATGCTCGGCCTGATGACCAATTTCGACGACCTGGAAAACCGCGTGCATGCGATCGAAAGCATCGAGAAACAGGCGGACAAAGTCACCTACGCCACCGTGGAAATGCTGCACAAGACCTTCATCACGCCGATCGACCGCGACGACATCCATCAGCTGATCACGCGCCAGGACGACATCCTCGACCTGCTGGAAGACGCAGCGCAGACCGTTTCGCTGTACGACCTGAAAGCCGTCACGCCGGAAGCCAAGCGCCTGGCCGAACTGGTGCTGGCCTGTACCGAGAAAGTGCGCGACGCCGTCGCCATGCTGCACAATATGGACAACTCGCGCAAGATCGTCGCCATCTGCGAAGAAATCGACCGCCTGGAATCGGACGCCGACCACGTGATGCGCGCCGCCATGTCCAAGCTGTTCCGCGACGAGCCGGACGTGCGCAACCTGATCAAGCTGAAAGCGATCTACGAAATTCTGGAAACCGTGACCGACCGTTGCGAAGATGTGTCCAATATTATCGAAGGCATCATCGTCGAAAACGCGTAAGCGTTGGGCCTGTCCTGAACCAGAATCAGAAAAGAAACTATAATGACCATACAAATCAGCATCTACGTGCTAGGCCTGTTGATCGTCCTCGCGCTGCTGTTTGACTTCATGAACGGCTTCCACGATGCCGCCAACGCGATTGCCACGGTGGTCTCGACGGGCGTATTGAAACCGCAGACCGCGGTTGCCATGGCCGCCACGTTCAACTTCGTCGCCATCTTCGTGTTCCACCAGCTGACCGTGGCCGCCACGGTGGGCAAGGGCACCATCGACCCGGCCGTGATCGACCAGTACGTGATCTTCGGCGCGCTGATGGGCGCCATCTTCTGGAATTTGTTTACCTGGTACTACGGCATTCCCTCGTCGTCCTCGCACGCCCTGATCGGCGGCCTGGTGGGCGCCGCTGTCGCCAAGTCCGGCACGGGCGCGCTGGTCGCGGCCGGCCTGTGGAAAACCGTGGCCTTTATCGTCATCGCACCCGTGCTGGGCTTCGTGTTCGGCTCCATCATGATGCTGATCGTGTCGTGGATTTTTGTCCGTTCGACGCCGCGCAAGGTCGACAAGTGGTTCCGCCGTTTGCAACTGGCATCGGCAGCCGCCTACAGCCTGGGCCACGGCGGCAACGATGCGCAAAAAACCATCGGCATCATCTGGATGCTGCTGATCGCGGCCGGCTACTCGAACGTGAACGACCAGATGCCGCCGATGTGGGTCATCATCTCGTGCTACACGGCCATCAGCTTCGGCACCCTGTTCGGCGGCTGGCGCATCGTCAAGACCATGGGCCAGAAGATCACCAAGTTGAAACCCGTCGGCGGCTTCTGCGCCGAAACGGGCGGCGCCATCACCCTGTTCGTCTCGACGGCGCTGGGCATTCCCGTGTCGACCACGCACACGATCACGGGCGCCATCGTCGGCGTCGGCTCGGCGCAAAAAATGTCGGCCGTGCGCTGGGGTGTTGCCGGCAATATCGTCTGGGCCTGGATCTTCACGATTCCCGCTTCCGCGTTCGTGGCGGCAGTGGCCTGGTGGATTGGCCACCACATCATGTAAGGCACCTCTGCAAACCTACTGCGCAGCCCACTATCGAATCTCCGTTGCTCACTGTACTAAAGTACAGCTCCGCTACTCAATCCGATATCGGGCTTGCTCGCTACGGTTTTCAGAGGGCCTTGGGCCAACTGGGCGCATGTATAAAAAAGGAACCGTAAGGTTCCTTTTTTTATGCGCCGGCCAGTTCCACCGTCAGCCCCTCGCTGGCGAGGAACACCTGCAGGCCGGCCAGGCGGCTCGCATAGCGGCCCATCACGTCGGCAAACACGGCCTCGAGCTGCTCGTCGCTGCGCGTCGGTTCGTGGTGGGTGCAGTACAGGTGCCGCGCGCCGCAGCGCAGGGCCAGGTCGAAGGCGGCGTCGAAGGTGCCGTGGCCCCAGCCCTGCTTGCCCGGGTATTCCTCGCGCGTGTACGAGCAATCCATGATCAGCGCATCGACGCCGGCGACCAGCGCATCGATGCCGGCCTGGCGCTGCGCATTGCGCGCCGCGCAGGCCGCATGCTCGGCGTGGCCGGGCGGATGCAGGTTGTAGAACGGTTCATGGTCGCCGCTGAAAAACAGCGAGGCGCCGCCGCAGTCGATGCGGTAGCCGAGGTTGACCACCGGATGGTTCATTTCCGCGCCGCGCACGCGCGCGCCGCCCACGTCGACGGCTTCGCCGGGCGCCAGGGTGCGGTACTCGATGCAGGCCGCCATGGCCGCTTCGCTGACGGGAAAATAACTGCCCTGCAGCTGCACCGCCATCACGTGCTCGATGCCGCGCCCGCTGTTGCCGTCCAGGGCGCCATGCAGGCGCATGCGGTTGCCGGCCACGAACAGGGGCGAGAACATGGGCAAGCCGTGGATGTGGTCCCAGTGGCTGTGCGTGATGAAGACGTGCGCGTCGACGGGCTGGCCCGGCGGCAGTTGCTGCGCCAGCGCGAAGATGCCGCTGCCGGCATCGAGAATGATCAGGCTGTCGTTGTCCGTGCGCACTTCGATGCACGTGGTGTTGCCGCCATAGCGCGCCGTGCGCGGGCCGGGGGAGGGGATGGAGCCGCGCACGCCCCTGAACGTGAATTTCATTCAGTACCTTGTTACAGTGTAATTATTGTTGATTCTATTCTAATTAATGAGATTGGCGGCAACATTTATGCGTGTTGCGTTACGGAAAGTAATTTCATTTTGTTGTGACTAAGTAATGTACAGTGCGCAGGGTCGCCGTTACACTGGCGCTTGCCGACTTCCCCTTTTTTGCTTGCCCATTACCTGATTGCCACCAATATGCCTCAGCTGCACCCTGAGAAAATCGCCCACAGACTGGAGCAATTGACCGAACTCAGCGTCGCGCTCGGCCACGGCCTGGGCGGTGAGGGGCGCGACATTGGCGCGCTGCTGCAGCGCATCGTGCTGCTGGCGAAAAGCATGAGCGGCGCCGACGGCGCCACCTTGTACCGGCCCGCGCTTGAGGGGCGCCAGTTGGCGTTCGACATCAGCGTCAACGACAGCCTGGGCATCGCGCAGGGGGCGGACATGGGTTTGCCGGGCGTACCCCTGTTCGATGGCGCCGGCCAGCCCAACCTGGCGTCGGTGGCCGCGTATGCGGCGAACATGCGCCGCAGCGTGAATATCGCCGACGTCTACCGCGACGAGGTCTTCAATTTTTCCGGCATGCGCGAGTTTGACCGCCACCATGGCTACCACACGCAATCGATCCTGACGGTGCCCATGAGCGATCACGAGGGCGACTTGATCGGCGTGCTGCAGCTGGTCAATGCCAAGGATGGCGAGACGGGCCAGGTGCGCGCCTTTTCCTCCACCGACCAGCGCTTCATCGAGGCGCTGGCCGCGCAGGCGGGCGTGGCGCTGACTAATCAGCTGCTCATCTCTCAGCTGGAAGAGCTGCTCGAGTCGCTCGTTACCCTGATCAATATCGGCATCGATGAAAAGTCGCCGTACACGGGACGGCATTGCCAGTTCGTGCCCGAGCTGACGATGTTGCTGGCCGACGCCGCGCATGCGACGCAAACGGGGCCGCTGGCCGATTTCCGGCTCAGCGACAACGAGCGCAAGCAGCTGTGGCTGGCCGGCCTGCTGCACGATTGCGGCAAGATCACCACGCCCGTGCACGTGGTCGACAAGGCCACCAAGCTGGAAACCATTTTCGACCGCATCGCCCTGATCGACACGCGCTACGAAGTGCTGCTGCGCGACGCCGAGATCGAGGCCCTGCGCCTGCAGGCCGCGCAGCCGCAGCAGAAGGACGCCATTGCCCGCGCGCTGGAGCAGGAGAAGGCGGCGCTGCGCGAAGAGCGCGATTTCATCCGCACGGTCAACATCGGCGGCGAGAGCATGGCGCAGGCCGACCAGGAAAGGGTGCGGCAGATCGCCCGGCGCCGCTGGCGCGCGGCCGACGGCGAACTGCGCGATTTTCTCGATGCCGACGAGACGGAAAACCTGACCATCCGCGCCGGCACCCTGACGGCGGCCGAGCGGGCCATCGTCAACAACCATATCAGCGTGTCGATCCGCATGCTCGAAGCGCTGCCGTGGCCCAAGCACCTGCAAAAGGTGCCCGAATATGCGGGCGGCCACCATGAGCGCATGGATGGCAAGGGTTATCCGCGCGGGCTGACGAAAGAGCAGATGTCGGTGCCGGCGCGGCTGATGGCGATTGCCGACATTTTCGAGGCGCTGACGGCGCGCGACCGGCCCTACAAAAAGGGCAAGTCGCTGTCCGAATCGCTGCGCATCCTCGGTAACTTCAGCCTGAACGGCCATATCGACCCGGAGCTGTTCGACGTTTTCATCCGCAGCAAGGTCTATCTGACCTTCGCTGAAAAGCACATGCATCCGAGCCAGATCGATGCCGTCGACGAGGCGGCCATTCCGGGCTATACCCCGTGATGCTGCCGCTGGCCTGGCGCAAGCATGGCGCGCGTTTCGCGCTGGGCGTGCTCCTCAGCGTGGCGGCCGCCGTGCTGTGCCTGGCCGGCAACGACACGATCGCGCGGCTTGACGCCATGCTGGGCGACTGGCGCATGCGCTTTGATGCGCCGCAGCTCGACCGCCGCATCGTCATCGTCGACATCGACGAGCAAAGCCTGGCCCGCGTGGGCCGTTTTCCCTGGAGCCGCGACGTGCAGGCGCGCCTGGTGCGCCAGCTCACCGGCCATTACGGCGTGGCCGCGCTGGGCTTCGATATTGCGTTTCCCGAAGCGGACACCAGTTCCGGCTACGCCGTGCTGCAAGGCCTGGCGCGCGGCGAACTGGCGGGCGTGGCCGGCTTGCCGGCGCAGCTGGAAAAGCTGCGCCCGGCCATGGATTACGACGGCCTGTTTGCCGAGGCCATGCGCGGCCAGCCCGTGGTGCTCGGCTACAGCGTCTCGGAGCAGCAAAGGAAGGGCGTGCTGCCCAGGCCCGCCTTTACCGTCGCCGATTTGAACGGGCGCACGGTCACGGCCTACGTGGCGCGCGGCTACGAAGCCAATATCGCACCCCTGCAGGCGGCCGCGCAGGGCGCCGGCATCTTCACGGCGCTGACCGATGCCGACGGCGTCGTGCGTTCCTCGACCCTGTTGCAGCGCATCGGTGACGGCTATTATCCTTCGCTGTCTCTGGCCACCGTCGCCGTCTACCTGCAGGCGCGCGCCATCGCCCCCCGTTTCACGGGCACGGCCGATACCCTGTCGGCGCGCGAACTGGCCAATGGCGGCCTCGAACACATCATGCTGTTCACGCCGCGCGGCGCGATGGCGATTCCTGTCGGCGAAGCCTTGACGACCACGGTGCAGTACCGCGGCGCGGGCGGCCCCGATGGCGGCGCCTTCCGCTACGTGTCGGCCGCCGACGTGCTGGCCGGCACGGTGCCGGCCGCGCTGCTCAAGGGCACCATCGTGCTGGTGGGCACCACGGCGCCCGGTTTGAACGATATCCGCGCCACGCCCGTGAATGCCGAATATTCGGGGGTGGAGGTGCACGCCAACCTGATCAAGTCCATGCTCGACGGGCGTTTCAAGGCGCGGCCCGACTACGCGCTGGCGTTGGAACTGGTGCAGATCGTGCTGTTTGGCCTGCTGCTGGCGGGCGCCCTGGCCGTGCTGCCGCCGGCCGGCGTGATGCTGGCCACCGTGGCCGCGCTGGCCGCCGCCATCGGCATCAACCTGTACCTGTACGCCGTGCACGATCTGGTGCTGGGCGGTGCCGTGCTGTTGCTGCTGATCCTTGCGCTGTTCATCGCCAACCTGGCGTGGGGTTACTTTTTCGAGGTGCGCAAGGGACGCGCGCTGGTGGCCCGTTTCGGCGAATACGTGGCGCCCGAGCTGGTGGCCGAGATGGCCGACGATCCGCGCCGCTACACGATGGAGGGCGAGAACCGCGAACTGACGGTGCTGTTTGCCGACGTGCGCGGTTTCACGGCCATTTCCGAGCAGCTGGCGCCGGCCGCGCTGCGCGAATACATCAACGCATACCTGACGGCCATGTCGGAAGATATCCGCGACAGCCATGGCGGCACCCTGGACAAATACATCGGCGACGCCGTGATGGCGTTCTGGGGCGCGCCCGTCGCCTTTGGCGATCACGCCAGCCGGGCCGTGGCCAGCGCCCTGCTGATGCAGGCCAGCGCGGCGCGGCTGAACCAGCAATTTTGCGCGCGCGGCTGGCCGGCGCTGCGCATCGGCATCGGCATCAATACGGGGCCCATGCATGTGGGCGACATGGGCTCGCGCATCCGCCGCGCCTATACCGTGATGGGCGACAGCGTCAACCTGGCCGCGCGCCTGGAAGGCGCCAGCAAGCTGTATGGCGTGGGCATCGTGGTGGGCGAGGCCACGCGCGCGGCCGCCCCGGATTTCCTGTACCGCGAGCTCGACAGGATCAGGGTGCTGGGCAAGCAGGAAGCGGTGGCGATCTTCGAGCCGCGCTGCCTGCTGGCCGGCGCCGCGGCGGCCGAACTGGCGCAGCTCGAGCGCTGGCACGCGGTGCTGGCCCGGCTGCGCGCGCGCGACTGGGCGCAGGCAGGTGCGCAGCTGGCCCGCTTGCAGGCGGACTTTCCCGGCGATGGCCTGTACCGGCTGTACGCGGCGCGCCTGGAGCAGTACCGCAACGCGCCACCGCCATGGGACTGGGATGGCGTGACAGCATTGCACAGCAAATAGCCCGCCATTCGCCGGAAAAGGCAAGCGATTGCGGCATTTTTTACCATGGCGTGCGCATTGTTTGTTGCATTGCGATAAAAAACAGGGGGAAATGTTAGAAATTTCTGACTGGAAACTAAAAGCCGTCTAAAATTTGTCTTCAATCCATTGCCGGACATGCTGGCGCCTGCGGGCCGCGCGCTTGTCCGGTTACACAAGAAATCCTTCACATGACATATCGTTTGGTGCACCTGCTTGCGGGTTCCGCGCTGCTGTTCGCCGTCGGCGCCGCCGGCGCCGCTGTTTCCATGGATGACGCCGCGCCTGCCACGCAGGGCGACGGCGTGCCGCGCTTCGAGATCCGCCGCTTCGACGTCCAGGGCAATACCCTGCTCACGCCCGCGCAAGTGCAGGCCCTGCTGGCGCCCTACACGGGAGCGCAGCGCGATTTTTCCGACATCGCGCGCGCCGTCGAGGCGCTGGAGGGGGCTTACCGCGAGCGCGGTTACAGCGCCGTGCAGGTGCAACTGCCCGAGCAGGAACTGGAGCGCGGCGTGGTGCGCCTGAGCGTGCTGCAAACGCCGCTGGGCAAGCTTGCCATCGGCGGCAATACGCATGTGGACGAAGCCAACGTGCGGCGCGCCTTGCCGTCTCTTCGCGAAGGCGAGACGCCGAACTTGCCGGCCCTGTCGCAAAGCCTGAGGCTGGCCAATGAAAACCCGGCGCGCAAGATCGAAGTGCGGCTGCAAGCCGATGAACCGGCGGGCGCCATCGACGCCATCGTCACGGTGGCCGACGAAAAGCCCTGGAAAGCCATGCTCAACGTGGACAATACGGGCAACGCGCAAACGGGCAAGACGCACGTGGGCGTGGTGCTGCAGCATGCGAATCTGTTCGGCCTCGATCATGTCGCCAGCCTGCAATACACGAGCAGCCTGGAAAAGCCGGACAAGGTGGGCGTGTATGGCGCCGGCTACCACTTGCCGCTGTATGCGCTGGGCGACTCGATGGATTTTTTTGCCAGCTATTCGAACGTCGATTCGGGCAGCGTCTCGGCCGGCATTTTCGACCTGGCCGTCAGCGGCCAGGGCAGCATGGCCGGCATCCGCTACAACCAGAACTTTGCCCGCAGCGGCGATTTCGAACCCAAGCTCGTGTACGGCATCGACTACAAGGCTTACCGCAACAGCGTGCAGCTGTTCGGCATGGAACTGGGCGCCGACGTCACCGTGCATCCGCTCAGCGTCAGCTATATCGGCAACTGGACCTTGCCCACGGGCGAGACCAGCGTGGCGGTCACCTTCGCGCACAATATCCCTGGCGGCAAGCACGGCGCGCAAGCCGATTTCGACCGCGTGCGCGCGCACGCCAAGGCGGCCTACAACACGGTGCGCCTGAGCGCCAGTGCGGGACGCGTGCTGGCCGGCGACTGGCAATGGCGCGCGCTCGCCAACGCGCAGATCACGCCCGATGCGCTGGTGCCGGGCGAGCAGTTCGGCGCCGGCGGCGCCGCGTCCGTGCGCGGCTTTGCCGAGCGCGAGGTATCGAACGATTCGGGCGTCAACCTGAACCTGGAGCTGTACACGCCGAACTGGTGCGGCCAGGTGCTCGCTTACCAGTGCCGCGCGCTGGCGTTCTATGACACGGCCTGGCTGCGCCGCAACCATGCGCTGCCCGGCGAAAGCGCGTCGCAAGGCATCAGCAGCGGCGGCCTCGGCCTGCGTTTGCTGCTGAGCCGCTACGCCAATCTGCAACTCGATTACGCCCATGTCGTCAATGGCGGCGACACGGGACAGCGGGGCGCCAACCGCCTGCATTTCCGCCTCGCCTTAGCCTACTAGCATCAGGATGAACACCATGCACAACCACGTCCAGCACGCCTCCGCTTTCATCCTGACGCCCGCCTTTTCATTCCCGCTTGCGCCGCCCCTGCGCCGCACGGCGCTGGCACTGCTGCTGGCCGGCTGTTTCGGCGCCGCGCAGGCCAACCCCGCCTTGCCGCAGGTGGTCAACGGACAGGCCACGTTCAGCCAGCAGGGCAACATCTTTTCGATCACGAACACGCCCAACACCATCATCAACTGGCAGAGTTTTTCCATCCATGCGGGCGAAATCACGCGCTTCATCCAGCAAAGCGGCAATAGCGCCGTACTGAACCGCATTACGGGACAAGACCCCAGCAAGATCCTGGGCGCGCTCGAATCGAACGGCAAGGTCTTCCTGATCAACCCGAACGGCATCGTTTTCGGCCAGGGGGCGAAAGTGGACGTGAACGGGCTGGTCGCCTCCAGCCTGGGCATGACGAATGAGGATTTCCTGGCCGGCAAGCGCCAGTTCACGGCCGGCGGCGTGGCCGGCGGCGTCAGCAATGCGGGCATGATTAACGCGGGCAAGGGCGGGCAAGTGCTGCTGATCGCGCCGAACGTGGAAAACACGGGCATCATCACGGCGCCCAATGGCGAAGTGATCCTGGCGGCCGGGCGCAGCGTGCAGCTGGCCGACCCCGGCAATCCGCAATTGCGCGTACTGGTCTCTGCGCCGGCCGACCAGGCGCTGAACCTGGGCCAGATCATCGCCCAGGGCGGCAGCATCGGCATGGCCGGCGCGCTGGTCAGCCAGCGCGGCGTGCTCAACGCCAACAGCGCCGTCGTCGGCGAGAACGGCAGGATCGTGCTCAAGGCCAGCGGCAAGGCGCTGCTCGAAGCGGGCAGCGTCACCAGCGCCGCGGGCGCGGCCGGCACGGGCGGCCAGATTCAAGTGCTGGGCGAGCAAGTGGGTTTGCTGGGCAATGCAAAGGTCGACGCCAGCGGCGCGACTGGCGGCGGCACGGTCTTGCTGGGCGGTGATTACCAGGGCAAGAACGCGGCCGTGCACAATGCGCGGCAAGTACTCGTCGGCAAGGATGCCAGCGTCAATGCCGATGCGATTGTCAGCGGCAACGGCGGCAAGGTCATCGCCTGGGGCAATGAATCGGCCCAGGTGCACGGCAGCATTTCCGCGCGCGGCGGTGCGCAAGGCGGCGACGGCGGCTTCGTGGAAACGTCCGGCCATTACCTGGCCGTCGACGGCATCCGCGTCAATACCAGCGCGGCGCGCGGCAAGCGCGGAAACTGGCTGCTCGATCCGTATGATATCGACGTGGTGCAGGGACCGGGCGGCAACCTTGCCAATGTCGATCAGTTCAGCGATATGCCGTCGACCGGCAGCACCAGCATCGGCGCCGATACGATCTCCGGCGCCACCAGCGACGTTACCTTGCAAGCCCTGCATCGCATCAATTTCAGCAGTTCGGTGAACATGCTCAATTCCGGCGTCAGCCTGACCGCGCAGGCGGGCGAAACCATCAATGTCTACGCCGCCATCACCACCAACGGCGGCAATGTGACCCTGTCGGCGAATGACCCTGCTAGCACCAGCGGCAACTATGGCCCGGGATCGAACGTCAATCTGAACGCGGCCATTACCAGCAACGGCGGCAACATTTCGCTATCGGGCGCCAGCATCGAGGGCGCCGCCGCGGTCCATGTCGGCAACGGCAATCTGAGCTTGCGCGCGAATGACGCGCTGGGCGGCATCAATCTGTCGGGCGGCGCCGGCCAGCTTGCTGGCAACGGCATCGCCGGCCAGACGGTGACCCTGCAGGCCGACAATATTACCGTTGCCGGCGGCATCGACGTCGGCGGCACGGCGGGCGGCGCAAATGTCATCATCAAGCCCCTGAGCAGTGCGCGCAGCATCGACCTGGGCACCAAATCGGGTACGGCCCTCAGTTTGAACGCGGTTGAGCTGGCCGGCATCTCGGCCGCGTCGCTGACCATCGGCGACGGCACGAACACGGGCGGCTTGCGGATATCAGATGCGCTTGCCAGGAGCGGCGATCTGCACCTCAATTCCGGTTCCGCCATCACGGCCACGGGCGCCGTGACGGTGGGCGGCAGCTTTGTGCTCGACGGCGGCGCCTGGGTGCAAAACGCGGCGGCCCTGCCAGGATTTAGCGCCAGAAACTTCACCATCGGCAGCGGCGCCAGTTTCCTGCGCGTGGCCGGCGGCGACGGTGCCGCCACACCTTATCTGCTCGCCGATATCTATGGCTTGCAAGGCATCGCCAGCCTCGGTCTGGGCAACAGCTATCGCCTGGCCGGCAATATCGACGCCAGCGGCACGGCGAACTGGAACGATGGCCAGGGCTTTGTGCCGATCGCCGGCAGCGGCAGCGGTTTTTCCGGCGTGTTCGATGGCGGCGGATTTACGCTCAGCAATTTGAAAATCGACCGCAGCCTGGTGCCAGGACCGGCGGCAGGCCTGTTTGGCACCGTGCAGGGCGGCACCTTGCGCAACCTGACCCTGAGCGGCGGCAGCGTCACCGGCAGGGCGAACGTGGGCGCGCTGGCTGGCGAGGTCGTCAGCGGCACTATATCCGGCGTGAACAGCAGCGTCGCCGTCAGCGGCCAGCGCAATGTGGGCGGCCTGGTGGGCAGCAACGGCGGCGCCATCACGCTGTCGGCCAGCAGCGGCGCCGTCACCGGCGTCAATGCCGACAACGGCGGCGCCATCGGCGGCCTGGCGGGATCGAATGCGTCCGGCGCCAGCATCGCGACTTCGTACGCCACCGGCGTGGTGACGGGCGCGCGCGAGATGATCGGCGGCCTGGTCGGCAATAACCAGGGCGCGCTGAGCCAGTCTTATGCCACCGGCAATGTCAGCGGCGCGCGCAGCATCGGCGGCCTGGTGGGCTTGAACGGCGGCAGCATCGACGATGCATATGCCAGCGGCGCCGTGGGCCGGGCCGTTACTGCCGATCCCATCCTGTCCATGGAAAACATGGGCGGGCTGGTCGGTGAAAGCACGGGCAGCGTCAGCCATGTCTTCAGCAGCGGCGCCGTGAGCGGCGACGGCTACGCGTCCGTGGGCGCGGTGGCCGGCCGCGTGTCCGCCGGTTCCCCGTTCAGCTATGGCTTTTTCAATTATGAAACATCGCTGGTGCAGACCGGTGGCGGCGGCTCCAGCGGCCGCAGCACGGCGCAGATGCGGCAGCAGGGCAGCTTCAGCGACTACAATTTCAGCAGCGTGTGGCGCATTTACGAAGGCTACACGACGCCGATGCTGAAGGCTTTCCTCAAGCCGCTGCAAGTGAACCTCTCGGGCAATGCCACGGGCAAGGTCTACGATGGCCAGCTGGCCGCCTTCCTCGGTTCGATCGCCTATGTGGGATTGATCGACGGCGACACGGGCGTGAATGGCAGCCTCGGCTACGGCAGCAACGCGCGCAACGTGGGCAGCTATGCAGCGACGGGCCTGTGGTCGACCAAGTACGACATCACCATGGGCGGCACGACGACTTTCGCCATCACGCCGCGCACCCTCAACGTGCAATTTAACGGCGTCAACAAGGTCTATGACGGCACGACGGGCGCCGCGCTGGGTTTTGGCGATGACCGGGTTGCCGGTGACCGCCTGAACCTGTCGGCCCTGGCCAGCTTCAGCGACAAGAATGCGGGCGCGGGCAAGACGGTATTCGTGACGAACCTGAGCCTGGGCGGCGCCGATGCGGGTAATTACCTGCTGACCTCGACGGGCGGCACGACGCAGGCGACGATTGCGCAAAAACAATTGTCGACCTGGGTAGGCAGCGGCAGCGGCTTGTGGAGCGATGCGGCCAACTGGGACGGCGGCGTGGTGCCGGAAGGCGCGAACGTACTGGCTGTCGACTTTAGCAACAGCAAGGGCATCGTGACCTACAGCGCGGCGGCCGGCAACACCATCCTGAAAAACCTGACGGCGTCCGCAGGCTTACTGCTGACGGGCGGCAGCCTGACCCTCGGTGACAAGGCGCCGGATAGTTCCCTGCTGGCCAGCCTGGAAATCAACGGCGGCAACCTGTTGCTGAACGGCAGCCTGTCGGCGGACCGTTACGTGCAAGGCGGCGGCGTGTTGAGCGGCAATGGCAACTTGCTCGTCGCCAACAGCTTTAATCAGACTGCCGGCGCCATCCGGCTGGCAGGCCAGCTGGCCATCACGCAAGCGGCTGGCGACTTGCGCTTCGCCAGCCTGGCGGCCAACGATGTGCAGCTGAGCGCCTTGAACGGCGCCATCGGCCAGGACGGTGCGCTGCTCGCCAGCAGCCTGACCGTGCAGGCGCGCGACGGCATCGTGCTGAGTAATGCGGGCAATCAGGTCAGCAGTTTTAGCGCCAACAATCGTGCCGGGGGCGGCATTGCGCTGAACAATACCTCGGCGCCGGGCACCTTGGCCTTGGGAACGCTGACCACTGGCGCGGGCAATATCGCCATCGACAACACGGGCGGCGTCACGGCTGGCAATATCGATGCCAATGGCGGCAACGTCAGCGTGACGGCGCACAGCCCCGTTGCCGTCAACGGCAGGATCGCGGGCAATGACATCGCGCTCAATGCCGGCACGGACGTACTGCTGGGCGATGGCGCGCAACTGGTAGCGGCGCGCGACATCAGCCTGGCGGCGGGACGCGACATCAGTATCAAGGGCAACTCCCGCGTAGCCAGCGGCGGCAATTTTACCGCCAGCGCAGAAGGCAATGTGCTGTTTGCGGACACGGCAAGTTTCACTTTGCCGGCCGCTGCCAGCATGAGCGTGCTGGCGAAAACGGGCAGCATCACGGGCACGCAGGGCGTGCGCATCAATCGCCAGCGCACCAGCGTCGGCTTGCAGGCGCCGAATGGCACGGTCAGCATGGCGGATGCCATTTTCCTGCCCGTCACGACCGTCGAACAGCCCGTCATCATCAACGTCATCATCAATAACACATTGAACGTCATCAAGCAGGCCGACTATGCCAACGTCCCGCTCGTTTCCAAACTGCCGGCCAAGCCTGCTGACAAGGTACCGGACGACAAGGATGTTACCGCCTCCGCAGGTGACTCAACAGGACTTACAAAAAATGAATCTGTTAAAAAAATGTACTGCAATTAAGGCTTTCTTGTGGCTGGCCTTGATGTGCGTGGGCGCGCATGCCTGGGCCGGCCAGGTGGCCGGTACCGTCATGCAATTGAGTGGTCCGCTGATGGCGAAGAAGGCCGATGGCAAGGTGAAGATCCTGGCCATCAAGTCGGAAGTCGAGCAGGGCGACACCTTGCTGACGGAAAAGGAGACCTATGCCTTGATCAAGCTGATCGACAATAGCGAAATCACCTTGAAACCGAATACCAGTTTTGTGATCGAGCAATTCAGCTATACGGCCGAGGAGCCCGATGGCGACCACGCCATCTTCAGCCTGCTCAAGGGGGCTTGCGTTCCGTCACGGGGCTGCTGGGCAAGCGCAACAAGGAGCGCTTCGAGATGAAGACGCCGGCCGCCACCATCGGCATTCGCGGCACGACATTTATTGCCGAGTATATTGGCCCGTCGACGCCTGCACTGTTGACGCCTGTGCTGTCGGCGCCTGCATCGTCGATGCCTCGGGCTCCCGGCCTGTATGTGCAAGTGCTCGATGGCCTGATCAATTTGACCAATCCTGCCGACACACTCAATTTCAGCGCCGGCCAGTTCGGCTATACGCCGAATTTCCGGCAGCCGCCGGTGGTGCTGCCGGCCAATCCGGGCATAAAGTTTGCGCCGCCGCCCGTGTTCAATTCCAGCATGCCCCCGACCGCCAGCAGTACCACGCCCGGCAAGTCGAACAACGTCGACTGCGAAGTACGCTAAGTTTCGCTTGACCTTCCCATCATGGTAGGGACGATCCTGTAGACATCACCTCTTATCTACAGGATCCGCGCCATGCAGCCAGCTTCCCCTTATTTGCAATCGTTCACGGTCGAAGGCATGACCTGCGCCTCGTGCGCCGCCCGCGTTGAAAAGGCGCTGGCGGCCGTGCCGGGCGTGACCAGCGCCAGCATCAACCTGGCCACCGATACGGCCAGGGTGGCGTCCAGCCAGAACGTTCCGCTGGCCACCTTGCAGGCGGCGGTGGACAAGGCCGGCTATGCGGTGGCGCAGCGCGAGATCGACCTGAACATCGCCGGCATGACGTGCGCCTCGTGCGTGGGCCGGGTGGAAAAAGCCTTGCTGAAGGTGCCCGGCGTGCTGGCCGCCAGCGTCAACCTGGCCACGGAAAGCGCGCGCATCAAGGTGACGGGCGACGCCGATGCGGGCGTCCTGATCGCCGCCATCGACCAGGCCGGCTATGCCGCCACGGTGCCCGCCGCCAGCCACGCCAGCGCGCCCGCGGCGGCGCCCAACCGCGACGGCATGAAAGTGGCGTTCGCGGCCGTGCTGGCTTTCCCATTGATGCTGCCCATGCTGCTCGAGTGGGCCGGCATCCATTTGATGCTGCCCGGCTGGCTGCAATTCGCGCTGGCCACGCCCGTGCAGTTTTACTTTGGTGCGCGTTTCTACAAGGCGGGCTGGAAGGCGGCGCGCGCCGGCAGCGGCAATATGGATTTGCTGGTGGCGCTGGGCACGAGCGCCGCGTATGGCTTGTCCGTCTATCAATGGCTGACGGCGGGCGAGATGCTGCCGCACCTGTACTTTGAAGCGTCGGCCGTCGTCATCACGCTGGTGTTGCTGGGCAAATGGCTGGAAAGCCGCGCCAAGCGCCAGACGGCTTCGGCCATCCGCGCGCTGCAAGTCTTGCGCCCGGAGGCGGCCCGCGTGCGCCGCGACGGCGTCGAGCTCGATTTGCCCGTGGAACAGGTGAAAGTGGGCGACCTGGTGGTTATCCGCCCCGGTGAACGGGTGGCCGTCGATGGCGTGGTGGTGGAAGGCGCCAGCCAGGTCAACGAGTCGCTGATCACGGGCGAAAGCTTGCCGGTCGATAAGCATCCGGGCGACAAGGTGACGGGCGGCGCCATCAATGCCGATGGTTTGTTGCTGGTGCGCACGCAAGCCGTGGGCGGCGAGACGACCTTGTCGCGCATCATCCGCCTGGTGGAAGATGCGCAGGCGGCCAAGGCGCCGATCCAGCACCTGGTCGACAAGGTCAGTGCGATCTTCGTGCCCGTGGTGCTGTTGCTGGCGCTGCTGACCATGCTGGGCTGGTGGTTCGCTACCGGCGAACTGGAGAACGCCATCATCAATGCCGTGGCCGTGCTGGTCATCGCCTGCCCGTGCGCACTGGGCCTGGCCACGCCGACGGCCATCATGGCCGGCACGGGCGTGGCTGCCCGTTACGGCATCCTGATCAAGGATGCGGAAGCGCTGGAAGTGGCGCACGCCGTCAATACCGTCGTGTTCGACAAGACGGGCACCTTGACTATCGGCAAGCCCGCCCTGGCGGCCCTGCATGCGCACGGCATCGACGATGCCCGGCTGCTGCAGCTGGCGGCCAGCATCCAGCGTGGCAGCGAGCACAGCCTGGCTACGGCCGTGCTGGATGCGGCGGCCGCGCGCCACGTCGAGCCCTTGCCGGCCACGGCCCTGGCGGCCTTGCCGGGCCGTGGCCTGGCGGCGCATGTCGACGGCCTGGACCTGAAACTGGGCAGCACGCGCCTGATGCAGGAGTTAAACGTGGACATGGCGCCGCTGGCGGCACAGGCCTTGTCGCTGGAAAACACGGGTAATACGATCTCGTGGCTGGCTTCGGAATCGGAGCTGCTGGGCCTGTTCGCCTTCAGCGACCAGGTCAAGCCGAATGCGCAGGCGGCTATTGCCCATTTGCACAGCCTGGGCATCCGCACGGTGATGTTGACCGGGGATAACCAGGGCAGCGCCGACGCCGTCGGCAAGCTGCTGGGCATCGACACGGTGGCGGCGAAAATGCTGCCGGCCGATAAAACCGCTAAAATTGTTGCGCTGAAAGGCGAGGGCGCGAAGGTGGCCATGGTGGGCGACGGCATCAACGATGCGCCCGCGCTGGCCGCTGCCGACGTGGGCATCGCCATGTCGACGGGCACGGACGTGGCCATGCATGCGGCCGGCATCACGCTGATGCGCGGCGATCCGGCCCTGGTGGCGGACGCCATCGATATCTCGCGCCGCACCTACAGCAAGATACGGCAGAATCTGTTCTGGGCCTTCATTTACAACCTGATCGGCATTCCGCTGGCCGCCTTCGGCTTGCTCAACCCCATGGTGGCGGGCGCGGCGATGGCCTTCAGTTCCGTCAGCGTGATCAGCAATGCCCTGTTGCTGCGCCGCTGGAAAGCCCGCAGTCATGCAGGCAGCGCGCATACCAAGGAGTCATAGGATGAATATCGGCCAGGCAGCCAGTGAAACGGGCGTATCGGCAAAAATGATACGCTACTACGAGAGTATTTCATTGTTAAAACCCAGCGCGCGCAGCGACGCCGGCTACCGCATCTACACGCCGAACGACTTGCACGCCTTGCGCTTCATCAAGCGCGGGCGGGGACTGGGTTTTTCGCTGGAACAGATCCGCGAGCTGCTGTCGTTGTGGCAAAACGACCAGCGCGCCAGCGCGGACGTGAAAGGCATCGCCCTGGCCCACGTCGCCGAGCTCGACAAGCGCATCGCCGAACTGACGGAAATGCGCGACACGCTGGCTCACCTGGCGCAGTCGTGCCATGGCGATGACAAGCCCGATTGCCCCATCCTGCAAAGCCTGGGGCTGGCCGGTGAAACGGAAGCGAAGGCTTGCTGCCATTGAGTTAAATCAACGGAGGTGCGTATGGCGTATGAACTGTATTACTGGCCCACGATACAGGGACGCGGCGAATTCATCCGCCTGGCCCTGGAAGAGGCGGGCGCCGACTACCGCGACATCGCCCGTTTGCCTGAACGCAAGGGGCAAGGCGTTCCCGCCATGCTGGCCTGCCTCGATGGCGGTGCTACGCCACAGGCCGCCTACGCACCGCCCGTGCTGCGCGACGGCGACATGCTGATCGGCCAGACGACGAATATCCTCTTGTATCTGGGCCGGCGCCTGGGCTTGGCGCCGCGCGCGGAAAGCGGCCGTTTATGGCTGAACCAGCTGCAACTGACCATGGCCGACTGGCTGACGGAAGTGCACGACACGCACCATCCGCTGTCGATGAATCAATATTATGAGGAACAGAAACAGGCGGCCATGCTGCGCAGCGCGGATTTCCGCGAAACACGGCTGCCGAAATTCCTCGATTATTTTACCCAGGTCCTGCTGAATAATCGCAGCCGGGGCCAGTATCTGGTGGGCGCAAAGCTCACGTATGGCGACCTGTCGCTGTTCCAGATGCTGGCCGGCTTGCGTTATGCGTTTCCGCAAGCCATGGCGCGCCTGGCACCCGAATATCCGTTCCTGTCCGAGCTGCACGATATGGTGGCGGCGCGGCCGAACATCGCCCGCTACCTGCAGTCGAAGCGCAGAATTGCATTCAATGAGGAAGGCATCTTCCGCCACTATCCCGAGCTGGACGGATAAAAAAACAGCCGGCGCAAAGGCCGGCTGTCGTAATGCTGTTGTGGCTGTTACTGCGCGCTGGTAACGGGGTAGCCCGCCTCCACGATGGCGGCGCTGATGGCGCCCAGTTCGGCGGGTGATTCCACCGTGACGCGCTTGCTGGCCAGGTCGATCTGCACCTGGGCTTGCGGATCGATGGCCTGCACCGCTTTCGTGACCGAGCCGACGCAATGGCCGCAGCTCATGTTTTCAACTTGTAACTGATACATGGCAAGCACTCCTTGAATGATTAGGTACGTTCACTGTAATCCTTGCCCCGGTGGGAAGGTCAAGGGGAAGCTGGCGTGCGCATTAATTCAGCAGGAAATCGTCCGCTTGCATGGGCGGCGGCACGTTCTCGTCCTGCACGGATTCACGCAAGCTGATTTCGATGGCGCGGCACATGGCCGACAGCGGCAGGTCGTTGGCGTCTTCGCCGAACGGCTCCTCGATCTCGTCGCCCAGGGCATCGAGGCCAAAGAAAGTGTAGGCAACGATGGCGACGACGAAGGGCGTCATGAAGCCTAGCGAATCGACGAGGCCGAACGGCAGCAGGAAGCAGTACAGATAGGCTGTGCGGTGCAGCAACAGCGAATACGAAAACGGAATCGGCGTGCTGCGGATGCGTTCGCACGACGCGCCCGCCGCTACCATGGCCGAAACCGTGTTATCGATCTGTGCGGTGAGGATGCTGTCGATGCGGCCTTGCCGGACACAGTCGGCCAGGTCGTGGCCCATCTGCAGCATCAGGTAGTCCGATGGATTCGATGCCTGGCAAGCCGCTTCCCATTCGGCCGGGCGCAGCAGCGGCTGCAAGTCGGCCGGTCCGCGCGTGTCGCGCAGCTGGTGGCGCAGGGCGTGGCAAAAGGCGATGGTGCGGTAAATCATGCGCACGCGCACATCTTCCAGGCCCAGCCTCGCGTGGGCCGGCGTGTCGCCGCGTATCATGGTCTGGCACTGGCGCGAGAAATTACGGCTGCGCAAGACCAGTTCGCCCCACAGCTTGCGCGCTTCCCAGTAGCGGTCATAGGCGGCCGTGTTGCGAAAGCCCAGGAAGATGGCCAGCGGCAAGCCGATCAGCGTAAACGGGATGGTGGTCAAGATCACCTTGTGGTCGAACAAGGTACCGTGGCACCAGGTGACGAGGGTGGCGATCAGGGTATTGACGATGAGCGTGGTGCGGATGCGCGGCAGGACGGAGCCGCGCACCACGAGGAACAGCCTTAGCGCCGAAGGGCGCTCGCGCACGATCATGCTGCGCTCCTTGCTGGGGGCTGGGCTGGCGGGGAAGGGCGGGCCCGGTAATCGGTAAAAGAGGAAAGATGCAGTGGCAATGGCCGGGAACAAAAAGCCCGCGATGTATGCGGGCTGAGCAGGGTGTGCATGGGAAGCAGTGTAGGGGAGACGGTTTAAGTATAGGCCGCCGATCCGTTTCCAGCCAATTCACAGTGATAATGGGTATTATTCATTTCATGAATGAATATTTCATTTGTAAGTTATTGTGTGAATTTAGCTATCCGATTCCTGTCGCTGCCTGATCTTCTTGCGGTGTTCTTCCTGCTGCCGTTTCAGTGCGGCACTGGCCGTATAGCCGTTGCGGAACCACGCCGGGTTCTTGCCGCGGCCCGGCCGGGAGCAATCAGCCAGGCTGGCCACGTCGGCGCAGTCGCAAGCGCAGTCCAGCAGAGGTACGTCGCAGTCGCAAAATCCCGCCTGGGCCTGGCGGCGCGCACTGCGCCGCGTCTGCGGATGCAGCGCCAGGTATCGGCGATGGTGTTCGCCGCAGGCGCGCAGACGCCGTTGCAGCAGCGCCAGTCCGGCGCGCAAGCCGTGACGCGCGATGACCTTGTAGCCATAGGCGGAGCAGCTGTCGCGCCCCGTCAGCACGCGGTAGGCGCAGCGAAATCCTTTCCAGGGAGATAGATGGCGCTGGTAGACGCGGATCGCCCACAGGACCAGGTGCTTGCCGCAGGTGTCGAAGGTGAAAATATTGCTTCCTTTGCCGTTTGCCTTGCGGCACTGACTCGAGCATACGACAGGTCTGCAAAAAAGAATAGCGGCAAGCCCGCATGCATGGGACACGTGGCAAAGAGAGAGAGAGAGAGAGAGGCCGGTGCCTGCCGTGCTCGCCATGCCGCCTGCGGCCATTCGCCGCTATGTTCGCGTGCGTACTGTCGCGCGGCGCGTCCGCCAGCATACTGCCCAGCTACCCCACGCAGTCCCGGGGTGCCAAGACCAAGGAAACCAGATGAGCTATCAGACCACGAATCCCTACAGCGAACAGATCGAGCAGACCTTCACATCGCATAGCGATGCGCAAATGGACAATATACTGGCCCAGGCAGCCACTGCTTTCGAGAGCGACTGGCGCCAGCGCAGCTTTGCCGAGCGCAAGGCAGTCGTCAAGAAAGCGGCCATGCTGCTGAAGGAACAAGGCGATGCCTTCGCCAAGCTGATCACCGTGGAAATGGGCAAGCTGTTCAAGGAAGCGCAGCAGGAAGTGTCGCTGTGCGTGAAAATCCTCGACTACTACGCGGATAATGCTGAGCAATTTCTCGCTCCCAAACAACTAGACGTCAAGCGCGGCGAGGCCCGCGTGGAAATCGCGCCGCTGGGCGTGATCTTCTGCGTCGAGCCGTGGAATTTCCCGTATTACCAGCTGGCCAGGGTCGCGGGTCCGAATTTGATGGCGGGCAATACCCTGGTAGTGAAACACGCGTCCAACGTGCCCCAGTGCGCACTGGCCTTTGAAAAACTGTTCCTTGACGCGGGCGCGCCGGCAGGCGCCTACAGCAACGCATTCTTGTCCAGCGAGCAAGTGGCCACCGCCATTGCCGACCCGCGCGTGCAGGGCGTGGCGCTGACGGGCAGCGAGCGTGCCGGCGCCTCCGTGGCGGCCACGGCCGGCAAGGCCCTGAAGAAAACCACGATGGAACTGGGCGGCAGCGACGCCTTCATCGTCCTGGACGACGCCGACATGGACCTGGCCGTCAAGCTGGCCGTCATCGGCCGCATCCAGAATGCGGGCCAGGTGTGCGACGGCTCGAAACGCTTTATCCTGCTCGACAGCATTGCCGATACCTTTGTCGAGCGCTTCCAGGCCGAACTGGCCAAGCTGCAGCCAGGCGACCCGATGGATCCCGCCACGACCCTGGCGCCGCTGTCGAGCAAATCGGCGCTGGAGCTGGCCGTCAAGCAAGTCGGCCAGGCCGTGGAAGGC
Organism: Janthinobacterium agaricidamnosum; assembly: GCF_003667705.1. Taxonomy (NCBI): domain Bacteria; kingdom Pseudomonadati; phylum Pseudomonadota; class Betaproteobacteria; order Burkholderiales; family Oxalobacteraceae; genus Janthinobacterium; species Janthinobacterium agaricidamnosum. The sequence continues at coordinate 4,266,044 of NZ_CP033019.1, read as the reverse complement.
GGCGCGAAAGTGCTGCTGGGCGGCAAGCGCATTGAGCGTGCCGGCTACTTCATGGCACCGACCATCCTCACCGAAGTCACGCCTGGCAATCCCGTCTACTACCAGGAATTCTTTGCCCCCGTCGCCATGATTTTCCGCGTCAAGGATGACGACGCGGCGATCGCCCTGGCCAACGATTCTCCCTTCGGCCTCGGTGGCACCATCATCACGGCAGACGTCGCGCGCGGCAAACGCCTGGCCAGCCGCATCGACACGGGCATGGTATTCATCAACTCGCCCGCCGTCACGGCGCCTGAACTGCCATTTGGCGGCGTGAAACATTCGGGTTACGGCCGCGAATTGTCCGACCTGGGCATCATGGAATTCGTCAACCGCAAGCTGGTGCTGGTCGGCTGACCGGGCGACCTTGGGGGCGTTTCCTTACGCCCCCAGCGCCTGCCAGCCATACCAGCCGAACGCCGCTGCCCACGCCAGCAAGATCGCCAGCCCCGGCAGCAACAGCCATTTTGCTGCCGTCTCTTCCCACGTCACATACGGCTTGCCGCCGCGCGCGATGGACAGCAGCGCCTGGCCCCCATTCAGACCGGCAAACGGCAGCAGATTAAAGGCGCACAGTTTCAGCGAGAACAGGGCGAACACCAGTGCAAAACCATGCGTGCGGGCAAATGTTTCCCCTTCACCCAGCAATTCCTGCGCCCTCGACAACGGCGCCAGCGCGCCAGCGACGATGTGCCCGAAGGCGGCGATAAAGCGCTCCCAGCCCGAGGCTCCCATGATGCCCAGTGACAAGGCCAGCAGCACGGCCACGCCGCTCAATGGCAGCAGGACCTGCTTCCACAGCGGCTGGAAGTTGTAGGCGTCAAGGCAGGGATCGTCGTCATACAAAGTTTCCTCACGCGTATCTTTCAGCACCAGATTGCCGGCCAGCGGCAGCAGCTTGACGCGCACTTTGCCCCAGGTCAGCAGGGTGGGACCGACGCCGTAGCTGATGCTGCGCACCGTGATGCCGAACAGCCTGGCGCAGGCCGCCATGACGGAAATGTGGATGAGCATGAAAACGATGAAGCAGAGCAGCAACTGCAGGGCGGGAGGCATGGGGCGGGTTGTCCAGGAAGAAAGGAGCGGTATTAGAACATGCCGCAGGAAAAAGTCGCGCACATGAAAAAAGCCCCGTCTGCATCGCTGCAGCCGGGGCTTTTGCATGACTGGGGCAGCTGACGCCGCCCGCTACAATTTACAGCACTTCGCTGGCGTGGTCGGCCAGGCGCGAACGCTCGCCGCGGGCCAGGGTGACGTGGCCGCTGTGGGTCCAGCCCTTGAAGCGGTCGACCACGTAGGTCAGGCCGCTCGAGCCTTCCGTCAGGTACGGCGTGTCGATCTGGGCGATGTTGCCCAGGCACAGGATCTTCGTGCCGGGACCGGCGCGCGTGACCAGGGTCTTGACCTGTTTTGGCGTCAAGTTTTGCGCTTCATCGATGATGAGGAACTTGTTGACGAACGTGCGGCCGCGCATGAAGTTGAGCGACTTGATCTTGATGCGCGAGCGGATCAGGTCTTGCGTTGCCGCGCGGCCCCATTCGCCGCCATCGGAGTCGGACTTGTTCAGCACTTCCAGGTTGTCGTCGAAGGCGCCCATCCATGGCGACATCTTTTCTTCTTCCGTGCCTGGCAGGAAACCGATGTCTTCGCCGACGGGCACCGTCACGCGGGTGACGATGATTTCATTGTAGAGCTTGGTTTCCAGCACTTGCGCCAGGCCGGCGGCCAGGGCCAGCAGGGTCTTGCCGGTACCGGCCTGACCCAGCAGGGTGACGAAATCGCATTCCGGATTCATCAGCAGGTTCAGCGCGAAGTTCTGCTCGCGGTTGCGCGCCGTCACGCCCCACACATTGTTCTTCGTGTGGCTGAAGTCGCGCAGGGTTTGCAGCACTGCCGTCTTGCCGTTGATCTGCTTCACCTGGCCGTAGAACGGCGTTTCGCCGTTTTTCGGTTCCAGGTAGATGAACTGGTTGACCAGCAACGATGGAATGAACGGGCCCGTCACGCGGTAGAAGGTGGAGCTGTAGCCGTTCTTGCTTTCCTGCCACGATTCCATGTCCTTGCCGTGCTTGTTCCAGAAGTCGTCCGGCAATTGCACGATGCCCGAGTACAGCAAGTCCGTGTCTTCCAGCACATGGTCGTTGAAGTAATCTTCGGCCGGCAAGCCCAGGGCGCGCGCCTTGATGCGCATGTTGATGTCTTTCGACACCAGCACGACGGGGCGGCCTTCCTGTTCCGACTCGAGCGAACGCACGACGGCCAGGATCTGGTTGTCGGCCTTGCCCACTGGCAAGCCTACCGGCAGGTCGGCGCTTTGCAAACGCGTCTGGAAGAACAGACGGCCCTTGGCGTCCTTGTTGCCCAGCTTGGACAGCAGGATGCCGTGTTCGATGGCGTCGTCATCCGTGTTGCTGATCAGGGCATCGAGCGTGCGCGACACCTGGCGCGCATTGCGGGCCACTTCCGTCATGCCCTTTTTGTGGTTGTCCAGCTCTTCCAGGGTCATCATCGGCAGGTACACATCGTGTTCCTCGAAGCGGAACAGCGACGATGGATCGTGCATCAGCACGTTCGTGTCGAGCACGAACAGCTTGCTGATGCCGCGCTGATCGGCGGCGCGGCTGGCGGACGACTTGAGCTGCACTTCCACAGGCTTGTGCTTGGCCGGATGCGGCTGCTCTGCCTGCTTGACGGGCTTGATTGGCGTGACCTTGCCTTTTGCCGCCGGCTTGGCTTTCGCTGCAGGCGCGGCAACGGCGGCAGGCGCGGCCGCAACCGGCGCCGGGGCTGGCACTGGCTTGGCGACCATCAGGGCCGCCACTTGCTTGATCTTCGTGGCCGCATTGCGGACCGGTTTGGCAACTTCGGCGATCGCCGCTTCAATGATCGGTGCAGCCACTTTCTTGGCTGCCGGGGTTTTGGTGGCCGGGCGCGCTGCGCCTGCGGTTGGGTAATCTTGGGTGGCCAGGATGGTGGCTGGCTTGCTCGGTAATTTTGGCAGTGGCATCAGGATCTCAATCAAAAAATTTCTGGAATGAATCGCCCATGGGCAGCCAGCTTCTGGCGGCACTTCTCATGGGGTGGATGCGGGGGAACAACAATGCTACAGGACGAATAACTGCCGGGAGGCCGGCAGCATGGCCGGTCATGGACGCCATCGGCGGGCTGCAGGCCCGTCTGGCGGAGTGGATGGAGGCGCTTCGTTGACTCAAAATGGCGATAGGTACCGTGAACTGAACTGCGGTTGAACCAGACTTGCTGGAAGCCGACAACGCGCATTGGATCAAAATGAACGATCAATTCAGATGCGCTACGAATTCCAGCACTTCTTCCACGTGAGTTGCGACCTTCACGCCTCTCCATTCTTTCACCAATCGGCCCTGGGCGTCAATCACAAACGTACTGCGCTCGACGCCGCGTACGGTCTTGCCGTACATCTGTTTCATCTTCATGACGTTAAACAGCAGGCAAACGGCTTCGTCCGGGTCGGAAATGAGCTCGAACGGCAGCTCCAGCTTGGCTTTGAAGCTTTCGTGCGAGCGCAGGGAATCGCGGCTGATGCCGTAGATTTCCACGCCGGCGGCGACAAATTGCGGATACGCGTCACGGAAGGCGATGTTTTCAGTGGTGCAGCCAGGGGTGTTGTCCTTCGGATAGAAAAACAGTACCGTGGCCTTGGCCGGGCGGCCCAGCAACTGAAAGGTCTTGCCGCTGGTCATGGCGGCACTAAAGTCGGGTATGCTAACGAGGGATTGGCTATCAGCCACAGGTTCTCTCCTGAACGGTGATCATCAGCGCTGGTTTTTAATCTGGCAACGCATCCAGGTGCAACAATACAGCATTCAGGCCGCTTTGCCCTGCACAATCAGGCGTCCCGAACGCCCGGGCAACTCATCCCAGGTGATGGGGCAAATTGGCAAGTCCGCATCTTTTATCTTTTCATAATAATCGCCCATCGCCGCAAACTGGTAGCCCTGGGCTTTCCAGCCAGTCAGCAGTTGTTCGAAAATGGGGGCGAGTTTCTGTCCTTCAAGTTCCGCATGCAAGGTATACACATGATCGCGCGGGTTGTCCGCCGTCAGTGACAGGATATGCGCGGCAACATTGCCGGTGGTGATCAGCTTGCCGTCGATTTCGCAGCCCAGCAGTTCGTCCAGGGTGGGCAGGGTGGTGGGCAATTGCACGCAGCGCAGGATGGTGTTGCCATTGCGCACGCGGTGCGGGCCATTGCCCGGATGCACCATTGCGCCGCGCGCGTCGAGCATGGCGCGGCCATCGGAGGCAAAGCGGTAGCCGGCCGTGTCGTGCTCGACAAAGGCGCTGACATTCATTTGCCAGCCGGCCGCGCCGTGCGTGTGCGGCTTGCTGCCGAACACCTGTTCGTAGCGGTTGGCGGCCTTGCGCATCATGGTAATGGTCCAGGCGGCGTTGCGCTTGGCCACATTGTCTTGCCACAGGGTGTGATCCCAGGTGTGGATGCCGCACTCGAAACCGGCATCGCGCACGGCGCGCAATTGCGCCGCGCACTGCTTGCCGATATCGGGTCCCGGCAGCAAGGTGCCGTACATCAATGTTTTCAAGCCGTAGTGCTCGACCACCGACGTGCGCGACACCTTGCTGAAAAAGCCGGGCCGCAAGGCGCGCCGCAGGGCCCAGCCCGTGTGGTCGGGGCCCAGCGAGAACAGAAAGGTGGCCTTGGCCTGGTGCGCGGCCAGCATGCGCACCAGATTGCCCATGCCTTCACGGGTGCCGCGATAGGTATCGACGTCGATTTTCAGGGTCAGGAACGGCTTGCTCAACATTAATCCATCAAGGCTTTGGCTTGGGCTACCTGGCTGCGGTAGGCGTCGAAAATATTGCGCAGGGAATCGGCCATGGTGGTGGTCGGCGCCCAGCCCAGCTCTTCGCAGGTATTCGTGATTTTCGGCACGCGGTTCTGCACGTCCTGGTAGCCGGCGCCGTAGTAGGCACCCGAAGTCGTTTCCACGATGTTCACGTGTTTCGCGCCTTCGGCGTATTCCGGGTACTCGGCGGCCAGGGTCAGCATCATGCCGGCCAGGTCGCGGATCGAATAGTTATTGGTCGGATTGCCAATGTTGTAGATCTTGCCGCTGGCGATGCCGTTCTTGTTGGCGATGATGCGGATCAGCGCATCGATGCCGTCGTCGATATAGGTGAACGCGCGTTTCTGCGCGCCGCCGTCGACCAGCGAGATGTTTTCGCCGCGCACGATGTGGCCGAAGAATTGCGTCACCACGCGCGAGGAACCTTCTTTCGGCGTGTGGATCGAGTCCAGGCCCGCGCCGATCCAGTTGAATGGACGGAACAGGGTGAAGTTCAAGCCTTCCATGCCGTAGCCCCAGATCACGCGGTCCATCAGCTGCTTGGCGTTCGAATAGATCCAGCGCGGCTTGTTGATCGGGCCGCAGATCAGTTCCGAGTTTTCCGGATCGAATTCCTCGTCATGGCACATGCCATACACTTCCGAGGTCGACGGGAAGACCAGGTGCTTGCCGTACTTGGCGGCCGAGCGCACGATAGGCAGGTTGGCTTCGAAGTCCAGTTCGAACACGCGCAACGGCTGCTTGACGTAGGTCGACGGCGTGGCGATGGCCACCAGCGGCAGGATCACGTCGCATTTCTTGACGTGGTACTCGACCCATTCCTTGTTGATCGTGATGTCGCCTTCGAAGAAGTGCATGCGCGACTTGTAGTTGTCATCTTCCAGCAATTCCGTGATGCGGTCCGTGTTCATGTCCATGCCGTAGACATGCCAGTCGGTGGTTTCCAGGATGCGCTTGGACAGGTGGTGGCCGATGAAGCCGTTGACGCCTAAGATGAGGACTTTTTTCATATGAGATTCTCTTGAGTGATATCAGTGTGTGCTGACGCGGGCGGTCAGACTTGCTTGCAATTGCTGAGCCGAAATCGGCTCCCCGGCAGCCCTCAGCGCGGAAATGGCCAGCATGCGGCCGTCTCCGCAGACGCCAAAGATGCAATTATCCACTACCGCCAAGCCTGGTGGCAAACTTCCTGCTGAATGCTTGCTTAAACGGGCTTTTTCGATGGTGTAAATAACATTGTTGACTTCGGTGAACGCGCCGGGATAGGGGGGCGCGACGGCCCGGTGCAGGTTGTACACCTGCTGCGCGGGTAACTTCCAGTCGATGCGGCCGTCTTCCGGCGTGCGGCCGCCAAAGTAGCCGCCCTGGCGCAGATCGTTGAGCTGGCGCGGCGCCGTGCCGTCCAGCAAGGCTGGCAGCACGTTCCACAAGGTTTGCTCCGCCGCCACCGTGACCTTGCCGAACACTTCGAACGCCGTGTCGTCGGGCAGGATGGGTACGGCCGTTTGCGCGACGATGGCGCCGGCATCGGGCTTGACCGTCATTTCATGCAGGGTGGCGCCCGTTTGCGGGGCGCCATGCAGCACGGCCCAGTTGACGGGCGCGCGGCCGCGGAACTGCGGCAGCAGCGAGCCGTGCATATTGTAGGCGGGCGCGACTTCCAGGATGCTGGCCGGCAGCATGTGGCGGTAGTAAAAGCTGAACAGCATGTCCGGCCTGGCCGCCTGCACCTGCGCCAGCAGCTCGGGCGCGCGCGCGTCCGCAGGCGTGATGTACGGGATGCCTTCGGCCTGGCACAGGCTGGCGACGGATTCGAACCACAGGTTTTCCGTGGGGCTGTCTTCGTGCGTGACGACGAGGGCGATATCGACGCCGCCGGCCAGCAGCACCTTGATGCAGCGCACGCCCACATTGTGGTAGCCGAAGACGACGGCGCGCGGGGCGCCCATCAGCGGCTCACCTGGCGCTTTTCCAGGCGCACGTACGATGGCGCCTCGGCTTCCGCCTGGACCATGCCATCCTGCAAGATGGTTTGCACCACATAGCGGGGCCGGGCACGCACTTGCTGGAAGATGCGTCCCACGTATTCGCCCACCAGGCCGATGCCGAACAGGATCACGCCCATGAAGAAGAAGGCGATGGCGAACAGGGTGAACACGCCTTCGGCCTCCGCGCCCAGCAGGAAGCGGCGTACCAGCAGGAAGACCACCAGCAGCGCCGAGCCCAGCGACATCGCCATGCCCAGCATGGAAAAGATTTGCAGGGGAATCAGCGAAAAACCCGTGACGAGGTCAAAATTGAGGCGGATCAGGCTGTACAGCGAATATTTCGACTCGCCGGCGGCCCTTTCCTCGTGCTCGACGGTGATTTCCGTGGGCTTGCGGGCGAACGTGTAGGCGAGGGCGGGCACGAAGGTGTTCACTTCGGCGCACTGGTTGACCAGGTCGATCACATTGCGGCCATACGCCCGCAGCATGTTGCCCTGGTCCGTGATCTTGATGTTGGTGATGCGTTCGCGCAGGCGGTTCATCATCTTCGAGGCCAGGGTGCGCCAGGCGGAATCTTGCCGCTTGCGCCGGATCGAGCCCACGTAATCGTAACCTTCGCGCATCTTCGCCACCAGGTTGCCGATTTCTTCGGGCGGGTTCTGCAGGTCGGCGTCGAGCGTGACCATGATCTGCCCGCGCGAGGCTTCAAAACCGGCCAGGATGGCCATGTGCTGGCCATAATTGCCGTTGAATAAGATCACGCGTGTGACGTCGGGGCGCTGGCGGAACTGTTCCGCCAGAATGGCCACCGAGTTGTCGCGGCTGCCATCATTGATGAAGATGATCTCGTAGCTCGTCTGCAAGGCGTCGAGGGCCGGATACAGGCGGGCGAACAGGCTGGCCAGGCCATCCTGCTCGTTGTAGATCGGAATGATTACGGACAGTTCAGGTTTCATCGGCGCGCTGCTCATTTGATGAGAATGGATTTGACGGTGGCGACGGCGCGTTCCACGTCCTGTGTCGTCATGGCGTAGAACATCGGCAAGGTCACGGTCAGGCGGCCGATCTGTTCCGAGACGGGGAACATGCCCTCGGTAAAGCCGCGTTCGCGGTACATGGTAAACAGGTGGATCGGTGCGTAATGATAGCCCGTTCCCACGTTTTGCTGCGCCATGGCGTGCATGAACGCGGCGCGCGTGCCGGGGCCGTTGTCGGGCAGGATGATCTGGAACAGATGCCAGTTGCTGTTTTCAAAGTCCTGCACGGGCAGCCGGGCGCCGCTGGCCGCTTCAAAGTCGCTGCCGAACTGCGCGAAATAGTGGCGCGCCAGCGCGCGGCGGTGGGCCGTGATGGCGTCGATATTGGCGAACTGGCCCAGGCCGATGGCGGCCATGATGTCGCTCATGTTGTATTTGCCGCCCAGCACGTCGACGTCGATGCCGTCCACGCCGCTGCGGGTGACACCCTGCAGCCGATATTTCTCGGCCAGCTTCGCTTCTTCCAGGTTGTTCAGGACGAGGCAGCCGCCTTCGCCCGTGGTGATGTTCTTGTTGGCCTGGAAGCTGAACGAGACGAAGTCGCCAAACGCGCCGATGCGCTTGCCTTTCCAGGTGGAGCCGAACGCCTGCGCCGCGTCTTCCACGACCCTTAAATTGTATTTTTCAGCAATCGCGTACAGGCGGTCCATGTCAACGGGCAGGCCGGACAGGTAGACGGGGATGATGGCTTTCGTACGCGGAGTGATGGCCGCTTCCAGCTTGTCGAGGTCGATATTCCGGGTGACGGGATCGATATCGGCGAACACGGGCGTGGCGCCCACTTCGATGATGACGTTGGCCGTCGCGACCCACGACACGGGCGTGGTGATGACTTCGTCGCCGGGGCCAATACCGGCGATGCGCAGCGCGATTTCCATGGTGCACGTGCCCGAATTGAAGGTGCGCACGGGACGCCCGCCGAAATACTCGGACAGCTGGGCTTCGAATGCCTGCACTTTCGGGCCGCTGGTGATCCAGCCCGAGCGCAGCACCTCGCCGACGGCGGCGATGGTCGCCTCATCGATGGTGGGTTTGGAAAAAGGCAAAAAGGGCAGGGTAGAGGTCATGGGGCGCGGTTCTTGAGTCGGTATGGTGTCAGGGTATCTGTGTTGCCGAGGCTGCCGTATGGTGAAAAGCGGCCGGCAGGCATGGCTATTTTATATCGTCAGTATGGCGGCGCAGCCGGTTCAGCGGTGAAAAAATCATGCCGATGCGGGGGCGGGGCAAGCTGGCCGGGGGCGCGATCCGTGCTGCCTCGCGCCCCAGTTAAACATTATTTGTTGGCAATGACCATGCGGCGCGCGTCCTCGGCAATGACACGCATGGGCACGCCACGTTGTTGCAATTCCTTGTAGCGGTCCAGGCTGATAATGGCCATGTCGCGCACGCCGGCGTTGGCATCGTTCGTCCATTGCGTGATGAAAGGCTCGATGTTCGGGATCGACAGTTCCGGCTGCTGTTTCAGGCCAAACGTGAATTCATCCCAGTAATCGACGAGGATCACGGGCCGCTGCAGATAATAGGTCAACGACTGTTCGTAGATGCCGACCGAATAGAGCTTGGTATCGGCCGTCAGTTCGGCCTGGATCTGCGGCAGCATGTCGGTGCCTGCGCGGTTCTGGCCATACAGTTCGGAGCCGGCCAGGATGCAGTGCGTGGCCAGGAAGCCGGCGCCGGCGATCGTCAGCACCGTCATGTCGCGGCGCAGCTGGCGCGCATGCAGCAAGGCCAGGGCGCCGCCGGCCAGGGCGAAGAAGCCGGCCGCCATCAGCCATGGCTGGTAGCCTTTCAATGCAATCAATGCTGCCGGATCGCGCGCGCTGGCCTTGCCGAAGGCGATCGGTCCGCCGATCAGGATGGCAGCGCCCAGCACGCACAGCAGGCCGGCGGCGAACAGGCGCTGGCGGCGCGACGCCGATTCCAGGTACAGCGCCACCAGCAAGGCCAGCGCCGGGAAGATGGGCACGATATAGCCGGGCAGCTTCGAGGTCGAATAGCTGAAGAAGAAGAAAATGAAGACGGCCCAGACCAGCAGCATCAAACGGGGCTGGAAGGCGCCTTCCTGACGCTGGAAGGCGGCGGCCAGGCTTTGCGGCAGCAGGCCTATCCATGGCAGGATGCCGGGAATGAGCAGCACGAGGAAGTAATACCAGGCGCCTTCGCGCTTGTGGCCCTTCATCAGGAAGCGCTGGAAATGCTCGTGGATGAAGAAGAAATGCGGCTGCTCCGGATTGCGCAGGGCGACCAGCACGAACCACGGCGTGGCGATGGCAAAGAACACCAGCAAGCCCTTGACCAGGTGCAGACGCGTCCAGATGCGCCAGTCGCGCGCACACAGCGAATACAGCACCAGCACGGCGCCCGGCAGGACGATGCCGATCAGGCCCTTGGCCAGCACGGCCAGCGCCATGGCGGCCCAGCAGGCCAGCATCCAGTTGCGCCGCTCCGTCGCCGTGGCGTCGTCGCGCTGGGCGATCAGCAGGCTGCCCAGGGTCAGGGTCATCATGCCCGACAGGCCCATGTCCAGCGAATTGATCTGGCCGGAAGCGAGCCAGAACAGGCTCGACGCCAGCACCAGGCCCGCATACAGGCCCACGCGCGGGCCGAAGACCTTCTTGCCCGCGTACGCCGTCATGCACACGCCGATGATGCCGCACAGGCCAGTCCACAGGCGCGCCTGCCACTCGCCCAGGCCGAAGGCGGCGAAGGTCAGCGCATTCATCCACGTTTGCAGCGGCGGTTTTTCAAAGTACTTGATGCCGTTCAGGCGTGTGGTGATCCAGTCGCCCGTGACGAACATCTCGCGCGCCATCTCGGCGTAGCGGCCCTCGTCGGGCGGCACCAGGGTGCGCACGCCCAGCGCATACAGGGTGACGACGATGAAGATGCCCAGCAGGGACCACATCAGCACCCGCGACGAGTGCAGTTCGTTGACATTGATTTTCATGCAGCCTTGCCTGCGGCCGGGGCCAGGATCAGTGCCAGGGTGACTTTGCGGCCCTCGCCCATGAGGATGTTGTAGGTGCGGCAGGCAGCCTGGCTATCCATGCATTCGACGCCGATGCGGCGCATGGTCAGCGCGGCCGTCAGCTTCGGGTGCACGAAGCGCTGGCGCTCGCCCGTGCCGAGGATGACCACGTCGGGCGCATCGGCCAGGATTTGCGCGAAATGCGCCTCGTTCAATTGTTCGAAACTGTCCACTTCCCACGCGCGCGGCGGCGTTTCCGGCATGACGATCAGGCTGTAGTTGTACGGCTGGGCATTGATCTCGACGCCGTTTTCGTCATAGCCGGTGACAGTCTGGTATTGTTGGGTGCTGCTGGCGTGGAGTTTCATGGCGATATCGGGGCTGGTCGTGTCGGTTGATCGGTACGCGCGCGGCCAAACTGGGTGCCGCGGCCAAGGGCGTAAGCATGCCATAAATGACAGAAAAGAGCGACTGAAAAGCAACATCCTTTCCAATTTGCAATGTTCGGCGCCACAGTGGCGCTGCATGCTGGCGCCATGGTAATGCTGCAAGATTAAGGGAAGATGAAGATGGCGCCCGCCCGATAGTCGTCCGGCTGCGCCGGCGTGGCAGAATCGGCGTCAAATGCTGCAGTTCGCCATGTTTAATTTGATAAAATGGCCTGTTTTCGGCGAGAATGGTTGTTTTCGCCTTGCAGTCTTTCGCATCGCAGTTTCACGGGTTCATAGTTCTGGCGCGGCGGCCACGCTGCAAGCTCAAGTCTCCGCGCCGCATCACGACAGGGATTTATTTTGCGACCGATTCAGAAATCGAATAAATTGGCGGACGTCTGCTACGACATCCGCGGCCCGGTCCTGGAAAAATCCAGGCAAATGGAAGAAGAAGGCCACAAGATCACCAAGCTCAATATCGGCAATCTGGCCGTATTCGGCTTCGATCCGCCCGACGAGATCGTGCGCGACATGATGCTCAATCTGCAGAACGCGGCCGGCTATACGGATTCGAAAGGCATGTTCGCGCCGCGCAAGGCCGTCATGCACTACACGCAGGGCAAGAATATCGCCGGCGTGACCATCGATGACATTTACCTGGGCAATGGAGCTTCCGAACTGATCGTCATGTCGATGAACGCCCTGCTCAACAGTGGCGACGAAGTGCTGGTGCCGGCGCCCGATTATCCGCTGTGGACGGCCGCCGTCAGCCTGTCGGGCGGCAATCCCGTGCATTATGTGTGCGACGAGCAGAACGAGTGGTATCCCGACATCGAGGACATGCGCCGCAAGATCACGCCGCAGACCAAGGCGATCGTCGTCATCAACCCGAACAATCCCACCGGCGCGCTGTACCCGGTTTCCGTGCTGCTGCAGATCGTCGAACTGGCGCGCCAGCACCAACTGATCATTTTCGCCGACGAGATCTACGACAAGGTGCTGTACGACGAAGCCGAGCACGTGTCGATCGCCTCGCTGGCCGACGACGTGCTGTTCATTACCATGAACGGCCTGTCGAAGAATTACCGCTCCTGCGGCTACCGTTCCGGCTGGATGGTGGTCTCGGGCGAAAAGCGCCACGCCAAAGATTACATCGAGGGCCTCAACATGCTGGCCTCGATGCGGCTATGCGCCAATGCGCCGGGGCAGTTTGCCATCCAGACGGCGCTAGGCGGCTACCAGAGCATACAAGACCTGGTGGGGCCCGGCGGGCGCCTGTTGAAACAGCGCGACCTGGCGCACAAGCTGCTGACCGATATTCCGGGCGTCACCTGTGTCAAGCCGAAGGCCGCGCTGTACATGTTCCCGCGCCTGGACCCGGAGATCTACCCGATCGCCGACGACCAGCAGTTTGCCTATGAATTACTGGCCGAAGCCAAGGTCCTGATCGTGCAGGGCACGGGCTTCAACTGGATCGCGCCCGACCATTTCCGCGTCGTCTTCCTGCCCAACTCCGATGACCTGACCGAGGCCATGGGGCGCATTGCGCGCTTCCTCGAAGGCTATCGCAAGCGTCACGGCCGGGGCTGAAAGCCAGCAGCAGCAATCTCGATCAACCTGGCGCCGCCCAAGGGGGCGCCACTTATGAGCAGTCAAGCACAACTATGAAATCCATCAAGATCGGCCTGCTGGGCCTGGGCAACGTCGGTTACGGCACGTTCAGCGTCCTGAAACGCAACCAGGAAGAAATCAAGCGCCGCGCGGGCCGCGGCATTGACGTCGTCGCCGTCGCCGTGCGCGACGTGGCGCGCGCCGAAGCGCTCGTCGCCGGCGGCTGCAAGGTCGTCAATGACCCTTACCTGATCGTCAACGATCCCGAGATCGACATCGTCGTCGAACTGATCGGCGGCTACGACCTGTCGAAAACCCTGGTGATGCAGGCCATCGCCAACGGCAAGCACGTGGTGACGGCCAACAAGGCGCTGCTGGCCGTGCACGGCAACGAAATCTTCGCCGCCGCCCAGGACAAGGGCGTGATGGTGGCCTTCGAGGCGGCCGTCGCCGGCGGCATCCCCATCATCAAGGCGCTGCGCGAAGGCTTGACGGCCAACCGCATCGAATGGATCGCCGGCATCATCAACGGCACCACCAATTTCATCCTGTCCGAGATGCGCGACAAGGGCCTCGATTTCGCCACCGTGCTGAAACAGGCGCAGGAACTCGGTTACGCGGAAGCCGACCCCACCTTCGACATCGAAGGCGTCGACGCCGCGCACAAGGCCACCATCATGTCGGCCATCGCTTTCGGCATTCCGGTGCAGTTCGACAAGGCCTACGTGGAAGGCATCAGCAACCTCAATGCCGTCGACATCCGCTACGCCGAGCAGCTGGGCTACCGCATCAAGCTGCTGGGCATCACCAAGCGCGCCACCGTCAATGGCGTGGAAGGCATCGAGCTGCGCGTGCATCCGACCCTGATTCCGGCCAAGCGCCTGATCGCCAACGTGGAAGGCGCGATGAACGCGGTGCTGGTGCATGGCGACGCCGTCGGCGCCAGCCTGTATTCGGGCCGCGGCGCCGGTGCCGAGCCGACCGCCTCGTCGGTGATCGCCGACCTGGTCGACATCACGCGCCTGGCCACGGCCGACCCGGAACACCGCGTGCCGCACCTGGCGTTCCAGCCGAACGCGATGACCAACATCGAAATCCTGCCGATGTCGGAAATCACCACCAGCTACTACCTGCGCATGCATGTGGCCGACCAGCCGGGAGTGCTGGCCGACCTGACGCGCATCCTGGCCGAACGCGGCATCTCGATCGACGCCATGCTGCAAAAAGAGCCGGCCGAGGGCGAGACGCATACGGACATCATCATGCTGACGCACCAGACGCAGGAAAAGAACGTCACGGCCGCCATCGAGAAGATGGAAGCGTTGAACAGCGTGGTGGGCACGGTCACCAAGATCCGCCTGGAAAACCTCAGCTAAACGTTTTCAGCGATCCATGCAAAACGGCGCCCGCGGGCGCCGTTTTTTTATGCGTAATGTCGTCGGATTACGCCGCCGCACCGACGGGGCCCACGTCCATGCCGTCATAGCTGGCCAGCTGGTTGTCCTGCGCAAATGCCATCAGTTCGCCATTGCGCGCATGCAGGCTGTCGACGCCGTGCACTTCGGCCTTTTCCACGTGCAGCACCCACACGGGCGGTGCCGCCGGATCGTCGAGTTCCGGCTGGTACAGTTCCACGGGGCGGTAGCCCTGCAGCGCCAGCAAGGTGGCGGCCTGTTCCAGCGGCTCGGACGTCGGGTTGGTGAAGTAATAGCCCCACAGCAGCGGCTGGGACAAATCCCACGGCGCGTTCTCGGCGATATTGGCAAACAGTTCGGTTACGTCGTCTTTGGTCATCATGGCAAGGTGCCTTCTTAAAATCTCAGGGCGCGATCTTAGCATCCATGCCGCCTGCACGCCATTCGCCCATAAAAAAACCGGCTGTGCAGCCGGTTTCTTATCCGCCATTACATCGGCAGGAGATTCATTCGCGCAAGCGTGAATTAGAACTTGTAACGCAGGCCGATCGACAGCAGGTCAGCTTTCACTTTGGAGCCATCTTCGTTTGCTACTTTGCCGAAGTTTTCGTATTCCGCAACAGCCGACAGGTTTTTATTGATGTTGTAAGCAGCACCGATACCAAACAGGGCGGAAGTTTTGTTTTTCGACACGCTCTCGCTGAAATTGAGTTCGCTGACGGTGGCTTTGGTGCGGTTCTGCGATACGCCAGCCTTGGCGAACAGCGAGAACTGTTCGTTCAGTGGCAGGGTGCCGGTGGCGGCGACGTAGAATGCATGGCTTTTCACTTCCATTTTTCCGCCGTCAAATTTCTCTGTCAGTTTGCCGAAGTCGACATAGCCAGCTTCCGCGCCGAAGTTTTGCGTAAAGTCATAGCCAGCGTAAGCTTTGTAGCCGGTGTCGCTTTTTTTGATCGAATCAAATTCGTCCGATGCTTTCAATTCGGAACGGCCGACGTTAACGCCGACGTAAGCGCCTTCAGCTTGGGCGAACAATGGGAATGCCAGGGCGGCGCCAACAACTACTGCAAACAATTGCTTTTTCATATTAATCCTAGATAATTAATGCGGAGAGACTGTCTCGCCGCTTAATGGGAACCGAATTGTATAGGGATGAATATGTTTATGTAAGGCAATTATTTAAAAAATATTACAAATAATGTACTTGTTGTTTTGATGCAACATTCAATATCGAAGACATATCTGTCTGGCGCCTCATGCGGCGCCGCTGAAATGCACGCTGACTTTCAAGCCGTGCCCATTGGTCGCCGTCGCCAGTTCCAGCCTGGCGCCATGCAGGGCGGCGATGTCGCGCACGATGGCCAGGCCCAGTCCCGCGCCGCCGGGGTTGCTCTCGAGCGCCGCGCCGACGCGGTAAAACGGCGTGAACACGCGTTCGCGCTCGGCCGGCGGGATGCCGGCGCCGCTGTCTTCCACTTCCAGCACCGTTTCGTTTCCATGACCGCCCGCGCGCACGCGCAGGATCACGCTGCCGCCCTGTGGCGTGTAGCGCAGGGCGTTGTCGACCAGGTTGGCGACCAGTTCGTGCAGCAGCAGCGCCTGGCCATGCACGGGCGCTTCGTCGGGCGCTTCCAGCGACAGGTCGATATTTTTGGCGACGGCGGCCATGGCCATTTCCAGTCCCACCTGCTGCGCCACATCGCGCAGCGCGACGGTGTCCATCGCCAGGTTTTCGCCGCCATGCTCGATGCGCGCCAGGGTCAGGAGGCGGTTGGCCAGCAGCACGGTCGAATCGGTGGTGACGGCGATCGAGCGCACGATGTCGCGCAGGGCGGCGATGTCCGGCGGCGCACCCGCCTGGCGGTCGCACTCGCGCATGGCCAGTTCGGCCTGGGTTTTCAGCACCGTCAACGGCGTGCGCAGCTGGTGCGAGGCGTCGGCGATGAAGCGGCGCTGGCTGGCGATCAGCTGCTGCAGGCGCGACATGGAACCGTTCATGGCGCTCACCAGCGGACGCATTTCCTTGTGCACCAGCGCGGGATCGACGTCGGACAGGTCGGACAGGGTGCGCGTCTCGACTTCCATTTTCAAGCGCATCAGCGGGCGCAGCACCAGGCGCACGGCAAACCACACGAGGGCGCCCATCACCAGCACCATCGCCGCCTGCCAGATCAGGGTGTCGAACAGGATCTGGTTCGACAGGCCGCGCCGCGCATCTAGCGTTTCGGCCACCTGGATCAGGGCGATGCCGCGCATCGAGTCGTCGTACACGGGCTGCAGCAGGGCGGCGATGCGGATCGGCTTGCCGTGGTAGTCGGCGTGGTAGAAGCGCACCAGTGCCGGATAATTCTGCGAACGGGGCACGTTTTTCGGCACGGGCGGCAAGTCGCCGTAGCCCGACACCAGTTCGCCGTTGATGCCCGTGACCTTGTAGTAGATGCGGCCCAGGGTATCGGTCTCGAAGCTGTCGAGCGCCACATAGGGCACTTCGGCCACGACCTTGCCGTTGACGATGGAGACGCGCTCGGCCAGCGCCCGCGTCGACGCCAGCAAGGAACGGTCGTAGGCCATGTCGGCCGCGTCGAGCGCGTTGCGGTAGACAAAAACGGCATCGAGCAGCACCAGCATGACCAGCGGGATGAGCAGCCAGCGCAGCAGCTGGCTGCGCAGGCTGCCCAGCGGCCGGCCCTGCGCCCAGCGCCGGCGCAGGCGCTCGAACAGGGGCCGGCTGGGGGCGCGCACGGTCATTTTGAGGCGGCGGGCGCCATCGCGCTGCGCGGCTGCAGCAGGTAGCCGATGCCGCGCAGGGTGGTGATGACGGCGCCGTCGGGCGAACCGCTTTCCACGCCGTTTTCCAGTTTCTTGCGCACGCGGTGGATATACAGTTCGATGGCGTCCAGGTTGGCGTCGTCGGCCAGCGCGAAGACTTCGTCGAACAGCTTTTCCTTCGAGACGGCGCGTCCCGAGCGCGTGATCAGCGCTTCGAGCACGGCGTGTTCGCGCGGCGTCAGGGGAAAAGGGGCGCCGGCATAGCTGAACATGCGCGTGACGGTGTCGAAACTTAGGGCGCCGCAGGTGTGCACGAGCGCTTCGTTGCCCTGGCTGCGGCGCAGCAGGGCTTTCACGCGCGCTTCCAGTTCGGCCAGTTCGAACGGCTTGGCCATGTAGTCGTCCGCGCCCAGGTTCAGGCCCTGCACCTTGTCATCGAGGCCGCCGCGCGCCGTGAGTATCATGACGGGAGTCTTGCCGCGCGTGCCGCCGCGTGCGCGCAGGCGGCGCAGCACGTCCAGGCCATCCATCTTCGGCAGGGAAAGGTCGAGCAGCACCAGGGAATATTCCTGCGTATGCAGCAGGGCGTCGGCATCGGCGCCGTTGTGGGCGGTCTCCACCGTCAGGTGCGCGTCGCGCAGGGCCTTTGCCAGCCAGTGCGACAGCTCCAGATGGTCTTCCACTAATAATATGCGCATGGTCTCCGCCATTCGTTTGAATTGGTGCAGTGTAAGCCTCTCGGCACGCCGCCGACAGGGGCCGCAATGAATTTGTTGGTATTGCCTGTGGCTGGCCGGCGACACCTGTCAGTCTGAAAGCGAATTGAAAGGATCACGATCATATAGTGTGATCCTGATTCATGAAATTGATCAGGCATATCACTAATAACTATATCTAAGGGAGACACTCTACATGAAGAAAACTGCATTCTCGCTGGCCGCCATGGCGGTACTCGCCGCCGCTGGCAGCGCCCACGCCCAGTCGAACGTCACCCTGTACGGCCGCCTGGACGCCGGCATCAGCAACACCAGCAACGCCGGTCCGAACAAAAGCTCGATGACGCAAGTCAGTTCGGGTGGCATGAACACCTCGCGCTGGGGCATCCTGGGCAGCGAAGATCTGGGCGGCGGCCTGAAAGCCGTCTTCAATCTGGAAGGCGGCATCCTGGTCGACACGGGCGCGGCCGACGGCGCGCTGTTCAAGCGCCAGGCCAACGTGGGCCTGGAAGGCGCATTTGGCCGCGTCGTGCTGGGACGCTCGTTCACCACCGTGTACGACTTCGTGCTGCCATTCGATCCGATGGCCTATGCGCCGTTCTATTCGTGGGCCACCTCGGCCAACGCGACGGGTCCGAGCAAGTATGGCATGACGACGGCCTTCGACAACATGGTCAAGTACTCGGGCAAGACGGGCGACTTCAGCTACGGCGCATCGTACGGCTTCGGCGAACAGTCGACGGGCAGCTCGGACAGCGCCAAGCTGTCGACGGCCGTTACCTACAAGACGGGTCCCGTCAGCCTGCTGGCCACGTATGAACAGGTGAACGGCAATGCCATCGCCGGCGGCGCGCGCGACAAGACCACCGTGTACCACCTGGGCGCTATGTACGACGACGGCCCGTGGAAAGTGCAGGCGGCGGCGCGCGACTACAAGCTCGATCCGGCAGCAGCCGGCAAGGCCGACGTGCGCGGCACTCTGTACTGGGGCGGCGTCAGCTACAAGACCACGCCGGTCATCACCCTGACGGGCGTGGTCTACTACCAGGACGTGAAAAACGTGGCGGCGAGCCTCAATGCCGATCCGATCATGTACGTGGCGCGCGTGCGTTATGCCCTGTCCAAGCGCACGGACCTGTACGTGGCCGGCGCCTATGCCAAGGCCAAGCACAACCAGCTGGTCAGCCTGTCGCGTGACGATGCCGGTTTCGGCGACACGCAGCGCGGCCTGATCGCCGGCATCCAGCACCGCTTCTAAGGCATGACGATGCCGCGCACCGCGTTCCTGTCGCTGCTGCTGTTGTCGGCGCTGCTGCCCGCGCCGGCAACAGCCGCCGCGCCTGAAGTCGATTGCGTGGTGCCGTCCAAACCGGGCGGCGCCATGGACCTGACCTGCAAGCTGGCGCAGAAAGGGCTGCTGCAGCCCGATCCGGCGGCGGCAGCGCCGTTCGCGTCCTCGGTGCGCATCAGCTATCTGCCCGGCGGCATCGGCGCGGTGGCGTGGCGTTCGATGGGCTCGCAGCGCCGGCGTGCCGAAGCCAACACCCTGGTGGTGTTTTCGGGCGGCTCGCTGCTGAACCTGGCGCAAGGCAAGTTTGGCAACGCCAAGACGGGCGACGTGCGCTGGGTGGCGGCGCTGGGCGCCGACTACGGCATGATCGCCGTGCGTAGCGACTCGCCCTACAAGACCCTGGCCGACCTGATCGCCGCGCTCAAGCGCCACCCCGACAAGGTGTTGATCGGCGTGTCCGGCACCATCGGCAGCCAGGACTGGCTGAAGATGGCGCTGGTGGCGCGCAAGGCCGGCATCGACCCGAAAGTGCTGCGCTTCGTGGCACTGGAAGGCGGCGGCGAGATATTCACGGCGATGCAGGCCGATTACGTGCAGGTGATGTCGGGCGACACCTCGGAAGCGACCCTGAATGCGGGCGACAGCCATGCGCGCGTGCTGGCGGTGCTGTCGGAAAAGCGCCTGCCCGGCGTGCTGGCCGGCGTACCGACGGCGCGCGAGCAGGGCATCGATGTGGTGTGGCCCATCATCCGCGGCGTGTGGATGGGGCCACAGGTGCCGGAAGCGGATTACCAGCGCTGGGTGGCCAGTTTTGAACGCGCCATGGCCACGCCGCAGTTTGCCCAGTGGCGCACGCAGGCGGGCATGTATCCGTTCGCGCTGACGGGAGACAAATTGACGCAGTACGTGAACCAGGCGGTCGAACGCTATTCCAGGCAGGCCGCCGAACTGGGCCTGATGCGCTGAAGCCAATAGCAAACCATACAACAATCACAGACGGAGACAAACCATGCAAACCAAGACCATACTCGCCATCGCCCTGGCAGCCGCTTTCGCGGGTACCACCGGCGCCGCCTTCGCCCAGGTGCCGGCAGGTTATCCGGCCGACTACCAGAAGATCATCGACGCGGCCAAGAAGGAAGGCAAGGTGGTGATCTACAGCGCCACCGACAGCAAGGCCGCCGCGCCCCTGATCAAGGATTTCAGCGCGCTGTATCCGGGCATCTCGGTCGAATACAACGACATGAATTCGACGGAAGTGTACAACCGCTTCATTTCCGAAGTGGCCGCCGGCGGCAATACGGCCGACGTGATGTGGTCGTCGGCGATGGACTTGCAGATGCGCCTGGCCTCCGACGGCTACGCCCTGAAATACAAGTCGGTCGAAGCGGCGAAGATCCCCGGCTGGGCCATGTGGGACGACCAGGCCTACGGCACCACGTTCGAGCCGGCCGCCATCGTCTACAACAAGCGCCTGCTCGATCCGAAGGAAGTGCCGAAGAATCACGACGACTTCGTCAAGCTGATCGCCACGCCGAAATTCAAGGACAAGGTCACCACCTACGATATCGAAAAGTCGGGTGTCGGCTTCATGTTCATGGCGCAGGATGCGAAGGAATATCCGCAGTTCCTGGCGCTGCAAAACGCGTTCGGCACGGCCAAGGTGCGCGTGCAGTCGTCGACGGGCACCATGATGGAGCGCATCTCGTCCGGTGAAAACCTGATCGGCTACAACGTGCTCGGCTCCTACGCCCTGGTGCGCGCCAAGACCGATCCGTCGATCGGCGTGGTGCTGCCCAAGGATTACACCTTGATCCTGTCGCGCGTGCAGTTCATCAACAAGAATGCGAAGAACGTCAACGCCAGCAAGCTGTGGCTCGATTACATCCTGTCGCACCGCGGCCAGACCATCATCGCCAACGGCGCCAAGCTGTTCGCCATCCGCGCCGACGTCACGGGCGAAACGACATCGGCGGAACTGATCAAGGAAATCGGCGCGGCCAACGTCAAGCCGATTCCCGTGCACCCGATCATCCTGCAATTTCTGGGACCTGCCAAGCGCATGGCGTTCCTGAAGCAGTGGAAAGAGACCGCCGGCAAGAAGTAAAAATAGCCAATGCCGTCTTGGCCGCCCGCGAGCCTGGCTTGCGGGCGCACGCCGCACCCTTCATTCATTGGATTCATCATGCAAACTGCTATCTTGCCGCTGCCTGCACGGTCGCGCTCTCCCTTGTCGCGCCTGAACTGGCCGCGCGGCGTGGTCGTGGCGATCACACTGGTCGCCATCTTCCTGCCGCTGTTCCTGATTTTTTACCAGAGCTTTTTGAACGCGCCGTTTTTCATGCCCGTGCGCGAATTTGGCTTTGATTCCTACCGTTTCATCTTCGATGATCCCGATTTCGCCATGGCCTTCAAGAATGGCCTGATGCTGGCCTTCGGTCTGACCGTGATCGCCGTGCCGCTGGGCGGCATGCTGGCCTTTTTGATGGTGCGCACGGACCTGCCTGGCCGCGGCTGGGTGGCCCCGATGCTGCTGGTGCCGATCTTTGTGTCGCCGATGGTGATGGGCTTCGGCTACGTCGTCTCGATGGGGCCCGTGGGCTTCTATTCGATCTGGGCCAAGGAGCTGCTCGGCTTCGTGCCGTGGAATATTTATTCCTTCACCAGCATCGTCATCATCGCCGGCCTGACGCACGTGCCGCACGTCTACCTGTACGCTTCGTCGGCCCTGAAAAGCCTGGGTTCGGACGTCGAGGAAGCGGCCCGCGTGGCCGGCGCCTCGCCGATCCAGGTGATGCTCAACGTGTCGCTGCCGATGATCATGCCGGCGCTGGCGTATGCGGGCGTGCTGGTATTTTTCCTCGGCTTCGAGGTGTTCGGCCTGGTGCTGGTGCTCGGCGATCCGGAAGGCCACCTGGTGCTGCCGACCTATCTGTACAAACTGACGAACAAGCTCGGTACGCCGTCGTATCACCTGATGGCCGCCGTCGCCGTCTGCCTGGTGATGGTGACCATGCCGCTGGTGATGATACAGCGCTGGCTGCTGAAATCGGCCAACAAGTATGTGTCGATCAAGGGCAAGGGCGCGCGCAGCAAGGCCATGCCGCTGGGCCGCTGGAAGTGGCTGGCGTTCGCTTTGCTGGCCGGCTGGCTGATCTTCACCATCATCCTGCCATTGACGGGTATCGTGCTGCGCTCCTTCGTGCAGTACTGGGGCGAGGGCGTGCACCTGGCCGACGTCTTGACCTTGCAGCATTTCCGCGACATTTTCGACCAGCCGTCGCTGGTGCGCGGCATCGTCAACACCATCCTGATCGGCGTCGTCGGCGGCGCGCTGGCCGTCGGCTGCTACAGTTTCATCGCGCTGGCCATGCACCGCAAGCAGGACGGCATCACGCGCCTGCTCGATTACAGCGTGCTGGTGCCGCGCGCCGTGCCGGGCCTGCTGGCCGGCCTGTCGTTCCTGTGGGTCTTCCTGTTCGTGCCGGCCTGGCTCGACGGCATCTTGAAAGGCATGGACAACGGCGTGGCCCTGTGGCTGAGCGGCCATGTGATCCCCGTACTGCGCGAAGTGCGCTCGACGATTTTCGCCCTGTGGCTCGCGTATTCGGTGGTGTGGATGGCCTACGGCATGCGCCTCATTTCCACGGCGCTGCTGCAGGTGGGGCCGGAGCTGGAAGAGGCGGCGCGCGCCGTCGGCGCCAGCCGCGGCCAGGTGACGCGCGACGTGACCCTGCCGCTGATCAAATACGGCTTGCTGGGCGCCTGGCTGATGGTGTTCCTGATCTTCGAGCGCGAATACTCGACGGGCGTGTACCTGCTCTCGCCGGGCACGGAAGTGATCGGCGCCATGCTGGTATCGCTGTGGGCAGGCGGCTCGACCGACCTGGTGGCGGCGCTGTCCTTCATCAATATCACCCTGGTGGCCATCGGCCTGGGCATCGCGCTGCGCTTCGGCGTGAAGTTGCATAACTAATTAGAAAATGAGACCACATCATGAATGAATTGACCGTCAATGAACTGCACCTGGACTATGGCACGGGCGCTGCCGCCAACCAGATACTGAAGGGTGTCTCGATGCACCTGCAAAAAGGCGAAGTGGTCGCCCTGCTGGGGCCTTCGGGCAGCGGCAAGACCACCTTGCTGCGCGCCGTGGCGGGGCTGGAAAGCCCGAAGGCGGGCACGATCCAGATCGGCGAGCGCAATGTCTTCGACGGCGCGCAGCATTTCGAGATGCCGGCCGAGCACCGCAACCTGGGCCTGGTGTTCCAGTCGTACGCGCTGTGGCCGCACAAGACCGTGTTCGACAACGTCGCCTATGGCCTCAAATTGCGCAAGATGGGCAGCACGGAGATCGCCGCGCGCATCAAGGAAGTGCTGACGCAGCTGGGCCTGGGGCACTTGGGCGAACGCTATCCGCATCAGCTGTCCGGCGGCCAGCAGCAGCGCGTGGCGATCGCCCGCGCGCTGGTGTACAACCCGCCCGTGATCCTGCTCGACGAACCGCTGTCGAACCTGGACGCCAAGCTGCGCGAAGAAGCGCGCGCCTTCCTGCGCGAACTGATCGTGCGCCTGGGCCTGTCCGCGCTGATGGTGACGCATGACCAGGGCGAAGCGATGGCCATTTCCGACCGCATCCTGCTGCTCAATAACGGCAAAATCGAGCAGCAGGGCACGCCGCAAAGCATGTATGAAACGCCGGACACCCTGTTTACGGCCGAATTCATGGGCAGCAACAACCGCCTGCCCGGCAAGGTGGTGCAGCGCGAGGGCAGCGCCGTGCGCCTGCTGGTCGACGGCGCCTCCATGCAGGGCGTGGCGCGCGGCGCCAACGTGGGCACGGAAGTGACGACGATGATACGCGTCGAAGAGGTGAAGATCAGCGCCACGCAGGTGGACAACGCCATCGAGCTGCCGCTCCTGACCTGCATGTACCTGGGCGACCGCTGGGAATGCCTGTTCGAGCGCGGCGGCGCCGAGAACATCAGCCTGCGCGCGTATTCGCGCCACAAGCTCGACGCGGGCAAGTACTGGCTGCACATGCCGGCCGATAAGCTCTGGGTGTTTTAACGGTGCCGTGGTGGCCGCGCTGGCGCGCCTTTGCTGCCGCGCTGGCCGCCGGGCTGGCGGGCGCCGCCATCTGCCTGTGGCTGCACACGCCGCTGCCGTGGATGATCGGCCCCCTGTTTGCCACGGCCGCACTGCGCCTGGCAGGGCGCGAACTGGCCTGCCCCGTGCGCGTGCGCGAGGCGGGCCAGTGGGCCATCGGCACGGCCCTGGGCCTGTATTTCACGGCGCCCGTGCTGGCCGTCCTCATTCTCTATATGCCGTGGATCGCCGGCGCCGTGCTGTTCGCGCTGGCGCTGGGGGCGTCTGGCGCCATGCTGCTGCGGCGCCTTTCCGGCGTCGACCAGGCCACCGCCTTTTTTGCCATGGCTGTCGGCGGCGCGTCCGAGATGGCGGTGCAGAGCGAGCGCCATGGTGCCGATGTGGGCAAGGTCGCCGCCGCGCACAGCTTGCGCATGATGCTGGTGGTGGCGACCATTCCCTTCGGCGTGCGCTACTGGGGCAGCCATGGTTTGGCCGCGGGGCATGAAAGCTTCGTGCCGGGCGCCGCACTGGTCGACTATGGCGGGCTGACGCTGCTGGTCGGCATCACGGTGCTGGCGGCCCTTGCCTTCAAACGGGGCCAGTTGCCCAATGCCTGGGTCATCGGCCCGCTGCTGGCCGCGCTGCTGCTGACGGCGTGCGGCATCCATCTGTCGCGCCTGCCAGAATGGATGATACGCGCGGGCCAGCTGTTCATCGGCATCGCCCTGGGCACGCGCTTGAGTCCCGCCTTCCTGCATGCCGCTCCCCGCTACCTGGCCGGCGTTGCCCTGTGCAGTGTCCTGATGCTGCTGCTGGCGGCCGCTTTCGGGCTGGGCTTGGCGCACTGGCTGGGCATCCACCCGGGCACGGCCATCCTGGCCACTTCGCCCGGCGGTATCGCGGAAATGTCGCTGACGGCCAAGACCCTGCAGTTGGGCGTGCCCATCGTCACGGCGTTTCACGTGGCGCGCATGGTGGTGCTGGTATTGCTGACGGGGCCGCTGTTCCGCCTGCTGCAGCGTCCTTAGTTCCGCACGACGATTTCCTGCACCTGCGGTTCGCGCTGGCGCATGAAGCGCACGATGGAGTCGACGGTGACGACATCGATCTGGCGCATCATGCGGCGCTCGAACGGGTGATCGTCGAAGGCGATATTCGCGCGGAACATGCGCGCGCCCAGGCGCGTGGCGGCGGGGATGCTCAGCGTTTGCGGCGCGTAGCTGGCGCTGCGCAGCCAGCCTTGCGCTTCGGCGCGCGTTTCGATCTTGCCAGGCTCGTTGCTGGCGGCGGCCAAGGTTTCCAGCACCCACTGGTTCGAGTTCTGGTACTTGGTGGAAAACGGGTAGGCCAGCATATTGTAGTGCGGCTCATGCAGGCGCTTGGGCGTGTTGCTGGTCAGCAGGCGCACCAGTTGCTGCTGCGTATCCTGGCCGGGAATCAGGATCAGCGTTTCGTACATGAACACATCATCCATGAAGAAATTGCCCAAGCCTTCGTTGTACAGCGACGACTGCGCCGTGCCGCATTCATTGAGTTCATGTACCACCAGCCAGCGGCCTTTCGGGTGGTCGCGCCAGGCCAGCGCCATGTGGGAATAGCGCAAATGGTACTTCGACAGGTCCTGGCCGGCACGCGCCACCAGCGCCACCTGCGCGCCCGAGGCGTCGAGCGCCTGCAGGGTCTTTTGCGCCAGGTCCATCGATTTCACGAGGGTGGTCGCATCCGTTTGCTTTTCCTCGCACGAGCGCCCCGCATGGGCGGTGCCGGCCAGGGCCAGGCTGAGAACAATGACGGTCAGGCGTTTCATGGGGTTCACGCTTTCGAATGGTGGAGGATGGCGTTGCCGGCCGCGTTCGGCACATAGGCGATGGCCTTGCCCGACAGCATCAGCATATGGCCCGTCGAGACGGCCACTATGTTGACCACCGTGCCGGCTGACAGCGACAGGCCTTGCATGGCTTTCTGGCTCAGCTTGACGGAAGCCGTGGCGGCGGACGATGCGCCCGTGGCCGCGCTTTTGAGCACGAGCACGCTGCCGTCGGCCGTGTCTTCCACCTTGTCGATGACGATTTCACCGGCGGCGGCCAGCACCGACATGGAGCCGACCAGCACGATGGCCGAGGCCATGCTGGCGTTGTCGGAGGCGTTGGTGGTATCGGAGTTGGCCTGGGCCAGCGGCGCCATGGTGGCGGCGCACAGCAGGGTCATGGCGAGTATGTGTTTCATGGAGGTCCTGTTGTCGGTATTACGCTTTGGAATGGTGCAGCAGCGCCTTGCCCAATTCGTTCGGGATGAAGGCGATGGCCTTGCCGGAAAGAACCAGCATGTGGCCGGTGGACAGCGCCACCACATTGACCACGGTGCCGGCCGCCAGCGACAGGCCCTTGGCCGCTTGCGTGCTCATCTGGATGGACGCGCCGCCTGCTTCGGAAGCGCCTTTCAGCACGATGACGATGCCTTCGCCCACTGTTTCCACGCTGGCAACGACGACCTGGCCGGAGGCGACCAGCATCGACATGGATCCGGCGACGACGATGGCGGAACCCTGGCTGAGGTTTTGCGAGCTATTCGACAGGTTCTCCGAGGCGGCGGCGTGGACCAGGCCGGGGGCGGCCACGGAAAGCGTCAGCAGCGACAGGGACAGGCAGAGGGGCAGCAGGCGTTTCATGTATTTCTCCTTCAAGTGTGCCAAGTGGCAACGCCATCATTGTAGACTGTGGGCAATTGGTCAATGAAAACGCTACTCGTAGCGGGCAGGCATACCGCAGGTAGCGTATTGCGCTACTTTTTTGCCGTCTGAATCAATGCTATTTTTATAAAGGAAGTGCATGCCGCAAACCCACGCCCTGATCGAGGCCTTGAAACGCTTGTTGAAAGCGCGTTCCGTCACGTATGCCGAGCTGGCCCAGCGCATCGGCGTGTCCGAAGCCAGCGTCAAGCGGATGTTTTCGCAGAAGCAATTTACCCTGCAGCGGCTGGACCAGATCCTGGTGGCCATCGGCAGCGATTTCCAGCAGTTGGCGCTGGCCGTGCAGTCAGCCCAGGCCGCGCCCACCCTGATCACGGGCCTGACGTATGCGCAGGAAAAGGAAATCATCGAAGACACCCGGCTGTTCGTGGTGGCCGTCTCCGCCCTGAACCTGCTGCCGCTGGAGCAGATCGTCGCCATCTACGACATCAGCGAAGCGCAAGCCGTGAAATACCTGCTGCGTCTCGACAAGATCGGTTTTCTGGAACTGCTGCCGAATAACCGGGTCAAACTGCTGGTGGCGCGCACGTTTGCGTGGATACCGAACGGCCCGATTCATACCTACTTCAAAAAGGAAGCCTATGGCGACTATTTGAATTCGCAATTCGATGGCGAAACGGAACTGCTGCGCCTGGTGAACGTGATGCTGTCGAAGAAATCCACGGCGGCCTTGCTGGAGCGCTTGAAGCAAGTGGCGGTGGAATTTTCGCAGCAGCACCAGGAAGACGCGCGTCTGCCTGGCGAGGAGCGCCTGGCCATCAGCTTCATGCTGGCGGCACGTCCCTGGATGCCGCAGACGTTCAAGGCGCTGCTGCGGCAGTGAGCCGGCGAGTACCGCGCTCAGCGGCTAATGTTCCTGCTTGTCCGTACTGCCTTGTTCCTCTTTCATTTGCGTCAGCAGGCGCCACGCAAAAAAGCCCAGTACGGCCACGCCCAGCAGCAGTGCCGCCCACAGTGCGGCCAGGCGCCACGGCGCCCCGTCCTTGCTGACGCGCGGGGGGCCTCAGCGCCGGCGTTGGTCTGGAGCGGGCCGGTGCTGGCCGTCTTGAGCGCCAGCAATTCTTCCGCCTTGAAGCCGGGCGCCACCTGCGACAGCGGCTGCGCGACGGCGGCGGCGTTGCTGTTGCCGAATGCCAGCTGGTAGGGCGGCTTGCCGCTGGCCAGGAAGACGACAGTGGCTGGTGTCCAGCCCAGGCGCAAGGCGGGTGCATTGCCGTCAGCGAGCGGGTGTTCCGTGGAGGTCTGCAATACCCATTCGCCAGTCTGCGTCACGGGCATGGCCAGATCGCCCGAGATCCGTTCCTTGCCATCGAGGCCGATGCGGTAAAACGTCGTGCTCAGCAGGGGATCGAAATACGCGCCTTGCGCGGGACGCGCCTGCTGGCGCAAGTGCAGCCGGTGTCGGGGAACATAGCTGTTCTGACGATACACGCCCAGGGTCACGGGCAGCACCGTATTGGTCTGCGTCAATTGCAGGGCGATGCTGTCGGCGGGAATGGCGAGGGGTGTGGCATAGCGCCATTCATTCGCCTGCTTGCCGGGCAAGCCTTGCAGCACGACGCTGGCGCGCGGCGCGGCGATGTCCGTTTCGCTGACGGCTTGCGCCGTGATCGCGGCAAAGGCCAGCGGTTCGCCCGCTTGCCAGCTCAGGCGTGCATAGCGAAACGCGCGCGGCGCAAAGGCGATGCTGTCGTTGGCCAGGGTTTGCGTATCGCTGTTGCTGAGCCAATTCAGGGTGGTGGTGCCGATGGCGTCCCATTGCTTCAGGTCATCACTCACTTCCAGCAGCACTTGCGCGCTGTAATTGTCCGTGCGGGCCGGCGGCGTGAAGCGCAAGGCGGCGATGCGCTTGTCTTGCGCTTGCTTGCCCAGGTCGAGGATCAGCGCCTGCAGCGCCGTCGTCGCCGCTGCCGTGCCGGCGCGCGTGCTGACCGACAGCAGCCGGCCATCGTCGGCCGTGCGGATATCGATGCCTTGCAAGCCATCGCCAGTTGCCGGCGTGCCCGTCACGGGGAAGATACGGGCTGGAATGTTCGTGCGCTGCGTGGCCGATTGCGCGGGCGGCGCGCCGATGGCATAGGCCAGGCGCTTGCCGTCGGCGTCGAACAGGCGCAGGTCGGCCAGGCTGGCCGAGCTGGCGTGCAGGTAGACTTCCCTGGGCAACGATAGCTGCACGATGCCCGCGCCGGCAGGCGACTGGATGGGCATGCTCCAGCGATAGTCATGCGGCCGGTCCTGGCCAGGCGCGGCCAGCGCGGCGCCCGCCAGCAGCAGGCTGCAACAGATCAATATGGGTTTCATGCGGCTCCCGGATGCGGTTCGGCCGGCGCTGTCGCGGCAGCCTTGGGAAAAGGTGCCAGGTAGCCGATCAAGACCATCAGCAAGCCGACACCCACGAAAGAGATGATGCGTTCGATGCCGCCCACGTTCGACAGGTCGATCAGGAACAGTTTCAAGACAACCAATCCCAGCAGCACGGCGCCCATGCTCCATTGCTGGCGCCGCTGCTGGCGGGCCGCATGGCGCATCAGCAGCAGGGCCGTGACACTCCACACGAGCGACAGCATCGCTTGCACGAACTGCGAGGCCAGCATGGCGTCAAAGGTGTAGGGCACGCCGAGGTAGTGCGAGACCGTGCGCAGCAGCATCAGGTTGAACCAGCCATACAGCAAGCACGCGGCCACGACGGGCAAGCGCGCCTGCCACAGGGGCGGCAGCGGGATCTGTCCGGCCGGGAATAAACGGTAGCTGGCAATGGCCAGCAGCACGGCAAAGCCCGTGCTCAGGTCCAGCGGATTGAGCAGCGGCAAGTAGGGCAGCGGTGCCATGGCGCCGTCGTCAAAGACGTTCCATGCGGCGATCAGCAGCAGCGACCACAGCGCGCCCAGCGGTATCAGAGTGCGCTGGTACCACGCGGCAATCGGCGCCACCGGCCAGGCGTTTGCTCGGCAGCGGCGGATCAGCCAGGCCAGTACCAGCATCATGGCCCAGGCCGGCAAGTAGCGGGCCCAGGCAGGGCTGACGCTGTCTTCATGCTGTGCCAGCCAGGTGCTGACATGCATGGCGCCCACGGGCCACAGCATCAGCCATGGCGCGGCCGTGCGCAGCGTGTGCAGCAGGCGCAGCGCCCGCACGTCGAGTGGCCAGCCCGCTTGCGGCCAGGCCCGCAGCAGGTATTCGCCGGCCGCCAGCGCGCAGGCCAGCGCCAGCCAGCTCAAGCCTGTCGGCAGGTAGTCGCGCAGGTACAGCGCCAGCAGCAGGTTGGCGCTCCACAGGCCTAGGCCGAGCCAGGCGGCCACGGTCAACCAGCGCAGTTGCGGCCAGTCCAGGCGCCGGGCCAGGATGGCGAACACGGGCGTCGTGACGGATACGGCGATCAGGTACAGCGCCAGCCAGTGTTCGCCCGCGTGCGGCTGCATGGTCAGGTCGCCGTCGATCAGGCGCAGCAGCCAGCTGACGAGCGGCACGAGGATGGCGGCAAACCACAGCAAGCCGCTCCAGACCAGCAGGGGGCGCGCTACCAGGGCCAGCAGTTCGTCGCCGCCGCGCGCGCGCAGCGCAAGGAAACGGGCGCTGGCAAAGGCGGCGGCGCCCAGCAGCAGGGCGCTGAGGAAGGAACCGCCGAACAGGCTGGCCGGATGCTGGTCCCAGGCCCAGCTGGCGTGGCTGAGCATGACCATGCCGGCCAGTACCTGCACGGCCAGCAGCAGCGCGCGCGGCGCATGCCATTGTTCGCGCCGCGCCAGTGCCGCCAGCAGGGCCGCCACTGCCAGCGCGCTGATCGTCAGCAGGTTCAGTTGCGTGGCGGCGTCCGTGCGCAGCAGGATTTCGCTCCAGATGCCGCCCAGCAGCCAGGCCGTGGCGGCTGTCAGGAACAGCACGGACATGCTGGCCATGAACTCAGGATGCAAGGGGCTGCCATGGCGGCGGAAATTGTAGGCCATCACCAGCGCGGCGGCGGCCAGCAGCGCGCAGCCGAGCCAGATGTTGGCCTGCAGGGCCAATGCCGTATTGAGTTGCTGCATGGCGATGAGGAAGGCAATCCACGCGGCCCCCTGCACCAGCAGGCCGAAGGCCCAGGCCAGCGTTTGGCGCTGGCGCAAGCCGACCCAGACGATGCCCGCGCCTTCCAGCGCCCAGGCGGCCGACGTCCAGCGGCCATCGAGGGCGAACGGGATGGCCAGCGTGCCGAAGACGATGCCCAGCGCGAGGAAGGCTTCGGCCAGCAGTTTGAAGCCGTTCCTGCGCCACAGGGCCACGGCCAGCCCCGTGTAGGTCAAACCGGCGGCCAGGGCGGAAAACGCCAGGCCAAATTTAAAATTCCAGACCAGGCTGTATTGCAGGCCCATGGCGGCCAGCGGCGTGCCGAACACGAGCGTGCCATCCACGTAATGCTTGAGGCGCGGCGCCTGGCGCGCGCAGTAGGCGATCGCGATGCCGATATAGAACAGCACGAACAGGATCAAAAACAGTTGCGTCGACAGGTAGTTGTCCGGGGTGTAGCGCAGCAGGCCCCAGGTGGTGGCGACGACGAAGGTAAATCCAAAGCTCAGCACATTCAGCACGCGCCAGGCGCGTTTCAGGGCGATGGCGAAGACGCCCGCATTGAGCAGCGCGTAATAGCTGAACAGGCCGATATGGTTGCCGCTGCCCGTCGACACGAGCAAGGGCACGGCAAAGCCGCCGACGATGCCGAAGACGGCCAGCCAGACGGCGTTTTGCAGCACGGCCAGCAAACACGTGAACGCCGTCAGCACGAACAGCACGGCAAACGCCAGGCCGGCCGGGATCAGTTCATACAGGCGGAAGGCGCCAAACGTCACCAGCATCAATATCGCCAGCGCCGTGCCCTGCAGCGGCAAGCTGATGCCGGGACGCTTGACGCGGATGCGCCAGGCCCAGGCCAGCAGGGCGATGTCGGCCAGCGCGATGCCGGCCAGGCGCAGTTCGATGGGCAGCGTGACCTGCGCCGACACGTATTTGAGCAGGAAGCTGACGCCGAGGAAGAGGATCAGCAAGCCCAGCTTGGCGACCAGGTTGCCGGTCAACAGCCAGTTCTTCGCCTTGGCAAACTGGCCATCCGGGCGCGCGATCCAGGACGGGGTATTCGGGGCGGCGGGGACAGGTTTGGCGGGAGCCGGCGCGGCGGGCGGCGCAGGCTTGGGCGGGGCTGGCGCCGGCACTGCCGGCGCCGCCTTTGCCAGTTCGACCGGCTCGGTCATGGCCGCTTGCGGCACCGGCGTCGGCGCGGAAACAGGCACAGGCTCAGGCACCGGCACCGGCACAGGCACAGGCACAACACTCTCTACGGCGGGCGGGACAACTGGCGCGTCGGCCTGGCTTTCCAGCGCTTGCAGGCGCTGCTGGATGCCGTTGACTTCCTTGCGCAGGCGCGCCGTCAGCAGCTCCAGATCGGCCACCTTTCTGCGGTATTGCAATGCCAGCACGAAGACGGTAATCAGCAAGCCTAGGATGAACAGCGTGATCAATCCAAACATGGAGTAGCTTTCCTGGAAGGGCAGGGCGAAGGCGCCCGAAGTATGCGCACATTACCTTATTATCAAGAGACTGGCGATTTCTGTTGCGTCAGGGCAAGTACCAGGGGCGGCATCAGGAAGACATGCCAGCATGGCGTGGCTGGCTGTTTCTCGTATTGACGCCAAGCAATATGACGACATTCAGATTGTCGCGCGCAAGATAGTGCTGTATTTTAGCAATTCCTTAATTGCCGGTTCCCCATGCCATGAGTCAAAGCAGCCAGTTTTCCTTATTGTCGCAGCGCCGTTTCGGGCCCTTCTTCTGGACCCAGTTCTTTGGCGCCTTCAACGACAATCTGTTCAAGACGGCCCTGATGGTGATCCTCGCCTACGATGCGCTGAGCTGGACCACGCTCGACCCGTCCACCATCACGAATCTGATTCCCGGCCTGTTCATCCTGCCCTACGTCGTGTTTTCGGCCACGGCCGGCCAGCTGGCCGACAAGTTTGAAAAGGCGGGCCTGGCCCGTTTCGTGAAATGGATGGAACTGGCCATCATGGCCGTGGCCGCCGCCGGCTGGATGACGCACACGCTGTGGCTGCTGGTGGCGGCCGTCGTGGGCATGGGCGTGCATTCGACCCTGTTCGGTCCCGTCAAGTATGCGTATCTGCCGCAGCAGCTCAAACCCGAGGAATTGGTCGGTGGCAATGGCCTGATCGAGATGGGCACCTTTGTCGGCATCTTGTTGGGTGAAATCCTCGGCGCCGTGCTGATCGTGCACAAGCCGCTGGGCGTGGAACTGGTGGCCGGCGCGACCATCGCCGTGGCTGTCTTCGGTCTGATCGCCAGCTACCGCGTGCCGCGCACGCCCGCGCCCGAGCCGGACTTGAAGGTGAGTCTGAATTTTGTCGCCGAATCGTTGCGCAACCTGAATTTTTCGCGCAAGAACCGTCCCGTCTTCCTGGCCATGTTGGGCAACTCCTGGTTCTGGTTTTACGGCGCCCTGATCCTGGCCCAGTTTCCCGTGTATTCGAAGGATTTCCTGCATGGCGACCACAGCGTGTTCGTGCTGCTGCTGACGGTGTTTTCCGTCGGCATCGGCACGGGTTCCCTGCTGTGCGAGCGGCTGTCGGGCCACAAGATCGAGATCGGCCTGGTGCCGTTCGGCTCCATCGGCCTGTCGCTGTTCGGCATCGACCTGTATTTCGCCAGCAATGCGTATGCGAATACGCACATCGTCGACGCGCTGGCGTTTGTGGGCCAGGCGGGCGTGCCGCGCATCCTGATCGACATCGTCATGATCGGCGTGTTCGGCGGCTTCTTCATCGTGCCCCTGTTCGCCCTGATACAGACGCGCTGCGACCCCAAACACATTTCGCGCACGATTGCCGGCATGAATATCCTGAACGCCCTGTTCATGGTGGCGGCCGCCGGCGTGGCCATCGTGCTGCTGGGACGAGGCTTCACCATACCCCAGCTGTTCCTCGTCACGGCGATTCTGAATGCGCTGGTGGCTGCCTACATCTTCTCGCTGGTGCCGGAATTCCTCATGCGCTTCCTGGCGTGGATACTCATCCAGACCGTGCACCGGGTCAAAGTCGTCGATGGCGAGCGCATCCCTGCGGAAGGCGCGGCCGTGCTGGTTTGCAACCACGTCAGCTACGTGGACGCCATCGTCATCATGGCGGCCAGCCCCCGTCCTATCCGCTTCGTCATGGACCACCGTATCTTCAAGATGCCGCTGATGGGCTGGATTTTCCGCACGGCCAAGGCGATTCCCATCGCGCCGGCCAAGGAAGATCCTTTCCTGATGGAAAAGGCCTTCATCGATATCGCGCAAGCGCTGCATCAAGGCGAACTCGTCTGCATTTTCCCCGAAGGGAAGTTGACGCGCACGGGCCAGATCAGCGAATTCAAGGGCGGCATCGCCAAGATCGTCGAGCGCAGCAAGGTACCCGTGATTCCGCTGGCGCTGCGCGGCTTGTGGGGCCATCTGTTGAGCCATCGCAACGGCCATTTGTTCGAGCGCGCCTTCAAGGCGGGCTTGCGCTCGCGTCTGTCGCTGGCCGTGGGCATGCCCGTGGCGCCCGAGGCCGCCACGCCGGAACTGTTGCAGCAAAAGGTGCAGGAACTGCGCGGCAAGTGGAAATAAGCGCTATGGCGTTTGCGTAGCCGTCCCTTCCTGCCGCGCCAGGTGGGCGCGCAGCAGGGCGGTGATGGCGTCGAAATCCACGGGTTTCGTCAGGTGATGGTCGAAACCGGCTTGCTCGGTGCGCGCGCGCGCCTCGCCCTGGCCCCAGCCAGTCAAGGCGATCATCAGCACGTCGCGCCCGTGCGCGCGCTGGCGGATCTGGCGCGCCGCCTCGTAGCCATCCATGTCCGGCATGCCCAGATCCATCACCACCAGTTGCGGCCACGCCATCTCCACGGCTGCCAGCGCCTGCGCGCCGCCATACGCGACCTGGGCCGCATAGCCCTCGAGCTGGAACAGGCTTTGCAGGGAATCGGCCGCGTCGCGGTTGTCGTCCACCACCAGCACTGGCACGGGCTGGCCCGCGCCGGCGGGCGTGCCGCTTCTGGCGGCGGACGGCGTGGCGGGTGCGGGACCGCCGGCGCTGGCCGGCAGGGTGACGATGAAGCGGCTGCCACGTCCGGGGCCGTCGCTGTAGGCCTCGATGCTGCCGCCATGCATTTCGGCAAATTGGCGCGCCAGGCTCAGGCCGATGCCCAGGCCGCTGGTCATCTGGCCCGCCACCGTGCGTCCCTGTTCAAACATGGAAAAGATGCGCGCGATGGCGTCCGGGTCGATGCCGATGCCATTGTCTTCGATCATCACCTGCAACTGGCCCTGCGCCAGGCGTGCCGTAATGTGGATGAGCCCGCCGTCCGGCGTGAATTTCACGGCATTCGAGACGATATTGGCAAAGACCTGCACCACCCGGGCATAGTCGGCGTGCAATGTCACGGCATGCGGCGGTAGATCGACGGTGATGCGGATGTGCCGGCTGCTGGCCGCAGGCAGGCATAGTTCGATGACATGCTCGAGCACTTGCTGTAACTCAAACTCCTTGCGCTGCAGCAGGACCTTGCCGCTGCTGATGCGCGCCACGTCGAGCAAGTCGTCCACCAGCCGCGTCAGGTGCGTCACCTGGCGTTCGATCACGTCGCTCACCTTGCCGACCTGCGCCGATGCCGGAAACAGGTGCTTGAGCAGGGTTACCGACGACTTGATGGGCGCCAGCGGATTGCGCAGTTCATGGCCGAGGCTGGCAATGAATTCGTCCTTGCGCCGCTGCGTCTCGCGCAACTGGTACTGGCGCTGGCGCGCGCGCAGCATGGCGTGCGCCGAGGTGATCAGGGTCAGGATGTGCACGGGGCGTTCCAGCAGGGTCAGGTTGCCCAGGGTGGAAATAGCTTGCCGCACGGGCAGGGAATCGAGTCCCGCGTGCGTCAGCAGGATGATGGGCAAGTCGGACCAGTCCGGCTGCTGCCGGGCATAAGCGTCGAGCACGGTGTAGACGCCAGCATGCAGCGCCTCTTCCACCGTCAGCACGCCGCCGGCGCCCAGCGCCAGCTGCTCGGCCAGTTCGCCGGGCGAGCGGCAGGCGTGGCTGGCGATGGCGCTGCCCGCCAATACCGTGCCGGCCAGGGCGGCATCCTGGCCGGCAGGCGCGTAGATCAGGATGCGCTGCTCCATGGCTATTCCTAAGGGAAAGGCGTGCCGCCGATGGTGGGCAAGCCCGACAAGATGCCGTGAAAGCCGGCCAGGGCCGGGCCGATGCGGATGCCCTGCGGGCTGATCTCGAAACGGCGGATGGTGCGCTCGTGCGCGCTGTCGCGTTTCTTGAAGACGGAAATGGCTTGCCGCACCTCGCCTTCCGTTTCGTAGTAGCGCAGCATGATGACGCTGTCGGCCAGGTAGCTGGCGTCGGCCGCCGTCGTCATCGAGGTGCCCAGCATGTTTTGCTGCACGCCGACGAGCAGGGTGGCCACGCCGTGCTGGCTCAGGTAATTGAGCAGTTCATGCAGGTAGGTGCTCTGGAAGCGTTCATCGGGCACCGCATGCATGTAGCCGTTCAGGCTATCGATGACGATCACCCTGGCGCCCCGCTGCGCCGCGTCGACCACGGCCTGGGCGAATTCGCCCGGTGTCATCTCGGCCGGATCGATCTGCTGTGCGCTCAGCAAACCCGTGTCGAGCGCCTCCTGCAGGCGCATGCCCACGCTGTCGGCCCGGGTTACGAGCTTGCTGCGCGCTTCCTCGAACAGGAACATGGCGCACGGTTCGCCGCGCGCGGTGGCCGCGTGCACGAATTGCGCCGCCAGGGTGGACTTGCCGCTGCCGGCGGGGCCGGAAAGGAGCGTGCTCATGCCTTCTTCCAGGCCGCCGCCTATCATGGCGTCGAGTTCAGGCACGCCGCTCGACAGGCGCCGATGGCCGCCATCGCGGCGCGTGTCGGCCGCCACCAGACGGGGATAGACGACCAGGCCGTCACGGGCGATCTTGTAGTCGTGCGTGCCGCTGCGAAACGCCACGCCCCGGTATTTCACTACCCGCACGCGGCGCCGGTCATTGCCATAGTCCTGGTTTTGCAGCTCCAGCGAGATCACGCAATGGGCCACGCTACGCACTTGCAAGCCGTCGTCCAGCGCGGAACGGTCGTCGATCAGCACGGTGGTGCAGTGCCGGCTGGCCAGGTATTGTTTCAACGCCACGACCTGGCGCCGGTAGCGCAAGGGGTTTTCCGCCAGCAGCTGCAGTTCGGACAGCGAATCGAGCACGAGGCGGGCCGGACGGTGCTTTTCGATGGCGGCCAGGATGCGCTGGTTGGTCGAGGCCAGTTCGATTTCCGACGGGTGGAAGATCGTGTACTGGCGCTCGGGGTCGAGTATATCGTCGCTGGGCGCCACTTCTTCGATGGCGATGCCGGCCAGGTCCCAGCCGTGCGACAGGGCCGCGGCGCGCAGCTCGATTTCCGATTCGGCCAGGGCGATATACAGCACGGGCGTGCCCTTGCGCGCCCCTTCGGCCAGAAACTGCAGCGCCAGCGTGGTCTTGCCTGTGCCTGGCACGCCTTCGAGCAGGTACAGGCGCTCGGGCAGCAGGCCGCCCGTCAGTATGGTGTCGAGACCGGGAATGCCCGTCGACAGCAGTGGCGGCGCGTCCAGGCCGCCCGCGCCATCGTCTTGCGCCGTTCCTTGCGCCTGTGCTGTCGTCATCGCGTCCTCGCTTCGCCACGCTGTGGTCAATATATTAGCGCGTCCGCTGCGGCATGTCTTTTCGATACCATTGGTAAATAATCACGGGCGCCATGCAAGCCGGGGCCGGCAGTGTTGCACACTTGTCGTCAGGCTCAGCAAAGAAATCTTGACCCTGCTAAAGTATTGATTCAATCCAACTCTCCCGCTTTGCCGTTTTGCCGCCGCCGGCCTGAATTTCCGATGGATCCTGCTGGTGCGCACCTGCTGTTGTTGTCGCCATTTAATTGCATCATTAGCAACAAAAAACGCTTAAAGGTTACTTTGTTTCAATTGTAACGCTGCTTGACGATTTTAGAATGATCGTTCATTCTTTGATCTGCGTTAATAAATTTAGTCATTTCTAACGACACTAGCCAGCTTCTTTTTCAGAAAGTCCAAGATGCAACCAACCTTTTCCCTGACGTCGCCGCGTACGAGCGGCGCTATTGCCGTTCTGTGCGCCACTGTAATCATGGCCGGCTGCAGTAAAAAACAGGAAGCACCTCACGCGCAGCAAGCGCCGCAGGTGGTCGTGTTTACTGTTAATCCGGCCGCGTTGCCGATGAGCGCCGAATTGCCCGGCCGCACGAATGCCTACCAGGTCGCCGATGTGCGCCCGCAAGTGGGCGGCTTGATCCAGAAGCGCCTGTTCGTCGAGGGTAGCGATGTGAAAGCGGGCACGGCCCTGTATCAGATCGATTCCGCTACTTACCAAGCCGCCGCCAATTCGGCCAAGGCTGCCCTGTCGAAAGCCAAGGCCAACCTGCTGACGGCCGGTCCGAAAGCGTCGCGCTACAAGGAGCTGGTGGCCATCGAAGGCGTCAGCCGCCAGGAGTACGATGATGCCGTCGCCGCGTTCGAGCAAGCGAAGGCAGACGTCGAGTCCGCCACTGCGGCGCTGGAATCGGCGAACATCAACCTGCGCTACAGCACCGTGACGGCGCCGATCAGCGGCCGCACCAGCCGCTCGACCGTGACGGCCGGCGCGCTGGTGACGGCAGGCCAGGCCGAAGCGCTGACCACCGTGCAGCAACTCGATCCGATCTATGTCGACGTGACCCAGTCGAGCACCGACCTGCTGCGCCTGAAACGCCAGATGGCCGACGGCTCACTGAAGAAAGTGGGCGAAGGCCAGGCCAAGGTCGACCTGATCCTGCCGGACGGCAGCAAGTACGGCGCATCGGGCAAGCTGCAGTTTGCCGGCGTGACGGTCGATCCGACCACCGGCAACGTGATCTTGCGCGCGCTGTTCCCGAACCCGAAAGGCGAATTGCTGCCAGGTATGTACGTGCGTGCGCAGCTGGAAACGGGCGTCGATGAGAAAGCCATTACCGTGCCGCAAGTGGGCGTGACGCGCAACCAGAAGGGCCAGGCCACGGCCCTGATCCTGAACAAGGAAAACAAGGTCGAGCAGCGCGTGCTGACCACCAGCGGCACCATCGGCACCAACTGGCTGGTGACGTCCGGCCTGGCCGCAGGCGACCGCGTGATCGTGGAAGGCTTGCAAAAAGTCAAGCCAGGCGCGCCAGCCGTTGCCGTGCCGGCCAAGGCCGAAGCTGCTCCTGCGCCAGCGCCCGCCGCTGCCGCTTCTGCCGCCGCATCGGCTGCCAGCGCCCACTAATTCAGGAGAATATTAATGGCCCGTTTTTTCATTGACCGCCCGATTTTTGCCTGGGTGGTCGCGATCGTCATCATGCTTGCCGGCGTGATTTCGATCCTCAGCCTGCCGATCGCGCAGTACCCGAGCATCGCTCCGCCGTCGATTTCGATCAGCGGCTCCTACCCTGGCGCCTCCGCCAAGACCGTGGAAGATGCGGTCACCCAGGTCATCGAACAAAAGATGAAGGGTATCGACGGCTTGCGCTACATGTCCTCGTCGAGCGATGCGACTGGCGGCATCAGCATCACCTTGACGTTTACCAGCGGCACCAATCCCGACATCGCCCAGGTGCAGGTACAGAACAAGCTGCAGCTGGCCACGCCGCTGCTGCCGACGGCTGTCACGCAACAGGGTCTTGTCGTGTCGAAAGCCACGAAGAACTTCCTGATGGTGTTCGGCTTCATTTCCGAAAACGGCAAGATGGACCAGACCGACTTGAGCGACTATGTGGCCGCCAACGTCGTCGATCCGCTGAGCCGTGTTGCCGGCGTGGGCGACGTGACCCTGTTCGGTTCGCAGTACGCCATGCGTATCTGGCTCGACCCGGCCAAGCTGCAAAGTTTTAACCTGACCCCGGCGGACGTGATCACGGCCGTGCAGGCGCAGAATGCGGAAGTGTCGGCCGGTGAACTGGGCGGCACGCCGTCCGTCAAGGGTCAGCAGCTGAACGCCACCGTGTCGGCGCAAAGCCGTTTGCAAACGGTGGAGCAGTTCGGCGCCATCTTGCTGAAAACCACGACCAACGGTGCCATGGTGTACCTGAAGGACGTGGCCAGCATGGAACTGGGCCGCGAGAACTACAACACCGTGGCCCGCTACAACGGCCATGCGGCCACCGGCGTGGCGATCAAGCTGGCGACGGGCGCCAACGCGCTCGATACGGCCAATGCGGCGAAAGCCATGCTGGGCAACTTGAGCAAGCAATTCCCTGAAGGCATGAGCTACCAGGTGGCGTTCGACACCACCCCGTTCGTGAAACTGTCGATCGAGGAAGTGGTCAAGACCCTGGTCGAAGCCGTCATCCTGGTATTCCTCGTGATGTACCTGTTCCTGCAAAACTTCCGCGCCACCCTGATTCCGACCATGGCCGTGCCGGTCGTGCTGCTCGGTACCTTCGGCATCCTGAATGCCTTCGGCTATTCGATCAATACGCTCACCATGTTCGCCATGGTGCTGGCCATTGGTCTCTTGGTCGATGATGCGATCGTGGTGGTGGAAAACGTCGAGCGCGTGATGAGCGAAGAGGGCTTGTCGCCGCTGGAAGCGACGCGCAAGTCCATGACGCAGATCACGGGCGCGCTGGTCGGTATCGCCATGGTGCTGTCGGCCGTGTTCGTGCCGATGGCCTTCTTCGGCGGTTCGACGGGCGTGATTTACCGTCAGTTCTCGATCACGATCGTCTCGTCGATGGTGCTGTCCGTCGTCGTCGCGCTGGTGTTTACGCCAGCCTTGTGCGCCACCCTGTTGAAACCGGTAGAGAAGGGCCATCACGCGACGAACAAGGGTTTCTTCGGCTGGTTCAACCGCAGCTTCGACCGCAGCAGCAATAAATACCAGGGCTGGGTCGGCGCCATGATCACGCACCGTTTCCGCTCGATGCTGCTGTACGTGCTGCTGCTGGCTGGCCTGGTGTTCATCTTCATGCGCCTGCCGACCTCCTTCCTGCCGGAAGAAGACCAGGGCATCCTGTTTACGCAGATTCAATTGCCGACGGGCGCCACGCAAGAGCGCACCCTGAAGGTGATCGAACAGGTTGAAGACCACTTCATGAACAGCGAGAAGGACAACGTCGCTTCCGTGTTTGCCGTCGCCGGTTTCAGCTTCGGCGGTAACGGCCAGAATACGGGTATCGCCTTCGTGCGCCTGAAAGACTGGTCGCTGCGCAAGGACGTGGCGCAGAAAGCGCCGGCCGTGGCCGGCCGCGCCATGGGCAAGTTGTTGCAGATCAAGGATGCGATGGTATTTACGTTCGCCCCGCCTGCCGTGCTGGAACTGGGTAACGCCACCGGTTTCGACATGCAGCTGCAGGATATCGGCGGTGTCGGCCATGACGCCCTGATGGCGGCGCGTAACCAGTTGCTGGGCATGGCGTCGCAAAACCCGGCCATGGTGGGCGTGCGCCCGAACGGCCAGGAAGATACGCCGCAGTACAAGATCGACATCGACCAGCAGAAAGCCACCGCGCTGGGCTTGCAGATATCGGAAATCAACCGCGTGCTGAGCGTGGGCTGGGGTAGCTCGTATGTGAACGACTTCCTCGACCGTGGCCGCGTGAAGAAAGTGTTCATGCAAGGCAATGCCGAATCGCGCATGCTGCCGGAAGACTTGAACAAGTGGTTCGTGCGCAACACGGCTGGCCAGATGGTGCCGTTCTCCGCCTTTGCCACCGGCAAGTGGATTTACGCGTCGCCACGCCTGGAACGCTACAACGGCTTGCCGTCGGTAGAGATCCTCGGTACGCCGGCACCGGGCCAG
Organism: Janthinobacterium agaricidamnosum; assembly: GCF_003667705.1. Classification (NCBI taxonomy): domain Bacteria; kingdom Pseudomonadati; phylum Pseudomonadota; class Betaproteobacteria; order Burkholderiales; family Oxalobacteraceae; genus Janthinobacterium; species Janthinobacterium agaricidamnosum. Next base: position 4,224,241 of record NZ_CP033019.1, on the reverse strand, counting down.
AGCACGGGCGCCGCCATGAACGCGATGGAAGAGATGGTGGCCAAGCTGCCGCCTGGCATCGGCTTCAGCTGGACCGGCGTGTCGCTGGAAGAGCGCGAATCCGGTTCGCAGACGCCGCAGCTGTACGCGCTGTCGCTGCTGATCGTCTTCCTGTGCCTGGCTGCGCTGTATGAAAGCTGGTCGATTCCATTCTCGGTGCTGCTGGTCGTGCCGCTGGGCGTGATCGGCGCCGTGCTCGGCACGTGGCTGTTCGGCCTGTCGAACGACGTGTACTTCCAGGTGGGCTTGCTCACGGTGGTGGGTCTGTCGGCGAAGAACGCCATTCTGATCGTGGAATTTGCCAAGGAAATGCAGGAATCGGGCATGTCGCTGCTGGACGCGACCTTGCACGCGGTGCGTCTGCGTCTGCGTCCGATTCTGATGACCTCGATTGCCTTCGGCCTGGGCGTGTTGCCGCTGGCCATTTCCAGCGGCGCCGGTTCCGGCAGCCAGAACGCCATCGGTATCGGCGTGCTGGGCGGTATGTTGACGGCCACGTTCCTCGGTATCTTCTTCGTGCCGGTGTTCTTCGTGCTGGTGCGCGGCTTCTTCTCGAAGCCGGACGCGCCCGCCACGCCGGCGACGCCTGGTTCGCCAGCCGTCACGCTTTCCAAGGATGCACATTAATATGAAAAAATCACTACTCTCCATGGCGGCGCTGGCCTTGCTGGCCGGTTGCAGCCTGGCTCCCACGTACGAGCGTCCGGCAGCGCCGGCGCCCACGGCGTGGCCGACGGGCCCTTCCTACAAGGCCGACACGGCCGCCGCCGACGCCAAGCCGGTGGCGGACATCGCCTGGCGCGAGTTCTTTGCCGATGCGCGCCTGCGCCAGGTACTGGAACTGGCGCTGGCCAACAACCGCGACCTGCGCGTCTCGATCCTGAACATCGAGAAGGCGCGCGCCACGTACGGCATCGAACGCGCCGCCCTGATCCCGACCCTGTCGGCGTCGGGCGGCCAATCGGCCACGCGCATTTCGAAAAACGCCAGCCCGACGGGCGAAGCGTCCATCAACCGCCAGTACACGGCGAACCTGGGCGTATCGGCCTACGAGCTGGACTTCTTCGGCCGCGTGCGCAGCCTGTCAGACAGTGCGCTGGAACAATACCTGGGCACGGAAGAAGCACGCCGTGCGCAGCAGATCAGCCTGGTGGCCGAAGTGGCCAGCACCTATCTGAACCTGGTGGCCGACCAGCAGCGTCTGCGCGTGGCGCAGGACACCTTGAAGAGCCAGCAGTCGTCGTACGACCTGGCCGTGCGCCGCTTCAGCGCGGGCGCCACCTCGGGCCTGGACAAGTACGATGCCCAGACCAGCGTCGAGTCGGCCCGTTCCGACGTGGCTGTCTACACGAGCCAGGTGGCGCTGGACCAGAACGCGCTGGTCTTGCTGGTGGGCGGCCCCGTGCCGGCCGACCTGCTGCCGCCAGCCGAGTTCGGCACCGTGACGGCGCTGACGGACATTCCGTCCGGCGTGCCGTCGGACGTGCTGCAACGCCGTCCCGACGTGCTGGCGGCGGAGCGCACCTTGCGCGCCGCCAATGCCAACATCGGCGCGGCGCGCGCGGCTTTCTTCCCGCGCATTTCGCTGACGGCCACGGCCGGTTCGGTCAGCGACAACCTGTCGGGCCTGTTCAAGGCGGGCAGCGGCACGTGGAGTTTCCTGCCGCAGATCAGCTTGCCGATCTTCGATGGCGGCGTGAACCGCGCCAACCTCGATATCGCCAAGGTGCAGCGTGAAATCTCCGTGGCGCAATACGAAAAGGCGATCCAGGTCGCCTTCCGCGAAGTGTCCGATGCGCTGGCCCAGCGCGGCACCATCGACGAGCGCCTGCAGTCGCAGGTCTCGCTGGTCGAGGCGTCGACGAAGAGCTACACCATCCACGATGCGCGCTACAAGCAGGGCGCCGAGTCCTACCTGAACGCCCTGGTGGCCCAGCGCGCGCTGTACACGGCGCAGCAAAGCCTGATCACGGCGCGCCTGGCCAAATCGACCAACCTGGTCACCTTGTACAAGGTGCTGGGCGGCGGTTGGCAGCCTGAGCAGGCAGCCGTCGCGGCGGCTGGCGGCGCCCAATAATCACGGGGACGCCGACGCCGGCCTTGCCCGCAAGGGCAGGGCCGGCGCGCTACTGGAAAAGTCATGAACCAAGTTGAAAAGAAGCATCCGGATCCCGAGCGCGCCAACACGCGGCGCAAGCAGGTGCTCGATGCGGCCGAAAGCTGCTTCAGCCGCCGCGGTTTCCACGGCGCCAGCATGGCCGAGATATCGAAGGCGGCCGGCATGAGCGCGGGCCACATCTATAATTATTTTGACAGCAAGGATGCGATCATCGCCGCCTTCGTCATGCAGAATACGGAGCGCGTCTCCAATTTGATGCAGGACCTGGCGCAGCGCGAAGACCCGCTGCAGGCCGTGATCGACAATGCGGGCGAGCATGTGCTCGAAGCGCTGGACCCGACCACGTGGATGATGCCGCTGGAAATCTTTGCCGAAGCGTCGCGCAATCCGGCGATCGCGGAAATGCTGCAATGCTCGGACCGGCGTTCGCGCCAGTTATTTCTCTCCATCATCCGGGATGCGCGCATCAAGCGCGGCTTGCCGGCCGACGAGGAAATGCTGCAGGGGCGCCTCGATGCCCTGGTGGCGCTGTATCAGGGCTTGCCCGTGCGCTTCATTCACCATCCGGACGTGAAGGTCGAACCGCTGATCGCGGGCTTTCGCATCGTCCTGACGGCGCTGCTGCTGAGCGAATAGGGCGCTTGAGCGGGACATGCAAAAAAGTTTGCGCAGATCGACATGAATCGCGCGCAAAAGCATGGCAAAAACCTAAAAGCGTCTGCTATAATTCCCACCTCGTCGGGGCGTAGCGCAGCCTGGTAGCGTACATGCATGGGGTGCATGGGGTCGGAAGTTCGAATCTTCTCGCCCCGACCATTAGATTCAAGGAGTTACAGCGCAAGCTGTATAGAAACCCAGTACTGTTTATTATACGTTTGTATAATATCGGTACTGGGTTTTTCCGTTTACAGAAGCGGACGCTGCGTTAGAGCTGCGCCAGGCCATGATTGACTCGACAAATATGTGCACCAAGCAAGTAACGATAGATCTTACCTACGCCAAGAATGCTTTGTTCGTTCGTCAATCCGTTGCGGTCGCTTTTGGCGTGCCAATCGATAGGGAAATAACTTGGGTCTTCCTTCAAGATATGCTCTGTAATGCCAGCGAGTGTGCATTACCTGCGCGGGTGTTAGTCTGTGGCCTGCCAAGTGCTAGCGGCGCGATTGGCGATGAGATTCGAATGCTCCGCACCTTTCTCCGCGCGCTGGCGACAACGCGAAGCATCGAAGTTCAGATTGTTTTGCACGATTAAACATGTGGCGCTCTGCCTCTGCTCTGGGGCGACAGTTGCCGTACGCCGTAGGGCTGACATCGGCCAGGAACAGTCATTCGCGTTGACGTGACAATACGTGACTTTTCTCGCTTGCTAAGTCGTTATGCTCATGGGCCGCTAGCGGCCAAAGACGGACGCCGATGAGCATATTTTTCGATTCACGGAGAGTCATATCAAAACACTTGCACGCGCCATAATTTTCGCCACACAATATATAAATAGTCGAGCCGGCGACGCCTTGGACGACGATGTCGCGGTACTCGAAGAGATTTCAGCGGAGTTGAAAAAAACTTCCGTCGAGGAAAAGAAATGCCTTATCCAAACCGCAAAAGAGCTCGGACTTGAATCTTGGCTGGATGAAATGGGCATTGATTAAGTGCGCAGAAAAAGATATTGGAAAGCTGCTGTTGGGCCGGGAGCGGACGTTGAACAGGCATGCGCTGCTGCTTGCCTGCCTTTACGCGCAAGAACACAAGCGTCTTCAACGATTCTGAACGCAAGTCGATTCTGCGTCGAATTTTCCCCGGCTACTTTCAGCGACGCTAACGACTGCAAGAGCAGCCGCCCGATAGAATAGAGCTTGTTTAATTCCGGGCATGCAGTTGCCCATTTCTAAGTATGGAATCAATGACGGTGATGGCAACAAAGTGGAAGAACCAGGAGGTGCGAAGCTGCAATGGCCTTCTGTGCAGCAATGGTGATCTCTACGACGTGCACGCAACCAGAATGGCCAGGGTACGTGAAAAACAGGAACTTGGCGGTTGGCTCAATGTCGCGATTCTGGCGCAAGAAGAGTTGTATGGTGGACAGTACATGGTTAAGTGCGGAGAGGCTGCGGAACACGGCTCAATCGGCGTAGTCGTTTTGGAATCGCTGCAAAATCATGAACCTGTTTGGACGTTTGTTTCTGATCAATCCAATCCATTTGATCAAATAACAATCAAGGGCGGCTTGGTGTTGGTGCTGTCAACGTCAGGCGCCGTGTTACGGTTTGGTGCGCCAATGAGGGAGGCAAGGCTTCTGCTTCCGAGTACTTCGATCCATGGTTCTAACGACGAGCGCTTGTAAAGTGAGACGCTGCGCGTCCGCTATGCTTAGGTGACGCCTTTTAAGCAGCCTCCGGCCACAAGCGGTCAGTCGTGAACAGGGAGACAGATGGGCTTCATCAACAGATGTGAAGCGTCGCTACGATTATTTGGCGACGACCTCATTCCCGAAGAGGTGTGCCGTCTATTCGGCCATTTCCCTTCGCAGGCATGGATGGTAATCCCTCTTAGAGCGCGTTAAAAGTAGCGCTTGAGCGGCCATGGCAAGCTTTTGTTTTGGCGTGATGGCGTCAAGTGCCGTGTTCGGCCGGTCGTGATTGCCAGTCCACAGCCAGCGGGTTGCCAAATCCTCGATATCCTCGAGCGTTTCAAACAAATAATGGGCCAACCAGTCGTAACGCACCGTGCGGTTATGTCGCTGAAAAATGGATTGATCAGCGCTTCCCTCCGCTATTCTCCTCAAAGCATTTGCCGACAGGCACCCGGCGGCGTGCCGATGACGCGCTTAAAAGCACGACTGAACGCGGCTTGCGATGTATAGCCAAGGCGTCGGGCGACGACGTCGATGGACACGCTTTCGTGAGTGAGCAATTGTCTCGCAAGGCGCATTCTCAATTCCGTGGCATAGCGCAAGGGCGGCACTCCGATGGTGGTTTCAAAGCGTTGGGCGAAAACAGAGCGAGAGATATGGCACTCCGCAGCCAACTGCGCAACTGTCCATTCACGACCAGGCTGGCGGTGCAGCGCCAATATGGCGCGAGCAAGGCGCGGATCACGCAAGGCGGCGAGGAGACCGGAAGCGTTTTCACAACCGCATTCAATCCAGCCGCGCACGATCATTGCTGCCGCGACCTCCGCCAGGCGAGCCAGAATGCCTGCAAAGCCAATACGGCCGGCACAGATTTCACGCTTCATTGAATCAAGAACAGGCAGCAACCCGGGATAGCCTTGCGCTTGCGTGTCGGCCACCATGACAGTTGGCATCAGCTTGCCGATCCCTTGCATCCCGCCGAGATCGAATTCCATGCAGCCGTAAAAAATAACGGCACTGGGCACGGGGTGCGTACTGGGACATGTGTCTACTCCGCTAACGGATTCACCCAGGGGCGCGACATCGAACTTTTCGATGTCCTGAAATGCAATACCCGCATCCGATAGAAGCTGATGTCTCCTGCCGTGAGGCATGAACACCGCGCTACCGGCGGACAGCTTATGCAACTCACCATCATCGGTACACAGGAAGGCAGTGCCAACAGCGAGGAAGTGGAAGTAGGCGTGGCCTGGCCTGTCTTCAAAGCCTATGCCGAAAGCTGGACCGGTCTGAATACGCCGGTACTGGACTCCACGCAGGCGCATGCCTGTCAATAGTTCATTGACGAGATTAGATAATGGAAAAATTTGATTTTGCTTGCTCATTTTAGGTGTTTCGATCAAAACATCCGGACTTGCCATCATAGATCATCCTGCATTTTACCTCTAGACTTTCGACTCCGATTGTTTTAGGGATTTTAGAGATGAACAACGATGTTTTTGCTACCGAGCAAACGCCCAACGCGAACGATGTGTCTGTTCCAGAGCCAGCGACAGCGGCATGGATGGCAGTGTTTTCACTGGCCATGGGGGTTTTCGGTTTACTGACGGCGGAGTACCTGCCAGCCAGTCTGCTGACCCCGATGGCCTTCGATCTTGGCGTATCGGAGGCACTAGCTGGTCAGGCAGTGACGGTGACGGCCGTAGTGGCCATGTTCGCCGGGCTGTCGGTGCCAGTTCTAACGCGTAATTTTGACCGGCGTGTCGTCTTGTTGGCTTTCACGGTGCTGATGATCGCCTCCAACTTGCTGGTGGCGTTGTCCTCAAGCTTGACAGTATTATTGGTGATGCGCATTCTTCTGGGCGTCGCGTTAGGAGGCTTCTGGAGCATGACGGCAGCCGTGGCCATGCGACTGGTGCCGGCAAAGCTGGTGCCGCGAGCGCTATCCATCATATTCAGCGGCATCGCCATCGGGACGGTCGTTTCCGTACCGTTGGGCAGCTACTTAGGGGGCATATATGGCTGGCGCAGTGCATTTATAGCAGCCGCGGCTGTCGGAGGGCTGACACTTTTGTTTCAATTGTTCACGCTGCCCCGTATGGCGCCGCGCACGATGACGCGTACCACATCGGTGCTGCGATTGCTCCGTCGCCCGGGGATCGGGATCGGGATGTTGGGCTGCGTACTGGCCCATACCGGGCAATATGCATTGTTCACCTATATTCGCCCCGCTCTTGAAAGCGTTGTCCATATAGATGTAAATGGTTTGTCTCTGATGCTCCTGGGTTTTGGTGTCGCCAACTTCGTTGGCACGCTGCTGGCCGGCTGGCTAATGGAGCGTAGCCTGCGTGCCACTTTAGTGCTCATGCCTGCGCTGGTGGGCTTGGCGGCATTCGGCATGATCCTGCTGCCAGTCCAGGGAACAGGCCTGATGTTTTTGGTCGCTCTGTGGGGCCTGGCGTTCGGCGGCGTACCTGTCGCCTGGTCCAACTGGGTAGCCCGTGCTGTCCCGGATCAAGCGGAGACAGCAGGCGGCATGGTCGTCGCTGCGGTGCAATCTTCAATAGCTGCCGGCGCTGCATTGGGTGGCATTATGTTCGGCTTTGGTGGAGTGACAGGCGTTTTCATTATTGCTGGCGTTGTGATGCTGTTCGCCGCTCTCGTTATCGCTTTAAAAGTTCGCGTGGAACTGCCGCAGCACGGTGCGACCGCTGCCCCGGTGCTGCACGGTTGAACGCAAGCCACATCCGAACTGTCCGCCGTCGCCATGCGGGCATGCATCATCTGCTATGCAGTTCATCCCTCCTTTCCACCTTCCTGTGCCCCGATTTTCGTCCCCTGTCGCTGTCATCAACCTGGCAGCACGGCTTTGACCTATGATTTGCTGGCACATGCACCATGATTATGTTTTCCTTCATCCCACAACCATGAGGTGTCCATGATTCGCTATGTCCTGCCTGCCCTGTTGTTCGCCAGCGCCCTGCCGGCGCATGCCCAAGCCCCTGTCAAGGAAACGCCGCTGATCGAGCGCACCAAGCTGTTCGGCAATCCCAGCAAGTCCGGCGGCAAGCTCAGCCCCGATGGACGTTGGCTGTCGTGGATCGCGCCGCGCGATGGCGTGCTCAATGTGTGGGTGGCGCCGGCCGGCGACCTGGCGCAGGCGCGGCCGTTGACGGAAGAAAAGGTGCGTCCCATCCGCGGCAGCTTCTGGTCGCCCGATTCGACAACCCTGCTGTTCATCCAGGACAAGGGCGGCGACGAGAATTTCCTGCTGTACGGCGTGAACGTGGCGACCGGCAAGCAGGTCAATTACACGCCGTTCGAGAAGACGCGCGTGCGCATCGTCCAGATCAGCAGCAAGGTCAAGGACCGGATTCTCGTCGGCATCAATAACCGCGATGCGCGCTGGCACGACGTGTACAGCCTGGACCTGGCCAGCGGCAAGCTGACCCTGGTGCAGCAGAACGATGGCTATGGCGGCTACCTGGCCGATGAATTGCTCAATCTGCGTATGGCCAGCAAGGCGCGCGCCGATGGCGGCATGCAGTATTTTCGCCTGACGGACGGCAAGGTCGAGAGCACGCCGCTGACCGAAGTCGGTCTGGAAGACTCGCAGACGACGGCGCCGCTGGCGTTTACGGTCGACGGCAAGACCTTGTACTGGACCGATTCGCGCGGCCGCAATACCTCGGCGCTGCTGGCGCAGGACGTGGCCAGCGGCAAGACCACGGTCATGGCGCAAGACCCGCGCGCCGACATCGCCGATGCGCTGTACGACACGCGCACGGGCCGGGTGCAGGCCTATGCGGTCAATTATCTGCAGCAGGAATATCTGCCGTTGGCGGACGACCTGAAAGCCGACCTGGACTTCCTGAAGAAAAATACCCAGGGCCAGTTCACGGTGACCTCGCGCACGGATGCCGACGATAAATGGCTGGTGAATGTCGATGCCGTCACGGCGCCCCCATCGAGCTGGCTATACGAGCGCAAGACCAAAAAGCTCACGCGGCTGTACGTGACGCGTCCGGAACTGGAAGGCGCGCCGCTGGTGCCCATGTATCCGCAGCAAATCAAGGCGCGCGACGGCCTGAACCTCGTGTCTTACCTGACCCTGCCGCAGGCGTCGAAGGCGGGCGCCGGCGGCAAGGCCACGCAGGCGGTGCCGATGGTGCTGCTGGTGCACGGCGGACCGTGGGCGCGCGACACCTATGGCTATAACGGTTACCATCAGTGGCTGGCCAACCGCGGCTATGCCGTGCTGTCGGTGAACTTCCGCGGCTCGACGGGCTTCGGCAAGCAATTCATCTCGGCCGGCGACTTGCAGTGGGGCCGCAAGATGCATGACGATTTGCTCGATGCGGTGCAATGGGCGGTGAAAAGCGGCGTGACCAGCGCCGACAAGGTGGCCATCATGGGCGGCTCCTACGGCGGCTACGCCACCCTGGCCGGCATGGCGTTCACGCCGACGACGTTTGCCTGCGGCGTCGACATCGTCGGCCCGTCGAACCTGTTTACCTTGCTGCAAACCATCCCGCCGTACTGGGAAGCGGGCAAGCAGCAGTTCTACAAACGCATGGGCGACCCGACCACGGAAGAGGGCAAGGCGCTGCTCAAGGAACGCTCGCCGCTGAACTTTGCGCAGAATATCCAGCGCCCGCTGCTGATCGGCCAGGGAGCGAACGACCCGAGAGTCAACGTGGCTGAATCGGACCAGATCGTGGCGGCCATGGCGGCGAAGAATATTCCCGTCACCTATGTGCTGTTCCCCGATGAGGGCCATGGCTTTGCCCGGCCCGTCAACAACATCGCCTTCAATGCCGTGACGGAAAACTTCCTGGGGCAATGCCTGGCGGGCCGCGCCGAGCCGATCGGGGCCACCCTGAAGGCATCCACCGCGCAGGTCAAGCATGGCGCCGAGTTTGCGCCGGGCTTGCAGGAGGCGATGCGCTAAGAGCCTGTCCCAGGGGATGTATGCATCCGCTGGGACAGGTTCTAAGTCAGGTGTGGTGACGCTTCCATCTCCGCCACCACCTGCTGCAAGGTATCGCCAAAGCCGCCCCGTGCCCTGGCATGGCGGCGGGCGCTGGTGGTGACGCGCGGCGCGGCGCTCCAGGCGATGTGCGCGCCGCACGCTTGCAGCGCGGCCACCATGGCCACGTCTTCGCTGCAAGCCAGTGGCGCGAAGCCGCCGGCGCGCAGGTAGGCGCTGGCGCACACGCCGAAGTTGGCGCCATGGATGTGGCGGTGGCCGTCGGCATCGGTATAGGTGCGGCTGAAGTGGGCAAGCAGCGCCCCGGCGTTGTCGCCGTGCGGCGACCAGTCGTCCACGGCCACCGTGCCGCAGACGGCATCGGCATTCAGGCCCAGCTGTGTACTCAGCCACGATGGCGAGACGCGCGTATCCGCATCCGTGAAGGCCAGCCAGCGGGCACCGCGTTGCAGCAGTTCCTGCGCGCCCGCGGCGCGCGCGCTGCCCACGTTACGCACATTGACGGCGATACAGTCGAGGCGCCAGCGCAGGTCCGTCTGCATGGCGTGCGTCAGCACGATGCGTTGCGACTGGTCGCTGCAGGCGTCGAGCACGATGACGATGCACACCGCTTCTCCGGACAGTCGGGGGCAGGTGACGGCAAGGCGCAATGCCTCCAGGCAGGCATCCAGGCACGCTTCCTCGTCATGTACGGGCACCACGACGCCGATCATGCAAAGCCCTCGCGCTGCGCCACCGAGCGCGCATCGTTCGACCAGATCCCCAGCAGGAAGTCGGTCTCTTCGTGGCGCAGCACGCGGTGCAGGCCGGGCGCATCCTCGAACGCCGCATGCACGCGCACGGTCGAGATGATGCGTTGCGCGAATGGCGCGCGCCAGTGGCACAGGGCGATGCTGCCGCCCGGCGCCAGGCTGGCGATGCAGTGTTCGACCACGCGCGCCAGCTCTTCCGGCGACAGGTAATAGGCGATCTCGCTGAGGACGATCAAGTCAAACTTGTCGGCGCCGGGCACGATGCGCGGCCAGTCCTGCGGCAGCCGGTGCTGCGCGAGGCTGACGTTGCCGCCGTCTCCGGCGTCGAGCAGCCGCTGCTGCGTGAGCCCCAGCGCTTCGGCCGAAAGGTCGGCCGCCAGCAGGCGCTCGCAGCGCCGTGCCAGCGCCAGTGTCAGCTCGCCATTGCCGCATCCCGGTTCATATGCGTGGCGGTAGCGTTGCTGCGGCAGGCTGGCCAGCAACAGGGCGCGCTTGCGCTCCTCGTACCAGCGCTGGCGCACCAGCCACGGGTCGGCATCCTGGCGATACAGTTGTTCGAAATAGCTGCGGCGCTGGTCGTCGGGCGTGGAAATGGCGCTCATAGAAAATACACCTCCCACGCGTGCAACAGGCGCTGCAAGGCGTCGCCTGCCACGATGGCGGGGCTGCCCGTCGACGGGTCATCCTGCATCTGGCTGGCGAAGCAACGCAGGGCGGCGCGTTTGCGCTGCAGGAGGGGGGCCGGCAATGGCAGCCGGCGCGCGCGGTGCCAGGGTACGCGCGCGTCGCCCGGCACGGCCCAGTGCCAGCCCCAGACGGGCATTTCCACCAGGGTGGCGCCGCTGGCCGAGCAGGCCGAAGCGCAGGCCCAGCCGCACGCTTCATGGTCCGGGTGGCCATCCAGGCGCCAGGTGGTGAAGACGATGTCGCCGGGCCGCAGCTGCGCTGCCAATGTGGCGCTCAGCTGCGGCGTCCTGCCGGCCACGCCGCCATCGGGCAGGTGCAGGCGCAGCCACGCGGGCAGCGCCAGTCCCAGTGCCTGCAGCGCTAGCGCCGATTCCTGCGGACGCACCTGGCGCAGGCGTTCCTGCGGCCAGAGTGGCGAGCCCGGGTGGCTGGCGTCGCCGTCGGTGACGGCGACGAACAGCAGTTCGCTGCCCTGCGCCGCCAGCAGTTGCAGCAAGCCGCCACAGGCGAGGACTTCATCGTCGGGATGGGGCGCGACGATGACGGCACGCGCCCCCGGCGGCACCAGGGCGTGGGCGCTGATTGCGGGTAGCTCGTTGAGCCCCGGCCAGGATTGCCACACCTGGTCCGGCGTGCCGCAACCTTCGATGCGGCGCGTATGCGTATCGGCAAGGGTCAGCATGTCATAGCGCCCACGGATGGTCTTCGGCGCCGGCGACGATACCGCCGAGCACGGCCTGATCGCGCTCGGCATGGCTCTGGCGCAGGAACACGGGCAGGTCGGCCGCCAATCGCGCGAAACGGGCGTCGCGGCACAGGGGCCCGGCGCCCAGCGCGCGCGTGGTCAGCAGCAGGGCCAGCGTGGCGGCATCTTCCACGGCCAGTCGCAGGCGCAGGGCCATTCCCATGGCGTCGCGCTGCGGATGGGCGTCGATTTCCGCCGCGCCTTCGCGCAGCAGGGCGCCAGCGGCGCGCAGCGCACAGTCGATCTGGCCCAGCTGCGCCAGGCGCACGGCATCGGGGGCGGCGTGCTGCGCGCGTGCGTGCAGGTGGCTGGCGATGGCGCAGGCGGCGCCGTACCAGGCGGCCGCGATGCCGGCGCCGCCATGCCAGAAGCCGGGACGGGCCAGATATGCGCCCGGCGCGCCCACGGGAAAGGCGCGCGCGGCGGAAAAGGTCACCTCGACGCTGGCGCAGGCGGCCATGCCGACGGCTTGCCAGCCCTGGTCCGTGACGTGCACGCCCGGCTGCGACAGGGCTATCGAGGCCAGGCAAGCCTGGCCGTCCTCATTCCAGCAGCTGACCAAGGCATGGCTGAGGCCATGCGCACCGGAGCACCAGGCCTTGCGTCCATCGAGCACATAGCGGCCATCGGCCGCCTGCTGTAATTGCACGCGCGCGCCCGGCATTTCCGCGCACCATACGCCCCAGCTGCTGCCGGCCGGCACGCCGGGGCCGTCGATTTCAGCCAGGATGGCCAGCGCATCGGTATGGCCCTCATACAGCTTGAGCAGGGACAGGTCGATGGCGGCGATGGCGGCCAGCATTTGCCAGCGCAGCAGGGTGGCGCCGTGGCCGGGCAGGGGCAGCTGGTCCAAGCCCGCATCGCGCAGGCGCCGCAAGCCTTCGATGGGGAGAAAGGCGCTGTCCTGCTGCTGCAGCAGGGCGCTCAGTGCAGCGTGGGACGGCAGGGGGAAAGCGTGGGACGACATGGCAAGCTCCTGTTTTTCAACAGAATAGCTTTCTATTTACGCAAAGTATGTTCGATTCTACACATACGCTCGCTAACGGACTCGAGTCTACGAGGCGGTGGGCGAGATGGCGCCGTCGCGCCAAGCTGCGGGGCCGGGCGGCCCCACGGCTACTCGTGCGTTTATTTTTGGCTATGTCACCGTCAAGTGTGGGAATGCTCCCAGCGCCGCCTTCAATAACGTTGCCGGTGAGCGGATGCGCCTGGCGTCGGGTATCCAGCGCCAGCCCAGGTAGTTCGGCAGGTAGCGCGTGGCCACGCCGTGAAACGGCCGCAGCCAGTCGCATGGTGAATATGCAGAGTCAGACAGCACCGCCAAGGGAAGATTCCGTCATTTCCCCTACTTGCCGATGACTGAGCCTATTTTTTTACATACAGCATGTCGGGCACGTAACTGCTGCCGTTGTGCGAGAAGGTGTAGAGGGTGTTGTCACGCAAGACGATGCCGCCTTTGATGGTTTGCGCGGGGAGCGTGCCTTCGTCGAGCAGGCAAGTGGAGCCGCCTTCATATTCGATGCACCATTGCTGTTTGCCATCTTTCTTCACGTATTGCACGCCGGGCCCCGTGACGTTGAAGCTATAGGCGGGGATGGACAGGTTCAGTTTGTCGATGCGCACGTTGCTCGCGGCCCCATTCTCCGTCAGTTTGACGAGAACGTCAGCCACGCCATCCGGTGTCGCCGTGATTTTCGCGGTCATGGTTTCCGTGCCCAGCAAGGTACCGCTGCAGCCGGTCTTGAGATAGGTTTCGGTGGTGGAGGTCAGTTCCATCGCGCCGCTGCCGTCGGCTTTGGCTGCGACGACCATGGTCTGGCGTTCATGCTCGTCGCATGGCGCTTGCCAGGTGCCGACGTAGGGCGCCAGCGTCGAGCCGGCATTGACATTGCCTGCATCACTGCTGCCGCCGCCGCCACCGCCGCAGCCAGCCAGCAGTGCGGTACTTGATGTCAATAATACTGCTACGATTTTTTTCATGCCCATCCTTTTATGCCGGCAAACATGCGTGCCGTAGACGCGGCAACAGTATAAAAGGATGGCTCAGGGGCAATTCTCACCGAATGTATTTGCCACTTGATTTACATCAAGGATAGCGTGCAATGACCAGGCAAGGCAGGCTTAAAACTCTTCCCAGTCATCTCCTGCCGGTGCCTTGGCCGGCGCGTGCTGTGCCGCTGGCGGCTTGGCAACGGCCAGGCGCTTGGCCGGTGATGCTGTCTTTGGCGGCGCGGCGCGCGGTGTTGCCACGGCTGCCGCCGGTGTTGCTGCCGGCGCCGTCTGGCGCACCTGCTCGCCCAGCTTGAACACGCTGACCACCTCGGCCAGATGGCTGGCCTGGTCTTGCAGGCTTTCGGCTGCCGCCGCCGCTTCCTCGACCAGGGCCGCGTTCTGCTGCGTCACGCCATCCATCTGCGCCAGCGCCTGGTTGACCTGGGCGATGCCGTCGCTTTGTTCGTTGGTGGCGACGCTGATGTCGGCCATGATGGCGGTCACCTTGCGCACGCTGTCGACCACCTGTTCCATGGTGGCGCCCGCCTCATCGACGAGCTTGCTGCCGGCCGCGACCTTGCCCACCGAATCGTCGATCAGCAGCTTGATTTCCTTGGCCGCCGCCGCCGAGCGTTGCGCCAGGTTGCGCACTTCCGTGGCGACGACGGCGAAACCGCGGCCCTGTTCGCCCGCGCGCGCCGCTTCCACGGCCGCATTCAGGGCCAGGATATTCGTCTGGAAGGCGATGCCGTCGATCACGCTGATGATATCGACGATCTTGTTCGACGAGTCGTTGATCGAGGTCATCGTTTCGATGACCTTGCCGACCACCTCACCGCTCTTCTGCGCCACGCTCGATGCGGAAGCGGCCAGTTGATTCGCCTGGCGCGCATGGTCGGCGTTTTCCTTGACGGTGCCCGTCAGTTCTTCCACCGAAGCGGCCGTTTCTTCGAGCGAACTGGCTTGCTGCTCCGTGCGGGCCGACAGGTCGTTATTGCCTTGCGCAATTTCCGCGCTGGCGCGGGCCACGTTGTCGGCGCTGGCTTGCACTTGCAGCAGCACGGCGTGGATCTTTTCCACGAAGGCGTTGAAACCCTTGCCGATGACGGCCAGCTCGTCGGTCCCCTTGACTTCCAGCTTGACGCGCAGGTCGGCGTCGCCGCTCGACAGGTCCGTCATGGTGCGGCCCAGGGTGCGCAGGGGGCGCGTCAGCTGGTTGACGACGAGGATCAAAATACCGGCCGTGGCCGCCGCGCACAGCAGGGCGACGATCAGGGTGTAGATCATCAGGTCGCGCGCCGAGGCGATGGCCACGCTTTTCGGGAAGTTCAGTTCCACGCTCCAGGGCGCGATATCGGGGTGGATCTGCAGCGGCTGCAGCAAATGGATATAGCCCTGGCCGTCTTCATATTCGTACGGCTGGCCCTGGCGCACTTTTTCCAGGCCGGCCGCAGGCACGTCGTCGGCCTTCTTGCCCAGCCGCTCAGGCACGGGATGGCTCGCGTACAGGCCGCCGTTCGAGATCAGGGCCAGCTTGCCGCCCTCGATCACTTTCAGGTCGGCCAGGATTTTCGCCAGGCGCGTGAGCATGAAGTCGGCGCTGGCCACGCCCTTGAAGCCGCCGTCGATCATGATGGGGGCCACCAGCGAGGCCATCAGCACATTCTTGCCGTCGACGGGGTAGATGTACGGTTCCGTAAAGTAAGTCTTGCCCGTGCGCTTGGGCACGTCATACCAGTCGTTGGCGCCCGGTTTCGGGTCGAAGACGATGGGTTCGACTTGCAGCTTGCCGCCGGCGCCCCGCGTCCAGTAGGGCATGAAGCGGCCGCTGGCGTCGTAGTACGGCTTCTGGTTGGCGAAATCCGCATCCTTGCCGTCGAGCGCGTTCGGCTCCCACGTCACGGCCGCGCCCAGCAAGTCTTCCGAGCTGGTCAGGGTGGCCTTGGTCAGTTCATTGATCTGCTCGCGCTGCAGGGGCAGGCTGGCGCTCTTGGTGCCGCGCATGGCGCCGGCCAGGCTGGAAACGCTGGACAGGTTGCTGGCGATGCGCGCCTGCAGCGCGCCGGCCACTTCGCGCGCCGACGTGCGCGCCAGGTCCAGCGCGGCCGCTTCCGCGCTGGCGCTGCTCTTGTAGCCGATCACCGCCGCCGTGACGCCGAGGCTGAGGACGGCGAGCGCGGTGGCGGCGACGCAGATTTTACTGTTTAGTGAGAGTTGCATGATGCTGTTCCTTGATGGGAAGGGGTATCGGTGCCATGGGCGTCGCGGGTGGCGCGCCTAGAATGTCTTGCTGATGGCCACGACCAGCGTGGCCGCGGCCGGGTTCGACGTGTCGAACTGGCCGGCCGCATTCGGAATGCCCAAGGTGTAATGGTCGTAGGCGTCGGTGGCGCCCCAGGCGCGCGTCACGGCCGCGCTGGCGCTCCAGCCGCCGTCGAAGGCCCGGGTGACGCCCACCTTGGCGTCGCGCCAGTTCCAGATGGCATTGCCCGTGCCCGCCACCCGCCCATTGCCGGCGTGCAGGTTCAAGGTCCAGGCATTGCCCAGGTCGACATTCGCGCCCACGTCCAGGTAGCCCGTGCCGCGCGCATGCGTGATGCCGAAGAAGTCCGGCGTGACCGTATGGTTGTACTTGGCGTACAGCATCTTGTAGCTGAGGCCCAGCGACAGTTCGCCATAGTCATACTTGACGCCTGTGGCGCGGTAAACGGCGCCCGGATACTTGTAGTAATACGCGAGCACGCTGTAGCCCAGTTCACCCACCGTGCCGCTGTAGCCGCCGTACAGATCCCATTCGACGGTCGCATCCTGAATGTAGCGGTCGCTGACGGTGGAAGCCCAGGTGCCGAGCGACCAGCCGCTCGGGTGCGCGTAGTCGGCCCCCGCCTGCAGCGCCGGCTTGCCCCAGGTCTGGCGAAAGCCGCGCGAAATGTACTGGGACGTGAGGCTGGCATTGGCGCTGAAGGTGGCGGCAGGGCTGTCCGTGCTTTGCGCCTGCACGGGCAGGGCGGCCAGCAGGAAGAGGCAGCCGAGCAAGGATGTTCCAGGAAAATAGTGGTGCGATGGCATGGCAGTCAGCTCCGTATTTGCTGGCAGCGGCCGTCCAGGCACGTTGCCCTGATGGTTGCAATAAAAATGCGGAATGGACTTTTGTGGAGGCAAGGCGGACCCTGCCTGCAGGCTCGCATGAACGGGCAGATATTCTCGCCAAACTTAACTGAAAGGATAGGGGGTGGGACTAGTGGAAGTCAACAAAGTTGCGCTACGGAAAACGTAAGTTGTTGTTTCCCGGCACTTTTTCATGTGCCTGTCACATGCGCTTGTTACATTCGCGGCCCGCCACGGCTGGCTGCCTCCTGCAGGCTGGCCAGCAAGCCGGGCAGGGCCGCGTGCAAGGCAGACAGGTCGCCCGCCGACAGGTCGGCCTGCGTTTCCACCCGGCCCGAAGGCTGGCCCCAGACGACCTGTGCGCTGAGCCGGGCGCCCGACTCGAGTCCCGTGACGCTGACCAGCAGGGCGACTTCTTCCGGGGCATTGTCGGGCACGTCCTCGAGCAGGCAGGAAATGCCGAAATGATAATCCTGGAAGGCGCTGGCCGTGCCGCTGGAAAAGGCGAATACGGAGGCGAGCGCCTGTGGGGCCGCCGCCGCGAGTGCGGGCAGGGCGGCGCGGAACAGGGGCAGCAAGTCGTTTTCCAGCTGGAGCACCAGCGGGTGGGTGTGGACGAGGACGGTCATGGCAGGAGGAAGTCAATGGCGGCGCGCGATGTTAGCAGCTTTCGCCGCCGCTGTGCGCATGCACTGGTCCTACCAGTAGGTTCAATCGTCATCGCTGGTGACGCGCGTGCGCACGAAATCGATGTGGCTTTGCATGGCCGTGCGCGCTTCCTCGGGCTGGCTGGCGCAGATGGCCTCGCACAGCGTGCGGTGCTGTGACAGCAGCTGCAGCGAGGTCGCGTCGTCCTGCTGGCGCAAGCCCGTGCCATTGATGGTGATGTGTTCGCGCAGCATGCCGATGATGCTGGTGTGCAAGTGCAGGAACATGGTGTTGTGCGACGCCTGCGCGATGACTTCATGCAGGCGCGCGTCGGCCTGCGCCTCGCCGTGCTTGTCGTCGCTGGCGCGTGCCTGCTCCAGTTCGGCCAGCAGCGCCATGATCTGCGCGCGCTCGTCGCCGTTGGCCCGCTGCGCCGCAAAGTAGGCCGTCGCCCCTTCCAGCACGCGGCGAAATTCCAGGATGTCGTCGCGCAGGGCGGGGTGGTCGGCCACCAGCTGGCTCCACGGTGACGCCATGCCGTTGCGCAATTGATCCGTCACGAACACGCCGGCCCCGCGCCGGCTGCGCACGAGGCCGCGCGCCGCCAGCCGCTGCACCGCTTCGCGCACGGTGTTGCGCGAGACCCCATATTGCAGCGCCAGCAGGCGCTCGGCCGGCAATTGCGCGCCCGCCGACAAGCTGCCGTCCAGCAGGGCTGTCTCCAGCCTGCGCATCACCATCTCGACCCTGCCCCGCGTTTGCATGCCTGTCGCCATCGATGTCTTCCGGTGTTGTTTTAAAGTGGTCCGAGCAATTTGAAGTGGCTTGCGGAAGCTGGAATTATGCGTGAACCGGTCATTCTTAACAACACACAGCGGCGCCGCAGCAACACACAGAGCGCCGGGGAGACACACTCATGCAGCCAGACCCGCGCCAGCCGCGCCACTATCCGCCATCACCACACGAGGTGTACCTGTTCGTCACCTGCCTGGTCGACCTGTTCGTGCCGCAGGCGGGGCTCGACGCGGTGCGCCTGCTGGAACGGGAAGGCTTGCTGGTGCACTATCCGCGCGGCCAGAGCTGTTGCGGCCAGCCCGCCTACAGCAGCGGCAATCCGGAACAGGCGCGTGCCGTGGCGCGCGCCCAGCTCGACCTGTTTGCGCAGCCCTGGCCCGTGATCGTGCCGTCCGGTTCCTGTGCCGGCATGATGCGTCACCACTGGCCGCAGCTGTTCCAGGACGACCCGGTGGCCGGTCCCAAGGCGCTGGAACTGGCCGAGCGCGTGTACGAACTGAGCGAGTTTCTCGTCTGCGTGCTGCAGCTTGACCTGGCGGGCCTGGCCCTGGCCGGCGCCGCGCAGGCCGATGAAAACGTGGTGCTGCATACCTCGTGCGGGGCGCGCCGCGAAATGGGTACGCGCACCCACGGCGTGGCGCTGCTCGACGCCTTGCCCGGCGTGACGCGCACCGAGCACCAGCGCGAATCGGAATGCTGCGGTTTCGGCGGCACGTTTTCACTAAAACATCCGGACATTTCCGGCGCCATGGTCAGCGACAAGATCGCCTCGGCCTGCGCCACGGGCTGCGACCGGCTCGTCTCGGCCGACTGCGGCTGCCTGCTCAATATCGGCCACGCCGCCCAGCACCAGGGCGCGCCGCTGCCCGTCGAGCACCTGGCCAGCTTTTTGTGGCGCCGCACGGGAGGCGCGCCATGAGTACGGCATTGACCGCCCGCGAACGCATGCTGGGGCGTTTGCGCGCCGCCGCGCCCTCGGCGCCCGAAGCGGTGGATACCATCGATACGGCCATCGACAATCACTACCAGGCCCGTCGCGCTGCCGCGCCGCTGCCGGCACGGCACAGGATAGCCGCCATGCAGGCAGCCTTGCGCGCTGCGCACGCGGACGTCGACTGCGTGAGCGCGGATGCCTGGCCGGCCCTGCTGGCGCAGCGCCTCGGTGAACACGGCGTGCGCCGTTTGCTGCTCGATACCGGCAGCGCCGAAGGGCAGGCCTTGCACGCCGCCTTGCCGCAGGGCGTGGCAGCGCTGTCTTTTGACCGTCCGCTGGCGCAGTGGAAGGGAGAGCTGTTCGACACCGTCGACGCGGGGTTGACCGTCGCGCGCTCCGGCATCGCCGCCACGGGCACCCTGGTCATCGCGCCCGATGCGGCCACGCCGCGCACGGTGTCCTTGGCGCCGCCCTTGCACATCTGCCTCGTGTATGCGAGCAGCCTGCACGTGGACTTGCACGCGGCGGCGCGCGCCGAACGCTGGGCGGACGGCATGCCGGCCAACCTGGTGCTGGTGTCGGGGCCCTCGAAAACGTCGGATATCCAGCAAACCCTCGCGTATGGCGCGCATGGCCCGCGCTGGCTGTGGGTATTGATCATCGATGATTTGTCCACCCACGAAGGAGGCCAGCCATGAACGCCAAGCCCCTGCAATTCGTCAAGCCGGCGGACTTTCATGCGCGCGCCCGCGCCGCGCTGGACGACCCGAAACTGCGCCAGAGCTTTCGCGGCGCCATGGATTTTTTACAGGACAAGCGCAGCGCCCAATTTCCCGACGGCGACGAGCTGGAACGCCTGCGCGACATCGGCGAAGCCGTGCGCCGGCACGCGCTGGCGCGCCTGCCCGATTTGCTGGTGCAGCTGGAGGAGCGGCTGACAGCGGCCGGCGTGCAGGTGCACTGGGCCGAGGATGGCGAGCAGGCCAACGCCATCATCCACGCCATCGCACAGCGCAATCAGGCGACGCGCTTCATCAAGGGCAAGTCGATGGCCAGCGAGGAAATCGAGCTCAATCACTACCTGGAAGCGCGCGGCATGCGCTGCCTGGAGTCGGACATGGGCGAGTACATCGTCCAGCTGGCAGGCGAAAAGCCGTCGCACATCGTCATGCCGGCCATCCACAAGACCAAGGCCGACATCGCCGGCCTGTTCGCCGAGCACATTCCCGATGCGCCCTACACGGAAGACGTCGACAGCCTGATTCAGACGGGGCGGCGCGCCCTGCGCCAGGCTTTCGTCGAGGCGGACATCGGCCTGTCGGGCGTGAACTTCGCGGCGGCCGACACGGGCACCCTGTGGCTGGTGGAAAACGAGGGCAATGGCCGGCTGACGACGTCCGTGCCGGAGATCCACATCGCCATCATGGGCATGGAAAAGGTGGTCGCCAAGCTCGAACACATCGTGCCGCTGGCGAGCCTTTTGACGCGCTCGGCCACGGGGCAGGCCATCACCACGTATTTCAACCTGATTTCCGGCCCGCGCCGCGCTGGTGAGCAGGATGGTCCGCGCGAAGTGCACCTGGTGCTGCTCGATAACGGTCGCAGCCAGGCCTATGCCGACGAGCAGCTGCGCGCCACCCTGCAATGCATACGCTGCGGCGCCTGCATGAACCACTGTCCCGTTTACACGCGCATCGGCGGTCACGCCTACGGCACCACGTATCCGGGGCCGATCGGCAAGATCATCTCGCCCCACTTGCTGGGACTCGCCGCGACGGCGGACCTGGCCACCGCGTCGAGCCTGTGCGGCGCCTGCGGTGAAGTGTGCCCCGTGCGCATCCCGATTCCGCAGCTGCTGGTGCGCCTGCGCACGGAGGCGAACCGCAATCCGAACGAGGAAGTCAGCCATCCGCTGCGCGGGCAGGGGGCCAAGTTCAGCCGCGGCGAAAGCCTGATCTGGCGCTTCTGGAGCGGCGCCTTCGCGCGTCCCGCCAGCTACCGCCTGTTCCGCTGGGCCGCCACTCGGCTGCGGATGCTGACGCCGCGCGCGCAGCTGGGCTGGACGCAGCACCGCAAGCCTTTACAACCGGCGCCGCGCAGCCTGGCCGACCTGCTCAACGCACGGGGGCAGGAAGAATAGCGACGCCCCGCCATACCGCAAAAAACACGCTGCACACAATTACATCAAAAGCCGTTTTTTCATTCAACCCGCATCCACCGGAGGAGACCCGACATGCAAACCTGGACCCAACTTTATACACCGCTCGGCAGCTTGTGGCTGTCGTCGCTGGCGGCAGCCGTGCCCATTATTTTCTTCTTCATCGCCCTGGCGGCGCTGCGCATCAAGGGCCACGTGGCGGCCGCCGTCACCCTGGCGCTGGCGCTGGCGGTGGCCATCTTCGCGTACGGCATGCCCGTGCCGCAGGCGCTGGCTGCGGCCGGTTACGGTTTTGCGTATGGCTTGTGGCCCATCGCCTGGATCATCGTCACGGCTGTCTTCCTGTATAAAATCGTCGTGAAGACGGGGCAGATCGAGATCATCCGCGCCTCCGTGCTGTCGGTGACGGACGACCAGCGCCTGCAGGTGCTCTTGATCGGCTTTGCCTTCGGCGCCTTCCTGGAAGGGGCGGCCGGTTTCGGCGCGCCCGTGGCCATCACTTCGGCCTTGCTGGTGGGCCTGGGCTTCAACCCGCTGTACGCGGCGGGCCTGTGCCTGATCGCCAATACGGCGCCTGTGGCCTTCGGCGCCATGGGCATTCCCATCATCGTGGCGGGCCAGGTGACGGGCATCGACCCCTTCCTCATCGGCGCCATGGCGGGCCGCCAGTTGCCGCTGCTGTCGCTGCTGGTGCCGTTCTGGCTGGTCTTCATGATGGATGGTTTGCGCGGCGTGCGCGAAGTGTGGCCGGCCGCCCTGGTGACGGGTTTGAGCTTTGCCGTGACCCAGTATTTCACGTCGAACCATATCGGCCCTGAACTGCCGGACATCACCTCGGCCCTCGTCAGCCTGGTCTCGCTGACCCTGTTCCTGAAGGTGTGGCAGCCGAAGAACGCGAAAGTGGCGCATGCCGTCGGCGGCGGCACGGCTGCGCTGTCCGGTTTTGGCGGCGCGGGCGGTGCTGCGGACCTGCGCGGCGGCGGCAACCGCGCCGCTTCCCCTTACACGACGGCGCAGACCATGCGTGCCTGGGCGCCGTTCGGCCTGTTGACGGCCATCGTCACCGTGTGGAGCCTGCCCGGCTTCAAGGCCCTGTTTGCCGCCGGCGGCGCGCTGTCTGGCCTGGTCATCAAGATCCACGTGCCCTATCTCGATAAACTGGTGATGAAGACCATGCCCATCGTGGCGGAACCGAAAGCGTATGACGCCGTGTTTAAGCTCGATCTGCTGTCGGCCGTGGGCACGGCGATCTTGCTGACGGCCGTATTGTCGATGCTGATGCTGCGCATGAAGCCGCGCGATGGCGTCAAGGCGTTCGTGGAAACCGTGGTGGAATTGCGCCGTCCCGTGCTGTCGATCGGCCTGGTGCTGGCGTTTGCCTTCGTTGCCAATTACTCAGGCATGTCGTCCACGCTGGCCCTGCTGCTGGCCGGCAGCGGCGCCGCCTTCCCGTTCTTTTCGCCGTTCCTGGGCTGGCTGGGCGTCTTCCTGACGGGCTCCGACACGTCGTCGAACGCCTTGTTCTGCTCACTGCAAAACACGACGGCGCACCAGATCGGCGTGTCCGACACCTTGATGGTGGCGGCCAATACGACGGGCGGCGTGACGGCGAAGATGATCTCGCCCCAGTCGATCGCCGTCGCCTGCGCGGCAACGGGCCTGGTGGGCAAGGAATCGGACCTGTTCCGCTTTACCTTGAAGCACAGCCTGTTGTTTGCCGTGATCATCGGCATCATCACCATGCTGCAAGCGTACGTGTTCACCGGCATGATCCCGCATTGAGCGGTCCGTAGAAGTACGTAGTAAAACTAGATGAATTGATAGTAAAACGTGCAGACGGTCATGAAAATGACCTGATGCGCTGCAACATGTCGAGGATGGTCCGGCGCAATGCCGGGTCTGCGGCGATGCCGTCCGCATCGAGTCCCGACCCCAGCAGGGGCAGGCTGATGCAGGCCTCGTCGATCACGCGCGCCGACATGGTGCGCACCGTTTCGCGCAGTGCCGCCTGCGCGTGCGTGGCGCGCGGCGAGGCGTTCAGCAGCACCAGCGGCTTGTCGATGAACGATTCATTTCCCACCATCCAGTCCAGCGCATTCTTCATGGGCCCGCTCACGCCGTGCGCATACTCGGGGCTGGCCAGCATCAGCACGTCGGCCGCCAGGATGGCGTCGCGCAGACCCGTCACGGCGGGCAGGCTGTCGGCGTCGAGGTCGGGATTGAACAGCGGCAGTTCACCGAGTCCCGGATGGATGCGGACGTCGAATGACGGCGGAGCAAGCCGGGCAATGGCGCGCAGCAGGGCGGTGTTCAGCGAGGCGGCGCGCAGGCTGCCGGCGATGGCGAGGATGGTAATGGACGTTTGCATCCCGCCTGTATAGCCCATCCTGTGCTCAAGCGCAAGGCGAGCAGGATGGCGCTATCGATGTTGCAACAGCCGATGACGGGCTGTGATGAGTGGCTGGGTACTACTGCACTCTTAACGGCTCAGGCCGCTCATCCAGCTTGGCTGCGGGTTGGCACGGGCCAGTTCGCGCATGCGGTATTCCAGATCGTAACGGTCGGTCGATTCGGCCAGGTAGGCTTCTTCGTAAGCGCGCTCGCGGCGGTCGCTGCTTTGGTTCAGCCAGGCACCGACGCGTTTTGCGGCGTGGACCAGGGTGGCGACGATATTGCTGTTTTGCGTGGTGTGGTAGGTAAATGCGGTAGACATGGCAGACTCCTTATGTGGCGTGCCGCGTTGTGCTGCACTGCAATATAAGTATAGCGATTCCAAGTTATAAGGCTACTTTTGATTTCAAATGTCAGCTATTCAATTTTGAAATAACAGGCGGGAAAGCTGCGCAATACGGGGCTTTAAGGCATAATGCGGGCGCAGTATCGTAGTTTTACTACAAGACTGTTTTGCCCCGAATGTTGTTTTCAGACGCAGCCCGCAGGCGTGCCGCGCCCACAAGACATCATTCTGGCGAGAAACGGTCGGCCGTGCGCCTGCCGCGCGCAAGAAGCGCCAAGCCTGCCCCATTTCGTTGATGGCAGTCATGGCCCACGCTGATATCTGCGTGGCGCTTGCGCGTCCTGGTGCTGCCCGGGTGGAAACGCTTCCATGCCTGGCAAGATCAACTTGGAATTGAAAAATGGAGAAGGTATGGAATACGTAAAGCAAGGCCAGGGCGTCCAGTCCGCGCAGGCCGGCACGCAAAACAATACAGGCGCCCTGATCATTGTCACGGTCCTGTTTTTCATGTGGGGACTGCTGACCTCGCTTAATGATGTGCTGATTCCCCATCTGCGCTCGATCTACACCTTGACCTATGTCCAGGCGATGCTGGTGCAGTTCTGCTTCTTTGGCGCCTACGCCATCGTTTCGCTGCCCGCCGGCATGCTGATCAAGAAAATCGGCTACCAGCGCGGCGTCGTCGCCGGCCTGCTGATCGCCGCCGCCGGCTGCGCCATGTTCTACCCGGCCTCGACCGGCAGCTATGCGCTGTTCCTGTTGTCCTTCTTCATCCTGGCGGCCGGCATCACCGTGCTGCAGGTGGCCGCCAACCCGTACGTGACGGAACTGGGCGACCCGCAGACGGCGTCGAGCCGATTGACCCTGACGCAGGCGTTCAATGCGCTGGGCACCACCGTGGCGCCTGCGCTGGGCGGCATGCTGATTTTGTCCGGCACCGTGCTGACGGTGCAGCAGTTCGACCTGCTGCCGGCGGCCGAGCAACTGGCCTACCGCGCCAAGGAAGCCGCTTCCGTGCAAGGCCCGTACCTGGTACTGGCCGCCACCTTGGTGATCCTGGCCGTGCTGTTCGCGCTGGCCAAACTGCCGAAGATTTCGCATGCCGACGATGCGGCCGCCCTGGCGCAGGACGGCAACAAGGTCTCGATCTGGTCGCACCGCCACCTGGTGCTGGGCGCGCTGGCCATCTTCCTGTACGTGGGCGGTGAAGTGAGCATCGGCAGCTTCCTGATCAACTTCCTGGGCGAGAGCCACATCGCGGGCCTCAGCCACGCCGACGCCGCCTATTTCGTCAGCTATTACTGGGGCGGCGCCATGCTGGGCCGCTTCGTCGGCTTTGCCGTGATGCGCTATGTCAGCCCGGGCAAGACCCTGGCCTTCAACGCCGCCGTCGTCATCGCGCTGATCCTCGTCGCCGTGTTCTCCAGCGGTCACACGGCCATGTGGGCATTGATCGCCGTCGGCCTGTTCAACTCCATCATGTTCCCGACGATCTTCAGCATGGCCTTGAACAAGCTGGGCGCGCAAACGGGGCAAGGTTCGGGCATCCTGTGCATGGCCATCGTCGGCGGCGCCATCGTGCCGTTCATCCAGGGCTTCCTGGCCGACCACATCAACCTGCAACTGTCGTTCCTCGTGCCGGCCCTGTGCTACACGTTTATTTTGTACTTCGGCTGGAAGTACGCGAGCATGTACAGCGACGACGCCAAGTAAACAAGGTAGCGTTATCAATATAAAGGGTGGCCTCGGCCACCCTTTTTTACGTCAGTGCGCGAATTGCGTGCCCAGCACGTCCTGGCACACCTCGAGCCAGGCGCGCGCCGCGTGCGACAGATAGCGCCCGCTCCAGACGTGCGCCACCTGCCACGCCACTTCCGGCTCGACGAGGCGCACCGCCTCCAACGGTTCGCCGGCCAGGCGGTGGATGAACGGCTCGGGCAGCAGGGCCACGCCCAGGCCGGCCGACGCCATCGCCACCAGCCAGTCCCACTGGCCGCTCTGCGCGGCGATGGTCGGCGCGAAGCCCGCCTGCGCGAAATGCTGGCGCAGGCTGCGCGTCAGGGCGAAATCATCTTTCAATAACACCAGCGGTAAGTCTGCCAGCGCCTTGAAGGGCAGCGTCGTGCGGTTTTTCTGGAACGTGCCCGGCTCGGCCAGGGCCCAGATCGGGTAGCTGGCCACTTCCACGGCCACGAGGTCGAGCTCCGGGTCGGCCGGCAGCACCGTCATGCCGATTTCCAGCTCGCCGGCCGCCACCTTGCGCTCGATCTGCTGGCCCGTGTCTTCCTGCAGGGTCAGGCTGATGTGCGGATGGCGCGCGCGGAAGGCTTTTAATACAGGGGTAAACAGCACATTGATCATGGGCGGGATGCCCACCGTCAGGCTGCCGCGCTGCAAGGCCTGCGTGTCGCGCACTTCCAGGGTCAGCTGGCGCATGTTTGCCAGCATTTCCTGGCCGTGCTGGTAGACGATGCGGCCCGTGTCCGTCAGGGTCAGCTTGCGCCCGTCGCGCACCAGCAGCTGCGCGCCCACTTCATCTTCCAGCTGGCGCACCATCTTGCTGATGGTCGACTGGGTCAGGTGCAGCGATTCGGCCGCCTGCGTAAAGCTCGACAGGCGCACGGTTTCGACGAAATAGCGCAGGGAACGGATATCCAAGAGGGTGCTCGGCAGTGGCGCGACATGAAAATATCGACTGGATGTGGCGAAATTAATTCATGCCATGCATGTAAGCGGGATTTTATACTGAAACCACTTATGGGGTTGGTGTATGACAGCCATCCAGTTTGAGAATATTAAGAATATCAGGAGCATCACGATGTACGAGGACCGTATCCGCCACCCAGGCTTGCTCAGCAAAATCATGAGCGCCGATGAGGCAGCCAAATTGTTCCACAGCGGCATGCGTGTAGGCATGAGCGGCTTTACCCGTGCCGGCGACGCCAAGGCCTTGCCGCGCGCCCTGGCCGAGCGTGCCCTGCAAGACCCCTTGAGCCTGACCCTGATCACGGGCGCTTCGCTGGGCAATGGCAGCGACGGCCTGATGGCCGAAGCGGGCGTGCTGGCGCGCCGCATGCCGTTCCAGGTCGACCCGGTCTTGCGCGGCAAGATCAACAAGGGCGAAGTCATGTTCATCGACCAGCATCTGTCGGAAACGGCTGAGCAGCTGCGCTCGGGCAACCTGGCTGCCGTCGACATCGCCGTCATCGAAGCGACGGCCATCACGGCGGCCGGCGCCATCATCCCGACCATGTCGGTGGGCAACTCCGCCGCCTTCGCCCAGCAGGCGAAGCAAGTCATCATCGAAATCAACCTGTCCACGCCGCTGGCGCTGGAAGGCTTGCACGACATCTATATTCCGCATACCTTGCCGGGCCGGGAACCGATTCCCCTCACGCGTGTCGACCAGCGCCTGGGCAGCACAGCCATCGCCATCGACCCGGCCCGCATCGCCGCCATCGTCATCACGGACAGCCCCGACAGCCCGTCGAACGCCTTGCCGCCCGACGCGGAAACGCAGGCGATCGCCGGCCATGTGATTGCCTTCCTCGAAGGCGAAGTGGCGGCCGGGCGCATGGGGCCGGAATTGCTGCCGCTGCAGGCGGGTATCGGCACCATCGCCAACGCCGTGCTGCACGGCCTGATCGGTTCGCCCTTCCAGAACATGACGATGTATTCGGAAGTGCTGCAGGACAGCGCCATCGAACTGCTCGATTCGGGCCAGCTGGCGTTCGCCTCGGCTTCGTCGATCACCCTGTCGGCCGCCGTGCACCAGAAGTTGATGGACAATATCGACCATTACCGCTCGAAAATCGTGCTGCGCCCGCAAGAGATCAGCAACCATCCGGAAATCGTGCGCCGCCTGGGCATCATCGCCCTGAATACGGCGCTGGAGTTCGATATCTATGGCAACGTCAATTCCACGCACGTGTGCGGCACGCACATGATGAACGGCATCGGCGGCTCGGGCGACTTCGCGCGCAACGGGCAAGTGTCGATGTTTGTGTCGAAATCGGCGGCCAAGGGCGGGCGCATTTCCAGCGTCGTGCCGATGGTCTCGCATGTCGACCATACGGAGCATGACGTCGACGTGCTGGTGACGGAGTGGGGCTATGCGGACTTGCGCGGCCTGGCGCCGCGCGAACGGGCGCCCTTGATCATCGAGCGCTGCACGCATCCCGCTTACCGCGATCAATTGCGCGCGTATTACGACGCGGCATGCCAGCGCGGTGGCCATACGCCGCACATCCTGGAACAGGCGCTGTCGTGGCATACGCGCTATCAGGAAACGCAGAGCATGCTGGCAGCGCAGTAGTTTGCGTCAGCGTAAACACAGGGCAGGGCGGTGCGGCACCGCGCCTGCCTTTTTCACAATTCAATACATATGCAGCGCCTTGGCGCCCAGGCCCAGCAGGGCAAACGTGGTGGTGGCCTGGATGCCCATGAACCACAGGAAGTGAGTGTGCATGTGTTTGCGGATGTCGCCCAGTTCCGTGCGCAAGGCGTGGCAGTCGCCGCGCAGGTCGCCGCGAAATTGCGTCAGGTCGGCCCGCAGCAGCTGCGACTCGTCGCGCAATTCCGCACGCACGTTGTCCAGGCCTTCGCCAAGACGCTGTTCCAGGGTCTTGAACCATAGCCGGTCATGTTCCCGGTCCGTTTCCAGTTTTGTCAGGCGCGCTTCCATGCGTACAGCATTGTTCGCGCTTTGCTGTTTGTCAAGCCGGTCCGTGGCATAGGCTTCGTTCATCTCGCACTCCTTCGCGCGAGCCGCGCTGCACCAGCGCAGGCGGCGTCACCCCACTGTCCGCCTTTTCCGTCCGGGCGGTTTGCGCTGGGTCAAACGTCACGAGGACGGTGCAAAGCGCAGGCGGATGCCTGCCGTGACGACAGCGAGCAGGTCGTCGATATGTGCGTTCATTTCCAGGTGCGGCGTCCATGGGTCGCCCGCATCCATGACGATGCGCAGGGAAACGAGGCCGTGCAGAGACTGCCAAAAGATTTGCGTCATCGTGTGCAGCGCCGGCTCGTCCTGGCGTACCTGACCCGTTTGCGCCAGTTCGCCGAACAGGTGCAGCGCGTAGGCATACGGGTCTTGCTCGATATTGCCGTGTTCCACTTCGACGGCGTCGACTTCCGCGTGCGGACGCAGCTCCATGAAGATCAGCGAATACTCGTCCGGATGCTGGAAGCCGTACTCGATGTAGGCGCGGCCGACCAGGCTGATGCGTTCCCATGGGTCCATGCTGTTGGCGCAGGCGGTGCGCATGGCGCGTACCAGTTCCAGCAAATCCTTGTCCATGGCCTGGGCGATCAGGGTGGCCTTGTCGCGGAACAGGGCGTACACGACGGTGGTGGAAAATCCTGCCGCCTCGGCCACCTTGCGGATGGAGACGGCGCGCGCGCCACCCTTTTTGATGAGGTCTTTGACGACGTCGATGATGTGTTCGCGCCGCGCCTGCGCCTCGCGCAACTTTCTTTCCTGAATATTGGTCAACTTCTTGTCCACGACTCTTTCCTGGCGACTCTATGAAAGCAGGAATTATAGGGGCGCGATGGCCCGCTAATGTGTCTGGCATTGTTACAATTCAGTTTTTTGTCCGGTGGATGCGACAGTAGACCGATTTTTCGCGCTTTTGACCCCCGCTTTTCCATCGATGCCCCGGAATGGTGCACGAATCGGCCGGCCAGGCTTTGCGAACGGGGACAAAGGGCGGAAAATAGAGGGATAGCTTACACTGCGTTTAGCGCAACGGCGGCCGCCCGCGAGGCGACGCCGGCACACTTACATTCGGACGGGATCATTACATGACCATTAAAATCAGCCAGAACTTCGACTCGGGCGCCATCGACGTGGTGAGCGCCACCAGCGCCGGCGCTATCGACCTGAACTTGCGCAAGGATAGCCACGCCG
The DNA here is from genome assembly GCF_003667705.1 of Janthinobacterium agaricidamnosum. Lineage (NCBI taxonomy): Bacteria > Pseudomonadati > Pseudomonadota > Betaproteobacteria > Burkholderiales > Oxalobacteraceae > Janthinobacterium > Janthinobacterium agaricidamnosum. The sequence continues at coordinate 4,194,276 of NZ_CP033019.1, read as the reverse complement.
ACATCCACCAGTGGTTCCACTTCCGCCTGCAGGGCGCGCGCGGCCAGGCATGCACGATGCGCTTCCTGAACGCGGGCCAGGCCACCTATCCGGCCGGCTATGAAGACTACCAGGCCGTGGCCAGCTACGACAGCGAAAACTGGTTCCGCGTGCCGACGACGTTCGACGGCCAGGTCATGACGATCTCGCACACGCCGGAACTTGACAGCGTGTACTACGCCTACTTCGAACCGTACTCGTGGGAACGCCATTTGCGCCTGCTGGGCGAAGTGGCCGAGCATCCGCTGGCGCGCGTATCGGACCTGGGCAGCACGGTCGATGGCCGCGACATGAACATGGTTACCATCGGCAATCCGCAGGCGCAAAAGAAAATCTGGGTCATCGCGCGCCAGCATCCGGGCGAATCGATGGCCGAATGGTTCGTCGAAGGCTTGATCGACTCGCTGCTCGACGACGCCAACCCGATCGCACGCAAACTCTTGCAGCGCGCCGTGTTCCACATCGTGCCGAACATGAACCCGGACGGCTCGATTCGCGGCAACCTGCGCACGAATGCGGCTGGCGCCAACCTGAACCGCGAATGGATGACGCCATCGCTGGAATCCAGCCCGGAAGTGCTGTGCGTGAAAAACAAGATCCACGAAACGGGCGTCGACATGTTCTTCGATATCCACGGCGATGAGGCGCTGCCGTACAACTTTGTGGCCGGCAACGAAATGCTGGAAAACTTCACACCGGCGCAAGCGGCGCACCAGAAAGCCTTCATCGAGCGCTACAAGCAGGCCAGCCCCGACTTCCAGGACAAGTTCGGCTATGCGGCCAGCAAGTACAAGTCGGACATGCTGACCCTGGCGTCGAAATACATCGGCCACCACTTCGGCTGCCTGGCGCTGACGCTGGAAATGCCGTTCAAGGAAAATGCCGACTTGCCGGATCCGGCCGTGGGCTGGAACGGCGCGCGCAGCGCGGCCCTGGGTGCGGCCATGCTGCAGCCTATCCTGCTGTCGCTGGATTGAGCGGCGTTGATCATGGGCGTCGAGATCGAGCGTAAATTCCTGCTGCAAGGCGATGCCTGGCGCGGCCTGGGGCAGACAGTACTGCTGCGCCAGGGCTACCTGTCGTCCGCGCGCGAGCGCGTGGTGCGGGTGCGCATCGAGGGCGAACAGGCGATGCTGACCATCAAGGGCGCCAATGTGGGGGCGACGCGTGGCGAGTGGGAGTATCCGATCCCGCTGGCCGACGCCGTCGAACTGCTCGACGGCCTGTGCGAACAGCCGCTGATCGAAAAGTACCGCCACCGCATCGAACACGCGGGCATGGTATGGGAAGTCGATGAGTTCCTGGGCGTCAATGCGGGCTTGCTCGTGGCCGAGATCGAACTGGCCTCGGAAGACCAGCCCTTCGAGAAGCCGGAATGGATAGGCGCGGAAGTGTCGGGCGATGCGCGCTACTACAATGCCAACCTGATCCGCCACCCGTTCTCGCAGTGGTGATAGTGTTTTAAATGACGTTGAAATAAAAAAGGCGGAACCGGGGTTCCGCCTTTTTTATGCGCCAACGCTGTTGTCGGATTACGCCGTTCCGGCTAATCCGACCTACGGCCTGCCTTTCAACCATTATATCGACACCTATTGCATCGACACCTCTTCAAACCGTAGTCGGATTACGCCGTTCCGGCTAATATGGCCTACGGCCTATGCCGGCATCGTAGGTCGGATTAGCGCTGCGCGCGTACTCCGACAAGCCCGCATCAATGGAAATGCTCGGTGCCCTGCGGCGTATCTTCCGGCATTTCCGCATGCGCGAGTTCGCCGACCGGGTCGGCAAACAGGGGGGCGCCGCAGTCGTCGCAATACTCTCCGACAAAACGTTCCGCGTGGCGCTTGATCTGCGTCACGCCGGCGGCGTTCAGGTGTTCGATGATTTCATCGACGGGCGTCTTTTGCTTGTCCAGCGCGGCGATGCCGACCTGGATCAGGCCTTCGATCGGCGTGCCATCCTCGTCTTCCTGGCCGTACAGGGGCCAGACGATGCCGTAGATGACGTCCGGCGCCTGGCGCAGGGTGAAGGCGATGCGGTACTCGTCGACCTGGCCGTCGGCCGCCTCTTCGCCGAAGCCGGCGATCACGGCGCGCAGTTCCGACGGTTCGATGGCCAGCGTGTGCGTCAGGTAGTGCACGGCGGCGCGCACGGACACGGGACGTATCAGCTTGTCCGCTTCGCGGCAGGCCACGTAGTACGCTTCCGGCAGCAGCAATTCCAGGCCGCAGCCGGGCAGCAGGCGGGCGATGGTCGGCGTCGCCTGCGTGCGCCATTGTTCCAGGGCGGCGCTGCGCTCGGCGATGAAGTCGAGCTGGCTCGAAGGCGTCTGCCAGCGGAACAGCGGTGCGCCGGCAGGCGCCACCACGGCCACCAGCAGGTAGCGCGTATCGGCCAGGAAGGGTGCCGTTTCCGCTTCTTTGCTGGAGGGCTTGACGGCCGTGCCCTTCAGGGCGGCCAGGGCCAGCTTTTGCGTCTTGGCATAGGTCTCGACGTGGCTGCGCGGCAGCTGGTCGATCGAATACAGGGTGGGCGCCATGGCCATCTTCGTGCCGTCGGCCAGCAGGTGGGCGGCGAAATGCGCGGACAGCACGCCGTGCGCGTCGCCGGCCATGGGGCCGGAGGCGATGGAAAAGCGCGTCCACGCGAGGATGGGCACGGCGACGAGCAGGGCGTCGTAGCGCACGTCTTCATGTGTGACGACGGTCGATTCGCTGATGGCTTCAACGCAGTCCATCAGCACGTCGTAGGCGTTCAAGTCTTCCTTGAACAGGCTGCCCAGGGTGTTGTCGATGGTGTCCTGGTGGCCGGTTTTGAGTAATTTCTGGAGCTGCGTATCCAGGCTGTGTTCCCAGGACCGCTCTTCGAGACGGCTGGCTGCCTGTACGATCGCCTGGGCAAAGGTGACCAGGCGCTGGCTGTCGGCAGTCAGTTTATGGGATGAATCTTTGGAAGGACGACGCATAGCGGGATAAGAGTCTCGGAAAGTGAAAAAAATGGATCAGTCAAACAATGATAAACCCTTATAACCGTATTGTAGAGGATTCAGCCGCACGCAATACGTAAGCTGTCCTTAGATCATGCCAATAGTCGAAATTTCAAGTCGGAACGGGGCGCAGGGACGAAAAAAAGCGCCGGTCGGAACCGGCGCTTTGATCTTACCTCACAGCTGGGCTGATTACTCGGCCAGCAGTTGACGCAGCACGAATGGCAGGATACCGCCATGCTTGTAGTAATCGACTTCGATCGGCGTATCGATGCGCAGCAGGACTTTGACTTCCTGGCTGCTGCCGTCGGCGCGGTGGATCACCAGGGTAGCCAGTTGCTGTGGCTTGATTTCGCCTTCGAGGCCTTTCAGGTCGAAGGTTTCATTACCGGTGATGCCCAGCGTCTGCACGCTGTCGTCGCCGATGAATTGCAGCGGCAGCACGCCCATGCCCACCAGGTTCGAGCGGTGGATGCGCTCGAACGAACGGGTGATCACGGCTTTCACGCCCAGCAGCTGGGTGCCCTTGGCTGCCCAGTCGCGCGACGAACCCGTACCGTACTCTTCGCCGCCGAAGACCATGGTTGGCGTGCCTTCAGCAACATATTTCATCGCTGCGTCGTAGATCGACATTTGCTCGCCGGAAGGCTGGTGGATCGTGATGCCGCCTTCGACCGCCGAACCGTCCGCTTTCGCAGGGATCATGCGGTTTTTGATACGCACGTTGGCGAACGTGCCGCGCATCATGATTTCATGGTTGCCGCGACGCGAGCCGTAGGAGTTGAAGTCCGCTTTCAGGACGCCGTTTTCCTTCAGCCATTTGCCTGCAGGACCGTTTTCCTGGATCGAGCCGGCTGGCGAGATGTGGTCGGTGGTGATGGAATCGCCGAACACGCCCAGTGCGCGCGCGCCTTCGATGCCGGTGGCCACTGCCGCTGGCGTCATCGAGAAGTTGTCGAAGAACGGCGGTTCCGCGATGTAGGTCGATTTCGGCCAGTTGTAGACTTGACCGGACACGGTCGTGACTTTTTCCCACAGCTTGCCTGGCGCGCCCTTGACGTCGGCGTAGTTGTCCTTGAATACCTTGGCGTTCATGGCGAACTTCATCATGGCCGAGACTTCAGCCGAGGTCGGCCAGATGTCGCCCAGGTAGACGTCCTTGCCGCCCTTGCCCTTGCCGACAGGTTCCGTCATCAGGTCGCGCGTCATGTTGCCGGCGATGGCGTAGGCGACGACCAGCGGTGGCGAAGCGAGGAAGTTCGAGCGGATGTTCGGGTGGATACGCGCTTCGAAGTTGCGGTTGCCCGACAGCACGGCCGACGCGACGATGTCGTGCGTGGCAATCGCTGCATTCAGCTCGGGCGTCAGGTCGCCCGCATTGCCGATACAGGTGGTGCAGCCGTAGGCGGTCACGCCGAAGCCCAGTTTTTCCAGGTAGGGCAGCAGGCCGGCGGCGGTCAGGTATTCGGTCACGACGCGCGAGCCGGGAGCCAGCGAGGTCTTGATGTGCGGAGCGACCTTCAGGCCGGCTTCCACGGCTTTCTTGGCCAGCAGGCCGGCAGCCAGCATCACGCTCGGGTTCGAGGTGTTGGTGCACGAGGTGATCGCGGCGATCAGCACGTCGCCGTTCGACACTTTCACGCCGTTCGTCGTTTCGTACACGGCAGCCAGGTCGGCCGGATTCTTGTTGAAGCCGTTTTCGGTCGTCGGCTTGGCGAACAGCTCGGCGAAGTTGGCCTTGACGTTGCCGATTTCGATACGGTCTTGCGGGCGTTTCGGGCCGGCCAGCGACGGAGCGACCGATGCCAGGTCCAGTTCCACCACGCGGGTGTAGTCGATGTCGCCGGCTTTTGGCACGCCGAACAGGTTCTGCGCCTTGAAGTAGCCTTCGAACGCGGCGATTTCAGCCTTGCTGCGGCCGGTGCCCTTGAAGTAGTCGATGGTCGCTTCGTCGACCGGGAAGAAGCCCATGGTCGCGCCGTATTCCGGTGCCATGTTGGCGATCGTCGCGCGGTCCGTCAGGGTCAAGGACTCAGTGCCTTCGCCGAAGAATTCGACGAACTTGCCGACGACTTTCTCTTTGCGCAGCAATTCGGTAATCGTCAGTACCAGATCGGTGGCGGTGCAGCCTTCGCGCAATGCGCCCGACAGGTTGACGCCGATGACGTCCGGCGTCAGGAAGTAGACCGGCTGGCCCAGCATGCCGGCTTCCGCCTCGATGCCGCCCACGCCCCAGCCGACCACGCCGATGCCGTTGATCATGGTGGTGTGCGAGTCGGTGCCGACCAGGGTGTCAGGGTAGTACACGTCGCCGGCTTTCTTGCCTGCGTGGTGCACGCCGCGCGCCAGGTATTCCAGGTTGACCTGGTGGACGATGCCGAAGCCCGGCGGCACGACGCCGAAGGTGTCGAATGCCTGCATGCCCCATTTCATGAACTGGTAACGCTCGTTGTTACGCGAGAATTCCAGTTTCATGTTCAGGTCCAGCGCTTTCTTTTCGCGGTAGTGATCGATGGTCACCGAGTGGTCGACCACCAGATCGACCGGTACCAGCGGTTCGATCTTCTTGGCGTTGATGCCCATCTTGGCGGCCACGTTGCGCATCGCTGCCAGGTCGGCCAGCAGCGGTACGCCGGTGAAGTCTTGCAGCACGACGCGCGCCACTACGAACGGGATCTCGTCGGTGCGCTCGGCGGTCGGGCCCCAGCTCGCCAATTGCTTGACGTGTTCTTCGGTGACTTTTTTGCCGTCGCAGTTGCGCAATACCGATTCGAGCACGATACGAATCGACACTGGCAGGCGGGAGACATTGATGCCCAGGCTTTTTTCCAGCGCAGGCAGGGAATACAGCTTGCCCTTCTTGCTGTCCGAAATATTAAAGTCCTTGAGCGTGTTCAGAGTGTTGCGGGACATGACCTCTCCTTGTTGGGTATCGTCTTATTGATTATTCAAATTACAAAACATGACTGAGCCCCCGAAGAGGCCCTTGCTACGCACATCAGCCGCCGGTCGCCGGCAGCACGCCCAGCGATGGCGCGGCTTCCACCACTGCCGCCGGCTTGGCTTGCTCCGCATCCTTGCATTCATTGGCCAGCTGGCGGCCCTGCTTGGAGTCGAGCAGCATGCCTTTGGCCGGGATGCCGATCCACACGAGACCATACAGACGGTTCTCGAAGCGGTTGGCGCCGGTGGTGGTGCCAACGCGGCTCAGGCGGTGCAGGCGCTTCTTCCAGCGCAGGGCGATGTGTTTGTCGTCAGTAGCATTGGTGTAGATGGTAATTTTATTACCAAGTTCACAATTGAAATCGGTGGAGGCCGAGCCTGCCGTGTTCGGTTCATCGGCTTCTTCCTTGTCGGCGACCGACATGGCCAGCGGATGGGCTTCCTTGGCGGCAGCTTTTGCCTTGGCGGCCTTGGCCTTTGGCTTGGCCTTGACGGCCTTGGGATTTGCCTCTGCCGTGGCGGCGAAGCTGGCTGGCGCCAGCGTGAGGGTCATGGCGCCCAGCGCGACGCTGCAGGCAATTGCTAATTTGGAGAGGGACATCGTGTAATTCCTGTCAGTTTTCAGTGGTGCTGGAAGAGGGGGTGTTGAGTAATGCAGCAGCCGCCTCGGGCAGGCCGAGGCCCGCCAGTTTGGCGCGTTGCAAAACGGTCCAATAATATCGGTAGCTGGCGCGGTCGTGCAAGCGGCCATTTTGCGCAATCGGCCCCCAGTTGGCGCGCAGCGCTTCGTTGAGGATGTTGCTGGCCTCGTTGACTTCGGACAGGCGCGGCGTAAAGGCCTTGATGATGGGCTTGATCTGGTCCGGGTGGATGCTCCACATGCGCGTGTAGCCGAACTCGGCTGTCGCGCGCTGGGCATCGTTGGCCACCACGGCCGAATCGCGCACGTCCGTCGTCACGTTATGCGACGCCACCTTGCCGTGCGCGTGGCAGGCGGCCGCCACTTCGAGCTTGGCGCGCACCACCAGCGGGTGCGTGAACTGGCCCGGCGTGCGCATGGCGGCGGCGGGAATGGCGCCGTAATGGGCCGAGACGAAATCCATGATGCCGAAGGACAGGCATTCGACCTGGGGCAGGGCGGCGATCGCATAGGCGTCGCGCAGCGCGCCGTGCGTTTCGATCAGGATGTGCACGGGCAGGTTGTCGCGGCCGGCGCGGCGCGCGTGCAGGTTGATCAGGTCGATGGCCAGCATGGCGTCCTGCACGCCGGCCACCTTGGGCACGGCGATGTAGGCCAGGCGGGATGCGGCCGTGCAGATGATTTCCACGTCGCGCGCGAAAAACGCGCTGTCGACGTCGTGCACGCGCACGCCGATGCGGTTGAACTGGTTGTCGTCGCTGGCCAGCAGGCCGGCGATCATCAGGGCGTGGGATTCTTCATTGCCGGCGCTGGCGCCGTCTTCGCAGTCGAACGTGATGTCGAACAGGGGACCAAGCTCTTGTTGCAAAGCAATCGATTTACGCATCAGCTTTTCAGAGCCGGCGTAGTGGTCGCAAGCGGCGAGCAACAGCGGCTGGCGTTTGCCTTGGAATAAAACCTCGGAAGGGTGCATGCTTAAGGCATTTCTGCAGGTAAAGACTACTTGATAAAACAGCCGCGCCGCGAATCTCGCGGGGCGGCCTTCGTGGCGGGCGGCACGTTTGCGCCGCGCCGCCAGAACTGGACTTAGGCCAGCAGGTGTTTCACGCCTTCGCGCTCTTCGGTCAGTTCTTTCAGGGTCAGGTTGATGCGCTCTTGCGAGAATGCATCGATTTCCAGACCTTGAACGATCGTGTACTCACCGTTGTCGGTGGTGACCGGGAAGCCGAACACGGTGCCTTCCGGGATGCCATACGAGCCATCCGAAGGAACGCCCATGGTGGTCCACTTGCCGTTCGTGCCCAGCATCCAGTCATGGATGTGGTCGATGGCGGCGTTCGCTGCCGACGCTGCCGACGACAGGCCGCGCGCTTCGATGATGGCAGCGCCGCGCTTGCCGACGGTTGGCAGGAACACGTTGGCGTTCCATTCCTGGTCGTTGATCAGGTCTTTCACAGCCTTGCCGTTGACGGTGGCGAAGCGGTAGTCGGCGTACATCGTTGGCGAGTGGTTGCCCCACACGGTCAGCTTTTCGATGTCTTTCACGGCGGTGCCGGTCTTGGCAGCGACTTGCGACAGCGCGCGGTTGTGGTCCAGGCGCAGCATGGCGGTGAAGTTTTTCGCCGGCAGCGATGGCGCCGATTTCATGGCGATGTAGGCGTTGGTGTTGGCAGGGTTGCCGACCACCAGCACTTTGACGTTGCGCGAAGCGACGGCGTCGAGCGCCTTGCCTTGCACCGTGAAGATCTGCGCGTTCGCTTCCAGCAGGTCCTTGCGTTCCATGCCTGGGCCGCGTGGACGCGCGCCAACCAGTACGGCCACGTCGACATCCTTGAAGGCGGTCAGCGGATCGGAGTGGGCGGTCATCTCGGCCAGCAGCGGGAAGGCGCAGTCGTCGATTTCCATCATCACGCCCTTGAGCGCCTTCTGGGCTTTTTCGTCCGGGATTTCAAGCAGTTGCAAGATGACAGGCTGGTCTTTGCCGAGCATGTCGCCATTGGCGATGCGGAACAACAGGGCGTAGCCGATCTGGCCGGCGGCGCCGGTCACTGCAACACGCATTGGGGTTTTAGCCATGATGAATCTCCAAAAATGGGAAAGAAAACGGGCTTGAAGCTGGGCTTACGCTTATCCGGAAAAACTATAATGATACCAAAACCGGCCCGCGCCACCGAATTGCTGGTGTACGCTGCCGTCACGCTCGTGCTGCACGAAGCCAGAGTGGCTGGCCGACAACATAAAACGCGGGCTCACATGTTTTATCGAGGGCAGTTTAGGCCTCCGATCCCTATCTGTCAATCATATCTTATGTCTTATATAAGACAGATAACCGCGTGTGTTTTACTGGACGCGGGCAGTGATTTGTGTTGAAATGTCGGACTATGAATTCCGCCTCGTCCAATCTGACCAACAATGCCACTGCTGCAAGCGGGGCGGTCAGTCCGACCGCGGGCACCCCGGCCACGCCCGTCCCCGCGGCGGCCAGTACGCCAGTCACCGTGACGGCCGCCAGCAATACCACTGCGTCCGCCGTGCCTGCAGTCACTGCTTCGCCCACCTTCAGTCCCCTGTACCAGCAGATCAAGGCGCTCATCACGCAAAGCCTGCAATCGGGCGAATGGAAACCGGGCGAGCTCATTCCCAGCGAGGTCGAGCTGGCCGGCCGCTTCAAGGTCAGCCAGGGCACGGTGCGCAAGGCCATCGATGAGCTGGCCGCCGAGAATCTCGTCATGCGCCGCCAGGGCAAGGGCACTTTCGTTTCCACCCACCATGAGGCGCGCGCGCATTTCCGCTTCCTGCGCCTGGTGCCGGACGAAGGCGTGCCGCATTATCCCGAAAGCAAATTCATCGAAGTCAAGCGCGTGCGCGCGCCGGCCGACGTGGCGCGCCTGATGGACCTGAAGTCCGGCGACGCCGTCATCTTCATCAAGCGCGTCCAGTATTTCGACGGCGTGCCGACCATCGTCGAAGAGCTGTGGCTGCCCGGCCTGATCTTCAAGGGTCTGACGGCCGAGCGCCTGGTGGAATACAAGGGGCCCATGTACGGCCTGTTCGAAACGGAATTCGGCACGCGCATGATACGCGCGTCCGAGCAGATCCGCGCCGTGTGCGCCGACGCGGGCGCCGCGCAACTGTTGAATATCGACCTCGGCACGCCCTTGCTCAGTTCCGAGCGCGTGTCGTTTACCTACGGCGACAAGCCGGTCGAACTGCGCCGGGGCTTGTACCTGACCAGTCGCCACCATTATCAGAATGAACTCAGCTGAAGCTGCGGGGCGCCTGCGGGTGTCCGCACAAGCGGCAAGGCTGAAGTGCATCGCTTGCAAGATGCCTGTCGCAAGGCGGGCTACGGAGACAACGGAAAGCGCAGCGACAACATGGCCCGCCCCCGGCGGGCCGTGTTTTGCCAGCGATTCTGTAATTAAATTACGTGAACTACGGAAAGTAGCGCGGTATTTTGTAGTAAAAAACCATTTTGGTTATATGTAACAATAGATATTGGTATGGGTTGCGAAAATCGGCGAAAATCGCGGCTTCAATATTTAGTTGAAATTCAAAGGGGAGGTTTTTGTTATGTCTGAAGCCGTAAGAGAAGTACCAAAAAAAGAACGGCCGCAATTCCGTAACATTCATGTTACCGAATTGTCGAACTACCGCATGGCTGTCGGCGCCATCGTCTCGATCCTGCATCGCATCAGCGGTTTCATCATTTTCGCCTTGCTGCCATGCATACTGTACATGCTGGAACTGAGCCTGCGTTCCGAAATGTCCTATGCCTACTTCCAGGGCATCGCCTCGCACTGGTTCGTCAAGCTGATCACCCTGGGTCTGGTCTGGGCCTTCCTGCACCACTTCTGCGCCGGTATCCGTCACCTGTTCATGGATGTGCACGTTGCCATCGAAAAAGATTCGGCCCGCAAGACCGCGTCGTCCGTGCTGGTCGTGAGCCTGGTGTTGACGGCTTTGGTCGCTTTGAAACTGTTTGGAGTATTTTAAACATGGCAGACAATAATATCGGACCGAAACGCCTCGTCGTCGGTGCCCATTACGGCTTGCGCGACTGGCTGGCGCAGCGCGTCACCGCCATCGTCATGGTGGCGTATGTTGCCATCCTGCTTATTTCTTTCTTGACTGGCAGCAACTTCAGCTATGAAGGCTGGGCTGGTCTGTTCGCACAGCAGTGGTTTAAATTGTTCAGCCTGGTGACCTTCGTCGCCCTGTTCTACCACGCATGGGTCGGCGTACGCGACATCTGGATGGACTACGTGAAAAGCGCTGGCCTCCGTCTGACCCTGCAAATTGCCACCATGCTGTGGTTGATCGCTTGTGCCGGCTGGACGGTACAGATACTCTGGAGTGTGTAATCGTGGCAGCATATAAATCTGCAATCCCTACCCGCCGCTTTGATGCGGTCATCGTTGGCGCCGGCGGTTCCGGCATGCGCGCGTCGTTGCAGCTGGCTGAAGCCGGCCTGAACGTCGCAGTTCTGTCGAAAGTCTTCCCGACCCGCTCGCACACCGTGGCAGCGCAGGGCGGTATCGGCGCGTCGCTCGGCAACATGGCCGAAGACAACTGGTTCTGGCACATGTTCGACACCGTCAAGGGCGGCGACTATCTGGGCGACCAGGATGCCATCGAATTCATGTGCCGCGAAGCACCGAAGGTCGTGTACGAACTGGAACACTTCGGCATGCCATTCGACCGCAACCCTGACGGCACCATCTATCAGCGTCCGTTCGGCGGCCACACGGCCCACTTCGGCGAAAAGCCGGTGCAGCGCGCTTGCGCGGCAGCCGACCGTACCGGCCACGCCCTGTTGCACACGCTGTACCAGCGCAACGTGCGTGCCCGTACGCACTTCTTCGTCGAATGGATGGCACTTGACCTGATCCGTGACGCCGAAGGCGACGTGATCGGTGTTGTCGCGCTGGAAATGGAAACCGGCGAATGCATGATCCTGGAAGCAAAGACGACGGTCATGGCAACGGGCGGCGCAGGCCGCATCTTCGCCGCGTCGACGAATGCGTTCATTAATACCGGCGACGGCATGGGCATGGCGGCACGCGCCGGCCTGCCGCTGCAGGACATGGAATTCTGGCAGTTCCACCCGACCGGCGTGGCCGGTGCGGGCGTATTGATCACCGAAGGCGTGCGCGGCGAAGGCGGCATCCTGATCAATAGCGAAGGCGAACGCTTCATGGAGCGCTATGCACCGACCCTGAAAGATCTGGCGCCGCGCGACTTCGTCTCGCGTTCGATGGACCAGGAAATCAAGGAAGGCCGCGGCTGCGGTCCGAACAAGGACCACGTGATGCTGGACCTGCGCCATATCGGCGCCGACACCATCGCCAAGCGCCTGCCGTCGATCCTGGAAATCGGCCACAAGTTCGCCAACGTCGACGCCACCAAGGAACCGATTCCTGTCGTGCCGACGATTCACTACCAGATGGGCGGCATCCCGACGAACATCCACGGCCAGGTCGTCACCCCGACCGGTCCGGATAATTCGGCCAAGGTCGTCAACGGTCTGTACGCGATCGGCGAATGCGCCTGCGTTTCCGTGCACGGCGCCAACCGCCTGGGCACGAACTCGCTGCTCGACCTGGTGGTCTTCGGTCGCGCGGCCGGCAACCACATCGTCAACAGCGGCCTGAAAGCCAAGGAAAACAAGCCTTTGCCAGCCGACGCTGCCGATTTCGCCATGGGCCGCCTGGCGCGCCTGGAAAACTCGACCGGCACGGAAACCGTGCAGGGCGTGGCCAACGACATCCGCGCAACGATGCAGAAGTACTGCGGCGTGTTCCGTACCGACGAGATGCTGAGCAAGGGCGTCGAAGAAATCATGAAGCTCGACGAGCGCCGCAAGCACGTCTCCTTCAAGGATAAATCGATGGTCTTCAACACGGCCCGCGTGGAAGCGCTGGAGCTGGACAACCTGATCGAAACGGCGAAAGCGACCATCGTTTCGGCAGCGGCCCGCAAGGAATCGCGCGGCGCGCACGCCCAGGACGACCATCCGCAACGCGACGACGAGAACTGGATGAAGCACACTCTGTGGTATTCGGAAGGCAACCGACTGGAATACAAGCCGGTCGTGACCAAGCCGCTGACGGTTGATACCTTCAAACCGAAACCACGTACTTTCTAAGGCTATACCATGGCACGCACTCTTAAATTCAAAATCTACCGCTACGATCCTGACCAGGATGCCAAGCCGTACATGCAAGACCTGACGGTCGAACTGAAAGACACCGACAAGATGCTGCTCGACGCACTGCAGCGCATCAAGGCGGACGTCGATGACTCGCTGGCCCTGCGCCGCTCGTGCCGCGAGGGCGTGTGCGGTTCGGACGCGATGAACATCAACGGCAAGAACGGCCTGGCATGCACCACCAACCTGAACGAACTGTCGGAGCCTATCGTGCTGCGTCCGTTGCCAGGCTTGCCGGTCATCCGCGACCTGATCGTCGACATGACGCAATTTTTCAAGCAGTACGATTCGATCAAGCCTTTCCTGATCAACGATTCGATCCCGCCTGAAAAAGAGCGCCTGCAATCGCCGGAACAGCGCGAAGAACTCGATGGCCTGTACGAGTGCATCCTGTGCGCATGCTGCTCCACGTCGTGCCCGTCGTTCTGGTGGAATCCGGACAAGTTCGTCGGTCCTGCCGGCCTGCTGCAAGCCTACCGCTTCATCGCCGATTCGCGCGACGAAGCCACGGGTGCGCGTCTGGACAACCTGGAAGACCCGTACCGCCTGTTCCGCTGCCATTCGATCATGAACTGCGTCGACGTCTGCCCGAAAGGGTTGAACCCGAACAAGGCGATCGGCAAGATCAAGGAATTGATGGTCCGCCGCGCGATCTGATCCTCCTGATCGCGTCCGCCGGGCGCCGTTTGCCGGAAGAGGGTATCCTCTCTTGCCTGCAGGCGGCGCCTGCAAAGCAGCACCGTGCCGCAAGGCACACGTAAAGTGGTAAACCAAATGACAGAATCAATTTTGTCCTCGCATCAGGCCGACCCGGCCAACCGCGCCCGCCTGCGCTGGCGTTCACGCCGTGGCCTGCTGGAAAACGACATTATCCTGACCCGTTTTCTCGATGCGTATGAAACCGAATTGACCGATGAAGAAGTTGACGCGCTGACGCGTTTGCTGGATTTATCGGACAATGCGTTAATGGATCTGGTACTGGCCCGTAAAGAGCCGGAAGGCGAAGTCGATCTGCCGCATGTGCGCGCACTGCTGCAACGACTGCGCATTGCCTAGACGCCTGGGCGATATATTGCAAACGGTGCGAGTGGCGCGCTGTAGCACTGCCGAATGCGGTGCGAATTGCAGCCAGAATTTTTGATTTTAATTTCGACTCACTCCCGAGAAGGAAGAGCCCATGAATATCTCTGACACAAAAGCTACCCTGTCGTTCTCCGATGGCAGCCCATCGCTTGAATTTCCAATCTACAAAGGCACGGTTGGCCCGGATGTCATCGACATCCGCAAACTGTACGCCGGTAGCGGCAAGTTCACCTACGACCCAGGCTTTATGTCGACGGCCGCCTGCAACTCGTCGATCACCTACATCGACGGCGACAAGGGCGAGCTGCTGTACCGTGGTTACCCGATCGAGCAGTTGGCCGTCAACGCCGACTTCATGGAATCGTGCTACCTGTTGCTGAACGGCGAACTGCCGAACGCGGCGCAGAAAGCCAAGTTCGTCGACACCGTCACCAAGCACACGATGGTGCACGAACAGATGCAATTCTTCTTCCGTGGCTTCCGCCGCGACGCGCATCCGATGTCGGTCCTGGTGGGCACCGTCGGCGCGCTGGCATCGTTCTACCATGACTCGCTGGACATCAACGACCCGCGTCACCGCGAAGTGTCGGCCATCCGCCTGATCGCCAAGATGCCGACCCTGGTCGCCATGACCTACAAGTACTCGGTCGGCCAGCCGTTCGTGTACCCACGTAACGACCTGTCGTACAGCGCCAACTTCATGCACATGATGTTCGCCAACCCGTGCGAAGAGTACAAGGTCAACGACGTGCTGGTGCGCGCCCTGGACCGCATCCTGATCCTGCATGCGGACCACGAGCAAAACGCATCGACTTCGACCGTCCGTCTGGCCGGTTCGTCGGGCGCCAACCCGTTCGCCTGTATCGCTGCCGGTATCGCCTGCCTGTGGGGCCCTGCCCACGGCGGCGCCAACGAAGCGGCACTGAACATGCTGAAAGAAATCGGCACCGTCGAGAACATCCCTGCCTTCATCGCGCAAGTCAAGGACAAGAACTCGGGCGTCAAGCTGATGGGCTTTGGCCACCGCGTGTACAAGAACTTCGATCCACGCGCCAAGCTGATGCGTGAAACCTGCTACGAAGTGCTGCAAGAACTGGGTCTGCAAGACGATCCGCTGTTCAAGCTGGCGATGGAACTGGAAAAGATTGCGCTGAACGACGAATACTTCGTGTCGCGCAAACTGTACCCGAACGTCGACTTCTACTCGGGCATCGTGCAATCGGCGCTGGGCATCCCTGTATCGCTGTTCACCGGTATCTTCGCTATGGCCCGTACGATCGGCTGGATCGCCCAGTGGAACGAAATGATCGCCGACCCAGAGCAAAAGATCGGCCGTCCGCGCCAGCTGTTCGTCGGTTCGACCACGCGTGAAGTACTGCCACTGGACAAGCGTTAATCCAGAGCGGTATCGAGCAAACAAAAAAACGGGCTTCGGCCCGTTTTTTTATGCGCGTGCTCGACGCAAGCCGGGGCCGCCGGGCTGTTATGCTCGCACTCTGACCAACAGGAAGCACAACGCGATGAATGAAGAAACCTGCGCCCCGAGCGGCGTGGCCCTCGGCGAGACTGCATTTGGCTACACCTTGTCGCTGATCGGCGGGAAATACAAGATGCTGATCCTGTACGCGCTGGCGGAAAACAAGGTGCTGCGGCATAACGAACTCAAGCGGCATCTGGGCGGCATCGCCTTCAAGACCCTCAGCGTCGTGCTGAAGGAGCTGGAAGCGGACGCGCTGATCGTCCGCAAGGAGTATCCGCAAGTGCCGCCCAAGGTGGAATACTCGCTCTCCAGCAAGGGGGACTCGCTGATCCCCGTGCTGCATACCCTCTGCGAGTGGGGCGAGCGGCACCAGCCAGTCTGATGCGGATGCACCTGGCAAGGCGCTTTTCCATAGTCTAGTAGCTTACTTTTTGTATGGTATGGGTAGTTAATGTGCGTACTTGTGAAAAGTACCCAGCATGGCTATGCTGTTTCTGCCCTTGGAAGCGCGCGGCACGTGCGGTGCGCCATAGAGCAGGGCATCGGCTTGCCTGCTTTTTTGAAAAGGCGGGGCCGGTGCATCCCTTTCATTTTCAGGAAAGCAGCATGATGAAAACCCTTGTGATCGTCTTCCATCCCTCCCTCGCCACGTCGGTGGCCAACAAGCGCTGGCTGCAGGAACTGGCGCGGTATCCGGACCGCTATACCATCCACGACGTGCACCAGGCTTATCCGGACGGGCACATCGATGTGGCGCGCGAACAGGAGCTGGTGGAGTCGCACGCCCACGTGGTCTTGCAGTTCCCCGTGTACTGGTTCAACTGCCCGCCCCTGCTCAAGCGGTGGCTCGACGAGGTGCTGGCGTATGGCTGGGCCTACGGCTCGGGCGGCGACGCCTTCAGGGGCCGCAAGGTGGCGCTGGCCGTCACGGCAGGCATCCGCGAGGAAGACTTCACGCCGCAAGGCAAGTGGAACGTCACCCTGGCGCAGCTGCTGGCGCCGTTCGATGTCACCCTGGCGTATATCGGCGCCGACAATGGCCGCTTCTTCGCCTTCTATGGCGCGGAAGACGGGCCGAAAGAAACGGGCTATGCCGAGCGGCTGGCGCGCAGCGCGCAAGAGTATGAGCGCTTCCTGGCTGCGTTGTAGAACCGGCCGGAGCGGCCTCAGTTCAGCGCTGCTTCGAGCTGGCGCAGCGCGACCTGCCGCCCCTCCAGCTGCAGGCTGCTGCCTTCATAGGGCTGGGGCATGACGATGCAGCGCGGCGCATTGTGCTTGAGGATGCCGCCCCAGTGGGCGACCCTGGCGCTGGCCTGGCGGCGGATCGCTTCGACCGTGGCGCCGCTGGCGAGGATGCGGGCTTGCGGAAAGGCTAGCCGCAGCACGTCCAGACCGAAATACGCTTGCGGTTCGGCCGCGCTGATATAGATGGTGATCAGGCGCTTGCCGCTGGCGGCGATGGTGTGCGCTAACTGCGCCGCATCGTCGCGCAGGAACTGGGCATTGACGAGGATGGCGTCGGCCACGCCGCTCAGCAGCAGCGAAGTGGACGGTGCGCGGCCCAGTACATCGAGCTGGAAGGTTTCCAAGGTACGGGAGGGAAGGGCGGCGCGTGCAAACATATTATTCTTTCTGCATTAGGTGCTCATCTCGCATATTATCCTTTCGACCAGGCGCGACAAATAGGGTAGATTGCAATACTTAGTTGCATGGATCGGATGAATCAAGGAGTAGCGCATGGACCGTATCACCGCCGCACAAGTATTCGTCGCCATCGCCGAGCGGGGCAGCATGGTGGCCGCCAGCGAGGCGCTCGACATGTCGCGCGCCATGGTGACGCGCTACCTGGCCGAGATGGAAGAGTGGGCGGGGGCGCGCCTGTTGCATCGCACCACGCGCCGCCTGAGCCTGACGGATGCGGGCGACGCCACCCTGGCGCGCTGCCGGCAGATGCTGGAAGTGGCCGGCGCCATGGCCGTCACCTCGCCCGAGGGCGTCGACACGCCGCACGGCTTGTTGCGCATCACCTGCTCGCAATCCTTGGCGCAGACGGCGCTCGCTGGCGCAGTGACCGCTTACCTGCGGCGCTACCCGCGCGCCGCCGTCGACCTGCAGATGGAGAACCGCGCCGTCAACCTGGTGGAACAGCGCATCGACCTGGCGATCCGCATCACGAACGCGCTTGAACCGAACCTGATCGCGCGCCAGCTGGCCAGCTGCGCGTCGGTGGTGTGCGCCGCACCATCGTACCTGGCGGCGCACGGCACGCCGCGCCGGGCGGAAGACCTGGCCCTGCACAACTGTCTGACGTACACGTATTTCGGCAAGAGCCTGTGGCAATTTACGCATGACGGGGAAGCGCTCACTGTCCCCGTCAGCGGCCGCCTGTCGGCGAATGAGTCGCTGGTCTTGCTGGTGGCCACGGTGGCGGGGGCGGGCATCGCCATGCAGCCGCGCTATTCGGCCGCGCCGCTGATCGCCAGCGGACAGCTGGTGGAACTGCTGCCCGCTTACGTGCCGCAGGATATGGGCATCTATGGTGTCTACACTTCGCGCCAGCACATGTCGCCGCTGCTGCGCACCATGCTCGACTTTCTGGTCGAGTGGTTTGCCGGCGATCCTGATTGGCTGGCGGCCATCGCGGCGGGGCCGTTGCCGGGCAGACCAGTTGGGCGCAAGCGGCACGCCGGCAGGGCCGCCGATGTGCCGTAAGCACAACAGTGACAGGCTTGCAAGCCCGGGAAAATCAACAACACAGCTTACATTTGCTTGCCAAATAAAATTCAACTTGCAGTTGTTGCGTTACAATACCGCGTGCTATTCTAAATGACGGTATGCAGAATGCTGGTGCAATAAAAAAGCCCTTCCCCACAACTTGATGTGCAATCCGCTAACCGGTCAGGCCGTGTCGCGGAAGGTTAGATTAACCCGCTAATTCCTCGCGAAGCGCGAAGAAAGGTGAGCAATATATGCAGCAATTAACGACCAACTCCTACCTGTTCGGTGGGAATGCTCCGTACGTGGAAGACCTGTACGAGGCGTATCTGAACAATCCAGGCTCGGTACCCGATAACTGGCGTTCCTACTTCGACGCAATGCAGCACGTGCCTGCCGTCGATGGCACCAACAAGCCTGACGTGGCACATGCCTCCGTCGTCGCCTCGTTCGCCGAGCGCGCAAAAGCAGGTCCGATCCGCACAGTGACCGCTTCCTTCGATGCTGAAATGGGCCGCAAGCGCGTCGCCGCCACGCAGTTGATCGCCGCTTACCGCTACCTCGGTTCGCACTGGGCCAACCTGGATCCGCTGCAACGCCAGGAGCGTCCGATGATCCCTGAGCTCGAGCCGAGCTTCTACGGTTTCACCGACGCGGACATGGACACCGTGTTCAACATCAGCAATACCTATTTTGGCCCCGAGACCGCCACCCTGCGCGATCTGCTCAACTATCTGCGCGATACCTATACGCGTTCGATCGGCGCCGAATTCATGTACATCTCCGATCCGGCCGAAAAGCGCTGGCTGCAAGAGAAACTGGAATCGATCCGTTCCACCCCGAATTTCACCCCAGAGAAAAAAATCCACATCCTCGACCGCCTCACCGCGGCTGAAGGCCTGGAACGCTATCTGCACACCCGCTACGTGGGCCAGAAGCGCTTCTCCCTGGAAGGCGGCGAAACCTTCATCGCCTCGATGGATGAAACCATCCAGCGCGCCGGCGAAAAAGGCGTGCAGGAAATCGTGATCGGCATGGCCCACCGCGGCCGCCTGAACGTGCTGGTGAACACCCTGGGCAAGGCGCCGCAGGAACTGTTCGAAGAATTCGAAGGCAAGCATGGCGATGACCTGCCTGCCGGCGACGTGAAATACCATCAGGGCTTCTCGTCGGACATCTCCACCGCAGGCGGCCCGGTCCACCTGTCGCTGGCGTTCAACCCGTCGCACCTGGAAATCGTCAACCCTGTGGTCGAAGGTTCCGTCAAGGCCCGCATGGACCGCCGCGGCGACGCGCAGGGCGCGCAAGTGCTGCCTATCCTGGTGCACGGCGATGCCGCTTTCGCCGGCCAGGGCGTGGTCATGGAAACGCTGAATCTGGCGCAAACCCGTGGCTACCATACCGGCGGCACGGTGCATATCGTGATCAACAACCAGATCGGTTTCACCACCTCGGATCCGCGCGATGCACGCTCGACCCTGTACTGCTCGGACGTCGTCAAGATGATCGAAGCACCGGTCCTGCACATCAACGCCGATGATCCGGAAGCCGTGGTACTGGCGACGCAGATCGCGCTCGACTACCGCATGGAATTCAAGAAGGACATCGTCCTCGACATCATCTGCTACCGCAAGCTTGGCCACAACGAGCAAGATACGCCGGCACTGACGCAGCCGCTGATGTACAAGAAGATCGGCCAGCATCCAGGCACCCGCAAGCTGTACGCGGACAAGCTGGTAGCGCAAGGCGTGATCCCTGCCGATGGCGGCGACAAGATGGTGGCAGCGTTCCGCGACGCCATGGACGCCGGCAAGCACACCGTCGATCCCGTCATCTCGAACTTCAAGAACAAGTACGCCGTCGACTGGCTGCCGTTCCTGAACAAGAAATGGACCGATTCGGCCGACACCGCCGTGCCGATGACGGAACTGAAACGCCTGGCCACCCGCATCACCACCGTGCCGGAAGACTTCAAGGTCCACTCGCTGGTGGAAAAAGTGCTGGGCGACCGTGCCACCATGGGCCGCGGCGAAATGAACCTGGACTGGGGCATGGGCGAACACCTGGCCTACGCATCGCTGGTATCGTCCGGCTACGCCATCCGCCTGACGGGCCAGGATGCCGGCCGCGGCACCTTCGTGCACCGCCACGCCGTGCTGCATGACCAGAACCGCGAGCGTTGGGATGCAGGCACCTACATTCCGCTGCAAAACGTGTCGGACAACCAGGCGCCGTTCACCGTCATCGACTCGGTGCTGTCCGAAGAAGCCGTACTGGCCTTCGAATACGGCTACTCGACCGCTGAACCGAACACCCTGACGATCTGGGAAGCCCAGTTCGGCGACTTCGCCAACGGCGCGCAAGTGGTGATCGACCAATTCATCAGCTCCGGCGAAGTGAAGTGGGGCCGCGCTTCGGGCCTGGTCATGATGCTGCCGCACGGTTACGAAGGCCAGGGTCCTGAGCACTCGTCCGCGCGTCCCGAGCGTTTCCTGCAGCTGTGCGCAGACAACAACATGCAAGTGGTGCAGCCGACGACGGCTTCGCAGATCTTCCATTTGCTGCGCCGCCAGATGGTGCGCCAGTTCCGCAAGCCGCTGGTCATCCTGACGCCGAAGTCGCTGCTGCGCAACAAGGATGCCGGTTCGCCGCTGACCGACCTGGCCAAGGGCGGTTTCCAGACCGTCATCGGCGAAGTCGACGACAAAATCGACGCCAAGAAAGTCAAGCGCGTGGTCGCCTGCTCGGGCAAGGTCTACTACGACCTGGTCAACGCACGCAAGACCCGTGGCCAGACCGACACGGCCATCGTGCGCCTGGAACAGCTGTATCCGTTCCCGCACAAGTCGTTCGCTGCTGAACTGAAGAAGTTCCCGAACCTGGTCGAAGTCGTCTGGGCACAGGACGAGCCGCAAAACCAGGGCGCCTGGTTCCAGATCCAGCACAACATCTTCGAAGGCCTGGAATCGGGTCAGCGTCTGGCCTACGCCGGCCGTCCTGCTTCGGCGTCGCCTGCTGTCGGTTACTATGACAAGCACTACGCCCAGCAAAAAGACCTGCTGGAAACGGCATTCTCGAAGCTGAAGGGTTTTATCCTGACCAAGTAAGTGGCTCGATAAGGGGCGCCATGCGAGTGCATGGCGCCTGCTCGCATACATCATGACGGAGCGCCGCCCTTGCTACGCAGGGCGGCGCCGCAATAACAAAATAAACGGAGTTTTACATGGCACAAATCGAAGTCAAAGTTCCCCAGTTGT
Source organism: Janthinobacterium agaricidamnosum (assembly GCF_003667705.1). Lineage (NCBI taxonomy): Bacteria > Pseudomonadati > Pseudomonadota > Betaproteobacteria > Burkholderiales > Oxalobacteraceae > Janthinobacterium > Janthinobacterium agaricidamnosum. The sequence goes on along the minus strand of NZ_CP033019.1, from coordinate 4,172,922 downwards.
CGGAATCGGTTGCGGAAGCGACCCTGCTGGCATGGCACAAGAAAGTCGGCGAAGCAGTCGCGCGCGACGAAAACATGATCGACATCGAAACCGATAAAGTAGTGCTGGAACTGCCGGCGCCGGCCGCTGGCGTGATCGTGCAAATCATCAAGGATAACGGCGCCACCGTCGTTGCCGGCGAAGTCATCGCCATCATCGATACCGACGGCTCGGCCAAGGTCAGCCCGATGGAAGTCTCCGCCGTGCCTGCGCCAGCCCTGGCTGCCGCTGCCCAAGACACCGCCAGCGCTTCGGCGCCAGCTGCTGCGACCAAAGGCGATGTCGCCATGCCTGCCGCCGCCAAAATCCTGTCCGAAAAAGGCCTGTCCGCCGGCGACGTCGCCGGTTCGGGCAAAGATGGCCGCGTGACCAAGGGCGACGCCCTGGCCGCTTCCGCCAAGCCAGCCGTTGCGCCGCTGGCGCCAGCCGCTGCCAAGCCGGCGCTGCAACAAGTTGCCACGCCGTCGGCCGCCAACCTGGGCGACCGCCCTGAAGAGCGCGTGCCGATGAGCCGCCTGCGCGCACGTATCGCCGAGCGCCTGCTGCAATCGCAATCGACGAACGCCATCCTGACCACGTTCAACGAAGTGAACATGCAGCCGGTCATCGACCTGCGCAACAAGTACAAGGACAAGTTCGAGAAAGAGCACGGCGTCAAGCTGGGCTTCATGTCCTTCTTCGTCAAGGCCGCCGTCGCTGCCCTGAAAAAGTACCCGATCATCAACGCTTCCGTTGACGGCAACGACATCGTTTACCACGGCTACTTCGACATCGGTATCGCCGTCGGTTCGCCGCGCGGCCTGGTCGTGCCTATCATCCGCAACGCGGACCAGCTGTCGATCGCCGACATCGAGAAAAAAATCGGTGAATTCGGCGCGAAAGCCAAGGAAGGCAAGCTGACCCTGGACGACCTGACGGGCGGCACGTTCTCGATCTCGAACGGCGGCACCTTCGGCTCCATGCTGTCGACCCCGATCATCAACCCGCCGCAATCGGCCATCCTGGGCGTGCATGCGACCAAGGACCGCGCCGTTGTCGAAAACGGCCAGATCGTGGTGCGTCCGATGAACTACCTGGCCATGTCCTACGACCACCGCATCATCGACGGCCGCGAAGCCGTCCTGGGCCTGGTGGCGATGAAAGAAGCGCTGGAAGATCCTGCACGCCTGCTGCTGGACCTGTAAGCACTGTAGTCCCCCGGCGTAGCCGCCGGGGCAATGTAGCTGATACCCCTTGCCAGAAGACGCAGCTGGCTGATCTCAATGAAAGAGGATTCCTATGAACATCTCTGAAGAAATCAAGCGTCTGCACGAGTTGCACCTGGCGGGCGCCCTGAGCGACGCGGAATTCGCGCAAGCGAAAGCCAAGCTCCTGAGCAATATCAACCTGGACAAGCCGGACAGCACGTCCGGCGCCGGTGCCGCTGCCGGCCCGGCGAACGACCTGGTGCAGGAATTCAACCGCCTGCGCCGTTCGCGCGACGACCGCTGGCTTGGCGGCGTCTGCGGCGGCCTGGGCCGCGCTTCCGGCATGGAAGCGTGGATCTGGCGCCTCGTCTTCGTCCTGTTTACATTGACCTTCGGCTTCGGCGTGGTGATTTACCTTCTATTGTGGATTTTCGTACCAGACGAAGAGATTGGAATAACAAAACATGAGTACTAAACAATTTGACGTAGTTGTCATCGGTGCGGGCCCTGGCGGCTACATCGCCGCCATCCGCGCAGCGCAGCTGGGCTTTTCCGTCGCTTGCGTCGACGAGTGGTCGAACGCCAAGGGCGGCGCCGCTCCTGGCGGTACCTGCACCAACGTCGGCTGCATCCCGTCGAAAGCGCTGCTGCAATCGTCCGAGCATTTCGAACACGCGGGCCACAGCTTCGCCGAGCACGGCATCGACGTCGCCGGCCTGAAGCTGAACCTGGGCCAGATGCTCAAGCGCAAAGACACCGTCGTCAAGCAGAACAACGACGGCATCCTGTACCTGTTCAAGAAGAACAAGATCGCCTTCTTCCACGGCCGCGCCGCTTTCGCTGCCGCCGCCGCTGGCGCGTATGAAATCAGCGTGACGGGCGAAGCCAACGAAACCTTGTCGGCCAAGCACGTGGTCATCGCCACGGGCTCGAACGCGCGCGAACTGCCGGGCGCGCCATTCGACGAAAAACTGATCCTGTCGAACACGGGCGCACTGGCCATCGACGCCGTACCCGCCAAGCTGGGCGTCATCGGCGCCGGCGTGATCGGCCTGGAAATGGGCAGCGTCTGGCGCCGCCTGGGTTCCGACGTCACCGTGCTCGAAGGCCTGCCGGTCTTCCTGGGCGCCGTGGACGAGCAGATCGCCAAGGAAGCGTCTAAGCTGTTTACCAAGCAAGGCTTGAAGATCAACCTCGGTTGCAAGATCGGTACGATCACGCCAGGCAAGAAAGACGTCACCGTGGAATTCGTGGACGCCAAGGGCGAAGCGCAAAAAGCCGTGTTCGACAAGCTGATCATCTCGATCGGCCGCACGCCGAACACGAACGGCCTGGGCGCCGACAAGGTCGGCCTGCAGCTGGACGAGCGCGGCTTCATCGCCGTCGACGGCGACTGCAAGACCAACCTGCCGAACGTGTGGGCAGTGGGCGACGTCGTGCGCGGCCCGATGCTGGCGCACAAGGCCGAAGAAGAAGGCGTTGCCGTGGCCGAGCGTATCGCCGGCCAGCATGGCCACACCAACTTCAACACGATTCCTTGGGTAATCTACACCTCGCCGGAAATCGCGTGGGTCGGCAAGACCGAGCAAACCCTGAAGGCGGAAGGCATCGCCTACAAGGCCGGCACCTTCCCGTTCATGGCCAACGGCCGTGCGCGCGCGCTGGGCGACACCTCGGGCATGGTGAAATTCCTGGCCGATGCGACCACCGATGAAATCCTCGGCGTGCACATCGTCGGCCCGATGGCGTCCGAACTGATTTCCGAAGCCGTCGTGGCGATGGAATTCAAGGCCTCGGCCGAAGACATCGCGCGCATCTGCCACGCTCACCCATCGCTGTCCGAAGCGACCAAGGAAGCGGCACTGGCGGTTGACAAGCGTACCTTGAACTTCTAATTGTAGTTAGTCCAGCAGGGGCGCTCGCGGATTTTTTTCCGCCGGCGCCCTTGTGCGTTAAAGCGAATCCCATGAACGTAGAAGAGTTTTACCAGCACGCGTTGCAGAAGCGTGATTTCAAGGCCGACGCCGCCCAGCGGCGCGCGGTCGACCGCCTGCAGCTGTGCTATGACGAGTGGGTGGCCTACAAGGGCCAGCGCTCGAGCACCTTCAAGCGCCTGCTGAATCGTCCCGCCGTGCCGAAGGGCGTGTACATGTGGGGCGGGGTGGGGCGCGGCAAATCGTTCCTGATGGACAGTTTTTACTCGGTCGTGCCCCTGGTGCGCAAGACGCGATTGCACTTCCACGAATTCATGCGCGGCGTGCACCAGCAGCTCGATGAATTGAAAGGCGTGGCCGATCCGCTCGACGAGGTGGCCAAGCGCATCGCCAAGAAATACCGCCTCATCTGTTTCGATGAATTCCACGTCTCGGACATCGCCGACGCGATGATCCTGTACAACCTGCTGTCGGCCCTGTTCGCCAATGGCGTGTCCTTCATCATGACCTCGAATTACGACCCCGACCTGCTGTATCCGGACGGCCTGCACCGCGACCGCATGCTGCCGACCATCGCGCTGCTCAAGGACAAGCTCGACGTGATCAACGTCGACGCCGGCGTCGATTACCGCGGCCGCGCGCTGGAGCAGGTGGAGAGTTACTATACGCCGCTGGGCGCGGACACGGACCGGGCCCTGCGCGACGCCTACACGCGCATCGCCGAGACGGCCGACGAAGATGCGCGCATCCGCATCGAAAGCCGCGAAATCCACTGCCTGCGCCGCGCCGGCGGCATCATCTGGTTCGATTTCGCCACCCTGTGCGGCGGGCCCCGCTCGCAAAATGACTACCTGGAAATCGCCAGCCGCTTCCATACGGTGATATTGTCCGGCATACCGGCCATGTCGGCGGCGCAGTCGTCCGAGGCGCGCCGCTTCACCTGGCTGATCGACGTGTTTTATGACCAGAAGGTCAAGCTGATCATGTCGGCCGAAGTGCCGCCTGATGAGCTGTACACGAACGGCATGCTGGCCAACGAGTTTCACCGCACCGTTTCGCGTATCATCGAGATGCAATCGCGCGAATACATGGAAAAAGAACAGCGCGGCGCGGCCGACGCGATCGTTTGAGGCAGGGATAAGGAACATGATGGCAAATACACTATACAAGCTGGGTGCGGCGCTGGGCCTGGTCCTGGCGTTGTCCGCCTGCGCGCACAAGGGGGCTGCGGCATTGGATGAGGTCGGCGCACCGCAGGTGCCCGCCACCTTGTCCGTGGAAGAGGCGGACGCCAAGCTGAAGCAGTCGGCCAGCGAGCGCGAAGCGGCGGAAAACGAGTTTGCCGCGCGCGAAATCGAGTGCTACAACAAGTTTTTCGTGAATAATTGCCTCGACAAGGCCAAGGAAAAGCGCCGCCTGATCCTCGTGCGCCTGCGCGCCATCGACGCGGAAGCGAATTATTTCAAGCGCGCCGAGTCCGTGCGCCTGCGCGATATCGACCTGGCCAGGACGCAGGAAAGTGCGCGCCTCGATGCCGAGCAGCGGGCCGCGGCCGTGCCCAAGCCCGTGAAAGTGGTCACGCCCGATCCGGCGCCGCCCAAGCCGCAAGGCAAGAGCGTTGCCGAGCGCGAGGCTGAGCAAGCGGCGAAAGTGGCGAAACAAGCCGCCGACGATGCGGCCGAGGCGCCGCGCCGCGCCGCCCGCGAAGCAGCCTATGCGAAGAAACAGGCTGACGCCGTGGCGCGCCAGAAACGCGTGGCCCAGCGCCTGGCCGAGCGCCAGGCTGAAGCCGATGCCAAGGCCGCCAAGGCAGCCGCCGCTGCCAGCGCGCCGGCGGCTGCCGTGCCTGTGCCGCCGGTCAAATAACACCGCCGCGCAGGGGCACGCCGGAAATGGCGTGCCCTAACGCGCGCGGCAGGTTAAACTATGCACCATGGCTGCCTGCGCGCGCCGCGCCGGTTTCCCAACACTGTTACCAACACTGCCTGGAACGCAACACATGAGCGATGCACAGCAAATAGAGCGGCGCCTGATTGAACTCAACGTGGAGCACCGCGACCTCGATGCCGTCATCGAGTTGCTGATACTCGATGGCCACCATGATGAGCTGCAGCTGCGCCGCCTGAAAAAGCGCAAATTGCAATTGAAGGATCACATCACCTTGCTGAAAATGCAGTTGGTGCCCGACGTTCCCGCCTGAGGGGCGCCAGTAGCGTCCAGTCCAGCCTTCACCTAAGTATATTTTGACCGATCACAATTTATTGCCAGTAAACCCAGATGGCCAGCCGACCGATCTGCAAGCCAGTCCGCCGGCCGAACCACAGGCGGCGCCTGGCAAGCACGATGCCGACATCGAGCGCCTGTTTGGCGCCGGCGGCCCGCTCGGTCCGGCCGTGGGCAGCTACAAGCCGCGCCGTTCGCAAACGGACATGGCCAAGGCCATCGCCAGCGCCATCGACAGCCAGACGACCCTGATCGCCGAGGCGGGCACGGGTACCGGCAAGACCTTCGCCTACCTGGTACCGGCCCTGATGTGGGGCGGCAAGACTATTGTTTCCACCGGCACCAAGAACTTGCAGGATCAATTGTTCCTGCGCGATATCCCCACCGTGCGCGCCGCGCTGCAGGCGCCCGTCTCCGTCGCCCTGCTGAAGGGTCGCTCGAACTACGTCTGCCACTATCACCTGGAACGCACGCTGCAGAACGGGCGCATGACCTCGCGCGACGACGTGGGCCATCTGCGCGAAATTTCGCGCTTCATCAAGATGACCAGCTCCGGCGACAAGGCCGAACTGACCAAGGTGCCGGAAAACGCCATGATCTGGAACCTGGTGACGTCCACGCGCGACACCTGCATGGGTGCCGAGTGCCAGTATTACCAGGATTGCTTCGTCATGAAGGCCCGCAAGGAAGCGCAGCAGGCCGACGTGGTGGTGGTCAACCACCATTTGTTCTTTGCCGACGTGGCCCTGAAAGACACGGGCGTGGCGGAATTGCTGCCTTCGGCCAATACCATCATCTTCGATGAGGCGCACCAGCTGCCCGATACGGCCACTTTGTTCTTCGGTAACACAGTGTCGACCTCGCAAATCCTGGAACTGTGCCGCGACGTGCTGGCCGAGGGGCTCGCGCACGCGCGCGGCATCGACTGGGCCAAGACCGTCACCGTGGTGGAAAAGGCGGCGCGCGACCTGCGTTTGACGTTCCCGCAGGATATCGTGCGCCTGTCCCTGCCGCAGATCGCCCCGTCGAGCGACTTTTTCCCCGCGCTCGACACCCTCAAAGATGAGCTTGACGGCATGGTGGCCGTGCTGGAAACGCAGGCGGAACGGGCGGAGACGCTGGAGCAGTGCCGTGTGCGCGGCGTCGAACTGGCGCAGCAGCTGAGCGGCTGGAAGTTTGATCCGAAGGCGAAAGTGGCGGCCGGCGAAGAAGCCGTGTTCTGGGTGGAAGCGTTTTCCAGCTCTTTGCAGTTGCATAAAACGCCATTGTCGATCGCGCCGATCTTCAACAACCAGCGCGAAGGCACGCCGCGCAGCTGGATTTTCACGTCGGCCACCCTGGCCGTGAAGAACGATTTCAAGCATTTTTCCGAACAGATGGGCTTGACGGGCGAACCGTCGCATACGTGGCCGAGTCCGTTCGACTATGGCCAGCAAGGCTTGCTGTTCGTGCCGCAAAACCTGCCGCAACCGAACGCGCTGGGCTACACGGATGCCGTCATCGACTGCGCCCTGCCCATCATCGAGGCGGCGGGCGGGCGCACCTTCTTCCTGTGCACTACCTTGCGCGCCGTCAAGCGGGCCGCCGAGCGCCTGGCCGACGAATTCAAGCAGCGCGGCCTGAACTTTCCCCTGTTCGTGCAGGGAGAAAGGGGCCGCACGGAATTGCTCGATCAGTTCCGCGCGGCCGGCAATGGCGTGCTGATCGGTAGCCAGAGCTTCTGGGAAGGCGTCGACGTGCGCGGCGATGCCTTGTCCCTGGTGATCATCGACAAGCTGCCGTTCGCGCCGCCGGACGACCCGGTGCTGGCCGCGCGCATCGAAGTGATGGAAAAGCAGGGCAAGAATGGCTTCATGCACCACTCGCTGCCGGAAGCCATCATCAACCTGAAGCAGGGCGCGGGCCGGCTGATCCGCGACGAGGGCGACCGGGGCGTGCTGATGATTTGCGATCCGCGCCTCATCTCCAAGCCATACGGCAAGCGCATCTGGCAAAGCCTGCCGCCGTTCAAGCGCACGCGCGACACGGCTGAAGTGGTGGAGTTCTTCCGCAACCTGCCCGCCAAGGGCGCCTAGCCTTGCTTGCCGGCGCCATCCGTGCGCCGGCTTATTTCCCTTTGTTATCAAGCGAGTAGCGTTTTTCGCGCGCTGCGTGCCTGCGCGCCTGGCATGCCGGAAAGCGGCGCGATCACGCCATTTTCTGGCATTGTGACGCGTGTCCAGGACGCCAGACACATCTTTGTGCCAGCGCAAACAGTCTTGTTGCCGGGCAGTCTACAGTGAGCTCATGCCTTGCAGGATGAGGCGCGGCGATGGCAGGGCCGCACGGGGAACAGGGGGATGCCATGGAGATCCGCTACGGCTGTTTCTTGAGTTATGCACACGGCCAATATGCGTTCATGAACAAGTTCAAGAATGACCTCATCGAGGCGCTGGCGTGCTATCTGGAGCCGCACCTCGACCGCGAGGAAGTCCTGTTCATCGACAGCGAGCAACTGGGCGGCGGCGACGATATCGACCAGCGCGTGGCGCGCGCCATGTGCCAGAGCGTCTGCATGATCGTGCTGTACACGCCGAAATATGAAGCGCATGGCTATACGCGGCGCGAATTTGCCGCCATGCAGCTGATCGAACAGGAGCGCCGCGCCTGGTATGAGCTGCCCAGCCACCTGATCATTCCCATCATCATGACGCGCCATCCGGACGGCTTGCCGCCGCAAATCACGGAGTCGGGTCTGTACGTCGATTTTTCCGGCTATACGCTGGCCAGCGGCGACCTGAAGTCGAATCCGCAATACCTGCCCGACATCGAACGCATCGTGCAGCGCATCGCCACGCATTACCACTTGCTCAAGCGGTCAACACCGCCCGGCCACGATTGCAGCCGTTTCGTGTTGCCCGATATTCCACCGGAATGGCGCGCCATTCCGCCTCCCCACTTTCCACGTTAATCACGTAAAAGGTCCCGTCATGGAATGCCAACGCCTCTCCCTGCCACCTTTGAGCGCCCCTGGCGAAGTCGTCACCTTCTATTCCTACAAGGGCGGCACCGGCCGCACCATGGCTCTGTCGAACATCGCCGTCCTGCTGGCGCGCCGTGAAAACGCCAGCGTGCCCGTGCTGATGCTGGACTGGGACATGGAAGCGCCGGGCCTGCACCATTATTTCGAGCAGCACGAGGAGCGGCCGGGCGTGCTCGAGTTCTTCGAGGCGTGCCGCCAGCAGATCGAGCGTATCAGCCTGGAAACGGCGGGCGCGCGCGCTGGCGGGCAGGCCGGTGGGCGCGAAGATGGGGGCCGCGAGGACGCGGCGCTGGCCCAGCGCGTGCTCGACGCCATCGACTGGCAGCAGTACGTGGTGCGCGTCGACCAGGGCAGTCCCCTGTACCTGATGCGCGCGGGGCGCTTCGACGCCAGCTACAGCGAGCGCCTGGCGCAGATGCGCTGGGACCAGCTGTTCGACAGCTGCCCGGCCCTGTTCCGCTGCTTTGCCGATACCCTGGCCCAGCATTTCCGCTATGTGCTCGTCGATTCGCGCACGGGGCGCACCGACAGCGCCGGCATCTGCACCACCTTGCTGCCGAAAAAGCTGGTGGTGGTCTTCACGCCGAACCGGCAAAGCCTGGAAGGCGTCGACGCGCTCGTCACGCGGGCCATCGAGTACCGCCGCAGCCATGAAGATGAACAGCGTCCGCTGCTCGTGTACCCCTTGCCGTCGCGCATAGAAATGGGCGACGGGGCGCAGCGTGCCGAGTGGCGCCGCGGCGACGCACACAAGGGCATCGCCGGTTTTCAGCCCATGTTCGAGCGCCTGCTGCGCACGTCCTACGGCTTGCCGCAGATCGCCCTCGACAGCTATTTCGACGAAGTCCAGCTGCAGCAGACGAAAACCTTTGCCTATGGCGAGCAGCTGGCCGTGCGCATCGACCAGGGCGGCGACCGCTTTTCCCTCACGCGCACCTTCGAAGCCTTTTTGCACTGGCTGACGGGCGGCTATTTCCCCTGGCAGTCGAGCCGCGAAATCGCCTTGCTGGGCGCCATCAGCGAAGCGCGCCAGGCCTTGCAGCTGGAACCGGGCCGCGCCGTGGCCCTGCCGCTGGCGCGCGATCTGGCCCGTCTGGGCGAGCTGTACCGCAAGGATGGACGCAGCGCGCAGGCGCTCGACGCCTTTCGCCAGAGCGTCGAGATCCGCGTGCGCCTGCTGGGCGAGGAGCATCCCGACAGCCTGGCGTGCAAGAGCGGCATGGCACGCCTGCTGCGCCAGCTGGGCAAGCTCGATGAAGCGCGCTTCCTGGAAGAAGACGTGCTCGACGTGCGCGAGCGCGTGCTGGGCAGCGAGCATCCCGATACCCTGGCCGCCCGGGCTTGCCTGGCGAAAACCCTGTTGCTGCAGGGCGAGCTGGCGGCGGCGCTGCTGCTGCAGGATACGGTGCTGGCCACCTATGTGCGCCAGCTGGGCGGCGAGCATCCGCTGACCCTGGATGCGATGGATGGCCGCGCCGCCACCTTGCTGCGCATGGGCAGGCTGGCGCAGGCGCGGCAATTGCTGGGCACGGTGGTGGCGGCGCGCGAGCGCCTGTTTGGCGCCGAGCATGGCGATACCTTGCGCAGCAAGCTGGCCCTGGCGCAGGTGCTGGGACGCGAAGGCGATCTGGAGGGTGCGCGGCGCCTGCTCGCCGCCGTGCTGCGGGTGCAGGAGCGGCGCCTGGGCAGCGACCATGCGACCACCCTGTCCACGCGCGACTTGCTGGCCGATATCGTGGCCGGGCAGGGTGACTGGGCCGGCGCGCGCCAGCTGCATGAAGACCAGGTGGCGGCGCGCGAGCGCACGCGCGGGCTCGATCATCCGGAAACCTTGATGAGCCAACGCAAGCTGGCCGAGGCGCTGCTGCGGCGCGGTGAACTCGATGCGGCGCGCAGCGTGCAGGAGCAGGTGCTGGAAGTGCATGCGCGCCTGCTGGGCGAAGACCACCTCGATACCTTGCACAGCAAGAAGCAACTGGCCGGCACCCTGCAGCAGCAGGGCGACAGCGAGGCGGCGCGCCTGCTGGAAGACGCCGTGCTCAGCGGCAGCGACCGGCTCTTGAATGCGCCCGTCACGGGGCATGCGGACAGCGTGCTCGACGGTGCGCGGCATTTGCAGGAAACCATCCTGGCCGGCCGCGCCAACGAACAGGATGCGGCCGAGCCGGACACCCTGGCCAGCATGATCTCGATGTTGCAAGGCATGATCGAACGGGAACAGTATGCGCAGGCGGGCGAACTGGCCGAACATTTGAAGTCCTGCCTGCTGCGCCCGGGCGTGCCGGGCAAGCTGCGCAGGCGCGGCATGGCGCAGCTGAAAAGAATGTACAAGTTGCAAGGCGACCTGAATGCCTTGCTGGCCTTGCAGGAGGATGAGGTGCAGGCGCTGGAAGGGGCGCTGTCGGAGGCGCGCATCGAGCAGCGCTGAGCTTGCGCGCCAGGTTCGCGCGGCGGCACAAAAAATGCTGCCTATCGGCGTGCGGCATGCGCAGTGTGGGCATTGCTTCAGGTAAAATCTCGTTATGAGAATCCTTATCAGTAACGACGACGGTTACCTGGCGCCAGGCCTGGCGGCCCTGGCCGACGCGCTCGCGCCCATTGCCGACATCGTGGTGGTGGCGCCCGACAGCAACCGTTCGGGCGCGTCCAATTCGCTGTCGCTGGACCGGCCTTTGTCCGTGCACAAGGCTGCCAACGGCTTTTATTTTGTCAACGGCACGCCCACCGACTGCGTGCACGTGGCGTTGACGGGCATGCTCATCGAACGTCCCGACCTGGTGGTGTCCGGTATCAACAATGGCCCCAACATGGGCGACGACACCCTGTACTCGGGCACTGTGGCCGCCGCCACCGAAGGCTATCTGTTCGGCATTCCCGCCATCGCCTTTTCCCAGTCGCAGTTCGGCTGGGCCAACCTGGACGCGGCCGCCCGCGTGGCGCGGGAAATCGTCGAGCGCCAGTTCGACGCCCTGCAGAAACCGTATTTGCTGAACGTGAATATCCCCGCCATTCCTTACGAGCAATTGCAAGGCATGGCGGCCACGCGCCTGGGCAAGCGTCATTCGGCCGAGCCCGTGATCCGCGCGCTCGACCCGCGTGGCCGTGAAATCTTCTGGATCGGCCCCGCCGGCGCGGCCAAGGAAGGCGGCCCGGGCACGGACTTTTACGCCGTTGAACATGGACAAGTATCGATCACGCCGCTGCAGATCGACCTGACCCATACCACCCAACTCGATGCACTGGCGAAAGGCCTGGCATGACCGCTCACTATGACTGACAAGCCGCGCACCTTCCCCCTTTCCCTCGATTCGCTGGCCGGCAAGCCCGCCAGGCAGGGCGGGGGGCAGTCGCTGGCCCAGTCCAGGATCGCCACGCCGCAGACGGCCACGCAGAATGCGGCGCAAAACGCGGCGCGCGGCGTGGCGCAGCCGTATGGCGCGCACGCGGCCATCGCGCCGTCGCGCGCGCAAGCCATCGCCAATGAGCGGGCGCAGCCGGCCGTGGTGTCGCCGCCGCGGCAAAACCCGCTCGTCTCGGAGGCCGTGCGCCGGGCCATGGTGGCCCGCGTGGCGAAGCAGGGCGTCAAGGACCAGGTGGTGCTCGACGCCCTGCAAGCCGTGCCGCGCCACCTGTTCATGGACGAGGCGCTGGCGTCGCAAGCCTACATCGACGCCTCCTTGCCCATCGGCCACCACCAGACCATCTCGCAGCCGTATATCGTCGCGCGCATGATCGAGATGATGCGCCAGGGCGGCAGCTTGCAGCGCGTGCTGGAAATCGGCACGGGTTGCGGCTACCAGGCGGCGGTGCTGTCGCTGGTGGCGAAGGAGGTGTATTCGATCGAGCGCATCCGGCCCCTGCACGAGCTGGCGAAGGCCAATTTGCGCCCGCTGCGCGTGTCGAATCTGCGCTTGCAGTACGGAGATGGTATGCTTGGCCTGCCGCAGGCGGCGCCCTTCGACGGGATCATCCTTGCCGCAGCCGGCCTGGAAGTCCCGCAAGCCTTGCTGGAACAGCTGGCGCCCGGCGGGCGTCTGGTTGCGCCGGTGGGGGCTAAATTGCAACACTTACAACTCATTACCCGGGTGGGGAAAATGGAATGGACTAGCCAAACCCTGGAAGATTGCCATTTCGTGCCTTTGCGCCCGGGCACCATATGATCCCCGGATCAGCTAGCAAGCAGGACATATAATTACATGCGAATGATTAAGAAAAGTAACATACTTCTATGTAGCATCACCTTGGCCGCGCTGTTGAGCGGTTGCGGCACGACGGGCGTCCAGGCACCCGTCGTTGAGCGCCATCCATCGAGCAGCAGTGCCGCCGCCAGCGATCCGCGCGACCGCGATCCGGCCTATTACACGGTCAAGCGCGGCGACACCCTGTTGCGCATCGCCCTCGAGCACGGCCAGAATTACCGCGACCTGGTGGCCTGGAACGACTTGAGCAATCCAAACGACATCAAGGTCGACCAGGTGTTGCGCGTGCTGCCGCCGACTGGCGAGACAGGCGGCGCGCAAACGTCGGCCGTCGTGATGCCGCCGTCGACGGAAATCAAGCCGGCCGCGCCTGCCGTGCCGAAGAAAACGGGCCCGCGCGGCGAGAAGCGCGCGTATTCCGACGCCACCCTGGCCGAGCTGCGCGCCGATGGCGGCACCGGCGACGCCAAGCCGGCGCCCGGGCCGGCAGCAACTGTCGCCGCCGCACCGGCCGCCGCCGCTGCAGCCCCTGCCGCATCGGCGCCTGGCGACGACAGGATCAGCTGGATGTGGCCTTCCGAAGGCAAGGTCATCGGCACTTTTGACGAAGGCAAGAACAAGGGCGTCGATATCGCCGGCAAGGCGGGCCAGCAAGTGGTGGCCGCCGGCGCGGGAAAAGTCATGTATGCCGGGAGCGGAATCCGTGGTTATGGTAATCTTGTCATCGTGAAGCACAGTAATAGTTTATTGTCGGCATATGCGCATAACCGCAGCATCCTGGTGAAGGAAGGGCAGAACGTCAACAAAGGCCAGGCCATCGCTGAAATGGGCGATTCCGATGCCGACCGCGTGAAGCTGCACTTTGAAATTCGCCAGCAGGGCAAGCCTGTCGACCCTTCGAAATTCCTGCCTAACCGTTAGGTAAAGCAATGACACACGCGCCGCACGATCAGCTGGACGATGACCCGGAACTGCCGGAAGACGGGGCGGATGAAGTCGTGACGGACGATACCGGCGAGCTCGACGGCATTGACGCCGTCGACGCGGGCGAGGGCGGCGAGGTAGCCAGCGTCAGCGTGGTGGTCGAAAGTGTCGATGAATTGAAAAAGGTGCTGGCGGCCGAGCTGTCGACCGATACCACGCAGCACTATCTGAACCAGATCGGCACGCGGCCCCTGCTGACGGCGGCGCAAGAAGTGCATTACGCCACCCTGGCCAAGCAGGGCAATTTCGAAGCCCGGCAAACCATGATCGAGCACAACCTGCGCCTCGTTGTGTCGATCGCCAAGCATTACATCAACCGCGGCGTGGTCCTGCTCGACATGATCGAGGAGGGCAACATCGGCCTGATGCGCGCCATCGACAAGTTCGAGCCCGAGCGCGGTTTCCGTTTCTCTACCTACGCCACCTGGTGGATACGCCAGAGCATCGAGCGCGCCATCATGAACCAGGCGCGCACGGTGCGCCTGCCCGTGCACATGGTGCGCGAACTGAATCAAATCTTGCGCGGCAAATACCACCTGGAAGCCCAGCACCACGACGGCAAGGATGCCACTGCGGAAGATATCGCTCACCTCGTGGGCCGTCCCGTGGAAGAGGTGCAGGATATCCTGGCCCTGTCCGAGCACGCCACATCGCTCGACGCGCCGCTCGACAACGATCCGCAGTCGTCGCTGATGGACATGTTACCGGGCGCCAGCGAAGACAGCCCCGACGCGCGCGCGGAACACCATGAAATGACGGTGCTGGTGCGCGACTGGCTGACCAAGCTGCCCGACAAGCAACGGGTCGTCATCATGCGCCGTTTCGGCCTCGACAACGACGATCCGGCCACACTGGAAACCCTGGCCGAGGAAATGGGCGTGACGCGCGAGCGCGTGCGCCAGATCCAGCAGGAAGCGTTGATTAAACTCAAACGGGCTATGGCCGCGCGCGGCGTCGTGCGCGACTCTCTGCTCTAGGACGCCCGGTCCCGGTATTTCCGGGGCTGCATCTGCTATCATACGCCCCGCTCGCGGCGCCTGACCTTTCCCCCATTGTTTGCAAGTTCCAGCGCGGCCCTGCGTCCTGGCCCACTCTTACCTATTGATCGCTATGCAAGAAAATATCATCGAAATCAAATCGCTCGACATGGACGCCCGTGGCGTTGGCCATATTGAGAACGAAGACGGCTCGCCGGGCAAGGTCGTGTTTGTCGAAGGCGCGCTGCCAGGCGAGCGCGTCAGCTTTGTGACGTTCAAGAAGAAGAAAAACTGGGAAATGGCCCGCATGACGGCGCTGCACCGCGAATCGTCCATGCGCGTGACGCCCAAGTGCAAGCATTTCGACAATTGCGGCGGCTGCTCGATGCAGCACCTGGAACCATCAGCGCAGGTGGCGATCAAGCAGCGCGTGCTGGAAGACAACCTGTGGCATATCGGCAAGGTACGTCCGCAAAGCATCATGCGCCCCATGTATGGTCCGACCTGGGGCTACCGCTACCGCGCGCGCCTGTCCGTGCGCCACGTCAAGAAGAAAGATGCCGTGCTGGTGGGCTTCCACGAAAAGAAATCGGCGTTTGTCGCCGACATGGATAGCTGTGAAATCCTGCCGCCGCACATCTCGGCCATGCTGCTGCCGCTGCGCGGCTTGATTGCGTCGCTGTCGATCTTCGACCAGATGCCGCAGATCGAGCTGGCTGTCGGCGAAGATGTCACCGCCATGGTCTTGCGCATCATGGCGCCATTGACGGCGGACGATGAAACGAAATTGAAGGCTTTTGCCGACGAGTACGGCGTGCAATGGTGGCTGCAGGTGAAGGGCCCGGAAACGGCCGTGCCGTTCTATCCGCTGGACAAGCAATTGCACTACCTGCTGCCGGAATTCGGCGTCAAGATGCCGTTCAAGCCTGTTGATTTTACGCAAGTGAACCACCACATCAACCGCGTGCTGGTATCGAAAGCCCTGCGTTTGCTGGAAGTGCAGCCGACCGACCGCGTGGCCGACCTGTTCTGCGGCCTGGGCAATTTTACGTTGCCGCTGGCCACGCAAGGCAGCGAAGTGCTCGGTATTGAAGGCAGCACCACCCTGACGGAGCGGGCGCTGGAAAACGCGCTGGCCAATGGCCTGGCGGAAAAAACCTCGTTCTCGACGCGTAACCTGTTCGAAGTGACGACGGACGACCTGATCGCGCTGGGCCGGTTTGATCGCATCCTCGTCGACCCACCCCGCGATGGCGCCATGGCCCTGTGCCAGGCGCTTGTCGGCCTGTCGCAAGTGCGTCCGGACCTGCTGCCCAAGCGTATCGTGTATGTGTCGTGCAGCCCGTCGACCCTGGCGCGCGACGCCGGCATCCTGGCGCTGGAAGCGGGTTATGTATTGAGCAAGGCGGGCGTGGTGAATATGTTCCCGCATACCTCGCACGTGGAATCCATGGCAGTGTTTGATTTGCCTCAATAATTCTGCCTGGCTCGGCGGGTGGCTTTGCAGGCACCCGCCGCTGCCGTATTCAACGGCGTAGCAAGCAACAGCAATACCACTTACAGCGTATTAAAAAACTGGTCTGTCTTTTCCCGATCCAGCGTCTTTTTTCATCCTCCCTCTGCCGTTTTTTGATTGTCCAGTAGGACAACACGCCGTTCGCATAAGCCGCTGCGCTTTTTGTGCGAAGTGGTATTGCCCACTTCGAGGCCACTTCAAAACCACTTGACCGCCTATTTTTTCAGCAGCATGCTGTTCTTGCAACTGCAGAAAAACAAAATCACAGGGTAGCTTTTTATCGAAGCAGAGTGGTATTTCCGCAAACCTGAACAGGAGACAGCGTGGAAAATTTAATACTCAAAAAAACGATCAGGAACATGATGATATGTCTGGCCAGCGGTGGCGTGCTGGCGGCTTGCGGCGGTGGCGGCGATGCCAGCGCGCCGGCTGGCTCGCAATTGCTGGCGGCCAGCACGGTGGTCGCCTGCGTGCCGTGGCAAGAGGGCGGCACGTACAACGCGGGCACGGTGGTCACTTACCTGGGCGCCAATTACACGGCCCTGGTGACGCAGACCGACCACGTGGGCTCGGGCTGGAACCCCGTTTCCACGCCTAGCCTGTGGAGCGCCGGCGGCACGTGCGATGGCGGAACTACGCCAACTCCTACGCCGACCCCGACACCGACTCCCACGCCAACCCCGACGCCCACCCCGACGCCGAATCCAACCCCGACACCCACTCCGACGCCGACACCAACCGGCGGCACCTGCGCATTGGCATGGGCAGCCGGCACGGCCTACAGCGCGGGCGCCACCGTCAGCTATGCGGGCACGAATTACCGCGCCAACTACTGGACGCAGGGCGACAACCCGTCGACCAGCAGCGGCGCTGCCGGCACGGGCAAGCCGTGGACCAGCCTGGAAATCTGCAGCACCACGCCGACGCCAACCCCGACGCCAACGCCGACACCGACTCCAACGCCGACTCCAACGCCGACTCCAACGCCAACCCCGACACCTACCCCGACGCCGACGCCAACGCCGACACCAACCGGCCGCGAAGTCGGTTCCTATTTCGCCCAATGGGGCGTATATGGCCGCGACTATGAGGTGGCGAACGTGCATTCCAGCGGCGTGGCCGACAAGTTGACCTTCATTAACTATGCCTTCGGCAATATCTATCCGAAAAACGGCGGCTACGAATGCGGCATGATCACCAAGACGGAGCCGGGCGCGACGAATCCGAATTCGCCGGACGCGGGCACGGGCGGCGATGCAGAGGCCGACTACATCCGCACGCCGAAGCGCACCGTCGATGGCCAGGCCATTCCGTGGGACGCTCCATTGTCGGGCAACTTCCTGCAGCTGAAAAAGCTGAAGGCGGCGCACCCGAACCTCAAGTTGTTCATTTCCCTGGGCGGCTGGAGCTGGTCGAAGAACTTCTCCGTCGGTTCGGCCACCGATGCGCTGCGCAAGCAGATGGTGCGCTCGTGTATCGATATCTACATCAAGGGCAACCTGCCGGTGCAGGGCGGTCGCGGCGGCGTGGGTGCGGCGGCCAACATCTTTGACGGCATCGACATCGACTGGGAATACCCGGTCGGCGGCGGCCAGCCGTACAACACGGTCAGCCCCAACGACAAGCGCAACTTCACCTTGCTGATGGCGGAATTCCGCAGCCAGCTCGATGCGCTCGGCGCCGCCAACGGCAAGCGCTACCTGTTGACGGCCGCTGTCGGTGCCGGCAAGGACAAGATCGACAACACGGAACCGGCCCTGTACTCGCAGTACATGGACTGGATCAACCTGATGACGTACGACTTCCACGGCGGCTGGGAAAACAGCACCAACTTCAACGCCCAGCTGTTTGCCGACCCTGCCGATCCGTCAACGGGCATGGCGCGCGAATACGTGGGCGACAAGGCGGTGCAGTACATGATTGCCGCCGGCGTGCCGCGCGACAAGCTGCTGCTGGGCATACCGTTCTATGGCCGCGGCTGGACGGGCGTGGCGCCGGGACCGAACGGCGATGGCTTGTACCAGGCGGCCACGGGCACGGCGCCGGGTACGTACGAGTCGGGTATCGAGGACTATAAAATCCTCGTCGCCAAAGCCGGCACGCGCTACTACCATCCCGTGACCAAGCAGCTGTACCTGTACACGGGGGCGGGCGGCCAGTGGTGGAGCTATGATGATCCGACCGTCATCGGCACCAAGGTGAAATACGTGAAGGACCAGGGCTTGCGCGGCGCGTTCTCGTGGGAACTCGATGGCGACGCGAATGGCGTGCTGGCGACCGAGGTGTGGAAGGTACGCTAACCGTGTGCTAGCGTAGCAGGATGCGGCCGGGTGGCATTGCGACCCGGCCGCTTGTTCATATAAAAAAAGAGGAGACGGGCGATGGCGGCGGTATCGGCATTCGGAGTCAAGCAACAGGAACAGGAACAGGAACTGAGCCGCGAGTGGCGCAGCTGGATTGCGGAAAACCTCATGCTGGGCAGCCACCCGTCGGCGCTGATGCCGGTGCTGCAAAAGGCCGGCATCACGGAAACCCTGGCGCGCCGCGAAGTGGAGCTGGCGCTGCACAGTCCCTACCTGGCCGGCGCCGTGCGCCTGTCGAACCGCCTGGCCAAGCGCGACTGGGTGATCGATATCCAGCGCAAGCTGAACCAGCTGCGCCCGCCCGAGATTCCCCGCCGCGACAGGCTCTCCGCGCAGGAATTCCTCGACGAATACTATTCGACCAACCAGCCCGTCATCATCACGGGCATGATGGATGAGTGGCCCGCCATGGCCAAGTGGAGCCCGGCCTACTTCCGCGACCATTTTGCGCAGCGTGAAGTGGAAGTGCAGTTCGGCCGCGAAGCGGATGCCCAGTATGAAATGAACAGCGTGGCGCACAAGCGCAAGATGGCGTTCGGCGAGTACGCGAGCCTGGTCGAGGGTAGCGGTGCGACCAATGATTTCTATATGACGGCAAATAACAATTCGCAGAACCGGCAAGCCTTGCGCGAGCTGTGGGACGATATCGGCCAGCTGCCCGAGTACCTGGAGCAGAGTGGCGGCCCGACGGGTTTTCTATGGTTCGGCCCGGCTGGTACGGTGACGCCGTTCCACCATGACCTGACGAACAACTTCATGGCGCAAGTCAAAGGGCGCAAGCGGTTGCGCATCATGGCCGCCTGCGAGGTCGCGCGCGTGTACAACCAGCGTCACTGTTTTACGCCCGTCGACGGACGCGCCATCGACCTGCAGCGCTATCCGCTGATGGCCGACGTGCAGGTGCGCGAATGCGTGCTGGCGCCGGGCGAAATCCTGTTTTTGCCCGTTGGCTGCTGGCATTTCGTCGAAGCGCTCGACGTGTCGATGACGGTGGCGTTTACCAACTTCAAATGGGATAACGATTTTTACAGCAAGTATCCGCCGAATCACGACTTTTGATTGGCCTGCGCATTGCCGCGAACGCGCAGGGAACGGCCGCCGAACAGGCGGCTTTTTTCATGCTACGGTGCGCTTCCTGTATAAGATATTTCCATAAAATAATTGATTGAAATCATTTTGCAGCAATTATTTTGATATGAATGACCATGATGTTTCATTATCCAGATGGTCATGGCGGGCGGATAATTTGATGGCTGGTGCGCCGCCGGGCACCTGAATGACTTGCCGGCGTGCGCCAGCACCGACAACCATCTGGAGGCGGCAGGGCATGAACACGCAGCAAATGACACAGTTACAGCAAGCACCGGCAAGTAGTACGGAACTCCAGCTCGACACGCGGCTGACCCGCGAAGCGGCCGAGCTGCTGGCCCGCGCCGATATCCACTTGAATGGCCGCGCCGCCTGGGACATGCAGCTGCGCAAACCGGGCGTACCCGAACGGGCTTTCGCCAGCGGCAACCTGGGCCTGGGTGAGGCCTACATGGATGGCGACTGGGATGCGCAGCAGCTCGACGAATTCTTTTGCCATCTGCTGCGCGCCAGGGTGGCCGACGACGTGCGCCCCATGCGCCTGGCCTTCCACGCGCTGTACGCGCGCCTGTTCAACCTGCAGACGGAGCGACGCGCGTGGATGGTGGGCAAGGAGCACTACGACCTGGGCAACGCCTTCTATGCGGCCATGCTCGATCCGCGCATGACCTATACCTGCGGCTACTGGAAGGACGCCGGCAAACTGGCCGAGGCGCAGGAAGCCAAGCTCGATCTGGTCTGCCGCAAGCTGCGCCTGGAACCGGGCATGCGCGTGCTCGACATCGGCTGCGGCTGGGGCAGTTTCATGCGCTATGCGGCGGAAAAATACCAGGTGCAATGCGTGGGCGTGACGATTTCGCAAGAGCAGGTCGCCTACGCGCGCGGCATGCCGGGCGGAGAAAACCTGGACTTCCGCCTGCAGGATTACCGCGACACCGATGAAAAATTCGACCGCATCGTCAGCATCGGCATGTTCGAGCACGTGGGGCACAAGAATCACCGCACCTTCATGCAAGTGGCGCACCGCTGCCTGGAAGACGGCGGCCTGTTCCTGCTGCATACGATCGGCAAGAACAAGCGCGATTCCGCGTGCGATCCATGGATCGACAAGTACATCTTCCCGAATGGCGACTTGCCCTCCATCGGCCAGATCGGCGACGCTATCGATGACCTGTTCGTGGCAGAGGACTTGCACAACTTCGGCGCCGACTATGACAAGACCCTGATGGCCTGGCATGCGAACTTTGAGCAGGCGTGGCCGCAGTTTGCGGCCCAGCTGGGCGAGCGCTTCCACCGCATGTGGTCATATTATTTGCTGTCCTGCGCGGGCGCCTTCCGCGCGCGCGACCTGCAGCTGTGGCAGTGGGTCTTGTCGAAGCAGGGCGTATTGGGTGGCTACGAGCGTGTCAGTTGAGATGCGCGTCAGCTGATATGATGGCTTGATGGACATCAATCAAGCGCGTACCTTCCTCGAAGTGGCTTCCTGCGGCAGCTTCATCATGGCGGCCGAACGCATGCACGTGACGCAGACCGCCGTCAGCGCCCGCATCCGCACGCTGGAGCAGCAGCTGGGGCGCCAATTGTTCGTGCGCAACAAGGCGGGCGCGCGCCTGACCTCGGCCGGCGAGCGTTTCATGCGCCACGCGGCCACCATGGTGCAGGTGTGGGAGCGGGCGCGCCATCAGGTGGCCTTGCCGCCGGGGCGCGATGACGCCGTCAGCATCGGCTGCGAGCTGAGTTTGTGGCAGCCGCTGCTCGGCGACTGGCTGATACGCATGAGCCGCGACTGCCCCGAGATCGCCCTGCGGGCGGAAGTCGACAGTCCCGCGCGCCTGCTCGACGCCGTGCACGACGGCTCGCTGGACCTCGCCGTGCTGTACAACCCGCCGCAGCGCCCGGGTCTGGCCAGCGAATTGCTGGCCGAGGAAAAGCTGGTGATGGTGACCACGCGCGCCGACGGGCAGATGCAGGCCGATACCTATGTGTACGTCGACTGGGGACCCAGCTTCGCGGCCAACCACCAGGCGGCGTATCCTGAACTGAGCAGCCCGCCCGTGTCGATCTCGCTGGGCCCGCTGGCCCTCGTGTACCTGCTGGAAGTGGGCGGCGCCAGCTACTTTCGCATCGGCAGCGCGCAGCCGTATCTCGACGCAGGCTTGCTGTACCGCGTGCGCGACGCGCCAGAATTCTCGCATTCCGCCTACGCCGTGTATGCGGCCCAGCGCGACAACCCGACCCTGGACCGCGCCCGCGCCTGCTTGCTCGAGGTGGCGGAGAAGATCAAGTAATTTGAACGGACGTAAAAAAGCCGACCCGCGGGTCGGCTTTTGTTTTCATGCTCTGGCGCATAAGCGCAGCGCATAAAACGTTCAGGGCAAAGCACTGCAACGCCGCCCTGGGCGTTTTTGCGTTAGCGCTTAGTCGCGGCTACCGCCAGCGAAGCCCAGAAGGGAGAGCAGGCTGGTGAAGATGTTGTACACGTCCAGGTAGATGCGCAGGGTGGCCGAGATGTAGTTGGTCTCGCCGCCGTTGATGATTTGCTGCACGTCATACAGGATGTAGGCCGAGAAGATGGCGATGGCGACCATGGAGATCACGATCGACAGTGCCGACAGGCCCAGGAAGATGTTCGCCACCGATGCGAGGATCAGCACGATCACGCCGGCGAACAGCCATTTGCCCATGGCCGAGAAATCGCGCTTCGACACCGTGGCGATCGTCGCCATCACGGCCAGGATGGTGGCCGTGCCGCCGAATGCCGTCATGATCAGCATGCCGCCGTTCGAGTAGCCGAGCGTGCGCGTCAGGATAGGCGTGAGCATCAGGCCCATGAAGAAGGTAAAGCCCAGCAGGACGGCGACGCCGAGGCCCGAGTTCTTGGTTTTCTCGATCGCGTACATGAAGCCGAATGCGACGGCCATGAAGATGATGAAGCCCATGCCACCGGTCAGCATCGGCAAATGCATTTGCACGCCGATGAAGGCGCCCAGCACGGTCGGTATCATGGACAGTGCCAGCAGCCAGTAAGTGTTGCGCAAGACCTGGTGGCGG
Source organism: Janthinobacterium agaricidamnosum (assembly GCF_003667705.1). Lineage (NCBI taxonomy): Bacteria > Pseudomonadati > Pseudomonadota > Betaproteobacteria > Burkholderiales > Oxalobacteraceae > Janthinobacterium > Janthinobacterium agaricidamnosum. Next base: position 4,150,338 of record NZ_CP033019.1, on the reverse strand, counting down.
ACTTGCTGCATGCCCCCCGACAGGTCAAAGGTGCGTTGCATGTTCTGATTCATAGTGCCTCCGTGTTGTCAATTCAAATTACTGCTTTACCCAAGGATAGCATGGGGGCCGGAATTTGCCAAAAAAGCAGCTTAAGATTTCATTAAACAGGGACAGGGCGGCAAGATGCCCCTGCCCGTCTGGGTGATATGGGGTGGAGTATGGTAAAATCAAAGGTTGATTGAGTTATCAATTTACCGTTTTAAACCTTACTTTTATTGGAGTTTTCACACATGGCAATCGAACGCACCCTGTCGATCATCAAACCAGACGCAGTTGCAAAAAACGTAATCGGTCAAATCTACACCCGTTTTGAAAACGCTGGCCTGAAAATCGTTGCAGCACGCATGACCCAACTGTCGCGCGAACAAGCTGAAGGCTTCTACGCAGCGCACAAAGAGCGCGGCTTCTTCAAGGATCTGGTCGACTTCATGGTTTCCGGTCCAGTCATGATCCAAGCCCTGGAAGGCGAAAACGCCGTTCTGGCCCACCGTGACCTGATGGGCGCGACCGATCCGAAGAAAGCAGAAAAAGGCACGATCCGCGCCGATTTCGCCGATTCGATCGACGCTAACGCCGTACACGGTTCCGACGCTGTCGAAGCTGCTAAAGTGGAAATCGCTTACTTCTTCCCAGAACTGAAGGCTTAATTGCCTTAGATAACGTTATTTCCTGGCGTTATCTGTGAAATAACTTATCACCCCCTGTTCCCGCTGCGCTGTGGTGCTTTGCCCCTGATGCGCGCGGGGACGGATTTTTAGAATAGACAAGATCATGAATACGACGACTCTCACCAACTTGCTGGACCTCGATCCCGCGCAACTCATCGCCTACTGCGCCGAGCTGGGAGAGAAACCGTTTCGTGCGAAACAATTGCAACGTTGGATACACCAGTTCGGCGCCTCCGACTTCGACGCCATGACGGACCTGGCCAAGTCGCTGCGCGACAAGCTGGCTACGCGCGCCGAAGTGCGCGCCCCTGCCATCATCAGCGACCACACGTCGACGGATGGCACGCGCAAGTGGCTGGTCGACGTGGGCAATGGCAATGCCGTGGAAACCGTGTTCATCCCGGAAGAAAACCGCGGCACCCTGTGCATCTCGACCCAGGCCGGCTGCGCCGTGAACTGCCGTTTCTGCTCGACGGGCAAGCAAGGCTTTAACCGCAACCTGAGCGTCGGCGAAATCATCGGCCAGCTGTGGATGGCGGAGTTCGAATTGCGCCGCACCAAGGGCATCGAACCGGGCCCGAAAGGCGAGCGCCAGATCACCAACGTGGTGATGATGGGCATGGGCGAGCCCCTGCTGAACTTTGAGCCGACCGTCACGGCCCTGAAATTGATGCTTGACGACAACGCCTACGGCCTGTCGCGCCGCCGCGTGACCCTGTCGACGTCGGGCGTGGTGCCGATGATGGACAAGCTGTCGCAGGAAGTTCCGGTGGCCCTGGCCGTCTCGCTGCACGCCTCGAACGACGCCTTGCGCGACGGGCTGATTCCACTGAACAAGAAATACCCGCTGAAGGAATTGATGGCGGCGTGCAAGCGCTACCTGGAATTCGCGCCGCGCGATTTCATCACCTTCGAATACTGCATGCTGGACGGCGTCAACGACAGCGACGAGCACGCGCGCGAACTGCTGGCGCTGGTGCAAGACCGCGAGTTCGGCGTGAACTGCAAGTTCAACCTGATTCCGTTCAACCCGTTCCCCGAGTCGGGCCTGTTCCGCTCGAAAAACCCGCGCATCAAGGCGTTTGCCCAGGTGCTGATGGATGGCGGCATCATCACCACCGTGCGCAAGACGCGCGGCGACGATATCGATGCGGCCTGCGGCCAGCTGGCCGGCGAAGTCAAGGACCGCACGCGGGTGCAGGAACGCATGGAAAAGATGACTGAGTATCAACAGAAATTTGGCGCCAATTTCGGCAAGATCGTGGAGATCCGCTCCTGATGAGGGAAGGCATGGCTTACCAACGCTCGCTTGCTGTGGCCGCTGTTTGCCTGGCTGTGCTGCTGGTCGGCTGTGCTTCCACCGCAGACAAGGAGCAAGCTGCATCTGTCGAGCAGCGCGCCGCCTTGCGCTTGCAGCTGGCCAGCGCCTATTATATGCAGGATCAGTTTGTGGTGGCGTTGGCCGAAGCAGAGCAGGCGGTGCAGCTGGTGCCGGACAACGTCCAGGTGCGCGGCATGCGCGCCCTGATTTTTGCTGCCATGCATCAACCTGGGGCTGCTGAAAAAGATTTTCTTTACGCATTGCGCCTCGCGCCCCACAATCCCGAGTTGAGCAATAATTATGGCCAGTTTCTGTGCCAGACCGGGCGCGCGGCGCAGTCGCTGGCGTATTTCGATGCCGCATTGCAAGATGCCGCCTATGGCACGCCTGAACTGGCGCTGCATAATGCGGCGGCGTGCAGCCTGGTCATGAAAGATTACCCGCGTGCCGCTGACTACTGGCTCAAGGCGGAGCGCATCGCACCTGGCGCGGCAATCACGTATGCCGGCCTGGTGCGCGTGTATTACCAACAGCAAGACTACCGGCAAGCGGCTCATTACCTTGAGCGGCTCGGTAAAGTAGCGACAATGGAGAGCCAGACGGCCGATGTGCTGTGGCTCGGGATCAAGGTGCAGCATAAGCTCGGGGATGCGGGTGCGGAAGCTGGCCTGGGGGCGCATTTGCGCAACCACCATTCCGGCTCCCCCGAATATGCTGCTTATCAAAATGGGGCGTTTGATGAGTGAGACAGGGATACCAATGAATTCAGAGTGGGCAGAAACGCCTCAGCAGCAGCCCCAGGGCAATCTTGCGTTGGCAGGCGCACAGTTGAAGGCGCAGCGCGAAGCGCTGGGCTGGCCCGTGGAGCAGGTGGCCGACCAGCTCAAGCTGGCGCCGCGCCAGGTGATCGCGCTGGAAGAAGGCGACATGGCGGCCTTGCCGAACGTGGCCGTGGTGCGCGGTTTCGTGCGCGCCTACGCCAAGGTGGTGCGTCTCGACGCGGCGCCGCTGGTGGCCATGATCGAAGTCCATCCGGCGCCGGCGCAAGACCCGGCCGCGCCCGTGCGGCGCGAGATTTCCGCCACGTTCTCGGAATCGCGTTTCCCGTCGATGACGCAGCGCTCGTCGAACCAGACGCCAATCTGGATCGCCGGCGCCGTGGCCGTCGTCGTGGCGGCCGCCTTTGGCGCCTATAAACTCGGCTATGTGCCGGCCAGCCTGCTGTCCTCGCACGCCGAGAAGGAAACCGCGCATGCGGAAGTAGGCCCGGTGGAAACGACCCTGATCAAGCCGGGCCAGGACTTGACGCCCGTGCAGTCGCCGTCCGTGCCCCTGATTTCCGTGCCGCCGCCGCCAGGCAACGATACGCAGACGGGCGCACCTGCCGCTGCCGCCGCTTCGGCGCCGGCCGCCGCCGTGCCGCCAGCCGCCGTGCCAGCTCCGGCGACAGCGGCGACGGCTGCCGTCACGCCGCCCGCTGCTGCCGCTGCCGTGGGCGCGAATGCGCTGGTGCTGAAGGTGGAGCAGGATTCCTGGGTCGAGATCCGCCGTCCCGGCGCTTCTCCGCTGATTTCGCGCATGGTCAAGGCGGGCAGCACGGAAACGTTCGATATCACGGGACCGGCCACTTTGGTGGTGGGCAAGCCGGGTGTCGTGCAGGCAACCTTGCGCGGCGCCAAGCTGGATCTGCCGACCGTGGCCGGCGGCACGATCTCGCGTGTCAGCATCAAATAATTGCAGTAATCGTTCAAGCAAACTCAGAAGATAATATTATGGCTACCTCGAAAACAGCGATCGGCTCCGGCCCATCCGGCCGCCGCGACAGCCGCAAGGTGCTGATCGCGCACGGCCAGCGCCAGATCTGGGTGGGCGGCGACGCCCCCGTGGTGGTGCAGTCGATGACGAACACGGATACGGCCGATGCCATCGGCACGGCGATCCAGATCAAGGAACTGGCGCGTGCCGGTTCGGAACTGGTGCGCCTGACGGTGGACCGTCCGGAAGCGGCTGCGGCCGTGCCCTACATCCGCGAGCAGCTCGACAAGATGGACATCGACGTGCCGCTGGTGGGCGATTTTCACTACAACGGCCATACCCTGCTCAACGACTACCCCGATTGCGCGCGCGCGCTGTCGAAGTACCGCATCAATCCGGGCAACGTGGGCAAGGGCGCCAAGCGCGACACGCAATTTGCGCAAATGATCGAGGTGGCTTGCAAGTATGACAAGCCGGTGCGCATCGGCGTGAACTGGGGCAGCCTGGACCAGGCCTTGCTGGCGCGCATCATGGATGAAAATGCGGGCCGTGCCGATCCATGGCCGGCGCAAGCCGTGATGTACGAGGCGCTGGTGACGTCGGCGATTGAAAACGCCGTGCGCGCCGAAGAGCTGGGTCTGGGCCGCGACAAGATCATCCTGTCGTGCAAAGTTTCTGGTGTGCAAGATCTGATCGCCGTGTACCGCGAACTGGCGCAGCGCTGCGACTATCCGCTGCACCTGGGCCTGACGGAAGCGGGCATGGGCAGCAAGGGCATCGTCGCTTCGACGGCGGCCCTGGCCGTGCTGCTGCAAGAGGGGATCGGCGACACCATCCGCATTTCGCTCACGCCGGAACCGGGCGGCGACCGCACGCGCGAAGTGATCGTCGGCCAGGAAATTTTGCAAACCATGGGCTTGCGCAAGTTCGCGCCCATGGTGATCGCCTGTCCCGGCTGCGGGCGCACGACGTCGACCACCTTCCAGGAACTGGCCGACAACATCCAGACGTATCTGCGCGAGCAGATGCCGGAGTGGAAGAAATCGTATCCGGGCGTGGAAGCGATGAACGTGGCCGTCATGGGCTGCATCGTCAACGGTCCCGGCGAATCGAAGCATGCGAACATCGGCATCAGCCTGCCCGGCACGGGCGAGTCGCCAGCCGCCCCCGTGTTTGTCGACGGCGAAAAAGTCGTCACCCTGCGCGGCGAACGCATCGTCGAGGAATTCCAGGACATCGTCCTCAATTATGTTAAAAGCCATTACGGCGCAGCAGCGTAGGTCGGATTAGCGCTACGCGCGTAATCCGGCAATCAAGTTAAAGCAAAGAAGAACACTATGTCCGAAAATAAAAAGCTCGATAAAATCACCGCCGTCAAAGGCATGAACGATATCCTGCCCGCCGACGCCCCGCTGTGGGAATTGTTTGAAAATACGGCCCAGTCCGTTCTGCAAAGCTACGGTTTCCAGCAAATCCGCACGCCGATCGTGGAAGAGACGAAATTGTTCGCGCGCGCCATCGGCGCCGTGACCGATATCGTGGAAAAGGAAATGTATTCGTTCACCGATTCGATGAACGGCGATAACCTGACCTTGCGCCCGGAAGGCACGGCCGGCGTGGTGCGCGCCGTGGTCGAGCACAACCTCGTCTATGAAGGCCCGAAACGCCTGTGGTACAAGGGCCAGATGTTCCGTCACGAACGCCCGCAGAAAGGCCGCTACCGCCAGTTCCACCAGTTCGGCGTGGAAGCCATCGGTTTCACGGGCCCGGACATCGACGCCGAGATCATCATGCTGTCGCGCCGTCTGTGGGATGACCTGGGCCTGGAAGGCATCCGCCTGGAACTGAACTCGATCGGCGACGCGGCCGAGCGCCTGCGCCACCGCGCCGACCTGATCGCCTACCTGGAAAGCCACAGCGAGCTGCTCGACGAAGAAGCCAAGCGCCGCCTGCACAGCAATCCGCTGCGCATCCTCGACACCAAGAACCCTGCCATGCAGGACCTGGTCAATGGCGCGCCGAAGCTGCTCGATTACCTGGGCGAGGAATCGCTGGCCCACTTCCACGGCGTGCAGAAGATCTTGAACCACAACAATATCCCGTTCACCATCAATCCACGCCTGGTGCGCGGCCTCGATTACTACAACCGCACGGTGTTCGAGTGGGTCAGCGACAAGCTGGGCGCGCAAGGCACGGTCTGCGCCGGCGGCCGCTATGACGGCATGGTGGAAATGTTCGGCGGCAAATCGACGCCCGCCGTCGGTTTCGGCATGGGCGTCGAACGCCTGGTGCTGCTGATGAAGGATGCGGCCGAGCCGGAAGCGCCGGCCCAGTGCGACGTCTACCTGGTGCACCAGGGCGAGCAGGCCGGCTTGCAAGCGTTCGTGCTGGCCGAGCGGATTCGCGATGCGGGCCTGGACGTTGTGCTACATTGCGCAGCGAGCAACGGCGGCGGCAGCTTCAAGACGCAAATGAAAAAGGCCGATGCCAGCGGCGCGGCGTTTGCCGTGATCCTGGGCGACGATGAAATCGCCAACAACGTCGCGACGGTGAAAGCCATGCGCGAAGCCGATGCGGGCGCGCAGCAGAGCACGGTGCCGTTCGACGATGTCGTCGATTACGTGGTGGACCAGATCATCGGCGACCACGATTGCGGCCACGACCACGGTCCTGGCGGCCACGTGCATCACCACCATTAATTTGCAGCAAGACCGTACTACCCTCGATCAACTACTCATTCAAACTGACGACCCATGGCATACGATCACGAAGAACAAGAACAACTGGCAACCCTCAAGGCCTGGTGGCAGCGCAATGGCAATCTGACCTCCTGGGTCCTGATCGTGGCGCTGGCCGGCTACAGCGGCTGGGCTGGCTGGCAGTACTACCAGCGCACGCAGGCCGCGCAAGCGGGCCAGCTGTACGACGAACTGCAGAACGCCATCGCCGCCAAGGACACGGCCAAGGTGATGCGCGCGACCAGCGACATGCAATCGCGTTTCAGCGGTACGGCATATGCACAGATGAGCGCCCTGGCCGCGGCCAAGGTGGCGTTCGACGCGAACGACCTGAAAACGGCCAAGACCCAGCTGCAATGGGTGGCCGAGCACGGTACGGAAGAGTACAAGGCCATCGCCAAGTTGCGTCTGGCCGGCGTCCTGCTGGACGAAAAAGCCTACGATGAAGCGCTGAAGGTGCTGGCGACGGCCACCGTGGCGCAATTTGCCGGTGCCGTGGCCGACCGCAAGGGCGACATCCTGGTGGCGCAAAACAAGCTGGCCGATGCCCGCACGGCCTACCTGGCCGCGATAGCCGCGACGGACAGGAACAATCCAGGCCGTCAACTGATCCAGGTCAAACTGGAAGCGATCGGCGGCACGGTACCGGAAGACAAGGCCAAGGCTGACAAGGCCGCCGCCTGACAGGAACACTGATGGTGGTGCGGCCGCGCGGCGTTGTGCGCCGCCTGCCTTGCCCTTACAAGTACAAGAAAAAGGTTGGATAACACTTATGCGTGTCACTGAAAAGCTGGTAGCTGCAAGTCTGTTGGCCCTGATGGCCGGTTGCTCGTCCTGGAACCCGTTCGCCTCGAAAGATCCGAAAGTCGAGCCGGCCAAGCTGGTCGAGTTAAAATCGAGCATTGCCGTGCGCGACGCCTGGAAGTATTCGATCGGCAAGGCCGGCGTGTACGCGTTGACGCCTGCGCTGGCCGGCAGCAGCCTGTACGTGGTCAGCGCCGATGGCGCGCTGGCGCGCCTGGATGCGGCCAGCGGCCGTGAAACGTGGCGCATCAAGGCCGGCAGCGACATCACCTCGGGTGCCGGCAGCGATGGTGCCGTCGTCGCCGTCGGCGCCGCCAAGGGCGCCGTGCTGGCGTTTGACGCCGATGGCAAGCAGCTGTGGAAGGCGCAGGCGTCCAGCGAAGTATTGACGGCGCCCGTCGTGGGGCAGGGCGTGGTCGTGGTGCGCAGCGTGGACAACCGCATCGTCGGCTTCGACGCCAAGACGGGCGAACGCAAATGGACGGTGCAGCGCGCCACGCCGGCATTGACCTTGCGCAATGCGCCGGGCATGGTGCTGGGCGGCGCGAACATCTACGTGGCCCAGCCGGGCGGCAAGCTGCTGGCACTGACGGCAGCGACCGGTGTGGTACGCTGGGAGATCGTCGTCAGCGAACCGCGCGGCGCCACCGAACTGGAGCGCGTCTCCGACATCGCCGGCACGCCGGTGGTGTTCGAAGGCGAAGTGTGCGCCGTCACGTATCAGGGCAAGGCGGGCTGCTTCGACGCCGCCACGGGTGTGCCGCGCTGGACCAAGCCGATTTCGTCCGATGTGGGCGTCGCCGTCGACCAGCGTTTCGTGTTTGTTGCCGATGACCAGGGTGCCGTGGTGGCGTTCAGCCGCGAAGCCGGCCAGAGCGCCTGGAAGAATGAGGCGCTGGCGCGCCGCCGCCTGTCGACGCCGGCCTCCTACGGCCGCAGCGTCGCCGTCGGCGACTATCAAGGTTATATCCACTTCCTGTCACGGGAAGATGGCGCATTAATAGGTCGTGTCAGCACCGACGGTAGCCCGATTGTTTCGGCTCCCGTCGTTGCCGGTTCGAATTTGATTTTTCAAACCCAATCAGGGACAGTGACCGCTCTCGCGGTCGAGTAATACAATGAAGCCGGTAATTGCACTAGTAGGTCGACCCAATGTTGGGAAATCGACTTTATTCAATCGTCTGACCCGCTCGCGCGATGCGCTGGTGGCGGATTTGCCTGGGTTGACGCGCGATCGTCACTATGGCGAAGGCCGTGTCGGCGAACGTCCCTTCCTCGTCATCGATACGGGTGGTTTCGAACCCGTCGCCAAGGAAGGCATCATGCACCAGATGGCACTGCAGACCAAGCAGGCCGTGGCCGAGGCCGACGTGGTGGTGTTCATCGTGGACGGCCGTCAGGGCCTGACCCCGCATGACAAGACCATCGTCGACTTCCTGCGCAAGAGCGGCCGCCCGGTCTTGCTGGTGGTTAACAAAAGCGAAGGCATGCGCTACACGGCCGTCGTGTCCGAATTCTATGAATTGGGCATGGGCGATCCGTATGCGATCTCGTCGGCGCACGGTGACGGCGTCAACGACCTCGTCGAAGTGATGCTGGACCTGGCGTTCGCGCAGCGTCCGGATGAGCCTGAAGAGCTGGAAAAGACCGACCGCGGCATCAAGATCGCCCTTGTCGGCCGTCCGAACGTGGGCAAGTCGACCTTGATCAACACCCTGCTGGGCGAAGAGCGCGTGATCGCCTTCGACATGCCGGGCACGACGCGCGATTCGATCGAAATCCCGTTCGAGCGCGATGGCCAGCAATACACCCTGATCGACACGGCCGGTATCCGCCGCCGCGGCAAGGTGTTTGAAGCGATCGAGAAATTCTCGGTGGTGAAAACGCTGCAGTCGATTTCCGAAGCCAACGTGGTCGTGCTGATGCTCGACGCGCAGCAGGATATTTCGGAGCAGGACGCGCATATCGCCGGTTTTATCCTGGAATCGGGCCGCGCACTGGTCGTGGCCGTGAATAAATGGGATGGCTTGCAATCGCACCAGCGCGATGAAATCAAGATCGATATCGACCGCAAGCTCGATTTCCTGTCGTTCGCGCAGATGCATTTCATTTCGGCGCTGAAGGGCACCAACATCGGTCCATTGATGAAGTCGCTCAACGCCGCGTATGCGGCCGCCATGTGCGACCTGTCGACGCCGAAGCTGACGCGCGCCCTGATCGAAGCCGTGGAGAAGCAGGAACCGCGCCGCAAGGGTTCGATCCGTCCGAAGCTGCGCTATGCCCACCAGGGCGGCATGAACCCGCCTGTGATCGTTATTCACGGCAATGCGCTCGACGCCGTTGGCGATCCCTACAAGCGTTATCTGGAAAAACATTTCCGCGATACGTTTGCCCTGGTCGGCACGCCGCTGCGCATCGAATTGCGTACGGGTAAAAACCCGTTTGCACGCACGCCAAGCAAGTAATGAGTTAACAGCTGGATTAAGTGCATATTAAGGCGCCGCGGAGATAATGCGGCGCCGACAGCCAATTCAATGGTTATTTGCACGGAAATAATAAAGTGTTAATGCGCCATGCGCGACAGCGATCGCGAAAACAGGTTACAGTAGCTATGACGCATCTTTCTTTCTTTGAAAGGTGTGAGAGCACTTGAAATCAAGCGAGTCGCCTCCAATTCTTACACAACAACATAAACAACGGAGCTGTTATGAGCAACAAAGGGCAACTGTTACAAGACCCATTCCTCAATGCATTACGCAAAGAGCATGTTCCTGTCTCGATCTACCTGGTCAATGGCATTAAATTGCAGGGCCATATCGAATCGTTCGATCAATATGTCGTATTGCTGCGCAATACGGTGACACAGATGGTGTACAAGCATGCCATCTCGACAGTGGTGCCGGCCCGTGCCGTCAATCTCAATATTGAATCTGAAGCGGAGTAAAGCGTTGAGCTTGACGGCCCAGCGCCTTTCACCCTCCATCGCCCCCGTCCGCGCCAGCGGCGCTGATGCGTTTGCATCGGCGTCGGCGTTCGCCGCAACTCATCAGATGCCATCATGCGCGCGGCACTAGTCGGGGTTGACTTCGGTCACAGCGACTTCGCCGCCAGCATGGAGGAACTCATGCTGTTGTCGCGTTCGGCTGGCGCGGACCCGATTTCCACCATCACGGCCAAGCGTTCCAGTCCCGATTCCGCGTATTTCGTCGGCAGCGGCAAGGCCGATGAAATTGGCGACGTCGTCGTCAACGATGGCCTGGAAATCGTCATCTTCAATCACGCCCTCTCGCCCGCCCAGCAGCGCAATCTGGAAAAGCGCCTGAATGTGCGCGTGCTCGACCGCACCAGCCTGATCCTCGACATCTTCGCGCAGCGCGCCAAGAGCCACGAGGGCAAGCTGCAAGTCGAGCTGGCCCAGCTGCAGCATCTGGCCACGCGCCTGATCCGCGGCTGGACCCACCTGGAACGGCAAAAGGGCGGTATCGGCTTGCGCGGTCCCGGCGAGACGCAGCTCGAGACCGACCGCCGGCTGATCGGCGACCGTGTCAAGGCCCTGCGCGCGCGCCTGGAAAAACTGCACAAGCAGCGCGAAACGCAGCGCCGCGCGCGCGGCCGCAATCACACATTCTCGGTGTCCCTCGTCGGCTATACCAATGCCGGCAAGTCGACCCTGTTCAATGCCGTGACCAAGGCCGGCGTGTATGTCGCCGACCAGTTGTTCGCCACCCTCGACACCACCTCGCGCCGGGTTTACCTGGGCCAGGAAGTGGGCAACGTGGTGATCTCCGACACGGTCGGCTTCGTACGCGAATTGCCGCACCAGCTGGTGGCTGCCTTTCGCGCCACGCTCGAAGAAACCATTCATGCCGATCTGCTGCTGCACGTCGTCGACGCCGCGTCGCCGGTGCGCATGGAGCAGATCGAGCAGGTCAACCTGGTCTTGAAAGAGATCGGCGCCGATCATATTCCGCAAATCCTCGTGTGGAACAAGATCGATGCGGCCGGGCTGGAGCCTTCGGTGGAACGCGACGAATATGCTACGATCAGTCGCGTGTTCGTCAGTGCGCAGAAGGGCAGCGGGCTCGACCTGCTGCGCGATGCGATCGTCGAGATGGCCAGGAAGGCGCCCCGTTCTGCCCACCTGTATCAGAACGACGAAGCACCGCAGGAAGATCAGTTTGACGGTCAGTACGACCAGCACGATGGCGCCGCCCCGGACCAGGACGAAGAGCCTGGCGAGGACGATAGGATTTCCACCCACTCCCAAGTCGGAACACGATAGTTATGCTTGTCTCCCTACTCAAAAAAACAGGCTTGAAGTTGTCCCTGAACGATCCCCGCTGGGGCAATCGCAAGGACGACGGCAAGAAAGCCCAAGAAGGCAAAAAGCCCGGCGAAGGTCCGCCGGACCTCGATCAGTTGTGGCGCGATTTCAATCAGCGCCTGAACGCCTTTTTCGGACAGAAGAACCGTCCCGACAACGGCGGCAATAACAACGGTGGCGGCAATGGCCCGCGCCCCGACATGAAGGGGGCCGGCATCACCGCCGGCGTCGTTGGCGTGATCGCCGTCTTCATCTGGCTCGCCAGCGGCGCCTTCATCGTGCAAGAGGGCCAGAGCGGCGTGGTGCTGACGTTTGGCCAATACACGCGCACGGCGCCCGCCGGTCTCAACTGGCGCTGGCCGTATCCGTTCCAGACCGATGAAACCGTCAACGTGTCGCAGGTGCGCACGGTGGAAGTGGGTTATCGCACCTCGCTGCGCAACAAGCAGGCCAGCGAGTCGCTGATGCTGACGGATGATGAAAACATCATCGACATCCAGTTCGCGGTGCAGTACACCTTGAAAGATCCCGTGGAATGGCTGTTCAGCCTGCGCGACCAGGAAGACACCTTGCGCCAGGTCGCCGAGACGGCGATCCGCGAAGTGGTCGGCCGCAGCAAGATGGACTTCGTGCTGTATGAAGGCCGCGAAAAAGTGGCTTTTGATACGCAGAAATTGATGCAGCAGATTCTTGAAGATTACAAGGCTGGCGTGTTGATTAACAACGTGACGATGCAGGCCGTGCAGCCGCCGGAGCAGGTGCAAGCCGCCTTCGACGATGCCGTCAAGGCAGGCCAGGACCGTGAACGCCAGAAGAATGAAGGCCAGGCCTACGCCAATGACGTCATTCCGAAAGCCCGCGGCGCAGCATTCCGCCTGGTGCAGGAAGCAGAGGCCTACCGGGCCATGGTGACCGAGAACTCCGAAGGTAACGCGTCGCGCTTCAAGCAGGTGCTGGTCGAGTACCAGAAGGCGCCGGCTGTCACGCGCGACCGCATGTACCTGGAAACGATGCAGCAAGTGTTCAGCAGTGCCAGCAAGGTCATGGTTGACGCCAAGACGGGCAGCAATCTGCTGTATCTGCCGCTCGACAAGTTGATCGCCCAGACGGCTGCCACCGATGCTGCCGCTGCCGCCGCCCGTGCTGCCGCGACACCCGCAGCCAACACCGTTTTGCCACAGGAAGCCATGCCGACAGTAGAAGTCAATCAGCGCCGTGACAGCCGCTCTTCGCGTGAACGGGAGAGCCGCTAATGAACCGTATCGTTGCCGCCCTGATCGCGGGCTTCATCGCGATCATGCTCCTTTCCTCGACCGTGTTCGTCGTCGATCAGCGTAAATACGCCATCGTCTTCGCCCTCGGTGAAGTCAAGGACGAGATCAGCAAGCCAGGCTTGTACTTCAAGCTGCCGCCGCCGTTCCAGAACGTCATCTACCTGGACAAGCGTATCCTGACGCTCGATACGCCGGAACCGGAACGCTTCATCACGGCCGAGAAGAAGAATATCCTCGTCGACGCGTATGTGAAGTGGCGCATCGTCAATCCGAAGACCTATTTCCGCAGCTTCGGCGGCGATGAAAGCCGTGCGCGCAACCGCATGTCGCAAATCGTCAAGGCGGCGCTGAACGATGAAATCACCAAGCGCACGGTGCGCGAAGTGATCTCGGGCGAGCGTGGCAAGGTGATGCAGGCGATCAAGGCCAAGGTGGCGGCCGAGGCCGAGGCTATCGGCGTAGGCATCGTCGACGTGCGCCTGAAGCGCGTCGATTACGTCGAGCAGATCAACAACTCCGTGTACGAGCGCATGAAGTCCGAGCGCGTGCGCGTGGCCAATGAACTGCGTTCGACCGGTTCGGCCGACTCCGAGAAGATCCGCGCCGACGCCGACAAGCAGCGCACGGTGATCCTGGCCGAAGCGTATCGCGAAGCCGAGAAGATCCGCGGCGAGGGCGATGCCAAGGCGTCGCAGGTGTATGCGGAAGCGTTTGGCAAGAATCCGGAGTTCTACAAGTTTTACCGCAGCCTGGAAGCTTACCGCGCCACGTTCAAGGACAAGGGCGACGTGATGGTGGTCGATCCGAGTTCGGAATTCTTCAAGTACTTCAAGGGTAACGGCACGGCCGCTCCGTCCAAGAAGTAAGACAGCATCGCACTGCACCCGGCCGCAAGGACGGGGGCGGCAGCAGCGGGGCCGGCATTGATGCCGGCCCCGTTTTTTTGTGCCCGTCTAGTTGTTGCGGGAAGGCGTAAAATGCGGTGTTTTTAGGGCCGTGCGGCAGCGTTTCGGACAACTTATCCCTAAAGGCCCGTGTTTTCGCGTAAAATATCAGGTTCGGCCTCTTGCCTGGCGCGCCCGCCGCTGCCTCGCATGATGCATTTTTTCAACTTTCTTCCGTATCTCGCTCCCTCATGCCGAATTGGCTTTTGCCCGAAAATATTGCCGATGTTCTGCCGTCGGAAGCGCGCAAGATCGAAGAGCTGCGCCGCCTCATGCTGGATAATTTCCGTCTGTACGGATATGAACTGGTGATGCCGCCGCTGCTCGAGTATCTGGAATCGCTGATGACCGGCGCTGGCAAGGATACCGACCTGCGCACGTTCAAACTGGTCGACCAGCTGTCGGGCCGCATGCTCGGCCTGCGCGCCGACATGACGACGCAAGTGGCGCGTATCGACGCCCACCTGCTCAACCGTGCCACCGTCACCCGCCTGTGCTACGCCGGCAGCGTGCTGCATACCCGTCCGTCGGGCCTGCACGCCACCCGCGAACCGCTGCAGATCGGCGCCGAAATCTATGGCCACGCCGGCCTGGAAGCGGATGCCGAGATCCAGGAACTGGCGCTCGCTTCGCTGGCACTGGCCGGTTTCGACAGCGTGCGCCTGGATCTGTCGCACGTCGGCCTGTTGCGCGCTATCATTGCGCAAGACGCCGCCGCCGGGCGCGACGAAGCTGCGCTGTACGCCTTGCTGCGCGCGAAAGATGCGCCGGGCCTGCGTGCCGTGACCGCATCCTACGATGCCGTCACGCGCGATGCGCTGCTGGCCTTGCCGAACCTGTACGGCGACATCGACGTGCTGGCGCGTGCGCGCGAAGTGCTGCCGCCGCTGCCGGGCGTGCTCAAGGCGCTGGCCGAACTGGCCGCGTTGGCAGGATCCGCGCTGGGCCGCGCCGAAGTGGCGATCGACCTGGCCGACCTGCGCGGCTACCAATATGAAAGCGGCGCGATGTTTGCGCTGTATGTACCAGGCTTGCCGAACGCGGTTGCGCGCGGCGGCCGTTATGACCACGTCGGCGAAGCGTTCGGCCGGGCACGTCCCGCGACCGGCTTCTCGCTCGATTTGCGCGAACTGGCGCGCCTGTTGCCGACCGCGGAACGGAAGCATTCGATCCGCGCGCCGTGGGGCAGCGCGCCAGAATTGAAGGAAAAAATCGCCGAGTTGCGCAAGGCGGGCGAGGTCGTGATCCAGAGTATGCCGGGTCACAGTAATGAACAAGACGAGTTCGAGTGCGATCGCGTGCTGGTACTTGCCGATAATGGTAGTAGCTGGATTCTTAAAAACTTAGGTTGAGTGATGTCAAAGAAAATTATGGCAAAGAACGTTGTTGTCATCGGCACCCAATGGGGCGATGAAGGTAAAGGCAAGATCGTCGATTGGTTGACCGATCACGCCCAAGGCGTGGTGCGCTTCCAGGGCGGCCACAATGCAGGCCACACGCTGGTCATCGGCGGCGTCAAAACCGCACTGCAGCTGATCCCGTCGGGCATCATGCGTCCAGGCGTCGCCTGCTACATCGGTAACGGCGTGGTCGTTTCCGTGCCGGACGTGCTGCGCGAAATCGACAAGCTCGAAGCGGTCGGCGTCGAAGTTGCCTCGCGCCTGAAAGTGTCGGACGCGGCGCCCGTGATCCTGCCTTACCACACCGCGATCGACCTGGCGCGTGAAGCCAAGCGTGGCGATGCGAAGATCGGCACCACCGGCAAGGGCATCGGCCCGGCCTACGAAGACAAAGTGGCGCGCCGCGCGATCCGTATCGCCGACCTGCTCAACGAGAAGCGCTTTGCCGAAAAGCTGGCCGAAAACCTCGATTACCACAACTTCGTGCTGGAAAACTACCTGAAGGCGCCGAAAGTCGACTATCAGAAGACCCTCGACGACGCGCTGGCCTATGTGCCGCGTCTGCGTCCGATGGTCACCGACGTGTCGAGCGCGCTGTACAAGGCGCACAAGGCCGGTGCGAATCTGCTGTTCGAAGGCGCGCAGGGTTCCCTGCTCGACGTCGACCACGGCACCTATCCGTTCGTCACCTCGTCGAACTGCGTGGCCGGCAATGCCGCCGCCGGTTCGGGCGTCGGTCCTGGCATGCTGCACTACATCATGGGCATCACCAAGGCTTACACGACGCGCGTCGGTTCCGGCCCGTTCCCGTCGGAACTGCCAACGGATGCGGGCGTTGGCCACCATCTGGCGCAAGTCGGCCATGAATTCGGCACCGTGACGGGCCGTGCCCGCCGCTGCGGCTGGTTCGACGCCGCCTTGCTGCGCCGCTCCGTGCAGATCAACGGCGTGACGGGCATGTGCCTGACCAAGCTGGATGTGCTGGACGGTATCGAAACGCTGAAACTGTGCACCGGCTACACCATCGACGGCGTGGCCACGGACATCTTCCCATCGGGCGCTGAAGAAGCCGCCCGTTGCGTGCCCGTGTACGAAGAGATGCCGGGTTGGACGGAAAGCACGGTCGGCGCGAAATCGCTGGCGGCCCTGCCTGCCACGGCGCGCGCCTACATCAAGCGCATCGAAGAACTGGTCGGCGTACCGGTGGACATGGTTTCGACCGGTCCGGATCGTGAAGAAACGATCGTGCTGCGCCACCCATTCGAGTAAGCTGCTGGACACAATCCGCCGCAAGGCGGATTTTTTTAATCACGCTAATAATAAGATTTCACTATCATGACTACCCCACAATCGAACGATCAACATCTCTGGGTCAACTGGGAAGAGTACCACCGCCTGATCGAGCGCCTGGCGCTCAAGGTCTATGAATCGGGCTGGAAATTCGACCAGGTATTGTGCCTGGCGCGCGGCGGCGTGCGTCCTGGCGACGTGTTCTCGCGCATTTTTGATTTGCCGCTGGCCATCCTGTCGACCAGCTCCTACCGCGAAGACGCGGGCACGGTGCGCGGCGACCTCGATATCGCCAAGTACATGACCATGACCAAGGGCCCGCTGGCCGGCCGCATCCTGCTGGTCGACGACCTGGCCGATTCCGGCGTCACGCTGGACAAGGTCACGCGTCACCTGAAGGAAAACTTCCCTGACGTGACCGAAGTCAAATCGGCCGTGATCTGGCTCAAGGGCTGCTCCGTCGTGCGTCCCGACTACTTCCTCGACGAACTGCCGCATAATCCGTGGATCCATCAGCCGTTCGAAGACTACGACGGCCTGCGTCCGCACCAGCTGGCGGCGTGGATCAAGAAGGGCGAAGCAGGCAAGTAATTGCGTGCGCGCTTGCAAAAAAAAGACGATCGTGTATCGTCTTTTTTTTCGTCCAAGGAAATGCGATGACCATACTGACGACGGCGCGGCTGCGCCTGGAACCGATCAACGAGAGCCACTACGAGCGCATGCGCACGCTCAACACCGATCCCGAGGTGATGACCTACCTGAACGCGGGCCAGCCCGAGACGGAAGAAAATACGCGCGCGGCCATCACGCGCATCACGGGCCGCTGGGCCGAGTGGGGCTACTCGTGGTGGGCGCTGATCCGCCTCGATGACGGCGAGATGGTGGGCATGGCCTGCCTGCAGCATCTCGATGGCGACAAAAGCAAACCGCATGAAATCGGCTGGCGCCTGGCGCGCACGGGCTGGGGGCAGGGCTATGCCAGCGAGGCGGCGGCCGCCATCGTCGCGCATGCGTTCGACGTCGTCGGCGCGCCGGAAGTGGTGGCCGTGGCCCATCCCGACAACGCCGCCTCGATCAAGGTCATGACGCGCCTGGGCATGCAATATGTGGGCATGGAACGTCATTACGATATCGACAGCGTCGTCTACCGCCTGGCGCGCCCATGACGGCAGCGCGCAAGCCGCTGAAGCTGGGCTGCAGCTACGGCGTGCGGTTCTCGCCCGACGGCACGCGCCTGGCGGTGCTGGGGCGCGACCTGGTCCTGTGGGACGTGGCGGCACGCCAGAAACTGTGGCGCGGCAAATTCATCGCGCACATGTCGGGCTTTGCCTTTTCGCCCGATGGGGGCCGGCTGGCCATCAAGAGCACGACGGGCCTGCTGGCCGTGGTGGATGCCCAGACGGGACAACTGCTGCTCAATTTCCAGAACAGGAAGGATGGCGAAGGCTGCGGCCCCGCGTGGTCGCCGTGCGGGCAGTATCTTGCCGATGGGGGCTGGGATGGCAGCCTGCGGCTGCGCGACGCGCAGACGGGCGAGCTGCTCTTCACGCAGGCGCATCCGGGCGAGATGCTGCGCGCCATGCACGCCATCGATGGCGGGCGGCGCTTGCTGGTCCTGCACGGCGTCAAATCGGTGGACGAGGGGCAGGTGCAGCCGCCCGACTACTGCAGCGTATGGGACTGGCCCCTGCGGGCGGGCGGCGGGCGCAAGGTGCTGTCGCTGCCAGGACTGAAGTCGTGCGCGCCATCGCCCGACGGAGCGTCCCTGGCCGCGCTGCATCACGCGGGTGGAGAGGAGTTCCTGTCGGTATATGCGCTGGCCGATGGCCGCCGGCTGGCCACGGTGCCGGTGGAGGCGGGCGGCGGCACGGGCGACGCCTTGCGCTGGCTGCCCGACGGCAGCGCGCTGGGACGCATCGGCAAGGGCAAGCTGCTGTTGTATGGCTGGCCCGGGCTCTGCGTCCTGGAGCAGGAAGAATTTACGTATCCCTGCGCGCTGGACTTTTTGCCTGGCTCGCCATTGTCCGCCATCGGCTCCTGGGAATCCGGCATGCTGATGGAGTTGAACATACACAAGGAAACCGCATGATCACCTGTTATTTGCGCTACATCATCGACCCGTATAAATTGCGGGAATTCGAAGCCTACGGCAAGCTGTGGATACCGCTGGTCGAACGCTTCGGCGGCCAGCACCACGGCTACTTTTTGCCATCGGAAGGCGCGAGCAACGTGGCCCTGGCCATGTTCTCGTTTCCCAGCCTGGCCTTGTACGAGCAGTACCGCAGCGATTCGATGCAGGACGCCGAATGCCAGGCCGCCTTCCGCTATGCCGAGGAGACGCGCTGCATCGTCAGCTACGAGCGCAGTTTTTTCCGGCCCGTGTTTGCCTGAACAGGTTTACTGAACAAGGTCAGTCGCGCTGCGGCGCACCCAGGGGGAAGAGGTGGCGGTACGGACGTGCCTCTTCCACCGCGCGGGCGAACGATGGACGGGCCAGCAAGCGGGCGCGATAGGCGCGCAGCAGGGGCAGCGTGGCGGGAATCGGCTGCGTCCAGTCCGCATAGAACAGCGACGGAGCGGCGGCGCAGTCGGCCAAGGTAAAGTCTTCGCCCGTCGCCCACGTCTTGCCGGCCAGGCGGGTTTCCAGCCAGGCGTAGGCGAGGTCCAGCTTGTTGCCGGCAAACACGCGGCCTTCCTCGGTCTTCGCCGGGTCGCCCGTCAGGGCGGCGCCGACGGCATGCTGCACGGGCGTCATGACGTGCAGGTCGAAATAGCGGTCGAGAAAGCGCACGTCCAGGGCCTGCATGGCGTCGTCCGGCAGCAGGCGCAGCGGGCCGGGATGGGCCAGCTGCAGGTATTCGATGATGATGCTGGTCTCGGCGACGTTGCGCTCCCCATCCACCAGCAGCGGAAACTTGCGCAGCGGCCAGCGCGCCAGCCACTGCTGCAGGTGCTGCGGCATGTCCGGCGCCAGGCGGCGGAAATCGAACGGTATGGCGTTTTCGTACAGGGCGATGAGCACCTTTTGCGTGTACGAGGAAAAGGGATGGCCGTAGAGGATCAGCGAC
Source organism: Janthinobacterium agaricidamnosum (assembly GCF_003667705.1). NCBI lineage: Bacteria > Pseudomonadati > Pseudomonadota > Betaproteobacteria > Burkholderiales > Oxalobacteraceae > Janthinobacterium > Janthinobacterium agaricidamnosum. The sequence continues at coordinate 4,130,710 of NZ_CP033019.1, read as the reverse complement.
ACGGTGGGATCTCCTGTGCAAGGTTGGCAACACGCGCGTGCAGCAACGATAGTGCAATCACCGGATCAATGCAAGCGGTCCGGGCCATGCTGATGTCGGCGCCGTGGCATTGCCCGCTCCCCCAGTGCCAGGCTTTAATCCTCAGCCTGGAATTCGCTGGCCGAGACGAACAGGTCCCACGAGGCGATGAACAGGGCCGCCACCACGGGGCCGATGACAAAGCCGTTCAGGCCGAACAGGGCCATGCCGCCCACGGTCGACAGCAGCACCACGTAGTCGGGCATCTTCGTGTCCTTGCCCACCAGGATAGGGCGCAGCACGTTGTCGACGAGGCCGATGACGAAGACGCCGAAGGCGGCCAGGCCGGCGCCTTGCCAGATGGCGCCCGTGGCCAGGAAATAGGCTGCCACGGGCGCCCACACGAGGGCGGCGCCGACGGCCGGCAGCAGCGACAGGAAGGCCATCAGCACGGCCCACAGCAGGGGCGCCGGCACGTCGAGGAACCAGAACGCCAGGCCGCCGAGGGCACCCTGGGCGATCGCCACGAGGATGTTGCCTTTCACCGTGGCGCGGATCACCGTGGTGAAATTGGTGAACAGGCGCTGCTTGTACTTGCGGCTCAGCGGCACGGCGTTCTTGATGCGGGCCGACAGGGTCGAGCCATCGCGCATGAGGAAAAACAGCAGGTACAGCATGATGCACAGGCTGGTGAGGAATTCGAAGGTGTACAGGCCCACATTGATGGCTTTGACGGCCACCACCTGGCTTACCTGCGTGGCGCCCTCGGCCAGCTTGTCCTGCAGGCTCGCCAGGCTGGTCAGGTTGAAGCGCTCGAGCAGGTTGATCAGCCACTGCGGCAGCACGGCCATGATTTTATTGAAGAACATGGCGACCGTGATTTCGCCCGAACGCACCATCTCCACCACGCTGGCCGCCTGGTTCACGAGCGACACGGAAATGAGCGACAGCGGCAGGATCACGATGACGATGATCAACAGCAAGGTCAGCAGCGACGCCAGGCCGGCGCGGCCCCGGGTTTTGGCCAGCAGCCAGCGGTACACGGGCGCGAACAGGATCGCCAGGATGACGCCCCAGAAGATGGCGCCCGCATACGGCGCCAATATCCAGCCGAAGCCGATGGTGACGATGCTCAAGAGGAGCAGGAACACTTTCTGGTGCAGCGTGAGGGTAGGCATGGGCGATAGCGCAATGATAAGGGTTGAGTTGCCCCATCATAAGCGAGGCCAAGGGCCGTGCGCCATACAATTGTCGCGCTGCGTGCGCGAGCGCACCCGGCGCGCCGGCGGGCTGGCAACGCGGTGGCGGCAATTCCAGTAAGCTGTCGTTCCAGGCGTTCCATCCCGGGCGCCGTTGACTTCCTTTGACTTCAGGAATCCGCGTGCTTGACCCCATCCATTTTTATGAACCTGCGCAGGGCCACGGCCTGCCGCACGATCCCTTTAACGCCATCGTGGGGCCGCGTCCGATCGGCTGGATCGCCTCGCGCAGCAGTGCGGGCGTGCTCAATCTGGCGCCGTACAGCTTTTTCAACGCCTTCAATTACCATCCGCCGCTGATCGGCTTTTCCAGCATCGGCCGCAAGGATACCTTGCGCAATATCGAACAGACGGGCGAGTTTGTGTGGAACCTGGCGACCCGTCCGCTGGCCGAGGCCATGAACGCCAGTTGCGCGCCGGCGCCGCCCGAAGTCGACGAATTCGCGCTGGCCGGCCTGACGCCGGCCGCCTCGCGCATCGTGGACGTGCCGCGCGTGGCCGAAAGCCCCGTGTCCTTCGAATGCCGGCGCACGCAGATCATCGAGCTGCAGGGTGTGAACGGGCAAGGCGTGGGCAGCTGGCTGGTGCTGGGGGAGGTGGTGGGCGTGCACATCGCGCACCATCTGCTGGTCGACGGCGTGTACGACACGGCCGCCGCCGCGCCGATCTTGCGCGGCGGCGGCCCGGCCGATTATTTCGAGATCGGACCGGCCAGCCTGTTCCACATGCGCCGGCCAGCCTGGCCGTAATGCGCCGTCTGGCCAGGCCGTACTGGTTCAGGCTGGAACGGGATGGCGCTCCTTGACGATGCCTCGATAGATCAGCCACGTTGCCAGCAGGCTGATGGCGCCGGCGCCCGCCATCCAGTAGCCTGGCGCCGCCTTGTCGCCGGTGCTCTCGATCAGCAGGGTCGACACCAGCGGCGTCAGGCCGCCGAACAGCGCGGTGGCCAGGCTGTAGGCCAGCGAAAAGCCCGTGGTCCGCACGCTGGCCGGGATGATTTCCGTCAGCGCGACGATGGTGGCGCCGTTGTAGCTGCCGTACAGGAAGGACAGCCACAGCTCGACCATCAGCATGTGCTCGAAACTGGGATGGGCGACCAGCCAGGACAGGGACGGGTACGCGGTCAGCATCGTCAGCGCCGCGCACGCGGCCATGATGGGCCAGCGCCCGATGCGGTCGGACAGCGCGCCCATGACGGGCAGCCAGAGGAAGTTCGACAGGCCGATGCACAAGGTGACGAGCAGGCTGTCTTCGGTGCTCAGTTTGAGCACGCTCTTGCCGAAGGTCGGCGTGTAGACGGTGATCAGATAGAACGCCACTGTCGTCAGCACGATCAGCATCGCGCCGCTGACGACCAGCGGCCAGTTGAGGCTGATGGTCTTGAGCATTTGCCGGAACGTCGGATGCGACTTGCGCGTCAGATAGGCCTCGGTCTCCTGCAGCGAACGGCGGATGTAGAACACCACGGGGATGATGGAGCATCCGATGAAGAACGGGATGCGCCAGCCCCAGTCCGCGATGAATTCCTTGCTCAAGGTTGCGTTGAGATAGTAGCCGAGCGCCGCGGAAAAGATGATGGCGACTTGCTGGCTGGCCGATTGCCAGCTGACGTAATAGCCCTTGTTGCCGGGTGTCGCCATCTCGGACAGGTAGACCGACACGCCGCCCAGCTCCACGCCGGCGGAGAAACCTTGCAGCAAGCGCCCGATCAGCACGAGGAACGGCGCCAGCAAGCCGATGGTCGCATAGCCGGGCACGAAGGCGATCAGCGCCGTGCCGGAAGCCATGATGGCCAGGGTCAGCACCAGTCCCTTGCGCCGGCCGATGCGGTCGATATAGCTGCCGAGGATGATGGCGCCCAGCGGCCGCATGAAAAACCCCGCGCCGAAGGTGGCGAAGGTCATCATCAGGGCCGCGTATTCGCTGGTGGCGGGGAAGAAGGCCTTGGCAATATACGTCGCGTAAAAGCCGAACAGGAAAAAATCGTACATTTCGATGAAGTTCCCGCTCGTCACCCGGATGACGGTGGCGATGCGCGAGGGAGGGCGTGCCTGTGTGCGCGGCGCTGTCGGCTCGGCGAGGGGCGCGGCGGTCGATGGAATGGCCATGATTTACCTCGATGAAAGATGAGTGACGTCGCCTAGTGCGTTGCTGTCGCTGGTGCCGATGCCGGCTGCAGCCCGGTCGCTTCGATCGCGCCGGCGTTGGCAGGGGCGGCGAGGAAGCGCAGCAAGGCGCGGCCGGCTTCCGGTTCCTTGCCGCCCGGGACCAGCGCCGCCGAAAACTGCGTCATCAGCTGCACTTCCGGCGGCAGCAGGCCGACGATGTCGATGCCTTGGACCGGCAGCAGCTCGCTGCGCTGCTGGCAGCCGAAATCGGCCTCGCCATGCGCGATGATTTCGCCGACGGGGGTGGCGGGAATTTTGGCGGCCTTGCCCTGCATCTGCTCCGCGATGTGCAGTGTCTTCATCAGTTGCTTCTCGATGTATTCGCCGCTGGCGCTGTCCGAATAGGCCACCTTGTGCGCCTGCAGGAAAGCGCTGCGCAAGCCCTCGGAGGTGCTGATGTCGGGCTTTGCCGCGCCGTGGCGCACGGCGCAGGCAATCGGCGAATTGGCCAGGACCACCTTGCTGCCGGGGACGAGGCGGCCTTCCTGCATCAGTTTGTCGAGCGCGTCGCCGACCATGATGACGACGGCGATCGGCTCGCCGCGCGCCAGCCGCGCCGGGATCGCATTCCTGATGGTGCCCATCGACGGTCCCCATTCGGACAGCAACTGGTCGCCGCTGGCGCGTTCGTAGGCGGGCGCCAGGTTTTTGTAGGCCTGGGCGAAGCCGCCCGAGCTGACCACGCGGATGTCGGCGGCATGGGCCGCGCCGGCGGCCAGCAGCACCAGCGCCGCGAGCAGCGGGCGCGAGGTTTGCAGCAGAGTATGCTGAGGCATGATGGTTCTCCTGATGTTAAAATTTTTTCATGAGGCCGGGTGTCAAGCCCGTGCCGTGGCGGTTGTTGAGGTGTGTTTCCGTGACGCCGGCAGCGTCGTGCCGCCGGCCGCCGGTAAAAGCGCGAACGTGGAATGGTGTCGCATCATGTCTCCTTTTTCAGTTCAGGCCTTCTTGGCGAGGCTCAGCATTCAGACCCCATCATCGTTGAAATGGCATAATTTGATAATTGCAATTTTCCCGGGGATTAATGCATGCAGCGCATCAATTACGAGCTTCATGATTTGCAGGCTTTTGTGGCCGTGGCGGAGCGCAACAGCTTTCGCCAGGCCGCGGCGGACCTGTTCCTGTCGCAGCCGGCGCTCAGCCGCCGCATCGAAAACTCGAGGATGCGCTGGGGGTCAAGCTGTTCGAGCGCACCACACGGCGCGTGCAGCTGACCAATGTGGGGCAGGTGTTCCTGGTAAACGTGCGCGATGCGCTCAACGGCCTGGAAGATGCCGTGCTGGGAGTGGCCGACCTGGCCGCGCACCGCACGGGGACGGTGACATTCGCCTGCGTGCCCTCGGCCGTGTGGCATTTCCTGCCGGACGTGCTCAAGCGCTTCAGCGCGCAGTTTCCGAAAATTCGCGTGCGCGTGCATGACGAAAGCGCGCAGGACGTGCTCAACCTCGTGCTGTCTGGCGAGGCGGATTTCGGCATCAGCTTTACGGGCGCGGAAAATCCGGAGATCCATTTCCAGCCCATCTACGTCGAGACCTACGTGCTGGCGATGCGGGCCGATCACAGACTGGCCAAGCGCAAGAAGCTGAGCTGGAAGGATACCGTCGACGAACGCTATATCTCGGTGGCCAAGTCGAGCGGCGACCGCAGCGTGCTCGATGCGGCGCTGGCCGGCGTGGAAAAACACCCGTGGATCTCGTGCGAGATCAACCACGTGTCAGGCATCCTGGCGCTGGTGGAGTCGGGCTTGGGCGTGGCGGCGGTGCCGGGCCTGTCGATTCTGCCGGAGCGGCAAGGCGCGGTGGTCGGCGTGCCCCTCGTCAATCCCGCCGTCAAGCGCACGCTGGGCTTGATCAGCCGGCATCAGCACGCGATGCCGCCCGCGTCACGCACCCTGTTCGACATGATGAGCGCGAGCATAGGAAAGCAGGGGCGGCGGGCATGAGCGCAGCGCAGGTGAGGCGGTGACGTAGATCTTATTTTTGCATGATGGGATCGCGCCCCAGCGTGCGCGCCAGCGCGCCGCCGTCGCCGCGCCAGAATTCGCGGTCGGCCAGGCGCACGCGCTCGGCCGCGTGCTGCATGTGTTCCATGGCCGCCTGGCGTGCCCGCTGCGGGTCGCCATCGGCGATCGCCTGCACGATCTTTTCATGTTCGCGCCGCACTTCGATGGAAAAGTCCGTGCGCCGCGCTTCATTCGCGCGCGTCACCTTGACGGCCGAGCGAATCGGGTCGGCGAACATGGCGACGAATTTCGGCCAGTAGGGGTTGCCCGTCGCCTCGGCGATGCACAGGTGCAGGCGCACGTCTTCTTCCACGCCGTCGACGCCGGCCGCCACGGCTTCCTCGATGCGGCGCAGTGCGTGTTCGATGTCGGCCAGCTGGCCCGGCGTGCGCCGCACGGCCGCCAGCGCGGCGATTTCCGCTTCCAGTCCCTGGCGCACCTCGATCAGATTCAGCAGCGACTGCACGGACTGCTCCGTCAGCTCGTCGCCCCGTTCGCCAGTCTTCGCGCCATCCTGCGCGCAGACGAACGTGCCGCTGCCCTTGCGCGTGGCGACGATGCCGTCCGCCTGCAGCAGGGCGATGGCTTCGCGCAGCACCGTGCGGCTGACGCCGAAGTGCGTTGCCATCGCTTGCTCGGACGGCAGACGCGTGCCGCCGGCCAGGCCATCGTTGTGAATCTGCTGGCGCAGCCGTGCCGCCACCCGCGCACCCAGCGTGCCGGTGGTGAAACTGCCCGCGGCGGGCTCCGGCGGGGGAAGGGTAAAGCGGAACGTGCGGTCCATCGGGTGCATCCTTGTGCTAGCGGTTTTTATGCGGGCTTGCCTGCTTGCCATTATATGGAATATACAGCTTGACACACACAAAACACACACATAATATACATCCATACAAATTTTAGACAAGTTGCCAGCCACCTCCGGTGGACCATAAAAACCCGGCACGGTCGATCCCCCAGCGATCAGGAGACAAGCATGGACGTATCACAAGCATTGCCCGGGCAGCCGGCCGGCGTGGCCGCCAGCCAGAAAACCATCGACGACGCCGTCTATCGCAAGGTGACCTGGCGCATCATCCCCTTCCTCATGCTGTGTTACATCGTCGCTTACCTCGACCGTGTCAACGTGGGCTTCGCCAAGCTGCAAATGCTGGCCGACCTGCAGTTTTCCGAAACCGTGTACGGCCTGGGCGCCGGCGTGTTCTTCCTCGGCTACTTCCTGTTCGAAGTGCCCAGCAACGTGATGCTGCACAAGATCGGCGCGCGCGTGTGGATCGCCCGCATCATGATCACCTGGGCCATCATCTCGGGCGCCTTCATGTTCGTCACCACGCCAACCCAGTTCTACGTGATGCGCTTCCTGCTCGGCATCGCCGAGGCGGGCTTCTTCCCCGGCATCATTCTCTATTTGACCTACTGGTATCCGTCCGAGCGCCGCGCGCGCATGGTGTGCACCTTCATGGCCGCCATCCCCGTGGCGGGCCTGATCGGCGGCCCCCTGTCGGGCTGGATCATGGAAACCTTCGCCGGCTGGCACGGCTATGCGGGCTGGCAGTGGATGTTCGTGCTCGAAGCGATACCCGCCGCGCTGATGGGCGTGGCCGTGCTGCTGTACCTCGATAACAGCATCCGCGCCGCGAAGTGGCTGACGGAAGACGAAAAAGTCATCCTCGAGCAGCGCATTGCCACGGAAGCGCAGGGCAAGGTATCGCACCCGTCGATCCGCGCCATGTTCGCCGACCCGCGCATCTGGGTCATGGCCCTGATTTATTTCTGCTGCGTGATGGGCCAGTATTCGCTGACCTTCTGGCTGCCCAGCCTGATCAAGGCGGCCGGCGTGACGGGCGTGCTCAATATCGGCCTGTTCACGGCGATTCCGTACTCCGTGGCCGTGGCGTCGATGATCCTGCTGGGCCGCAGCTCGGACAAATACCGCGAACGCCGCTGGCACATGGCGATCCCGCTGGTGGTCGGCGCCGCCGCCATCGTCTGCAGCGCGCTGGCCGGCGCCCACAACACGGGCTGGGCCATCTTCTTCCTGACGATCGCCGCCGGCGGCATCCTGGCCGCCTCGCCGATGTTCTGGAGCCTGCCGACGGCTTTCCTCGGCGGCGTCTCGGCCGCCGCGGGCATCGCCGCCATCAATTCGGTGGGCAACCTGGCCGGCTTCGCGGCGCCGTACATGATCGGTTCGATCAAGGACCTGACGCAATCGACCGACATCGCCATCTACCTGCTGGCCGGCATCCTGGTGATCGGCGCATTCATCATCATGCGCGTGCCGGCCAAGCTGGTGAACAAATAAGACTGGAGTAGCAGATGAACGTGGAAATGAAAAAAGTGGGCGTGATCGGCCTGGGCGCCATGGGCATGGGCATTGCGCAATCGTTGCTGCGCGCGGGCTTCGACGTGCATGCCTGCGACGTGCGCCCGGAAACCGTGCAAACGCTGGTCGACAAGGGCGCCCATGCGGCGCAATCGCCGGCCGCGCTGGCGGCGCAGGTGCAAGCCTTGCTGATCGTCGTCGTCAATGCGCAGCAGACGGAGGTCGTGCTGTTTGGCGAACACGGCGCGGCCAGCGCCCTGGCGCCGGGCAGCGTCGTCATCGCCTGCGCCACCGTGGCGCCCGAATTTGCCGAAGCGCTCGGTGCGCGCCTGGCGGCCATGGGACTGCGCTTCATCGACGCGCCCATTTCCGGCGGCGCGGCCAAGGCGCAAGCCGGCGAGATGTCGGTGATGGCGGCCGGCGCGCCCGATGCGTTCGACGCTTGCGCCGGTATTTTCGACGCCATCTGTGCAAAGCTGTACCGCCTGGGCGAGCAGCCGGGGCAGGGCTCGAAAGTCAAGATGATCAACCAGCTGCTGGCCGGCGTGCACATCGCCGCCGCCGCCGAAGCGATGGCGCTGGGCTTGCGCGCCGGCTGCGACGCCGATGCCTTGTACGAAGTCATTTCAAACAGCGCCGGCAGTTCCTGGATGTTCCAGAACCGGGTGCCGCACATTTTGAAGGGCGACTATACGCCGTTATCAAGCGTGAACATTTTCGTGAAAGACCTGGGCATCGTGCTCGATTACGCGAAAAAGAGCGTCTTTCCACTGCCCCTGTCGGCCACGGCGCACCAGATGTTCATGCAGGCGTCGGCCGCTGGCTTTGGCGGCGAGGACGATGCGGCCGTGATTAAAACTTTCCCCGGTATCGATCTGCCGGCGAAAGCGTAACTGAATCAAAAAGGAATCATGATGACTGTATTACTGGGATGTATCGCCGACGATTTCACGGGCGGCACCGACCTGGCCGGCATGCTGGTCAAGGCCGGCATGCGCACGGTGCAGCTGATCGGCGTGCCGCAAGGTCCGCCGCCAGCCGACGTCGATGCCGTCGTCATCGCGCTCAAGTCGCGCACGAATGCGCCGGAAGAGGCGGTGGCCGAATCGCTGGCCGCGCTGGCCTGGCTGCAGCAAGCCGGATGCCGCCAGTTCTACTTCAAGTACTGCTCCACGTTCGACTCCACGCCGCGCGGCAATATCGGTCCCGTGGCCGAAGCGCTGATGCGGGCGCTCGACACGGACTTCACGATCGCCTGCCCCGCGTTTCCCGCCAACGGCCGCACCATCTACAAGGGCAACCTCTTCGTCGGCGACGTGCCGCTGGCCGAGTCGGGCATGCGCGACCATCCCCTGACGCCGATGACGGATTCGAATCTGGTGCGCGTGCTGCAGCAGCAGGTGCAGGCCAAGGTGGGCCTGGCCGATTACAGTGTGGTGGAGAAGGGCGCGGCCGCCATCTCCCAGCGCTTCACGGACTTGCGCGGCCAGGGCTGCCATTTCGCCGTCGTCGATGCCGTGTCGAACCGCGACCTGGAAGCCATCGGTGCCGCTTGCGCCGACTTGAAACTGATCACGGGCGGTTCCGGCATCGCGTTGGGATTACCGCAGAATTTTCGACAGCGGGGCCAGTTGTCGCCATCGCCTGCGGGCCAGGCGGGGCGCTTGCCGCCGGCCTCCGGATTGCGCGCCGTGATCTCGGGCAGCTGTTCCGTGGCCACGCAGCAGCAGGTGGCGCACCTGCGCGAACTGGCGCCGTCCTTCCACGTCGACCCTTTGTCGCTGGCCGCGGGCGGCGAGGTGGTGGACGCCGTGGTGGCGCAGGCGCTGGCCTGGGCGAATCAACACCTGGCGCAAGGCCCCATTTTGATCTATGCCACGGCCACGCCGGACGCCGTGCGCGCCGTGCAGGCGCAGCTGGGCGTGGAGCGTGCCGGCGCCCTCGTCGAGGAAGCCCTGGCCGCCATCGCGCAGGGACTGGTGCGCCTCGGCGTGGGCCAGTTGATCGTCGCCGGCGGCGAAACCTCGGGCGCCGTGGTGAAAGCGCTGGGCATTGCCGGCTTGCGCATCGGCCCCGAAATCGACCCCGGCGTGCCCTGGACGCTAGCCTTGCCAGCGCCGGGCGACGAAGGCAGGGCACCGTTGGCGCTGGCGCTCAAGTCCGGCAATTTCGGCACCGTGGATTTCTTCAGCAAGGCCTGGCAGGTGCTGGCATGAGCGCCACGGAATCGCGCCAGCGCGAGCTGATCGTCGACTTCGGCAAGTCCCTGTTCGAAAGGGGCTTGACGGCGGGCAGCAGCGGCAACCTGAGCGTGCGCCTGTCCGACGGCTGGCTGCTCACGCCGACGAACGCCAGCCTGGGCCGGCTCGATCCGGCGCAGCTGTCCAAGCTCGATTGGGATGGCAAGCTGATCAGCGGAGCGCCGCCGTCCAAGGAGGCGTTCCTGCACCGCGCCATGTACGCAGAGCGGAGCAGCGCGGGCGCCATCGTGCACCTGCACTCGACGCATTCGGCCGCCGTGTCGTGCATGTGCGGCTTGAACCATGACGACTGCATCCCGCCGCTCACGCCATACTTTGTGATGAAGGTGGGGCGCTTGCCGCTGGTGCCGTATCACCGTCCGGGCGACCCGGCGCTGGCGGGCGCGATCGGCGCCATGGCGCGCAAGCACTCGGCCGTGCTGCTGGCCAATCACGGTCCCGTCGTGTCGGGCACGAGCCTGGAAGCGGCCGTGTATGCGGCCGAGGAACTGGAAGAGACGGCCAAGCTGTTTTTGCTGCTGCGCGACGTGCCCACGCGTCCGCTCGACGCGGCGCAGATCGCGGATCTGAAGCAGACATTCAAACTCGAACTATAGAATTCAAGGAGACACGCATGCCCCGTTTTGCCGCCAATCTGACCATGATGTTCAATGAAGTGCCTTTCCCGCAGCGCTTTGCCGCCGCCGCGCAAGCGGGTTTCACGGGCGTCGAATTTTTGTTCCCCTACGATCACGCGCCGCAGGAAGTGGCCGGCTGGCTGCGCGAAAACAAGCTGCAGAACGTGCTGTTCAACCTGCCGCCGGGCGACTGGGCGGCCGGTGAGCGGGGCATCGCCTCGCTGCCGGGCCGCGAAGCGGAATTTCGCGCTGGCGTGGCACAGGGCATCGCATATGCGCTGGCGCTGGGCACGCCGCGCGTGCACATGATGGCGGGCCTGCTGCCCGTGGGCGCCGACCTCGCTCTGCACCGCGCCACCTACCTGGCCAACCTGCGGTACGCGGCGAAAGCCGTGGGCGAGCATGGCATCGAGCTCCTGATCGAACCGATCAACGGGCGCGACATGCCCGGCTATTTCCTCGTCACGCAGGCGCAGGGCCATGCGCTGCGCCTGGAGTCGGGCGCGCCCAACGTCAAGGTGCAGATGGATTTTTATCACACGCAGATCGTCGAGGGCGATATCGCCATGACGTTCCAAAACAACTTCGACGGCATCGGCCACGTGCAGATCGCCAGCGTCCCGGCCCGCAATGAACCGGACGATGGCGAAGTCAATTACCCGTATTTATTCAGGCTGCTCGACGAGCTCGACTACGAGGGCTGGATCGGCTGCGAATACCGTCCGCGCGGGCGCACCGAGGATGGCCTGGGCTGGCTCGCTGCATACAACAACAAACAAGGAGCATGAAGATGAAAGTACTGATTACCGGCGGCGCCGGTTTCCTGGGACAGCGCCTGGCGCGCCAGTTGCTGGCGCAAGGCCGCTTGACGGACAGCCACGGCCAGCTGCAAGCGATCAGCGAGCTGGTTTTGGTCGACGTGGTGGCCGCGCATGACTTCCACGATGCGCGCGTCAAAGTGGTCACGGGCGACATCGCCGATGGCGCCTTGATGCGCGCCACCATCGATGCGCAGACCGCGTCGATCTTCCACCTGGCCGCCATCGTCAGCGGCCAGGCGGAAGCCGATTTCGAGCTGGGCATGCGCATCAACCTCGATGCCTCGCGTTTGCTGCTCGATATCTGCCGCGAACTGGGGCACAAGCCGAAAGTGGTCTTCACCAGCTCCGTGGCCGTCTACGGCGGCAAGCTGCCGGACGTGGTGCAGGACACCACCGCGCTGAACCCGCAATCGTCGTACGGCGCGCAAAAAGCCATCGGCGAATTGCTGCTCAATGACTACAGCCGCCGCGGCTTTGTCGATGGCCGCGTGCTGCGCCTGCCCACCATCAGCGTGCGTCCCGGTAAGCCGAACAAGGCGGCGTCGTCTTTCGCCAGCGGCATCATCCGCGAACCGTTGAATGGCGAGGCGGCCGTCTGCCCTGTGTCCACCGATTTGCGATTGTGGCTGCTGTCGCCGCGCGGCGCCATCGCCTCGCTGATCGCCGGCCACGAACTGGCGGGCGAGGCCTTTGGCGCCAGCCGCACGGTGAACTTGCCGGGTTTGAGCGTGAGCGTGGGCGAGATGATCGCCGCGCTGGAACAAGTCGCCGGCGCGGACGTCGTTGCCCGCATCAGCTATGCGCCCGATCCGGCCGTCGAGCGCATCGTCAAGAGCTGGCCCGGCGCCTGGGACACGGCACGGGCCGAGTCGCTGGGCTTGACGGCCGATGCGGATTTCGCCAGCATCATCCGTGCGTATATCGAGGATGTGAAAGCATGAAGCCGCGTAGGTCGGATTAGCGGCGGCACGCCGCGTAATCCGACAATATTGCTGGCGTTGGTTTAAGTGCTGATGTCGGATTGCGCTGGCCTGTCAGCCAGCTAATCCGACCTGCGCCATGCCAGCGCGTGGGGCTTATTTGCCCAGTATCGACGCCACATTGTCGGTGCCGGGCGCGCCGAACAGCTGCTGCTTGAGGATGTGCAGCTGGTCGCGCACTTGCGCCGCCTTTTCGAACTCCAGGTTCTTGGCGTGGTCGACCATCAGTTTTTCCAGGCGCTTGATTTCCTTGCTGACCTGTTTCTCGCTCATCGCTTCGAATTTCGCCGCTTCCTGCGCCACCTGCAGGGTCTCGCGCGCTTCCTGCGGGCTGTAGACGCCGTCGATCATTTCGCGGATCGATTTCTTCACACCGATCGGGATGATGTTGTTGGCCGTATTGAAGGCGATCTGCTTGGCGCGGCGGCGTTCCGTCTCGTCGATGGCGCGGCGCATGGAGTCCGTGATGCGGTCGCCGTACAAAATCGCCGTGCCGTTCAGGTTACGCGCGGCGCGGCCGATGGTCTGGATCAGGCTGCGTTCGGAGCGCAAAAAGCCTTCCTTGTCCGCGTCGAGGATGGCGACCAGCGATACTTCCGGCAAGTCCAGGCCCTCACGCAGCAGGTTGATCCCCACCAGCACGTCGAAGGTGCCCAGGCGCAGGTCGCGCAGGATTTCCACGCGCTCCACCGTTTCGATATCGCTGTGCAGGTAGCGCACCTTGATGCCATGGTCGCCCAGGTATTCCGTCAATTGCTCGGACATGCGCTTGGTGAGGGTGGTCACCAGCACGCGCTCGTCCTTCTTGATGCGCTCGACGATTTCCGACATCAGGTCGTCCACCTGGCTGCTGGCGGGGCGCACGATGATTTGCGGGTCGACCAGGCCCGTGGGGCGCACCACCTGTTCGACCACCTGGTCGGAGTGGTTCTTTTCGTAGTCTGCCGGGGTGGCCGAGACGAACACGGTCTGGCGCATCTTCTGTTCGAATTCCTCGAATTTCAAGGGCCGGTTGTCGAGCGCGGACGGCAGGCGGAAGCCATAGTCGACCAGGTTCGTCTTGCGCGAGCGGTCGCCGTTGTACATGGCGCTCAGCTGGCCCGTCAGCACGTGCGACTCGTCGAGGAACATCAGGGCGTCGGGCGGCAGATAATCGACCAGGGTCGGCGGCGGTTCGCCGGGCAGCGCGCCGGACAGGTGGCGCGAATAGTTCTCGATACCCTTGGTGAAACCGATTTCCGCCATCATTTCCAGGTCGAAGCGCGTGCGCTGTTCCAGCCGCTGCTCTTCGATCAGTTTATTTTCCTTGCGGAATAACTCGAGGCGCTCGCGCAGCTCGTCCTTGATGGTCTCGACGGCGCGCAGCACGGTGGAGCGGGGCGTGACGTAGTGCGAGCCCGGGTACACGGTGAAGCGGGGGATCTTTTGCCGTACGCGGCCCGTCAGCGGATCGAACAGCTGGATCGATTCGATCTCGTCGTCAAACATTTCCAGGCGCACGGCCAGCTCCGCATGCTCGGCGGGGAAGATGTCGATCGTGTCGCCGCGCACGCGGAAGGTGCCGCGGCCGAAATCGACCTCGTTGCGCGTGTACTGCATCTGGATCAGGCGCGCGATGACGTCGCGCTGGGCGACCCTGTCCTTGACGCGCAGGGTCAATATCATCTGGTGGTATTCGTTCGGATTGCCGATACCGTAGATGGCCGAGACGGTGGCGACGATGATGACGTCGCGCCGCTCCATCAGCGATTTGGTGCACGACAAACGCATCTGCTCGATATGCTCGTTGATCGACGAGTCCTTTTCGATGAACAGGTCGCGCTGCGGCACGTAGGCTTCGGGCTGGTAGTAATCGTAGTAGCTGACGAAGTATTCGACGGCGTTCTGCGGGAAAAAGTCGCGGAACTCGCTGTACAGCTGCGCCGCCAAGGTCTTGTTCGGCGCGAAGACGATGGCGGGCCGGCCCATGCGCGCGATGACGTTGGCCATGGTGTAGGTCTTGCCCGAACCGGTCACGCCCAGCAGGGTCTGGAAGGCCAGTCCGTCGGCAATCCCTTCTGACAGCTGGTCGATTGCCGTGGGCTGATCGCCGGCCGGAGGGAAGGGCTGGTGCAGCTTGAAGGGGGAGTCCGGGAAAGAGATAATTGCGCTTTCCGCCTCGCTGGCGGTAGATAATTCGGGCATGTGAATCAGACCTTTGTTAGAATAGTGCTCTGCTGGCGGCCCTGGCGTTGTATTTCGGGGCGCTGTCTACAACTCCGCTGTGAACCTGCTTCCAATCGAATCCAATCTTATCATGACGAACCCAACTGTTTCTGCCAGTCTGTTTAGCGCCATCGAGATGGCCCCACGCGACCCGATCCTGGGCATCACCGAAGCATTTAACGCGGACCAGAATCCCGCCAAAATCAATCTGGGCGTTGGCGTCTATTATGACGACAACGGTAAAGTGCCTCTGTTAGCTTGCGTACGCAAGGCGGAAGCCATCCTGATCGAACAGGCCGCCCCACGCACCTATCTGCCGATCGAAGGCCTCGCTGCCTACGACAAGGCGGTGCAAGAACTCGTATTTGGCGCCGATAGCGCTGTAATTCAAGAGCGCCGCGCCGTCACCGTGCAAGCCATCGGCGGCACGGGCGCACTGAAGATCGGTGCCGACTTCCTGCAGCGCTTCGCGCCGGGTGCCCAGGTCTACATCAGCGACCCGAGCTGGGAAAACCACCGCGCGCTGTTCGAGAACGCCGGTTTCGTTGTGAATAACTACACCTACTACGATGCCGTCACCCATGGCGTGAACTTCGACGGCATGCTGGCCAGCCTGAACGCCATGCCAGCCGGTTCCATCGTCGTGCTGCACGCCTGCTGCCACAACCCGACCGGCGCCGACCTGAGCGTGGCCCAGTGGGACCAGATCATCGCCGTCGTCACGTCGCGCGGCCTGGTGCCGTTCCTGGACATGGCCTATCAAGGCTTCGCCAACGGCATCGCCGAAGACGGCGCCGTGGTGCGCCGCTTTGCCGACGCGGGCGGCCCGCTGCTGGTGTCGAACTCGTTCTCGAAATCGTTCTCGCTGTACGGCGAGCGCGTGGGCGCGCTGAGCGTCGTCGCCGCCAGCGCCGATGAAGCGGCCCGTCTGCTGTCGCAACTGAAGCGCGTCGTGCGCACCAACTACTCGAACCCGCCAGTCCACGGCGGCAAGGTGGTCGCCACCGTCCTGGCCACGCCGGAACTGCGCCAGCTGTGGGAAGAGGAACTGGCCGGCATGCGCGTGCGCATCCGCGAAATGCGCAATGCCTTCGTGGAAAAGCTGAAAGCCAAGGCGCCAGGCCACGACTTCGAATTCGTGCGCCAGCAAATCGGCATGTTCTCGTACTCGGGCCTGAGCAAGGAACAAGTGGCTTCCCTGCGCGAGCAATCGATCTACGCCGTCGACACGGGCCGTATCTGCGTGGCAGCATTGAATTCGCGCAACATCGACATCGTTATTGACGCGATCGCCAAAGTGCTTTAAGATCTTGCTTCTTCGGCGCTGCATGCAAGTGTGGCGCTGATGGCAATAGAAAGTCGGCGCTGGCCGTGTTTGTGAAGATGCAGTATCCATCTTGCAAATATGGAACAAGCGACATATAATATTGCCTCTTTTCCCTGATAGCTCAGTTGGTAGAGCGACGGACTGTTAATCCGCAGGTCCCTGGTTCGAGTCCAGGTCGGGGAGCCAGAATTCGGAAGGCCACGTTGAAAAACGTGGCCTTTTTTGTTTTTGCGCTGTCGGCGGGCAGCTGCTGTCCGGAATAGAAATTTCCCTGGGGGAATCTGGACATGTGCTTGCTTGCCCTATATAATACGGCCTCTTTTCCCTGATAGCTCAGTTGGTAGAGCGACGGACTGTTAATCCGCAGGTCCCTGGTTCGAGTCCAGGTCGGGGAGCCAGAACATCAGCAGTATCGAAAAGCCCAGCCTTCACCGGTTGGGCTTTTTGCGTTTCAGAGCATGCATGAGGCATCCGTGTCATTACTCTTGATCCCGCGCATAGGCCGCCAGGCACCCGGCGCTATGCTGGAGGCGACAAGGCGCCGGCAGGCCTGTCATCGCCTTCAACTTCCTGGAGGGGCTGAAATGGATGAGGTCACAAGTGTTGGGTCGGCAACGATCGTGCTCGTGCATGGCGGTTTTGTCGACGGGTCGGGTTGGGAAGCCGTTTACCGGGCGCTGCGTGACGAGGGTTGTCACGTTGCCATTGTGCAAAACCCAACGCTATCGCTGGCGGACGATGTGGCCGCGACCGGACGGGTCATCGCCGCGTCGCCGGGTCCCGTGGTCCTCGTTGGTCATTCGTATGGCGGTGCCGTGGTCACGCAAGCGGGGAACGATCCCAAGGTCAAGGCATTGGTCTACATCGCGGCGTTTGTGCCGGATCAAGGCGAGTCCGTCGATTCCTTGCTGAAGAATGCCCCGCCTGGCGCACCGGTGCCGCCGATCTTGCCGCCGCACGATGGCTTCCTGTTGCTCGACCAGAAAAAGTTTGCGGCCGCCTTCGCGGCCGATGTGCCCAGGGACAAGGCCCGCTTCATGGCGGTATCGCAAGTGCCCTGGGGAGTGGCCGCGCTGACCGGCGTGGTCAGCGCGCCAGCGTGGAGGAGCAAGCCCAGCTGGTACCTGGTGGCGACTGAGGACAAGATGATTGCGCCGGCGATGCAACGCAAGATGTCCGAACGCGCGGGCTCGAAGGTGGTCGAAGTCGCCGGCAGCCATGCCATTTACATTTCGCAAGCCCATGCGGTGGCGACGCTGATCCGCAAGGCCGCCGCCAGCATTGCCGGCGACCAGGCCAGCCTGTCCGCTTCCGGGATTGGTGTCCCGTGACGGGGCGTCGTATCAGGACTTCGGCGCCGCATCCAATGTCTTGATGATGGCTTCCTGGAACTGCACCGGTTCATCCTGGTGAATTTGATGCCCGGAATGGTCAAAGAAAAACAGCCCCTTCTTTGGCGCCTTCAATGTTTCAAAATACGCTTGCGTGATCCTGGTCGAGGTCTGGATATCGTTTTTGCCGACGAAGAAATACACGGGGCAGTCAACGCTCTTCAAGGTCCTGGGCAGATCGATGTTCATGACCTCGTTCCAGGCTGGCGACCAGGTTTTCGACCATTGAAGAAAGCCCGTCTTGAAGCCCTCGCTCGTGGCAAATTCCTTGCCATCCTTGTAAAAAAGCCATTTCCTTAAATAAAACATGCTTTCGTCACTTGCAAACGGGAAACTAACGCTGTCCAGTTCCTGGCTGGCGACGGCATTGTCCTTGAAATGCACTTTCAAGGTTTTCAGCAATTCTTTCTCGCTTTCCAGCTGGCTCACGACAGGATTGGACGCGAAATAAGCATGCAGCAGTTCCGGATGATGCTTGACGATATAAAAGCCCAGGACGTTGCCCCAGGAACTGCCCAGCAAGTATATTTTTTGCTGCTTGAGCTCTTTTTGTAGAAACGTGATGACCTGGTACGTGTCCTGCTCCATCTGCGCGACGGAAGGCTGGCGTGGCGATGGATTCAGTTTCAGGGTTTTTCCTGCATCGCGCTGGTCCCATTGCACAAGCGTAAATCTCTTTTTCAGGATGGCGGTAAACGCATCCGCATTTTTCATCATCGAACTTCCCGGCCCGCCCGATAAAAAGAGAAGAGCAGGCTTGTTGGAGTCATCTGTTTTGATTTCCACAAACTGCTTTATCCCGCCAATGTCGGGAGTCAGCAGCGCGTCGATGGCAAGCGGAACGGGTTGTGCTTTACATGCATAAAATGGAATCAAGGCGATGAATAACACGGCCATTATGCTGTTTTTTGTCATGGGCTGGTATGGATGGTTGCTGGCAGGTATGGGGTGTCCATGTAGGATGTTATCCGAATAACATGTTGCATATGAAAAATATCTGCAGCGCGTCCGCAGTGGCGCCATGGCAGGCTGCGGCCTGTGTCTTTTCCCGTTTTGCGCTATCCTGAATGCAACCCCATAGGAGAGTTGCCACCATGACCTGTTCTATCCCGTTGCGCCATATCGTTCTCTGTGATTTTCTTGAGGACATCACACCGGCCAAGCATGCCGAGCTGGTCTATGAATTTTCCCAGCTTAAACATCGCATCCCCGGCGTGCTGCAATTCGAATGGGGGCCGAACGTCAGCCCGGAAGGCCTCGATGACGGCTTTACCGATTGCTTCAGCTTGAGTTTTGCCGATACGGGCGCGCGCGATGCGTATCTGACCCATGCCGCGCACCAGGCTTTTGTCGAGCTGCTTAAGCCATGGCTGGGCCGCGTACTCGTGTTCGACTATCATCCGCAGGAAAATCCGGGCTGAGGTATGCCGCGCATAATTTTTTTCGCGTAAATCTGGACAACTGAAAATTTGCGCTATAGAATGCGGCCTCTTTTCCCTGATAGCTCAGTTGGTAGAGCGACGGACTGTTAATCCGCAGGTCCCTGGTTCGAGTCCAGGTCGGGGAGCCAGAACATCAGCAGTATCGAAAAGCCCAGCCTTCACCGGTTGGGCTTTTTGCATTGTGACATTGCACGCAGATGTGTCGAAAAGCATCTGTCATACTTGCAGGGCATATTTGCCGCCTCTCGAGGAACACAAGCCTTCCCATGAAGAATATCTGCGCCCTGGTGCTGATGCTGGCCGCCGGCATCGTCTATGCGCCCCTTGCCGGCGGCCAGGGACGCCAGCCCTTGTCCGAAGCGAAGGTCAAGCAGCAGATCATCGCCGAATCGATTGCCGCCTATCCGGGGCGCTGCCCCTGTCCCTACCATGCCGCCAAGAATGGCAGCGCTTGCGGAGGACGCAGCGCATGGAGCAGGAAGGGCGGTTATGCCCCCATTTGCTACGAACGCGAAATCAGCAGCGAGATGGTGCGCAAGTGGCGCGAGGAAAATGCCGCGGCGCCGTGACCATTGCCTCCTGCGCAGCGTCTGCAGCTGTGCCGGCGTGGGGGCGATGCCCAAGCGGCCCCATAAATCGTGGTACAGCCTGACTGGCACGAGGCCCGTATGGCCGTCGATATCGCCGGACGCCGCCCTCGTGCGATGCCGCTATCTCGCCCCTGGTCGGCACATGTTCTTGCTGGGCAGCCAGCTGGCATCCATGCCGGCATCGCGCAGGGCAAATTCTCAATAGTAATACTACATTGGCAGACAATTTACTTCTGTAGGATAATGTGGAACCGGTTCCATTTATGCGCAAATGCAATGTGGCGCAATCATCGAAGTCAATAAAACAACAAGTCTTGCGGGAGTCTCATGAACTATCCAGGCAGCGAACCATCTGCAACATCCGTTTCATCCCTTCCCCGGATCAGCCGCCGCCACGCCCTGATCGGCCTGGCCGCCTTGCTGGCGCAGGCCGGTTTCTGGAGCAATCCGCTCTCGGCCGCCATGCCGGCGCCAGCCAGCGCTCCGGCGCCCGGCCGGGCGCCTGCCACGATGCTGTTCTACACCTTGTCGCAAACCATCACGGGCCACCGCGACCTGTCCGCCGCGACGGCGGCGCGCATCGAGCAAGCCATGCGCACGAACCTGCCCGGCTTCGCCGAGCGCTTGCCGCAACTGGGCGCGCTGCTCGTCACGGGCCAGGAAGCCAAGGCCCTGCTGGCCGCCGCCAGCGCCGCCGATGCGGCTTTGCGTGAGCTGGCGCTGGCCATCGTTGCCGCCTGGTACACGGGCACCGTCACCGGCCATCCTGAGCAGGGCACGAAGTCCATCGTCGTCGCGTATGCGGAAGCCTTGATGTACCGCACGGTGGCCGATGGCCAGGTCGTGCCGACCTATTGCAATTACGGCCCCCTGTGGTGGCTGAAGGCGCCGCCGGCCGTGCGCGTCTCCGCGCCCGTGGCGCCCAAACCCGTACCGGCCCCGGCCACTACCGGCACTCCCGAACCGAAAGGCAAGCAAGCAAAATGAAATCACCGCAATTCAAGAGTAATGGCGACGTCGTCGCCGATGTTGTCATCGTCGGCACGGGTGTCGTCGGCGCCATGATGGCCGACCAGCTGGCCGCGCAAGGCCATTCCGTGATCATGCTGGAAGCGGGCCTGCGCATCGAGCGGGGACAAGCCGTGGAAAACTGGCGCAACATGCCGTTCGAGAACCGCGTCGGTTCCGACTTCCAGGGCCTGTATCCGCAGGCGGACAATGCGCCCGCGCCTCTGTATTTTCCGAAGAATAACTATGTGGAATTGTCCGGCCCCAGCGGCAGCAGTTTCCAGCAGGGCTATCTGCGCACGGTGGGCGGCACGACCTGGCATTGGGCCGCGTCGTGCTGGCGCCATTTGCCGTCGGACATGCGCATGAAGAGCGATTACGGCGTCGGGCGCGACTGGGCCATTTCCTATGAGGAACTGGAGCCCTACTATTGCCGCGCCGAGCAGGAAATGGGCGTGGCCGGCCCCAACGATCCCGCCTTGCAGTCGCCCAGCGAGCGCAGCGCGCCGTACCCGATGGACATGGTTCCCTGGGGCTATGGCGACAAGCGCTTCGCCGAAGTGGTCAACCCGCACGGCTACCGTTCCGTGCCGATTCCGCAAGGGCGTTCGACGCGCCCATGGCAGGGCCGTCCCACGTGCTGCGGCAATAACAATTGCCAGCCGATCTGCCCGATCGGCGCCATGTACAACGGCATCCACCACGTGGAGCGGGCCGAGCTGAAAGGCGCGGGCGTGCTGGCCGAGGCCGTCGTCTACCGCATCGACACGGACCAGAACAACCGCGTGACGGCCGTGCACTGGTATGACGCCAAGAAACAGTCGCACATGGCGACGGGCAAGGCCTTCGTCATCGCCTGCAACGGCATCGAAACGCCCCGTTTGCTGCTGCTGGCGGCGAACCAGAATAATCCGAACGGCATCGCCAACAGTTCGGATCAAGTCGGCCGCAACATGATGGACCACTCGGGTTTCCACTGTACCTTCCTGGCCAATGAACCGATCTGGACGGGCCGAGGCCCCGCGCAAAGCAGCTGCCTGGTGGGCCCGCGCGACGGCGCCTTCCGCGCACAGTATTCGGCCAACAAGATGATCTTGAACAATATCACCAGGGTGGGACCTGCAACGCAGCAGTCATTGAAGCTGGGCCTGGTGGGCAAGGACCTCGACGACGAGATCCGCCGCCGCGCCGCGTTCGGCGTGGACCTGTCGATCAGCCTGGAACCGCTGCCCGAAGCGCACAACCGCCTGACCTTGAGCAAGACGCGCAAGGACCCGCTGGGCCTGGCCTGTCCCGACATCTACTATGACGTAGGCGATTACGTACGCGATGGCGCGAAGGCCGCGCATGCGCAGCTCGAACACATCGGCAAGCTGTTCGGCGCCGTGGAATTCCATATCACCGACAGCCTGAACGCGAATAACCACATCATGGGCGGCGTCATCATGGGCAGTAACCGTCTTGACTCCGTGGTCGACGGCAATTGCCGCGCCCACGACCACGCCAACCTGTGGCTGCCGGGCGGCGGCGCCATGCCGTCGGCCAGCGTCGTCAACACGACCCTCAGCATGGCCGCGCTCGGCTTGCGCGCGGCCGACGACATCGCCCGCACCCTGGCAAGGGAGGCTGCATGATGCGCCGTTTCTTGCTGGGCCTGACCCTGGCGGCCGGCTTGCCGCTGGCCGCGCGTGCTTTACCACCTGTGCCGCCGGCGCCGCCCGTCACCCTGACGCCGGACCGTCCGGCCGCGCCGGCCGCAAGCACAGCCGCCAAGCCCGATGCACGGCTGGAGCGGGGCCGCTACCTGGCCATCGCGGCCGACTGCATGGCCTGCCATACGGCAGCGGGCGGCAAGCCGTATGCGGGCGGCTACGCTATCGATTCGCCGCTGGGCACGATTTATGCCACTAATATCACGCCCTCCAAAAAAGGCGGCATCGGCCACTACACGGAAGCCGACTTTGCGCACGCCCTGCGCGCAGGCGTGCGCGCCGATGGCAGCCATCTGTACCCGGCCATGCCCTACACCAGCTATGCGCAGCTGACGGATACGGACGTGGGCGACCTGTATTACTACTTCATGCAGGCAGTCAAACCCGTCGACGAGCCGGCGCGCCAGACGGCCCTGCCATTCCCGTTCAATGTGCGCCTGTCCATGCTGGGCTGGAACACCTTGTTCCTCGACAATAAACGCTTCGTGCCCGATCCGGCGAAGAGCGCGCAGATCAACCGCGGCGCCTACCTGGCCGAAGGGCTGGCGCACTGCAGCGCCTGCCACACGCCGCGCAACGCGCTGATGGCGGAAATCGGCAGCCAGACCCTGGCGGGTGCCGCGCTCGGCTCCTGGCATGCGCCGAACATCACGTCCGACAAGGTCAGCGGCATCGGCGCGTGGACGGATGCGGAGCTCACGGCTTACCTGAAGACGGGTCACGTGGAAGGCAAGGGGCAGGCGGCGGGCGGCATGGCCGAAGCCATCCAGAACAGCCTGCAATTTTTGCGCGACGACGACGTGGCCGCCATCGTGGCCTGGTTGCGCACCGTGCCGCCCGTGCGCGCGCCGGGGCAGACCAAGGCTGCCTTCAGCCACGGCAGCGCCGCCAGCGAGGAAGCGGCATTGCGCGGCATGGCCGCTGCCACCGAGCGTCACTCCTTGAATAGCGGCGCCGTGCTGTTTTCCGGCTATTGCGCCAGCTGCCATTCGGCCAGCGGCACCGGCAGCACGGGGCAAAGTTATCCGGCCCTGTTCAACAACACGGCCACGGGCGGCAACACGCCGGCCAACCTGGTCTCGGCCATCCTGTTTGGCGTCGAACGCAAGATCGAAGGGGAAGAGCACGAAGCGTTCATGCCCCGCTTTGACCAGCGCTCGTACGTGCAGCCCTTGACGGATGAGCAGATCGCTTCGATCGCCAATTACGTGCTGAAACAGTACGGCAACCCGGAGGTGTCGGTGACGCCTGCCTACGTGGCGCAGGCGCGCAGCGGCGGCGAAAAACCGCTGCTGGCGCGGGCGCAGCCGTTCATGCTGCCGGGCGGCATCGCGGTCATCTTGCTGCTGATCGCGCTGTGCGTGTGGCTTCGCCGGTGCCGTCAAGTCAAGAAATAGGCATCGGAGCCGTGGAGTATCGGCGGCGAATATGAACGTTGGGCGCAACTTGCAGTAAAATGCAGGCTGAAAAATGGTTACGAGCAATCGTAGCCATTTTTTATTCTGGCCCGATCCTGCTATCGTTCATTTGAAAATTGACAATGTCCCATTCCCTGCATCACCAATTCTTGCGTTTCGCCGCCGTCGGCGCTTCCGGCACGGCCGTGCAATACAGCGTGCTGTGGGGCGGCGTGGAATGGGCGGGCATCAGCGCCGCCGCCGCGTCCGGCATCGGCTACATCCTCGGTTCCGTCGTCAACTACCTCCTGAATTACTTTTTCACGTTTAAAAGCGACAAGGGCCATGGCGAGGCGGCCAGCAAGTATTTCACCCTGCTTGGCATCGGCTGGTGCATCAATACGGGCCTGATGTGGCTGCTGGTACACCAGCTGGGCTGGTATTACTGGCTGGCGCAGGTGCTGGCGACGGGCATCGGGCTGGTCTGGAATTTTGCGGGCAGCCGCTGGTGGGCCTTCAAGCCGGCCGGCGCGCCAGGCAAGTAATCAAGTAAGCAAGTAAGCAAGTAAGTAGTTGTTGCAAGAAAAAAAGATGCGCATAGTCCAAGACCAGGCGCGCGGTTTTACCAAAACAAGGGGTTAATCATGCAGTTCCTGGAACGCTATTTCAAACTGACGGACAACGGGACCAATGTGCGCACGGAGCTGTTGGCCGGCCTGACCACGTTCCTGACGATGGCCTACATCATCTTCGTCAATCCGACCATCCTCGGCGACGCGGGCATGCCGAAAGACGCCGTGTTTGTCGCCACCTGCCTGGCGGCCGCCATCGGCACACTGATCATGGGTCTGTACGCGAACTACCCGATCGCGCTGGCGCCGGGCATGGGCTTGAACGCGTATTTTTCGTATGCGGTGGTCAAGGGCATGGGCATGAGCTGGGAAGTGGCGCTGGGCGCCGTCTTCATTTCCGGCTGCCTGTTCATCCTGGTCAGCCTGTTCAAGATACGCGAGATGATCATCAACAGCATCCCGCCCGCGCTGCGCACGGCGATCACGGTGGGTATCGGCCTGTTCCTGGCCATCATTTCGCTGAAAAGCGCGGGCGTGGTGGTGTCGAACCCCGCCACCATCATCGCACTGGGCGACTTGCACCAGGCGGCGCCCATCCTGGCCATCCTCGGTTTCTTCATCATCGTCGCGCTGGACCGCCTGAAAGTGCCGGGCGCCATCCTGATCGGCATCCTCACCATCACCATCGCCAGCTTCTTCTTTGGCGGCAACCAGTTCAACGGCATCGTCTCGGCGCCGCCCGCCATCGAACCGACCCTGTTCAAGCTCGACATCATGGGCGCGCTGTCGATCGGCATCGTCAACGTGGTGCTGGTATTTTTCCTGGTTGAACTGTTCGATGCGACGGGCACCCTGATGGGCGTGGCCAACCGTGCCGGCTTGTTGAAAGACGGCAAGATGGAACGCATGAACAAGGCCTTGCTGGCCGACAGCACGGCGATCGCCGCCGGCGCCTGCCTGGGCACGTCGAGCACCACCGCCTTCGTCGAAAGCGCTGCCGGTGTGCAAGCGGGTGGCCGCACGGGCTTGACGGCCGTCGCCGTCGCGCTGCTGTTCCTGGGCAGCCTGTTCTTCGCCCCGCTGGCGCACACGGTGCCGCCGTACGCGACGGCGCCCGCGCTGCTGTACGTGGCCTGCCTGATGCTGCGCGAACTGACCTTCATCGACTGGGATGACAGCACGGAAAGCATCCCGGCCGCCATCACGGCGCTGATGATGCCGTTTACGTATTCGGTGGCCAGCGGCGTGGCCTTCGGTTTCATCACCTATGCGGTATTGAAACTGTTGACGGGCAAGGGCAAGCAGGTATCGGTAGTGGCCTACATCATCGCCGCCATCTTCCTGTTCAAGTTCATCTACCTGGGCGAATAGCAAGTTTGCCTGCAAGCAGTGACAAGGCCGCCCGTGCATCAGCAGGGCGGCCTTTTCTTTTAGCGCCGCTTACATGAGCAGCGCGGCGACCAGGTCTTTTTTTGCGTCGCCGGCGCTGCCGTCGAAGCGCAAGGCCGCTTCCACGTGCGCCAGGTGCTCGACCATCAGGTGGGCCGCCAGATCGGCGTCGCCGCTGCGTGCCGCATCGAGAAAGCGGCCGTGTTCGTCGCACGAGCAGGCGGCCGCGTGGCCCGACTGGTACAGCATGGTGATGAGCGAGCTGCGGCCCACCAGTTCGCGCACGATGTCGCGCAGCACGGCGTTGCCGGCGATATCGGCCAGCAAGACGTGGAAGTCGCCCAGCAGTTGCGAGCGCAGCGGCGTCGCTTGCGCCAGCGCCAGGCGTTCCGCTTTCAGGTGCCGATCGAGCATCCTGTAGTCGGCAGGTTTGGCCTGCGCGACGAATTCGCGCGCCAGGGCCGCTTCGATGATGCGCCGCGCGGCAAAGATGTCGCGCGCTTCCGCTTCGGTGGGCTGGCTGACGAAGGCGCCCTTGTCGGGCACCATGCGGATGAGTTTGTCTTTCGAGAGAATCAGCAGGGCGGCGCGGATCTTGGTGCGGCTGACGCCATACAGCCGGCACAGCGCCTCTTCGCGCAGCCGCGTGCCGGGCGGCAATTGGCGCGCCACGATGGCGGCCGCCATATGTTCGGCAATTTCTGCCGAGCTGTCGCCGCTGCCGGCCTTGTCTACCAGGGTTGCGCTTGATTCTGTCATGTCGGGTAAGAGCAGTCAGCCAGGGGCAAGGCGAACCTTGCAAGCGCATGTCCGCGCGGCGGCGTGGTTGACGCCCCGCTGCCGGCATGCCGTTGTGCGCCTTGCGTATCGGCAAGGCATGGCTATTCTACTATCTTGCCTGGCGGCGCGCAGACGGGGCCCGCCGCCTGGCGAGGCATGCTCCCTGGCTGCCTGTTTTGCTGGCCATGCGGCAACCATGTAGTAACGACTGGACATGGGAAATTTTGACGTATATAATTCGGCCTCCTTTCCCTGATAGCTCAGTTGGTAGAGCGACGGACTGTTAATCCGCAGGTCCCTGGTTCGAGTCCAGGTCGGGGAGCCAGAACAAGCAGCAGCAAAGGGCCACGTGGCAACACGTGGCCCTTTTGTCATGTGCGCATGGTTTTCATCCATGCTTGCCATGCCGTCAGTGTATCAACGGCCTGCACGATGCCATCCCGCTGGTGGCAGGGGTACGCGCAATGATGCCCGGATCAGGGATCGACAAACACGTCGAAGCGCACCTTGAGCGGGCTGCCCCAGGAGATTTCTACCCAGGCGCGGAAGCCGCCGTTGTATGGCGCGATGTTATACACGGCCATGCGGGCGGCGCCGATGAAACGGTCCTGGGGATTCGCGCCATATTCGCTGATATTGAGAAATACGCGCGAATTGGCGTGCACATTGGCATTGGCGAAGTTGACCGAAGGATGCACGCCATTGGCCGTCCACGTATAGTAGGTGGTGAAGGCAGCGGGACTCAGGTTCAAGTCCTGTGCGGCCGCGCCTTGGGCGCTTTGGCCTTCCTGCTCCATCGGCGTATCGGTTTCATCCAGTGCCAGGTTGCTGCCGGTGCGATGTTCTACTTTCATTTCCATGATGTACTCCTGATCGATAGTTTGGACGCCGCGCCTGTCGTCGTGCGGCAAGACGCCCTATCTGTGCTGCCGTGACGGCCAGTGTCACGTCCTGGCTGATAAGGTAGCCGCCTGCTCCATGCTGTTGGAGTAATTCATTCTAGGCATACGCGGGGGCGGAAAGCGCGCTGGGCCGCCGGAAAAGCGGCGTGCGATTGTGCTGGCGCAAACACCTTGCAAGCAGGCGGCAAGATATTTTCCCCCAGGCTATTTTTACGGGGCCGCCACGCATGCGGCGCAGGACAATGGCACAATAGGCCCAGCCGACCTGCCGATACGGAACCCGTTGCGAGCCTAGCCCATGCCGATACTGAACCTGAGTGCCGAAACCGATATCTATTACGAACTGATCGAAGGCGACCCCGTCAAGCCCTGCCTGGTATTCCTGCACGAAGGACTCGGTTGCTGTGCGATGTGGAAAGATTTTCCCGCGCAGCTATGCCAGGCGACGGGGTGCCGCGGCTTGCTGTATGACCGTCATGGCTATGGGCGGTCGTCGCCGCTGGCGGCGCGGCGCCAACTCCATTATTTGCACGACTATGCGCTGTGCGAACTGCCGCAAGTGCTGGCGGCACTGCTGCCGGGGCAGGACCATTTTCTCGTCGGCCACTCCGATGGCGGCAGCATCGCCCTGATCTATGCGGCGCAGCAGCCGCCGCGCTTGCGTGGCATCATTACCGAGGCGGCGCACGTGTTTGTCGAAGGCATCACGCTCGATGGCATCCGCGTGGCGGACGCGGCGTTTGGCGCGGGCAAGCTGCGGGCGCTGGCGAAATACCATGGCGACAAGACGGAATCGATCTTCAAGGCCTGGTCGGACACCTGGCTCAGCTACGGTTTCCAGTTCTGGAACATCGAATACCTGCTGCCTTCCGTCGAATGCCCGGCGCTGGTGGTGCAGGGCAGCGAGGACCAGTACGGCAGCGCGGCCCAGGTCGACACGATCGTGGCGCAGGCCCTCAACGCCATGCCCGCCATGGTCGAGCAGTGCGGGCATACGCCGCACCAGGAGCAGCCGCAGGCATTGCTGGCGCTGATGGAAGGTTTCTTGCAAGGCCGCATGGACGCGGCCGCTCACCCGAAAACTATATGATAGACCACCTCGATCATCTGGTATTGACCACCCGCGACAAACCGGCCTGCATCGATTTCTATACGCGCGTGCTGGGCATGCAGCTGGAAACGTTCGGCACCGGCCGCCATGCTTTCAAGTTTGGCGCGCAAAAGATCAATCTGCATGAAGCCGGCAAGGAATTCCTGCCCAAGGCGGACCTGCCCACGCCCGGCGCGCTGGACCTGTGCTTCATCGCGGCCGTGCCGCTGGACGTGTTCATCGCCCATCTGGCGGCGCTGGGCATTGCCATCGAGGAAGGACCAGTGTCCCGCACGGGCGCCAATTGGCCCATCCGCTCCGTGTATCTGCGCGACCCGGACCGTAACCTGATCGAAGTGTCCGAGCGCGCCTGAGGTTTCATGCGGCGCCCAGGCGTTCAATGGCAGGCGGGATCGCTGTCCCAGCGGCCCGAGCAGATGCGCGAACGGCACAGCATGCCTTCGATCAGGCCCAGCTGCTGACAGCGCCGCAACAGTTCCGCCGTGTCCTGTTCCTGTCCCTGTTCCTGTCCCTGCTCCTGCCTGCGCAGCACCACGTCGCGCACGGGCGGCGCCATGCCTTCCTGCCGGTGCGCATGCGCGACCATCGCCGTGAGCAAGGCGACGTCGCTGTCGCCGGATGCGGCGGCCGGTTTCGCTCCCTGTGGGCGGGCGACCGCCTGGCGCGCGGGCGGCGGCGTCTTCGGCGGCGCGCTTGCGTTCGCGGCGACCGCAGCAGGCAAGGGCGGCGCCGCCGTATTGACGATGGTGGCCGCCTGTGCCGCGTGCGGCAGCGCCGTTGCTGCTGGCGCGGGCGGAATCTCGGTCATGGCTGTGACGGGCGCCGGCGGCAGGGGCGGCACCTCCGTGTCGTAGGCAAGCACGGCCATGATCAGCACCGCCAGGCACAGTGCGCCGGCGGCGCCGTACCGCCAGCCGGGGCGCCAGCGCGGGGCCGGCATGGCTGCGGGCGCGGCGGCGCCGTGCTCGAGCTGCGACAGGATGCCCTTGCCTTCGATGCGCGCGCCAGCCGCGCCGGCCTTGCTCAGCAGGTCAGGACCGCGCGCCTGGCCATCTCCGGTTTTCAGTAA
Source organism: Janthinobacterium agaricidamnosum (assembly GCF_003667705.1). NCBI lineage: Bacteria > Pseudomonadati > Pseudomonadota > Betaproteobacteria > Burkholderiales > Oxalobacteraceae > Janthinobacterium > Janthinobacterium agaricidamnosum. The sequence continues at coordinate 4,101,363 of NZ_CP033019.1, read as the reverse complement.
AGACAAAATATCACCTCCGCAATGGATCAAATTCGACTGACCTTGATGTAAACCGCGCTCATGCGGGCCGCGGACGCCTACGATCTAACGATACCGCCGAGCAATGGATTGCCCGGCCCCGCCGATTCCCGTCACGGAGCGCCCCATGTTTGTCGCCCTGGTCCTGATGTATTTCCTGCTCGCCTGTCTCGCTTGCTGGCTGCTGCTGTTTCCCGGTGGCCGCGCCATCGTGCTGCACACGCTCGTCAACCTGGGCTGGCGCATGCAGCGGCGCGCACAAGGGTTGCAGCGGGGAGGCGGCGCGCAGTGGCAGCGCATGCAGCAGCACACGGGCTCGGGCATGTCGCGTGCATGGCGGCTGCTGTGGCGGCATCGCTGGCTGAGCCTGGCAGGCAGCGTGCTGGTCATCGTGCCCCCGCTGCTGGCCTGGCTGTCCAGCGACCGCATCGCCCTGCGCGGCTATGCCGACCAGCAACACGTCATCAATGACCAGGTCAGCGACTTGCTTAAGGGCGAACAGCTGGTACCGCCACCGACCTTGCCGCCGCTGCTGTTTTCCACTGCCGAAGTCACGCAGCTGCGCCCGCTGCTGGGCGGCGCCAGCCGCAACTGGCAATTGCTCGACCACGATTTCGCGCAACGCCTGCTGCTGGTCTTCAAGATCATGAAGGAGGTGCATGGCTATGACATGGTCTTGCTGGAGGGCTATCGCAGCCCCGCGCGCCAGGACCAGCTGGCGGCGGCAGGCCCGAACGTGACCAACGCGAGGGCGTTTCAGAGCTATCACCAGTACGGCCTGGCCGCCGATTGCGCATTCATGCATGAAGGAAAGCTCATCATTTCTGAAAAAAATGCCTGGGCCATGCGCGGCTACCGTTTATATGGCGTGACGGCCGAATCGGTAGGCCTGCGCTGGGGCGGGCGCTGGACCATGATGGATTTTGGCCACACGGAATTGCCGCAACCGCGCGGGCCGGGCAAGTAAGCCGCGCCAGCCATTCTAGCGCCGCGTACCGGCCTGAATTTCACCGCTGCAAGCTTACTTGCGCAGCGTCAATTGCACACCGGCGCGGGCCGTGCGCTGGCACCAGATACTTGTCGTATGTCAACAAAGGCGCGCCGCATTGCTGTCAGCATGGGCCGAATCCGCCTCGCTGCGCGGCGGCGTTCCTCCTGTTTTGCGACCTCACTCTGGGCTCATCATGCTGCGACGACTCTGGCATTTCCTCACCGACAGCCGCAATCTGACCATCTTCGGCTTCGTGGCGCTGGCCGTGTCCCTGTACCTGGGCGCCGAGGTGCTGGAAGTGGCGCTGATCTGGGCGCTGGCCTTGCTGCTGCTGGCTTTTGTCACGTGGCTGGGCCTGTGGCTGTGGCGCCGTCGCCGCGCGCGGCGCAATGCGCAGGCGCTGGGCCAGGCCATCCTCAACGAGGCCGAGATCGCCGCCGCGCAGGCGGCCTCGTCCTCGACGGCCAGCAACACGCAGCAGGGCGAACTCGATGCCGTGCGCACGGGCATGCTGGCCGCCATCGAGACCATCAAGACCTCCAAGCTGGGCCTCAAGTCGGGCGCCGCCGCCCTGTACGAATTGCCGTGGTACATGATCATCGGCAATCCGGCCGCCGGCAAGAGCAGCGCCATCCTGCATTCGGGCCTGCAGTTTCCTTTCGCCGACGGCAAGATCGTGCAGGGCGTGGGCGGCACGCGCAACTGCGACTGGTTTTTCACCACGGACGGCATCGTGCTCGACACGGCAGGGCGCTATTCCGTCGTCGACGAGCACCGGGGCGAGTGGTTCGGCTTTCTCGACCTGCTGAAAAAATACCGGCGCAAGGCGCCCATCAACGGCATCCTCATCGCCGTCAGCATCGCCGAATTGAAGGGCGACCCCGACGTCGGCATGCAGCTGGCGCGCAGCCTGCGCAAGCGCGTGCAGGACGTCATCGAGCGCCTGGAAGTGTTCGCGCCCCTGTACATCGTGTTTACCAAGGCGGACCTGATCGCCGGCTTCACGGAGTTTTTTGCCGATGCCGAACGCAGCGAGCGCGAGCGCGTATGGGGCGCCACCATGCCCTACCAGCGCAAGCTGCCCACGGCCGACTTGCTGAGTTTTTTCGACCAGAGCTTCGATGAATTGCACGATGGCTTGACGGAGCTGAGCCTGGCCAACATGGCGCACCGGCAACGCAAGACGATGGCGCCCGGCGTGTTCACCTTCCCGCTGGAATTTGCCGCCATCAAGCCGGCCCTGCGCGCCTTCATCGCCACCCTGTTCGAGGAAAACCCGTTCCAGTTCCAGCCCGTGTTCCGCGGCTTTTACTTGACCAGCGCGCTGCAGGAGGGCGAGCCCGTCAGTGCCTCCTCGCAGCAGGTGGCGCGCCGCTTCGACCTGGCCTTCGCGCCGGCCCCGGCCACGGCGCCATCGGGCGCGCGCCAGCATGGCTATTTCCTGCTGGAGTTGTTCCGCAAGGTGATTTTTGCCGACAAGCACCTGGTGGCCACCTATGCCAACCGCGCCAGGCTGCGCTTCAAATATGCCGTGTTCTTTGCCGCCACCGTGTCGCTGGGCGCCTGCCTGGGCGGCTGGAGCTGGTCCTACCTGGGCAACCGGCAACTGGTGGCCAACGTCGAGGCCGATCTGAATAAAGTCGTGAAGCTGCAGGAGAAGCGCCTGGACTTGCAATCGCGCCTGGAAGCGCTCGAGATCTTGCAGGACCGCATCGAGCAGCTGGAAGCGTACCGGGAACAAAGGCCGTGGTCCTTGCGCCTGGGCCTGTATCAGGGCGATTTACTGGAGCGCAAGCTGCGCGAGGAATATTTCGCCGGCGCGCGCCAGGTCATGCTGACCCCCGTGGCGGGCGCGCTGGAAGCCTTGCTGTTCGAGATGAACGCCAGCGCCAACCAGCTGCAGCCCACGGCGCGCACGCCGCAGACGCCGGGCGCCGCATCGCCCGCTGCGGCTCCCGCCGCGCCGCGCAGCGTGCAATACCAGGCGGCCAGCGCGACGAATGTGGAAGACGCTTACAACGCGCTGAAAACCTATCTGATGCTGGCTGACAAGACGCATGCGGAGAGCAGTCACCTGAACGACCAGATGACGCGCTTCTGGCGCGGCTGGCTGGAGGGCAACCGGGGCGCCATGCCGCGCGAGCAGATGATACGCAGCGCCGAACGGCTGCTGACGTTTTACCTGGCGCAGATCGGCGACCCGTCCTGGCCGCGCATCGAGCAAAAGCTGGCGCTGGTCGACCAGGCGCGCGAAAACCTGCGCCGCGTGGTGCGCGGCATGCCGGCGCGCGAGCGCGTGTATGCCGACATCAAGGCGCGCGCTTCGACGCGCTTTCCCGGCATGACGGTGGCGCGCATCGTCGGCGAACAGGATCAGGCCCTGCTGGCGGGCAGCTACGCCGTCTCCGGCGCCTTTACGCGCCAGGCCTGGGAAAAGTTCGTCGAGGGCGCGTTTCGCGATGCCGCCAACCGCGAACTGCAAAGCGCCGACTGGGTGCTGAAAAGCGCTTCCACCGACGACCTGACCCTGGAAGGCAGCCCGGAGCAGATCGAGAAAAACCTGGTGGCCATGTACAAGGCCGACTACGCGCGCGAATGGCAAAAATTCGTGCAGGGCGTGGCCGTCGCCGACCTGAAGGGTTTTGACGGCGCCGTGCAGGCGATGAACCGCCTGGGCGACCCGCAGTCGTCGCCGATCGCCAAACTGCTGACGACGATTTACGAAGAAACCTCGTGGGACAACCCGGCGCTGCAAAATGCCCAATTGCGCAAGGCCGAGCGGGGCATCATCGCCTGGTTCAAGGAAACCGTGCTGCGTCGCGCGCCGTCGCAGCTGACGGCCAATCCCGGCGTCAATGCGCAGCTCGATCCGGCGCGCCTGGACAAACCGATGGGCCCCGTGGGACGCGAATTTGCCGGCGTGGGCAAGCTGGTGGCGGCCAGGGACAACAATGCCTCGCTGATGCGCGCCTACCTGGAAGCGCTGTCGAAACTGCGCAGCCGCTTGAACCTGCTGAAGAACCAGGGAGACGCAGGACCGGGCGCGCGCCAGTTCATGCAGCAGACCTTGGAGGGCAGCGGCTCCGAGCTGGCCGACGCCCTGAAACTGGTCGACGAGCAGCTGCTCACGGGGATGAGCGACGCGCAAAAGCAGGCGATACGTCCCATCCTCGTGCGCCCGCTGATGCAGACCTTTGCCGTCATCGTCGCACCGGCCGAACTCGATATCAACAAGACTTGGGCGGCGCAGGTATATGAACCGTTCCAGAAATCGCTGGCCAACAAGTATCCGTTCGCGCCCACGGCGCGCATCGAGGCGAGCAACCTGGAGATCGGCCAGTTCTTCGGTCCGGAAGGCCTGGTGGCGAAATTCGTCACGACGTCCATGGGGCCGCTGGTGGTGCGGCGCGGCGACGTGCTGGCGCCGCGTACCTGGGCCGACATGGGCATCAGCCTGTCGCCGCAGGTGGTGGCGCGCTTCCCCGGCTGGATCGCGCCGCTGGGCGCGGGCGGCGTGGCGGCCACGTCGACGGCGGCGCAAACCGTGTTCCAGATCCAGCCGTCGCCCGCACCGGGCACGCTGGAATACACGGTGGAGATCGACGGCCAGCAGCTGCGCTACCGCAACACGCCGGCGCAGTGGACGAACATGGTCCATCCGGGGCCGCAGGGCGCGACGGGCATGCAGGGGGCGCGCATCACGGCCGTCACCTTCGACGGACGCACGGTGGAACTGTTCAACGAGCCGGGGCAGTTCGGCTTGAAGCGCATGATCGATGCGGCGAGCAAAAAGCGCAAGGACGGCGGCGTGTTCGAACTGCGCTGGGCGCGCGGCGAGGTGGCCGTGGCGGTCGACCTGAAAATCACCAGCAGCGCGGAAACGACGGCGACGGGTGCGGGCGGGACTGCGGCGGTGCAGGAGCAGGGCTTTCGCGGCATGCAGCTGCCCGAGACCATCGTGGGTGCGCCTGCTCCTGTGCCGGTCATCGCCGCGACTGCGGGAGTGTCGCCATGATGCGCGCGCAACAGCAGGTGCGCCTCGGTTACTTCGGCAAGATCCCCGCGCGCGGCGATTTCATCAAGGCTTGCGACAATCACGCGCTGGTGCAGCTGCTCGACGACTGGCTGGCGCAGGTCATGACTGCGCTGACGGTGGAGCCGCGCTGGAAGCTCAATTACGACGCCTTGCCGCCGCTGCGCTTCGCCTTCGTCGGCACGCGCAGCCGGCGCGCCATCGCCGGGCGCCTCGAAGCGAGCAACGACCAGTCGCAGCGGCGCTTCCCCTTCATGGCCATGGGCGCGCTGGAAATCGACGCCGCCGAAGCCTTTGTCGGCTGCAGCCCGCTGGCGCTGGCGCCGCTGTGGCAGCGCGTGGAGCAGCTGTCGCAGGGTATCGTGGCCAGCCCGGAGCCGGGTCCGGCCTTGCTGGCGCTGGCCGGCAACGTGGTGGAAATTGAACCGGCCGCGCCTGAGCACGCGGCGCGGCTGGCCGCCTTTTTGCAGGCGCAGACCGTGCATGGCCTGCAAACGATGCTCGCTTCGCCCGCGTTCCCGGTGACGGTGCGCGAATTGCTGCTGGGCCTGGGCCTGCTGCTGCAGCCGGTGCGGCGGAGCGGCTTGCCGCGCCTGGAAAAAAGCCTGGTGCTGCCGCTGCCGCAAGACGCGCAGCTGCGCGAACTGGTGGCCAGCTTCTGGCTGCATCTGATCGCGCCTTTCCTGCGCCAGGCCGATTTCGAACTGGCGCTGTTCTTTTCCCACCTCGACGAGGCGCCCGTGCTGGTGATCGGCTTTTGCGGCGCCGACCCGCATGGCTTGCGCGCGCTGATCGATCCGCAGGCCGGCAGCGAACGGCTGATCATCTTCGACCAGCTCGACTGGGTCGAGGAGCAGCTGGGACACGCATCGGCGCTGCGCCGGTTGTCCGCCTGTTTGCAGCAGGAGCAGCTGTCGCTGCGCTCGGCCTGCGCCATGTTCACGAATACCTTTACCTGAGGGATTGCGATGAAACCAACCGTTTTCTTCCTGCTGCAGCTTGCCGCCACTGCCTGCCACGCCCAGGCGCAAGCGCCGCAGACGCCGATGCCGGGCCAGATCCTCGTCACGGGCACCCTGGCCGACGAGGCGGGCAAGGCGGCCGTGCTGGGCCGCCTGCGCGAACTGTATGGCGCCGAGCGCGTGGTCGACCAGATCAGCATCGGCAATGTGGCGGTGCCGGCCAACTGGAACGGCTACGTGCAAAAGCTGATCGCGCCGAACCTGAAGCTGATTTCACGGGGGCAGATCAGCATAGCCGGCAACAACGTCAGCGTGCGCGGCGAAGTGGCGAACGAGGCGCAGCGCCAGCAGATCGCCAGCGATATCGCCACCAGCCTCAATCCCACCTACACCGTCAACAATGGCTTGCGTGTCAAGGCGGCCGAGGCCGAGCAGGGCTTGCTCGATGCGGCGCTCGATAAACGCATCATTGAATTCGACAGCGGCAAGGCCACCATCACGCCGGCCGGCCAGGCCATCCTCGACGATATGGCGGCCGCCATGCTCAGGCTGCGGGGCCGCAAGGTGGAGGTGATCGGCCATACGGACGACACGGGCCTGCGCGCCAGCAACGTGGCCCTGAGCCAGGCACGGGCCGAAGCCGTGCGCGCCTACCTGGCCAGCAAGGGCGTCGCGGCCGATACCGTGCTGGTGTCGGGCCAGGGGCCGGACCGTCCCGTGGCCAGCAACGCCACGGCCGATGGCCGGGCGAGGAACCGGCGCATCGAGTTCCGCATTGCTCAATGATCCGCGCCCACTGATCAGGGCAGAGTAATGGTCAGGTGCGCGGGCCGCGGCGCCAGCTTGACCAGGTCCGCATACGCGGCCAGGGTCGTTTGCGTGCCGCGCGTCAGATGCGTTTTCAGACCGAGGTAGGCGCAGATGGCCAGCAGGGCGAAAAAGCTCGACAGCGCCCACAGCGGCACGTCGCTGCCGCGTTTGTTGACCACCTGGTCGGGGCGTTCCGCGCGCGGCGCGAAGCCGCGGCTCTTGCCCTTGATGTGGGCGATCTCGTCGCCCAGGCGCGCCGTCAGATAGCTGAGTTTTTCGCCGCCGTCGATCGCATACTTGCCCTGGAATCCCAGCAATAAACACATGTGGAACACCTGCAGCGCCTGCACGCGCATGGCGCCCTTGCCGCGCAAGGCGTCGAGGCGGTCGAAGAAGTGTTCGCCGGCCAGCTGGTCGCCGAAGATCAGCAGCTGCAGCGGGCGCCGCTCCCACTGCTTGCGCAGGGCGAACGGCGAGGCGAGGATGATTTCATCGACGGCCGCGCAGAACGCATACTTGGCCGCCTCGATATCGTCGCCATCGGCGCGGATCTTCTTCGCTTCGCGTTCGAAGTCGTCGAGGAAGGCCGTGATGCGGTCCATGAAGCTTTGCTCGTCGCCGGGCGCCGAACCGTGCTTCAGCATGAACAGCATGTAAAAGCCTTCGTGCATCAGGTCCAGCAGGGCGCTGCCCGCATGCCGGCTGCTGCCTGCCGGGGCGGCACCGCGTGGTCCCAGCAGGGAGGGCGCCGCGCGCCGTTCGATGAGCTGGCTCATGCCGTCACCGCGATCAGTTCCAGCTGCAGGTCGCGTATGCCGGCCGGCACGTAGACGGAAATCGACTGCGCCTTGAACATCTGCTCGTACAGCGCGCCGCGGTTTTCAATCGCAAAATAATAGGTGTCGGGCCGCACGGGAATGGCCGCCGGCACTTGCGGCGCATGCGACAGTTTCAGGCCGGGCATGGCCGTGAGCACGCATTTTTCCACGTCGTCGGGCGCGCCTACTTTCACCCGCAGCGGCACCACGTCCACCAGCTCGATGGCGGGCATGGCGGCGCGTATCGCCAGGTACAGGGTGGTGTGCTGATCGATCTTGCCCGAATCGAGCTTGCCCAGGTAGTACGAGGGCTTGTCTTCCAGCAGGGCGATGGAAAAATACTTCGACGAGATGACGGTGTCGAGCAGTTCGCGGATGATGGCGTCGATGGCATCGAAGCAGGCGCCCGGCTGCGCGTGGTCGTAGGCGGGCAGGCTGGCCAGGGTGTAGTGCTTGGAGTAGCTGAGCAGGCCGCCCGCCAGGCCCAGCAGCGCCTCGTACAGGCGCTCCGGATGCAGGGCCGGGTGGCGCACATAGTGCATCAGCGCGGCGGCGGCCGTGCTGACCGTGTGCAGCAGCCAGAACGAGGACACGTCGCCCGAGCGGAATTCGATCACGTTGCGGCTCGGTTCGCGGTGGTGGCCGTGCAGCGCGCTCACTTTCGCCTGCAAGGCGTCGAGCAGGTGTTCCAGCACGCCTTGCAGGCGCGGCGCGCCGGCGATCGCCAGGCTGGGCGCCATGAACGAGGGCAGGGGTTCGAAGCCGCCCGATACCGTGCGCCGCAGGGCGATCAGCGGCAGGCAGTCGTAGGAGCCGCGCGCCTCGCTGTCGGGAATCAGGCGCACGGTCTTTTTCAGATAGGCCACGTCGGCCACGGCGGACTCCGTAAACAGGTCGGGCGTGGCGCGCATGGCATGCGCAAAGCGCGTGGCCGCCGGCGCACCCGCATTTGACGCCTGCGCCGTGTAATTCATGCCTTCGCGGTTGAGGATGGGCAGGGCCGCGTAATACGTCACTTCCTGCACCGCCGGCGGCAGCGCTTCCAGGTCCACCGGCGGGGGCAGGATATCGCTGCCGGGCGCGCCGTCGCCCAGCGCCTCGAACACTTCGCCGTCGCGGAAGATGGCCGACAGGGCCTGCAGGCGCAGGGTGCCCGTCTTCAGCGCCGCCAGGTCCCACTCCATGTGCGCCACGCCCCACAGGTAGGGATGCAGCGCGCTGGCCGTGTGATGCAGGCGCGCTTCGTGATACTGGTCCTGGCGCTGGAAATGCTGCGGCCGCAGGAACAGGCCTTCTCCCCACAAGACTTTCGCTGCCATGCCCATCTCGTTTCTCCTTGAATGTGTGGCGTGTCTGTTGGTGCTATTGGCAGCGCGGGGCCGACAGCGTGGACGTGCCGCTGATGCTGAGCGCGCAGGCATGCAGGCCGACGGTGATGCCGCTGCGTTCCGCGTCGGGGGCGGCAAAGGTGGCGCGCCAGCGCTGTGTCGCAGGCGCGCGGAACAGGGCCACGACGCCGATGAAATACGCTTCCTTGCTGACTTTTTCCTGTACTTCGTAGCGCTGGCCCGGCACCAGCAGCACCTCTTTGACTTCCATCAGGTCGGCGCCCAGCGCCGCTTTTTCGCGCTGCGCGTCGAGGAAGCTGTCGTAAGGCGCCTGCTCGAAGGCTGCGCTCTGGCGCAGCTTGTAGATGCGTGCCACCAGCGCCAGCGGCCTGCCGTCGGCATCGGTGTTCAGGCGCTGCGCCGCGTGCAGGCGGATGCTGACATTGCGCGGCGGCTGCTGCGCGTCGGGCAGTTCCGGCGGCGGCTTGGCCACGCCGGCCATTTGCAGCGCCGCGTTGGCCAGGGTGCCGATGGCGCCGCCCGCGCAGCCGGTCAGCAGCAACGCTTGCAGCAATGCCAGCAGCGGTAGCGCGGTGGCGCGGGCCGGGCGGAGCAGGGCGTCAGGTGGCATGGGCGACCTTTGCAAGATGTAGTGTGGAAACAAAAGTGTTGCAGTCATTTAAACGCATGCACGGGCGACCTGCTTGCGTTGGCGCAAGATCGGTCTGCGATCAAGACAATTACTGCGCCAGATCAGGATTCATGTCGTCCTGCGCGGCTGTAGCGTGGAACTTCTTCTTTGCTGATTAATCTCAATTTGGTAAAAAATTGCCGATCAATAATAGTCTTCACGCCGCCCATCTTTCCCAGCGGTAGCGTCCTCCACGTGAAGGAGTACCCCGATGAAGCCAGCCACGATATCGCTCCGTATTGTCTGCCTTGCCAGCGCCTTGCTGCTGGCCGCCTGCGCCACGCCGGATCAGTCGGCGTCCCCAAAACCTGCCGCACCGACCCTGGCGCAAGTGATGAGCGACGCCGATGCGGCGGCGCGCGCCGGCCAGTACGAGCGTGCCATGACCCTGCTTCAGCGCGGCGGCGCGAGCTATCCCGCCGACAAGGCGCCGTGGCTGCAAATGGCGCAGATGAAGTTCGACCGCGGCCAGTACGGCGACGCCATCGGCCATGCGCTTGAAGCGCTGGAGCGCGACCCGGACGACAAGGTGGCCAACAGCATCGTCGCCGTCAGCGGCTTGCGCCTTTCCGGCAAGGCGCTGGCCGATCTGTCGCGGCAAAATAATCTGAATGGTTCGTTGCGCTCGGAAGCGCAGGACCTGGCCAAGCTGCTGCGCGCAAGCATAGGCGAAGACGTCCTGGTGCCGCCGGCCAGGCGCCCGCCGGCGGCCGGCAAGCGCGCGGCCGGTTCCGGTACGCCGGCGGCGAAGGGCGCGGCGCAGCAAGGCAGCGCGGCCGACCCGTTCAGCGGCCTGAAATAAGCGAGCATCCCCACCATCTCCTTGCAAAGGAAGCGACATGTCCAAGTCCGACAGCGTGCAAAAACGCCTGAAGCAGGTACGCGCGCCGCGCGTGCAAATGACCTATGACGTCGAGATCGGCGACGCGATTGAAAACAAGGAGCTGCCCTTCGTGGTCGGCGTGCTGGGCGACTTTGGCGGCAACCCTGACAGCGAGAAAAAACGCCTGAAGGACCGCAAGTTCGTTTCCATCGACAGCGCCAATTTCGACGAAGTGCTGTCCGGCGTGGAGCCGGTGGCCCGTTTCGCCGTGCCGAACCGTATCAGCGAGGCGGGCGGCACGTTCGCCGTCGATCTGCACTTCCGCTCGATGGACGACTTCCGCCCGGAATCGGTGGTGCGCCAGGTCGATCCCTTGCGCAAGCTGCTCGAGGCGCGCACCAAGCTGGCCGACCTGCGCAACAAGCTGGCCGGCAACGACAAGCTGGAAGACTTGCTGACGGAAGTGCTGAACAACACGGACAGCCTGGCTACCCTGAAACCGCAGTTCCCAGCGCAGGAGGATTGAGATGAGTACCCAGGCAGAGGCCCTAGCAGTATCCACGCCCGGTGCGCCGGCCGCGACCGACTTGCTCGACCAGATCGTCGAGCAAAGCCGCGTCGCCAAGTCCGGTGCCGAACATGCGCGCGCGCGTGACCTGATCTCGGAACTGGTGGCCCAGGTGCTCGACGGCACGGTGCTGATGTCGAGCAGCCTGTCGGCCACCTTGGACGCGCGCGTGGCGGAGATCGACCGCCTGATCTCGGCCCAGCTCAGCGAAATCATGCACGCGGCGCCGTTCCAGCAGCTCGAACAAAGCTGGACGGGGCTGCGCTACCTGGTCGGCAATTCCGACACGGGCACGCGCCTGCAGATCCGCATGTTCAACGCCACCAAGCGCGAACTGGTGAAGGATTTCCAGGCCGCGCTGGAGTTCGACCAGAGCAGCATGTTCAAGAAGGTGTATGAAGAGGAATTCGGCACTTTCGGCGGTGCGCCATTTGCCGCGCTGCTGGGCGACTTCGCCATCTCGCGCCAGCCGGAAGACATGTATTTCGTCGAGCAGATGTCGCACGTCGCCGCCGCCGCGCACGCGCCCTTCATCGCCTCGGCTGCGCCGGAACTGTTTGGCCTGGAAAGCTACGGTGACCTGGGCAAGCCGCGCGACCTGGCCAAGGTGTTCGATACCGTCGAGTACGCGAAATGGAAAGCCTTCCGCGAATCCGAGGACGCGCGCTACGTCGGTCTGACCTTGCCCCGCTTCCTGGGCCGGCTGCCGTTCAATCCCGTCGACGGCACCACGGTCGACGGTTTTAACTTTGTCGAGGAAGTCGACGGCAGCGACCATCACAAATACCTGTGGTGTAACGCCGCGTATGCGTTTGGCAGCAAGCTGACGCGCGCCTTTGCCGACTACGGCTGGTGCGCCGCCATCCGCGGCGTGGAGGGCGGCGGTCTGGTGGACGACCTGCCGACCCACACCTTCAAGACGGACGAGGGAGACGTGGCCCTGAAATGCCCGGCCGAAGTGGCGATCACCGACCGGCGCGAAAAGGAGTTGTCGGACCTGGGCTTCATCTCGCTGGTGCATTGCAAGAACACGGCGTATGCGGCGTTTTTCGGCGCGCAGTCGGCGCAGAAAAGCCGCAAGTACAACAGCGACGCGGCCAACGCCAACGCGGTGCTGTCGTCGCAGCTGCAGTACATCTTCGCCGTCTCGCGCATCGCGCATTACATGAAGGCCATGATGCGCGACAAGATCGGCAGCTTTGCCGCCGCCTCCAGCGTGGAAGATTTTCTGAACCGCTGGCTGATGCAGTACGTGCTGCTCGACGATAACGCCAGCCAGGAACAGAAGGCGCAATTCCCGTTGCGCGAGGCGTCCGTGCAGGTGCATGAAGTACCGGGCCGGCCCGGCGTGTACCGCGCCGTGTCGTTCCTGCGGCCGCACTTCCAGCTCGATGAATTATCCGTTTCGCTCCGACTGGTCGCGGAGTTGCCGAAGTCGACCAATTCCTGAATCACCCATCTTTCAACCAGAGGAGCACACCATGGCAATCGATGTATATCTGCAGATAGACGGCATCAAGGGCGAGTCCACCGATGACAAGCACAAGGACTGGATCGAATGCAAATCGGTCAGCTGGAGCGTCGAGCAGCCGAAGTCCGCCACCGCCTCGACGGGCGGCGGCCACACGGCCGAACGCTGCGAACACAAAGACATCGTCATCTCCAAGCTGGCCGACCTGGCCTCGCCGGTGCTGTTGCAGACCTGCTCGGCCGGCAAGACCATCCCCAAGGCGCGCTTCGAATTCATGCGCGCCGACGGGCAAGGGGAGCGCGTCAAGTATTTTGAAATCGAAATCGAGAACGTATTGATCGGCGCCGTGACGCCGAATGTGGAAGAAGGCGACATCCTCGGTGAACACGTCGGCTTCAAATTCTCGAAAGTGAAGTGGAAATACACGCAGCAAAAAGTGACGGGCGGCGCCGGCGGCAATACTTCGGGCGGCTGGGACCTGGCCGCGAACCGCGTGGCTTGATCCATGGTGCGCGGCGCGCGGCGGCCACCTTCGCCGCGCGCCGCGCCGATTTTTCAGGAGAGCGCATGGACAGTTATGTACCTGGCCTGTTTGACCGCCTGATGGATGACGGCGGCGGTGCGGCGGGCGGCGTGGCGGTGCGCCTGTCGCTGGAACAATTGAAGGATGCGGTGGCGCGCGACCTGGAGGAACTGCTCAACACGCGCGTGGCCCTGCCGCCCGGCGCGCTCGACGCCTATCCGGAATGCGCGGCCTCCATCGTCAACTATGGCCTCATCGATTTCGCCGGCATGTGCCTGTCCAGCAGCGATGACCGCGCCCGCATCTGCGCCGCGCTGAAGGCGGCCATCGAACGCCATGAACCGCGCCTGCGCAATGTACGCGCCCGCCTGGAGCGCGAAGCGGGCAGCATCAACCGCGTCGGCTTCGTCATCAGCGGCACCCTGGCCGTGATGGCCGGCGGCGAGGCGGTGAATTTCGACGCCGTGCTGCAGCCGTCGTCGCTGCGCTATTCGATCAACCGCAAGGGAGCCGCCGCATGAGCAATCATTTGAAAACCTTGATCGCCAAACTCAATGACACGGCGCGCACGGCCGCCACCCGCGCCGCCGCCATCTGCGTGGGACTGGGCCAGTACGAAGTCGATGTCGAGCACCTGTTCCTGGCGCTGCTGGAGCAGGAGCGCAGCGATTTCGTCACCATCGCGCGGCGCAGCGAAATCAGCCTGACGGCGCTGGAGGCGGACCTGCGCCGCGAGATCGGCGGCTTCAGGACGGGCAGCGCGCGCACGCCCGTGTTTTCGCGGCACTTGCCGCTGCTGTTCGAACACGCCTGGCTGATCGCTTCGCTGGACACGACGCGGCCAGGGCCCATCCGCAGCCGCCATCTGTTGCTGGCGCTGCTGACGGAGCCGGAACTGTCGCAGCTCGCGTACCGCGGCTCGAAGCTGTTCGCCCGCTTCAGCGTGGAGCAGTTGAAACACCATCCGGACAAGCTGACGGCAGGTTCTGATGAAGAGGAAAGCGCGGCGGTGCCGCAGCTTGCCGACCTGTCCGAAGATCCTGTTGCCGCCCTGGCCAGCAAATCCCCGGCGCTGGACCAGTTCACCACCGACCTGACGCAGCTGGCGCGCGACGGCAAGCTCGATCCCGTGATCGGCCGCGAGGCCGAGATACGCCAGGCCGTCGACATCCTGCTGCGCCGGCGCCAGAACAATCCGATACTCACGGGCGAGGCGGGCGTGGGCAAGACGGCCGTGGTGGAAGGCCTGGCCTTGCGCATCGCCGCCGGCGACGTGCCCGAGGTGCTGCAGGGCGCGCACATCCACGCGCTCGACATGGGCTTGCTGCAGGCCGGCGCCAGCGTGAAGGGCGAGTTCGAAAGCCGGCTGAAAAATGTCATCGACGAGGTGACGAAAAGCCCGCATCCGATCATCCTCTTCATCGACGAGGCGCACACCATGATCGGCGCCGGCGGCCAGGCGGGACAGAACGACGCGGCCAATCTGCTGAAACCGGCGCTGGCGCGCGGCGCCCTGCGCACCATCGCCGCCACCACCTGGAGCGAGTACAAAAAGTACTTTGAAAAGGATGCGGCGCTGGCGCGGCGCTTCCAGGTGGTGAAGGTGGAAGAGCCGAGCGAAGACATCGCCTGCGCCATGCTGCGCGCCATGGCGCCGCTGATGGAGCGCCATTTCGGCATCCGCGTGCGCGACGCCGCCATCGTCGAGGCGGTACGCCTGTCGCACCGCTACATCAGCGGGCGCCAGCTTCCCGACAAGGCCATCAGCGTGCTCGATACGGCGTGCGCCAAGGTGGCGCTGGGCCAGCGCGCCACGCCGGCGCAGCTGGAAAACGCGCACCGGCGGCAGGAACGCATCGGTGCGGAAATCGCCGCCCTGAGCCGCGAAGCGGCCGATGGCGAAGCGCCCGACAATGCCGGCGCCGTGCGCCTGGCGCAGCTGCGGCGCGAGCATGACGAAGGACAGGCGCAGATCGCGGCGCTGGCGCAGCGCTGGGAGCGCGAAAAAACGCTGGTGGCGCAGATTGGCGACTTGCGCGCGCAGCTGCGCGGCGAGCGGCCGGGCGAGATCGGCGCGGCGCGCCTGCTGGCGCTGAAGGAAGAGCTGGCGGCCCTGCAGGGAGAGGCGCCGCTGTCGCCGCTGGAAGTCGATGCGCAGGTGGTGGCCGGCATCGTCGCCGGCTGGACCGGCATCCCGCTGGGAAAAATGCTCAAGGACGAGATCCGCACGGTGCTGACCCTGGAGGGCGCGCTGCGCGAACGGGTGCTGGGACAGGACCACGTCATCGACGCGGTGGCGCAGCGCGTGCGCACGGCGCGCGCCAGCCTGGACGACCCGAACAAGCCGCAAGCCGTGTTCCTGTTCACGGGGCCGTCGGGCACGGGCAAGACGGAAACGGCGCTGGCGCTGGCCGATCTGCTGTACGGCGGCGAGCGCAAGCTCATTACCATCAATATGAGCGAGTACCAGGAAGCGCACAGCGTGGCGGGCCTGAAAGGCTCGCCGCCCGGCTATGTCGGCTATGGCGAAGGCGGCGTGCTGACGGAAGCCGTGCGGCGCCAGCCCTACAGCGTGGTGCTGCTCGACGAGGCGGAAAAAGCCCACCCCGACGTGCTCGAATTGTTCTTCCAGGTGTTCGACAAGGGCGTGCTCGATGATGCGGAAGGGCGCGAAGTCGATTTTCGCAACACCATCATCATCGCCACGTCGAACCTGGGGTCCGGCGCCATGATGGCCGCCTGCCTGAACCGGGTCGCGCAAGACTTGCCCACGCCGGCCGCGCTGGAAGAACTGGTGCGCCCGCAACTGGTGGCGCACTTCAAGCCGGCCCTGCTGGGGCGCCTGAAAGTGCTGCCGTTTTATCCCCTGAACGACGCGGTGCTGGCCGAAATCATCGCCCTGAAGCTGGCGAGGATAGGCGCACGCATCGCGCGCAACCACCAGGCGCAGTTCAGTCACGATGCTGGCCTGGTCGACGCCGTGCTGGCGCGCTGCACCGAGGTCGATTCGGGCGCGCGTAATGTCGATCAAATTCTGAACGGCAGCCTGCTGCCGGCGATCGCCGAAGCGGTGCTGGCGCGCATGGCGGCAGGCGAGCCGCTCGCGTCGATACGCGTCACTGCAAATAAGCAGGGGCAGTTCAAATACACCATCAAATAACGTCAGCAAGTAACGTCACCCTGCGGAGGGCACCATGTTCAATCTGGAGCAGTTGCTGCACCCCGTCAGCGCCGTCAGTCCCTGCGGCGAAGACATCACCTTCAGCCAGGAGCTCGACGCCATCGCGCGCGCGCGCCAGCACGACGACCCGAGCCTGGACCAGGGCGAGTGGGTGACGGCGCTGAAGGAAGCCGACTGGCCTTTCGTGGCGACGCGCTGCGAACAGCTGATCGCCACGCACAGCAAGGATTTGCGCGTGGCCGTGTGGCTGGCCGAGGCGCACGCGAAAACGCGCCACTTCCGCGGCCTGGGCGACGGCTACGCGCTGCTGGCCGGCCTGTGCGAGCGCTATTGGGATGGCCTGTATCCGCCGGCGGAAGAGGGCGACCAGGAACAGCGCATCGGCAATGTCTTCTGGCTGCTCTCGCGCACGCCGCAGCTGCTGCGCGAGATCCCGCTGACGGAAGGCGCCGACGGCCTGTTTTCGCTGCAGGATTTCGATGCGGCGCGCCAGCGTGCGGCCGCCAGCCTGGTGCCGGGCGCGGCGGAGCAGGGCTGGGGCGATGCGCGCCACGACGAAGGCGTGCCCCTGGCGCAGATGGAGGCGGCGCGGCAAAGGAACTCGCGCGCCTTTTCCGACGCCTTGCTGGCCGATGCCCAGTACTGCATGCAGTCGCTGCTGGCGTTCGAGCGCAGCGTCGACGCGCGTTTCGGCGTCGACGGTCCGAGTTTTCGCGCCGCCCGCGAAGCGCTGGAAAACGCCATTCATTTCATCGCGCCGCTGTCACCGGATGCGGACTTTGCCGGTGTGCCGAGGGCCGCTGGCCAGGGCGCTGACGCAGGCGCAGGCGGGGGCGCCATCGTGCAGCGCCAGCAGGCGCTGGCCCAGCTGCGTCAGGTGGCCGATTTTTTCCGCCGCACGGAGCCGCATAGCCCCGTCGCCTACCTGGCCGACAAGGCTGCCAGCTGGGGCGAGCTGCCGCTGCACCTGTGGCTGCGCGCCGTGGTGAAGGATTCAAGCACCCTGGCGCAACTCGACGAAATGCTGGGCACGAACAGCGCGAACGGATGATCGGTTTTCGCGCTTCCATGCTAATCTTCCGGCATGTCCAGAATGTTCATCCTGCCTGCCGCGCTATGCCTGTTCCTCGCTGCCAGTGCGCGGGCGGAGGGGGCGACGCCGCTGGTGATCTATGGCGACGACGATTATCCGCCGTACTCCTACGTCGACAACGGCCAGCTGAAAGGCATCTACACGGAGATCGTGCGCGAAGCCGTGCAATCGATGCCGCAATATGCGGTGCAACTGCGTCCCGTGCCGTGGAAACGGGGCGTGCTGATGCTGCAGACAGGCGAGGCGTTTGCCCTGTATCCGCCGTATTCGTGGCGCAGCGAGCGGCCGTACGTGCGCTATTCCGTGCCGTTGCTGATGGAGCAGCTGGTGGTGCTGTGCAACCAGGACGTGCTGGCGAAACGGGCGCTGCGGCAGTGGCCCGCCGATTACGGCGGCCTGCACATCGGCGTGAACGCGGGTTTTTTGCTGGGCGATGCGCAACAGACGGCAGCCCTGCAAGCGGCCAGCATCGTGTTCGATACGGCCAAGGGCACGCGCACGAATCTGCTCAAGCTGATGCGCGGGCGTATCGATTGCTATGTCAGCGACCGCCTGTCGGCGCAGTGGGAATTGCAGCGCATCCGGCGCGAGGGTGCGCCGGGCACGCCGATGCAGGCGATACAGGAAACCGCGCAGCTGGCCAGCCAGCAGGGCCACCTGGGTTTTACGGAGCGCCGGCCTGCCGCCTACCCTTATCGCGATGACTTTATAGAACAATTCAATGCCGCCATCGTGCGCATGCAAGCCAATGGCGCAATCCGCCGCATCCTGGACCGCGCGCTGCTGCCCTGACTGATTCAACCCGATGGAGAAAAACATGAAAAGAATATTATTGCTATGTGTGCTCGTGCTGGCCGGCTGCGTAGGCCGGCCCGAGAATATTGTACCTGTCAGCAATTTCGACACGACCCGTTATCTGGGCAAATGGTATGAGATCGCGCGCCTCGACCATTCGTTCGAGCGGGGCCTGAGCCACGTGACGGCCGACTACAGCCTGCGCCAGGATGGCGGCCTGAAAGTGCTCAACCGCGGCTACAAGGATGCGGACGCGAAGTGGAAGGAAGCGGAAGGCAAGGCGTATTTCGTCGACAAGAAAGACGTGGGCTACCTGAAAGTGTCGTTTTTCGGGCCCTTCTATGGTTCCTACATCGTGTTTGATTTGGACCAGCAAGATTACAGCTATTCCATGATCAGCGGCCCCGACAAGTCCTACTTCTGGTTGCTGTCGCGCACGCCCACCATGGATCTTGCCTTGCAGCGGCGCCTGATCGAGAAAGCCGGTGGCTTGGGTTTCGATACATCAAAATTGATCTATGTGAAGCAAAACTGACCTTGCTTGCCTGCCGCCCGTTCGTGGCGGCATACCGTCTTCTGGTTGTTGCTTTTCTGCATGTTATTTCTTGCAATACCACTCTGATTCACTCACAATCTGCTCCAAAGTGGTGCGCTGCGGCGTGCTGCCATTCTGGTGACGCGCCTACCGTTGCGTCGCCGCTCGTGATTGCCGCACGGCAGATGCCTGCTATATTGATACGTAGCAGCAGGTCGGTTTCGTGGCGTCTGTGCATTGTTTTTTTCAGATAGGAATCACGCAATGAAAAACCTCAAAATCGGCGTACGTCTCGGTGGCGGTTTTGCCGCCGTCCTGCTCCTGTTGACGACCCTGACCGTGGTGGGCATCGTGCAGATGCAAAGCGCCAGCAAGGAAACCGATGCGCTGGTCAACGTCAAGGTGCGCAACGAGCGCCTGATTGGTGAATGGACCAAGGTCATCGAGGTGAACGCGGCGCGCACGGCGGCGGCCTGGAAAGTCGGCGATCCCGAACACCAGAAGCAGTTTGAACAGGAAATGGCCGTCTCGTCGGCACGCGCCACGGAAATTCAGAACGCTATCGGCAAAAGCGAGCTGAATGCCGAAGAGCAATCGCTGTACCAGGAGGTGCTGAGCACGCGCAAGGCTTACACGGAAGTACGCAAGAATGTGTTCAAGGCCAAGAATGCGGGCGATCTGGAATTGGGCAAGCGCCTGTACGAAGGCGACATGGTCGCCAAGCGCGACATCTATCTGGCGTCGTTGAAGAAGCTGGAACTGCTGGAAGCCAAATTGCTCGACGAAACGGCTGCGCAAATTCGTTCGCGCTACGAAAACGGCCGCCTGCTGCTGATCTCGCTGGGCGTGGTGGCCATCTTGCTGGGCATTGCCTGCGCCTACTGGATCACGCGCTCGATCACGCGTCCCATCACGCGTGCAGTCGAGGTGGCGCAAGCCGTTTCCGCCGGCGACCTGACCAGCCATATCGTCGTGGAAAGCCGCGATGAGACGGGGCAATTGATGCACGCGCTGAAAAACATGAACGATAAACTGGTCAGTATCGTGGGCCAGGTGCGCGCCGGCACCGAATCGATCAGCACGGCGTCGAGCGAAATCGCGGCCGGCAACCTGGACCTGTCGTCGCGCACGGAAGAGCAGGCCAGTTCGCTGGAAGAGACGGCATCGTCCATGGAAGAGCTGACCTCCACCGTGAAACTCAACGCCGACAATGCGCGCAGCGCCAACCAGCTGGCCATCGACGCCTCGCAGATCGCCAGCAAGGGTGGCGTGGTGGTCTCGGAAGTGGTCAGCACCATGGGCTCGATCAACGATTCCTCGCGCAAGATCGTCGACATCATCAGCGTCATCGACGCCATCGCCTTCCAGACGAATATCCTGGCCCTGAACGCGGCCGTCGAAGCAGCCCGCGCCGGCGAGCAGGGCCGTGGTTTTGCCGTCGTGGCCTCCGAGGTGCGCAACCTGGCGCAGCGCTCCAGCGCGGCGGCCAAGGAAATCAAGGGCTTGATCGACGATTCCGTGCAAAAGGTCGAGGCCGGTTCGCAACTGGTGGACAAGGCGGGCCGCACCATGGACGAGATCGTGCAAAGCATCAGCCACGTGACGCAGATCATGAACCAGATCACCGACGCCAGCGATGAGCAGCGCACCGGCATCGAACAAGTCAACCGGGCCATCGGCCAGATGGACCAGGTAACGCAGCAAAACGCGGCCCTCGTGGAAGAAGCGGCGGCGGCGGCCGAATCCATGCAGGAACAGGCAGCCAAGCTGGCCGACGTGGTGGGCGTGTTCAAGCTCGATGCCACGCAGCAATATGCATCGGCCAGTGCTGCTCCGTCCGTGACGGCGTCTGAGCCCATCAAAGCTGCGGTGCGGCCTGCCATGCGGCACGCCACGCCGCGGACGCCGGCACCCTCCGTGGCCGCGCCTGCGCCGGGCAAGGCGGCGCCAGCGGACGCTGTGCGTGCACGCACACCGAAGACGCCGGTGGCATCCGGTGCCGACGACTGGGAAGAGTTTTAAGCGCAGGTTCCCCTTGGAATGGCGTGGGCGCTACAATCGCGGCTTGAAGACAGCCGCGAACGCGCTCCGCCATGACCACCCGCCGTACCTCCCGCTCTATTTCCAGCGCGATCGCCAGCCCTGGCGCCGCATCCTCCTTCCAGGCTGAACCCGCCAAACGGGCACGCTGCCCGGTCTGCCTGCGCGCTGCGTCCAGCTGCATTTGCCGCTGGACTGCCCCCGTCGCCCACGCCGTGGACGTGCTGATCCTCCAGCATCCGCTGGAAGTCCACAACGCCAAGGGCAGCGCCCGCTTGCTGCATCTGAGCCTGCCCAACAGCCGCCTGCTGACGGGCGAACAGTTTGCCCCCGACACCCTTGCCCAATTGTTGGCCGACAAGCACAATGTGCTGCTGTACCCGGATACGCCAGGCGACCGTTCGCTGGGCATCGCGCCGCCGCCAGCGCTCGACCCGTCCATCTTGCTCGATCCGCCCCGATTTGCGAGCCAATTGCGGCTGGTGGTGCTGGACGCCACCTGGCGCAAGAGCCGCAAGATGCTGTATCTGAATCCCCTGTTGCAACAGTTGCCGCGCCTGCCGCTGCGCGATACACCCGCTTCCCATTATCTGATCCGCAAGGCGCATGCGCCAGACCAGTTATCGACCCTGGAAGCGACGTGCTATGCCCTGATGCAGTTGGAGCAGGACGCTTCCCGCTTCGTTCCCCTGATCACGGCATTTGACGGCTTTGTCGCGCAGCAGTTGAGTTATGTCATGTCGCACGGCGAAAAAGCTTGAAACGGCAGTACGGTAGCCCTTGATCTTGGCCGCACAGCGGCATAGTATACTGTACGTATATACAGTTGATGGGGCCGTTCATGAAAGCAATCATTCCAGAGCACGATGACGGCTTCGCCGGGCAAGCCATACTGCCGCCGCAATCGCTGAAAGCCCACAAGGGGCGCGGGGCCGTCTCGAACCTGCAAGGGCGCTACGAGGCGCATGCGCGCGCCGGTTTCGATGATGGCTGGAGCGTGGGTGGCCTGGACGAGGCGGATGTGGAGGCGGCGCCGACCTGGAAGACGCAGGTCAGCGACGAGCAGGCGCGCACCATCCTCACGCGCAACGCTTCGCCCGATTTGCCGTTCAATGTGTCGCTGAACCCCTACCGGGGTTGCGAACATGGCTGTATTTATTGCTTTGCCCGCCCTACGCACAGCTATTTGGGACTGTCGCCGGGCCTGGACTTCGAAAGCCGCATCTACGCCAAGGTGAACGCCCCCGAACTCTTGCGGCGCGAACTGGCCAGGCCGTCGTATGTGGCCGAACCGATCGCCCTGGGCGTGAACACGGATGCGTATCAGCCGTGCGAACGGGAACGACAGCTGACGCGGCGCGTGCTGGAAGTGCTGCACGAGTGCGATCACCCCGTGGCGCTGATCACGAAATCGTCGCTGATCGAGCGCGATATCGACATACTGGCGCCCATGGCGGCCAGGCGCCTGGCGGCCGTGGCCGTCACTGTCACGACGCTGGACCCGGCCATCGCGCGCACGCTGGAGCCGCGCGCGGCCGCACCGGCGCGGCGCCTGCGTACCATCCGCACCCTGACGGACGCGGGCATCCCCTTGGGCGTGAGCATCGCACCCATCATTCCTTTCGTGACGGAGCCGGAAATCGAGCAACTGCTCGAAGCCGTGCGCGACGCGGGCGCCATCCACGCCCATTACGTGGTGCTGCGCCTGCCGTGGGAAGTGAGTCCCTTGTTCCAGCAATGGCTGGAAGCGCACTTCCCGGAACGAGCACAGCGCGTGATGAACCGGGTGCGCGAAATGCGTGGCGGCAAGGATTACGACAGCGCGTTCGGCGCGCGCATGCGGGGCGAAGGCGTGTGGGCCGACCTCATCCGCCAGCGCTTTGAAAAGGCCGTGCACCGGCTGGGGCTGCACGGCAAGGGTGGCCGCTTCAAACAGCTCGATTGCACGCAGTTCCGCCGGCCACTGGTGGTGCCGCCATTGGGTGCAAAAGTAAAAAAAGGCAATGCGGGGCAGCTGGATTTGTTTTAAGTTAAACCAGCGTCAGCGCTGATGCCGCAGGGGTGCGCTGCGGCGCTATCGTGCGGCATTATCCTGTTCCTGCATCTGCGCCAGATGTTGCTCAATGGAAAAGACATGCGGATCGCTCTTGCCCAGTTCGCGCAGGGCGCTGGCCAGGTGCAGCAGGTACTCGCTGTTCGGACCGCTGGGGCCGTTTGATCGGGCGATCTGGCGCGCGATATCGAGTTCCGATGCGGCGCCGAGGAAGGCGGCGTTTTCCTCGTTGGCGATGTACACCAGGCCTTCGACCTTGCTGCCATCGTCGAAAGTGATGTCGGTGGCCAGGCGCAGGTAGCCGTTTTTTTCGCGGTGGTCGAGGTGGGCGAAGACTTCGGGCGTGATCAGATACGCCATGCCGTCGCACACGGCGCCCGCCTGCGGCACGATGGTGGCGACCCGGCCCGGTGCCATCGGCGTGCCCCGGTGATCGTGCGAACCTTGCCAGAAGCGCCGCGTCCAGCCTTCGATGCTGGCGGGGCGCCGTTCGATATAGGGGAAGTCCGCCTTGTAGATCAGCGAGCCATAGCCGAACAGCCACACCTGCTCATGGCCGTCGAATTTGTTCATGCGCTGGTTGATGGCGATGGTGGCGGCGTCGGTGGGCGACAGGGCGTGCTGGTCAGGCTGGGTCATGGTGCAAGCGGATAAGGGGCGATGCGCCATTATAAAGGGGCGCCGGCGAGGCCGCCGGCCGGCGGGGTGTCGCGGGCGGCCGGGCCGCCCGCTCCCACGTTCCACTCGTGCGTCTCGACAAAGCGGAACAGGAAGGCCATGAAGCTTTCGGCGGCCGGCGACAGCGAACGCCCCGTCTTCGTGTAGACGAAAAAGCGCCGCGTCAGTTCCGGCTCGTGCAGGGTGCGCATGTGCAATTTGTAGAGTTTGACCATCGGTTCCGCGTACGGCAAGCAGACCGTGATGCCGAGGTTGGCGCTGACCATGGCCAGCGCCGTCGTCATGAAGGTCACTTCGTTATAGGGATTGAGCGACAGTTCGCGAAACGCGCCGTGCATGTCGCGCAGCAAACGCTCTGTGAACTGGCCCTGCAGCGAAATGAACGGGTAGTCGCCCACGTCGGCCCAGGTCACGCGCTCTTTCTGCTGCAGCGGATGCTGCTCGGGGAAGACCAGTACGAAGGGCATCTCGAACAGCACTTGCGCGGCGATTTCCGCCGTCGGATCGCGCTCGGGGCCGATGCCGAAATCGACTTCGCCGCTGAAGACGCGCGCCGACACGTTTTCCACGGGGCAGTCGACCAGGCGCAGCTGCACCTCCGGGTGCGCCTGGCGGTAGGCGGCGATCACTTCCGGCAGCAGGGTGCACGCCATCATCTGCGGCGCGGCGATGCGCACCAGGCCCGTCTTCAGGGCCTTGCGCTGGGCGATGCCGGCCATGGCGCCGTCGAGGTCCTCGATCATCTTTTCAAACAGCGGATACAGTTCGCGGCCGATTTCCGACAGCTGCGTCTTGCGCGTGCTGCGCTCGACCACGCGCACGCCCAGCACGCTTTCCAGTTCCTTGATCAAGCCGCTCAAGGCGGATTGCGTCACGTGCAGATATTCGGCGGCCAGGGTAAAGCTGCCGGTCTTGGCCAGCGCCACGAAGGCGCGCATCTGTCGCAGGCTGGGACTCATAAGATAATCCGATAAATCGATGGTTAAAAATTGTTTGTATGATAGCTGTAACTCGATTCTAATGGTGAAAAGCTGAAAAACCCGCCATCCATCGGAGACAGACATTATGAAGATCAAGCAAATCCACCACGTCGCCTACCGCTGCATCGACGCGAAGAAAACCGTCGAGTGGTACGTCAAGCATTTGAACATGAATTTCGTCCTCGCCATCGCCGAAGACCTGGTGCCGTCGACCAAGGCGCCGGACCCGTACATGCACGTCTTCCTCGACGCGGGTCAGGGCAATGTGCTGGCCTTTTTTGAACTGCCGACGCAGCCGCCGATGGACCGCGACCGCAATACCCCGGCCTGGGTGCAGCACCTGGCGCTGGAAGTGGGCAGCATGGAGGAACTGCTGGCCGCCAAGGAGCGCCTGGTAGCCGCCGGCATCGAGGTGCTGGGCCCGGTGAACCACGCCATCTTCCAGTCGATCTATTTCTTCGACCCCAACGGCCACCGCCTGGAACTGGCGGCCAACGTGGGCACGCCCGAGATGATGGCCAAACTAGACGCCGTCAAATGGGAAATGCTGGAAGAATGGTCGCAGACGCGCCGCGCGCCGAAGCACGCCGCCTGGATGCACGCGCCGGCCGAAGCCTGAGCGCCGCCCACGGCATCCATCTGAACACTACGCCTCAAAAGGAACACACTCCATGAAACTCGCAACCCTGAAAAACGGCAGCCGCGACGGCGCCCTGATCCTCGTCAGCCGCGACCTGCGCCAGTACCAGCGCGTGGCCGCCATCGCTCCCACCCTGCAGGCGGCGCTCGACAACTGGGACGCTGTGGCGCCCAAGCTCGAAACCGCCTACGCGGCCTTGAACGCGGGCCAGGCGCCGGACGCGCAGCCGTTTGATGCCAATCTGTGCCACTCGCCGCTGCCGCGCGCCTACCAGTGGGCCGACGGTTCGGCCTACATCAACCACGTGGAACTGGTGCGCAAGGCGCGCAACGCGGAAGTGCCGGCCTCGTTCTACACGGACCCGCTGATGTACCAGGGCGGCTCCGACAGCTTTATCGGCCCGCGCGACCCCATCTTCGCCCTGTCGGAAGAGTGGGGCATCGACCTGGAAGCGGAAGTGGCGGTGATCACGGGCGATGTGGCCATGGGCGCCGGCGCGGCCGACGCGGCGAAAGCGATCCGCCTGGTGATGCTGGTCAACGATGTCTCCTTGCGCAACCTGATCCCGGGCGAACTGGCCAAGGGTTTCGGTTTCTTCCAGTCGAAGGCGGCCAGCGCGTTTTCGCCCGTCGCCGTCACGCCCGATGAACTGGGTGCCGACTGGGCGGACAGCAAGCTGCACCTGCCGCTGCTGGTGGACTTGAACGACAAACCGTTCGGCAAACCGAATGCGGGCGAAGACATGACCTTCAATTTTGCGCAGCTCGTCGCCCATGCGGCGAAGACGCGCGAACTGGGCGCCGGCAGCATCGTCGGCTCCGGCACCGTGTCGAACAAGCAGGGCAACCTGTTCGGCTCCAGCATCGAAAACGGCGGCGTCGGTTACTGCTGCCTGGCCGAAGTGCGCATGTATGAAACCATCGAACACGGCGCGCCGAAGACGGCTTACCTGCAGTTCGGCGACACGGTGCGCATCGAGATGCGCGACGCGGCGGGCGCCAGCATCTTCGGCAGCATCGAGCAAACCGTGGCCCTGTACGCCGGCCGCGCCTGAGGGGAGGGCGCCCCATGAAGCTGTACACCTATTTCCGCAGTTCGGCCGCCTACCGCGTGCGCATTGCCTTGAATTTGAAGGGTATCGCCTACGACAGCATCCCCGTGCACCTGCTGCAGGACGGCGGCCAGCAGCTGCTGCCGGCCTACCGCGCCGTCAACCCGTCGGCCCTGGTGCCGGCGCTCGACGACGAGGGCGCCATCCTGACGCAGTCGCTGGCCATGCTCGAATACCTAGATGAAACGCGGCCAGCCGTGCCGCTGCTGCCGGCGGATGCGCTGGGACGCGCCCGCGTGCGCGCGCTGGCGCTGGCGATTGCCTGCGACGCCCATCCGTTGACGAATCTGCGCGTCCTGAAATACCTGAAAAACACCCTGGGGCTGTCGGACGAGGCCAAGCAGGAATGGTACCGCCACTGGATGGCCGAGGGACTGGCGGCCGTGGAAGCGCTGCTGGCGCAGGGCGATCCGGCCGGAGTTGGCCTGTTCTGTCATGGCGACAGCCCGACGATGGCCGACTGCTGCCTGGTGCCGCAGGTATTCAATGCCCAGCGCTTCGCCATCGACCTGGCGCCGTACCCGCGCGTGGCGCGCATCCACGCGCATTGCGCCGGCTTGCCGGCCTTTGCCGTCGCCCATCCGTCGCAGCAGCCTGACGCCGAGTAAGTTTGAGCCGCATCAAACGTAAGCCGCCCCGGCCAGCATGCAGGCCGGGGCTTTTTTATGCGGAATTGATTTTGTGCAGTCAATGCCTGCTTGCCGGTAGGCTACAATTTGCGTTTGCCCAAATATTTTACTGACGCGCCATGACCGCAACAACCGTTCCTGCCAGCATCACCGATGCCCTGTCCCTGGCGCACGCTTCCTGGCGTCCCGTCCTGCTGCGCGGCTTGCACGCCGTGATGGCGGCCGATCCCGCCTATTTGCCGGCGCTGGCCGCTGACGATTACCTGCCCACGCAGGGCCGGCTGTTCGCCGCCTTTGCCCTGCCGCTGGCGCGGGTGCGCTACGTGCTGGTGGGCGAGGGGCCGTATCCGCGTGCCGACAGCGCCACGGGCGTGTGCTTCATGGATGGCGCCGTCGGCAGCCTGTGGTCGGCCACGGGCCTGTCGAAACCCGTCAACCGCGCCACCTCCTTGCGCAACTTCATGAAGATGCTGCTGGTGGCCGATGGCCAGCTGCAGGCTGGCGACACCTCGGGCGTCGCCATGGCGCCCGTGGCCGCCGCCGCGCTGCAAGCCGGCAGCGGCGTCATCCAGACCCTGCCCGACTTGCAGCGCAAGATGACGGAGCAGGGCTTCTTGTTGCTCAACGCGGCGCTGGTATTCCGTTCCCACGTGCCGCCCGTGCAGGATGCGCGCGGCTGGCTGCCCTTCCTGCAGGTGGTGCTGGAAGCGCTGGCGCAGCAGGGCGGGGCGGCCTTGCCGCAACTGGTGCTGTGGGGCAAGATTGCCGAGCTCATCAAACGCTTGCCGGTGGCCGCAGCCTTGCCGCAGGTGACGGCGGAACATCCGTATAATCTGTCCTTTATCGGCAACAGCGACATGCAGGCCCTGTTTGGGCCGATGCAACTGTTGCGTGCTTGAGCTTGAATCATCGCCTGTCTGGCGGAAGTGCGGGGAATATGCAAATCAGTAACGTGGAAGAATTGAAGGCGTGGATCGCGGCGGGCGGCGAGCCCGACTATCTGTATTTCTGGGGCCACACGCCGGCGCAGCCGCAGGTGCCCGACAAAAGCTGCTTCAGCCAGTGGTTTCCGTCGCCGTTCAGCCTCGCTGGCGTGACGTATGCCACGGCCGAGCACTACATGATGGCGCAAAAGGCGGCCCTGTTCGGCGACACGGCCGTGCAGGCGCGCATCGTGGCGGCCGCCCGGCCGTCGGAAGTGAAGAAGCTGGGGCGCGAAGTGGCCAATTTTGACGCCAGGGCGTGGGAGGCGGCGCGCGCCGGCATCGTCTTCGATGGCAACTTCGCCAAGTTCTCGCAAAAAGCCGCGCTGCGCAAATTCTTGCTGGGCACGGGCGAGCGCGTCATCGTCGAAGCCAGTCCCGTCGACCGCATCTGGGGCGTGGGCCTGGCGTCGGACAATCCGCGCATCCTGGACCCCGCCACCTGGGACGGCTTGAACCTGCTGGGGTTTGAGTTAATGAAAGTACGTAGCGCTCTGCGTGCCTGAGCAGTATTGTTGTTTTCCTGATGCCGCCGCGCCTGGCGCGGCCGGCCATGCCCCTTCCAGCCCTGTGGTCATCGAGGGGCGCTCTGACAAACCCCGCCGAATTTGTTATACTTGACTAAATCATTCAACTACTCGGGGTTTGAGGAGTTGAAAAACCGCAATATTTTAAACCAGTTGACCAGAGGATGTATGCGTCTGACTACAAAAGGCCGTTTTGCCGTGACAGCGATGATCGATCTTGCCCTGCGCCAGGGCAAGGGACCGGTCACCTTGTCCGGCATCAGCCAGCGCCAGTCGATTTCCCTGTCCTACCTGGAGCAGCTGTTCGGCAAGCTGCGCCGGCATGAGATCGTCGAATCGATCCGCGGTCCGGGCGGCGGCTACAGCCTGGCGCGCCGTGCCGACAAGGTGACGGTGGCCGACATCATCATCGCCGTCGACGAGCCGCTCGATGCCACGCAGTGCGGCGGCAAGGAGCATTGCCACGGCGCCGACGCGGCCACGGGCGCGCGCTGCATGACGCATGAATTGTGGTCCACGCTCAACGAAAAAATGGTCGATTATCTGGATTCTGTGTCCTTGCAGGACCTGGTCGACCAGCAGAGACAAAAGATTGCCGAACAAAGCGTGATGGTGATGCACCGTAACCACGCCGCCATCGGTTGAACATAACAAAATACCAAGTTGCTGATTGCAGGAGTTATTGATGAACGCCCCAGAAAAAAACGTAGGACAAGTGCACTTTGAAACCGCACCGCATTTCCCGATCTACATGGATTACTCGGCCACCACGCCGATCGATCCACGCGTCGCCGACAAGATGATTCCCTACCTGCGCGAGCAGTTCGGCAATCCGGCATCGCGCAGCCACATGTATGGCTGGACGGCGGAAAAAGCCGTGGAAGAGGCACGCGGCCACGTGGCGGCCCTGGTGAACGCCGATCCGCGCGAAATCATCTGGACGTCCGGCGCGACGGAAAGCAACAACCTGGCCATCAAGGGCGCGGCACAGTTCTACAAGACCAAGGGCAAGCACATCATCACCGTCAAGACCGAGCACAAATCGGTGCTCGACACGGTGCGCGAACTGGAACGCATCGGCTTCGAAGCGACCTACCTGGAACCGCAGGACAACGGCCTGATCACCGTCGAGCAGCTGGCCGCGGCCGTGCGCCCGGACACCATCCTCGTGTCGGTGATGCTGGTGAACAATGAAATCGGCGTGATCCAGCCAATCGACGAGATCGGCGCGTTCTGCCGCTCGAAAGGCATCATCTTCCATTGCGACGCCGCGCAAGCGACGGGCAAGGTCGTCATCGACCTGCAAAAGACCAAGGTCGACCTGATGACCTTCACGGCGCACAAAACCTACGGCCCGAAAGGCGTGGGCGCCCTGTACGTCTGCCGCAAGCCGCGCGTACGCCTGGAAGCGCAGATGCACGGCGGCGGCCATGAGCGCGGCCTGCGCTCGGGCACCTTGCCGACGCACCAGATCGTCGGCATGGGCGAAAGCTTCCGCATCGCCAAGGAAGAGATGGACAGCGAAATCGGCCGCATCAAGGCCTTGCGCGACCGTCTGGCCAAGGGCCTGCAAGAGATCGAAGAAGTCTACATCAACGGCGACATGGACCACCGCGTGCCGCATAACCTGAACGTCAGCTTCAACTACGTCGAAGGCGAGTCGCTGATCATGGCGATCAAGGATATCGCCGTGTCGTCCGGTTCGGCCTGCACCTCGGCCAGCCTGGAGCCATCGTATGTGCTGCGCGCCCTGGGCCGCAGCGACGAACTGGCGCACAGCTCGATCCGCTTCACCATCGGCCGTTTCTCGACCGAGGAAGACATCGACTTCGCCGTGAACCTGCTGAAATCGAAAGTACACAAATTGCGTGAGCTGTCGCCGCTGTGGGACATGTTCAAAGAAGGAATTGACATTAATTCGATCCAATGGGCAGCCCACTAAAAGCACCTGTTAAACCTACTGCGCGTCGCGATTTGCGGCCTGCGATGCTCACTGTGCTACAGCACAGTTCCGCTTCTCGGCCACAACTCACTGCCGCTCGCTACGGTTTTCCAGGCACTTGAAGATAAATTTGCCTCGTGAACGGGGCCGGCAAGAATATTAAAGGAGCATCAAAATGGCTTACTCGGACAAAGTACTCGATCACTACGAAAACCCGCGCAACGTGGGCGCTTTCGACAAGGGTGATGAAACCATCGGCACCGGCATGGTAGGCGCGCCCGCCTGCGGCGATGTGATGAAACTGCAGATCAAGGTCGGCGCCGATGGCCTGATCGAAGACGCGAAATTCAAGACCTATGGCTGCGGTTCGGCCATCGCGTCGAGCTCGCTGGTAACGGAATGGGTCAAAGGTAAAACCCTGGACCAGGCGCTGGCCATCAAGAACACGCAGATCGCCGAAGAACTGGCCCTGCCGCCAGTGAAGATCCACTGCTCCATCCTGGCGGAAGACGCCATCAAGGCGGCGGTATTGGATTATCAAACGCGTCACCCTGCAGCAGCTTAATCGTTGGTAGCCCGCCCCAGCCGCAAGGCCGGGGCAGTTACGGAGAAATACATGATCACACTGACCGAAAAAGCGGCGAAACACATCAACCGTTATATCGAACGGCGCGGCAAGGGCATGGGCCTGCGCTTCGGCGTGCGCACCACGGGCTGCTCGGGCCTGGCCTACAAGCTCGAATATGTCGATGAGGCGGCGGCCGAAGACAGCGTCTTCGAATCGCACGGCGTGAAAGTCTTCGTCGACCCGAAAAGCTTGCCTTACATCGACGGCACGGAACTCGATTTCGCGCGCGAAGGCTTGAACGAAGGCTTCAAGTTCCACAATCCGAACGAAAAAGACGCCTGCGGCTGCGGCGAGTCCTTCAGGATTTAACCAGCTGGCAAGACCCCGGTCGGTGCGCTGTACCCATCGATTGCGGTACAGCGACCACTGACAATTATGCAAAACCACTTCGAATTATTCCAGTTGCCGGCGCAGTTCGGGCTCGACATGAGCGCGCTCGACGCGGCCTACCGCGACGTGCAGGGCAAGGTCCACCCGGACCGTTTCATCAACGCCAGCAGCGCTGAAAAGCGCGTGGCGATGCAATGGGCCACGCGCGCCAATGAAGCCTATCAAACCCTGAAAAGCCCGCAAAAACGCGCGCAATACCTGTGCGAACTCAATGGCGTCGACCTGCAGACGGAATCGAACACGGCCATGCCCGTCAGCTTCCTGATGCAGCAGATGGAATGGCGCGAGGAACTGGGCGATGCGCGCGCGGGCAAGGATGCCGACGCGCTCGACGCCCTGGACCGCCAGCTGCGCGGCGAACGCAAGGCACTGCTGGCCCAGGTGGCCGCCCAGCTCGACGCCGCCGACTACGTGAATGCGGCGCAAAGCGTGCGCGCCCTGATGTTCCTCGATAAATTCGGCGAGGAAGTGCGTTTTGCCTATGAGGCCATCGAGGCTTGACCCGGCGATCGCTTGACCGGCGTGCCAAGCGCCAGTCCGGCCCCCGTCTTATAATGCGCACCAGGCATCAGCTGCATCACGCAAAAAATTAATCGAGGCACGAATACAATGGCACTTCTGCAAATTTCCGAACCAGGCATGTCGACCGCGCCGCACCAGCACCGCCTGGCCGTCGGCATCGATCTTGGCACCACCAATTCCCTGGTCGCGACCGTGCGCAACAGCATTCCCGAGGTGCTCAACGATGAAGAAGGGCACTCTTTGCTGCCGTCCGTCGTGCGCTACCTGCCGAACGGCCACGCCAACATCGGCTACAAGGCCCTGTCCGCGCAAACCACCGACCCGAAGAACACCATCGTGTCCGTCAAGCGCTTCATGGGCCGCGGCCTGGCCGACATCGCCTACGCGGAAAACCTGCCGTACGACTTCCAGGATACGCCTGGCATGGTGCAGCTGAAAACCGTGGCCGGCGTGAAAAGCCCCGTCGAAGTGTCGGCGCAAATCCTCGCCACCTTGCGCCAGCGCGCGGAAGACTCGCTCGGCGACGACCTGGTGGGCGCCGTGATCACCGTGCCCGCCTACTTTGACGATGCGCAGCGCCAGGCGACGAAAGATGCGGCGCAATTGGCCGGCATCAATGTGCTTCGCCTGCTGAGCGAGCCGACGGCCGCCGCCATCGCGTATGGCCTCGACAACGCCTCCGAAGGCGTGTACGCCGTGTACGACCTGGGCGGCGGCACTTTCGATATCTCGATCCTGAAGCTGAGCAAGGGTGTGTTTGAAGTGCTGTCCACGGGCGGCGACTCGGCCCTGGGCGGCGACGATTTCGACCGCCGCCTGTTCTGCTGGATCAGCGAGCAGGCCAAGCTGGCGCCGCTGTCGGACGAAGACACGGCCATCCTGATGGTGAAAGCGCGCGAAATCAAGGAAACGCTGTCGACCAAGCCGGAAACGATGATCGACGCGGCCCTGAACTCGGGCGAAGAGATCCACCTGCGCATCACGGCCGCGGACTTTGCCGCCATGACGCAGCACCTGGTGGCCAAGACCATGAACGCCATCAAGAAAGCCCTGCGCGACGCGAACGTGGATGCGGACGACGTCGACGGCGTGGTGATGGTGGGCGGCGCCACGCGCATGCCGCACGTGCAGCGCGCCGTGAGCGAATTCTTCCACACGACGCCGCACGCAAATATCGACCCCGATAAAGTGGTGGCGCTGGGCGCGGCCATCCAGGCGAACTTGCTGGCCGGCAACCGTGCCGCCGGCGACGACTGGCTGTTGCTGGACGTGATTCCGCTGTCGCTCGGTATCGAAACCATGGGCGGTCTGGTGGAAAAGATCATTCCGCGCAATTCGACGATACCGTGCGCGCGCGCCCAGGAATTCACGACATTTAAAGATGGCCAGACGGCCCTGGCCGTGCACGTGCTGCAAGGCGAGCGCGAACTGGTCAGCGATTGCCGTTCCCTGGCGCGTTTTGAATTGCGCGGCATTCCGCCGATGGTGGCGGGCGCCGCGCGCATCCGCATCACCTATCAGGTCGATGCGGACGGCTTGCTGTCCGTCTCGGCGCGCGAATTGCGCTCGGGCGTGCAAGCGTCGATCAGCGTCAAGCCGGCCTACGGCCTGGGCGACGACGACATCGCCCGCATGCTGCAGGATTCGTACACCTCGGCCGACACCGACATGGTGGCGCGCGCGCTGCGCGAAGAGCAGGTGGAAGCGGAACGCATCCTGCTGGCCACGCAGTCGGCGCTGGACGAGGACGGCGGCTTGCTCGACGACGCCGAGCGCGTGGCTGTCGATGGCTTGATGCAGAAGGTGCGCGACGCCATTGCGCAGTCGCAAAGCGGCGCCATCGACCACCAGGCATTAAAACTGGCGATCGAGGCACTGGCCGACGGCACCGAGGATTTCGCCTCGCGCCGCATGGACCGCAGCGTGCGTACTGCTCTCACCGGCAAGTCGCTGGATCAGGTCGTATAACACTAATTGAACAGCACGCCGCAGGCACTCGCCGCGGCGGCGCTCCGAATGACAGACTGAAAGAAGAAACCATGCCACAAATCGTTATCCTGCCGCACGCCAAGCTTTGCCCGGACGGCGCCGTCATCGAAGCACCAAGCGGCAAGTCCATTTGCGACATCCTGCTGGAAAACGACATCGACATCGAGCACGCCTGCGAAAAATCGTGCGCCTGCACCACCTGCCACGTGCTGGTGCGCGAAGGCATCGAATCCCTGAACGAAGCGACGGAACTGGAAGAAGACATGCTGGACAAGGCCTGGGGCCTGGAAGCCGTGTCGCGCCTGTCGTGCCAGTCCATCGTGGCCGAGGCCGACCTCGTCGTCGAAATCCCGAAATACACGATCAACCAGGTCAGCGAAGGCAGTCACTAAGATGAAATGGTCCGACATACACGCGATCGCCGAGGCTTTGTTCGACGCGCATCCGGACATCGATCCGCTGACCGTGCGTTTCACCGACCTGCACAACTGGGTGGTGGAGCTGGACGGCTTCGACGATGACCACACGCGCGGCGGCGAAAAAGTGCTCGAAGCGATACAGATGGCGTGGATCGATGAAGCGCGCTAAGGGCGCGGCACCCGCCGCCACCGCAGCCGCTGCGCCGAAAGACGTCATCACGGCCGCCAGCAACATGCCCGAGATCAAGGATGGCCAGTCGGTCGCCCTGCTGCAGGAATTGCACATCCTGACGCGCGACGGCAAGATGAACCAGGACAGCCGCCGCAAGCTCAAGCAGGTGTACCACCTGACGCAGTTCATCGAGCCGCTGCTGCGCGAAGTGCAGCTCGACCACCCCGGCGTGTCCTTGGTCGACCACGGCGCCGGCAAGTCGTATCTGGGTTTCATCCTGTACGATCTGTTCTTCAAGAACGGCAACGACGGTTCGCATATCTACGGCATCGAGACGCGCGAAGAGCTGGTGCAGCGTTCGCAGGAGCTGGCGAAGAAATTCAAGTTTCCCGGCATGTCGTTCCTGCCCCTGTCCGTGGCCGAATCGACGGAGTCGAACCTGCTGCCGCAGCAGATCGACATCGTCACGGCCTTGCACGCGTGCAACACGGCCACCGATGACGCCATCCACTTCGCCCTGAAGAAAAAGGCGAAGTTCATGGTGCTGGTGCCGTGCTGCCAGGCCGAAGTCGCTTCCGTCCTGAAGAAGAACAAGGGCAAGAGCCTGGGCAAGAACGTCTTGACGGAATTGTGGCGCCACCCGCTGCACACGCGCGAGTTCGGCAGCCAGATCACCAACGTGCTGCGCTGTCTGCAGCTGGAAGCCCATGGCTACCAGGTCAGCGTGACGGAACTGGTGGGCTGGGAGCATTCGATGAAGAATGAACTGATCATCGCCAGCTACAAAAACCTGCCGCGCCAGCGCCCCACCGAGCGCCTGCAGGAAGTGCTGCAGACCCTGGGCCTGGAAGAGATGGGCCACCGCTTCTTTGCCGAGGAATTGGCCAAGGCGCAGGCCTGATTGTTGGCTTACGCGGCAAGCCGCTAAGCCAACCTACCAAATCAGTCACGGCCGCGCAGCCCGGGTAGGTCGGGTAGGTCGGATTAGCGCAGCGTAATCCGACAGTCAGCAGCGTAATCCGACAATCACCAGCGCAATCAGCAAAAAGGGGGAGGAGCGGGTCGGTTACAATACCGGCTTTCTCCTCCTCTTGCTTTTTGCGCCTCCCCATGACCACACCTATTGAAATGCCCACCGTCCGCCTGGCCAAGCGCCTGTCTGAAGACGTGCCCTGTTCGCGCCGCGAGGCCGAGCTGTATATCGAGGGCGGCTGGGTCACGGTCGATGGCGTGCTGGTGGAGGAGTCGGGCGCGCGCGTGGCGGATAATCAGGAAGTGGTGCTGTTGCCGAACGCCACCCTCGATGAAATGCCGCCCGTGACGATTTTGCTGCACAAGCCGGCCGGCATCAACGGCGGCGTGGGCGCGGAAGGCAAGCCGGCCCTGAGCTGTTTGCGTCCCGAAGAGATTTTTACGCCGGAGAACGTGGCGCCCAGCTCCATCACGCGCTTCCTCAAGCGCCATTTGATCGGCCTGACCATCACCAATCCGCTCGACACCATGGCGTCCGGCCTGCTGGTGTTCACGCAGGATTTCCGCGTCGCCCGCAAGCTGGTCGATGAAGCGAAAACGGTGGAGCAGGAATTTATCGTGGAAGTGTCGGGCACTATCGCTGAGAATGGCCTTGCGCTGCTCAATTACGGCTTGCCCTTCAATGGCAAGCCTTTGCCGCCGATCAAGGTCAGCTGGCAGAACGAGACGCGCCTGCGCTTCGCCCTGAAAAACGTGCAGCCGGGCCAGATCGCCCATATGTGCAAGATGGTGGGACTGGACGTCGTTGCCATGAAGCGCTTGCGCATCGGCCGCATCCCGATGGGCGCCATGCCCGTGGGGCAATGGCGTTACCTTCAAGGTTACGAGAGGTTCTAAAGCTGCGGCGCTCCGATGGAGTGGTTTTCCGCAAAGCTTTTCCATAGCCGTTCGGCAATATTCAAGGCGATGGTATCGGCTTTCTCCTGCAGGGCCGGGTTGCCCATGCTTTCGGTCGTGGCGAAGAACAGGGTCAGCCAGCGGCGGAACATGCACGGCGTTAGGTTTTCCATATTCGCGTGCTGGGCCAGCGGCTTGCCGTGGTAGCGCATGGTGCCGCGCAGCAAGCCTGACCAGAAATCGACCAATGTTGCCAAGTGGGCATCCCAATCCTTGACCTCGGCGGCAAAGATGGGGCCCAGCATGGCGTCGTCGCGCGCGGCCGCATAAAAGGTGTGGACGAGATGCTTGACGTCGTCTTCGCTGCAGACTTCCTCGCGATAGGCGGCGAAGCGTGTGTGGGGGAGGGGGCGGTATTCTTCATGGCATGCCATGATCGCAGAGCCCCCGTGGCGCTTCAATGACCCAGGTCAAGCCGCATAAAACTCAGGCGGCGACTTTCTTCGCCTTCTTCGCCGGGGCCGGCAATTGCACGATCTGCGTGCCCGCCAGCTTGTCGTGCAGGAATTGCCCGTTGCCGGTGAACAGGGCCGTGGCCGACCAGGCCAGGATGCCCACGCCGATGGCGCCCAAGGCTGTCCAGTGCTGCAAACCGAATACATACGACACCAGCAAGGCTGGCAGCAGCCACATCCATGACAGGATGTAGCGGTACGCGGCCACGCGCAGCGGCACGTGGGCGTGGCCCGGTAGCACGACTTTCAGGTGCCACGTCTTCATGGCCAGGGTTTGCCCTTCGCGGCTCCATTGATGGATGAAATACGCGCCCATGACGAGGAAGGCCAGGCATTGGCGCATGTGTTCCGTCATGGGCGTATGCGCGCCCTGCACGGCCAGTTCAAACAGCAGGAAGGGCAGAAACAGCACGGCCAGGGCCAGCAGCGACTCGTACACCATGGAAATCAGGCGGCGCTTGATCGTGGGATGGGAAGTGATGCTGGCGGCGGGCGTGCTATTTGACATTGGTCGGCAGTGGGGCAGGCGTAACAGGTGGCGTGACAGGCACGGCGGCGGGGGGCGCGGCAGGATCCGTCAGCGGCACGACCGCCGCTGGCGCAGCGGCTGGCGGCAGGACGGGCGCGGCGGCAGGCGCTGCCGGCGTGGCGGGCGGCACGATCACGGGCGGCTTGCTCGTGGTCGAATTGATCGCAGGCACCTTGCCCAGCGGTTTTTTCGGCACGAGTTCCGTCGCCAGCTTTTTCTTTTGATCTTCCGGCAATTGCTGGTATTGCTCCCATTGCGCGGTTTTTTGACCCGGATCAATCTTCTTCGTGCGCGTGTAGTTTTCGCGCACGAGGCGGCGCTGTTCCGGCGTCAGCTTGATCCATTCGCGCATGCGTTCATGCACGCGGATTTGCTCGTCCGCCGTCATCGAGGCAAAACGGCTGGCGATATCGAGCCATTTCTGCTTGCGCAGCGGTTCCAGCTTGTTCCATTCGCCCGCCAGCGGCTGCAGGGCTTCCTGCTGCGCGCGCGACAGCTTGTTCCACGATGGATTCTCGCTGGCCTTGGGCGGCGTGCCGCCCTTGCCGGCTGTGCGGGGCGAACCGGGCTTGACGGCTGAGGCCGGCGCCGGCGCCACCACGGGCGCTGCCGCCACGGGAGGCGCGGCGGGCGCGGGATGTTGCTGCGCGCCTACCCAGGCGGCGCCCGCCAAGGCGCAGGCGCCCAGGCCGATGCCGCCGGCCAGCCAGCCTTTGCGTACGCTCGTGCCTGCCATTTATTGCTCGCGTTTCGTCAGGTAGGCGTTGAAGCCATGGTCCATGTACGCAGACAGCGGCAATTCGTCCGACAGAACGGCGGCATCGATTTCTGCCAGTTCGGCAATATGTTGTTCCTGCTCAAACTGATAGATGCCCACCAGGCCGCCGACGAGCAGCAGCAGGGGGATGATGACGCTCATGCGGCCCAGCCACGACAGCGGCTCGACGAACAGGCTGCTGGCGACGCCGGCGAACACGTTCTGGCGCACGGCGACAGCGGCGGGCGCGTCCGCCTTCTTGCGCGACAGGGCCAGCTTGCGTGCCGCTGCCAGGCGATCGGCGGTCGATGCGGGCAGGTCGTCGAGTTTTTCGTTCAGTGCATGGCGCACTTTGTAAGCGAAATTGAGATCGTCGGTGTTCATAATTTAATTCCCTTGGCTTTCAGCGATTCGGCGAGCGTGTGGGTAGCTCTAGAGCAATGTGTTTTCACGCTACCTTCGGAGCAACCCATCGCTTCCGCTGTTTCAGCCACATCCATGTCCTGCCAATAACGCATGAGGAAGGCTTCGCGTTGACGTGAGGGCAGTTTTTGTACCTCGGCATCAATCAAATCAAGGATTTGCGCGCGTTCGACCTGGTCGGCCGACGATTCGGCGGCGCTGGAGCCCTGTTCCGATTCATACGTGTCAAGTATATCAAAATCTTCATGTTCGTCGCCCGAGGGCTTCATGCCGGAAAACAGGCTGACCCAGGTGTTGCGAACTTTTTCACGGCGGAAATAATCAAGGATGGTGTTCTGCAAGATGCGCTGGAACAGCATCGGCAGCTCGGCGGCCGGCTTGTCGCCGTATTTCTCGGCCAGCTTGATCATGGCGTCCTGCACGATGTCGAGGGCCGATTCTTCCTTGCGGACCGCGTAGGCGGCCTGCTTGAAAGCGCGCCGCTCGACATTTTCTAGAAAGTCGGATAATTCTTTGTCTGTTGCCATGCGGTATGGGGATCTTAGCGGCTGCGGGATGCGGTGGGCGAAATGGGGGCGGGTATGCTTTTTGCAACCCCGTGCATGCTAGCAAAAAATGTGCGTTTCCGCAGGGTTTTTGCACGTTGTGCGAGCAAAAATGCAGCGAGGCCGACATTTTCCTTGACCATAATGGTGCAACGCGATAACGTATGGGACGCTTTGAACACCCCAAAGCCCTATGGTCAGGTCGCGACCGGCACACAAGGCCAGCAGCGGCAAGACGCGCTTTCATTTGTAGGCAGTTTGTTCTAACCCGCGCCACAAGCGCGAGCGGTTCGTACAGGCGCCACAGAAACTCCGGCCAAACGAGTTGCGTTAAGCGTTGTTTTGTAAGGTATCTATGGGTGCCCAAAGAAATTGCGTGACCGCATGAAAAGGGAAGCAGGAGCACTGTTGCGTTAGGCGTACCTCGTCAGGAAAGAACATCCGATCAATCTCCAATGGACCTTGAAAGGAATGTTTCATGAATACCGAAGCAGCAGCAGGACCAATTACGGGCGCAGAAATTGTCGTGCGCTGTCTGGCTGAAGAGGGCGTCGAGCACGTCTTTGGATATCCGGGCGGAGCCGTACTCTACATCTACGACGCCATCTTCCAGCAAAACAAATTCCAGCATATCCTGGTACGCCACGAGCAGGCCGCGATCCACGCCGCCGATGCCTATTCGCGCAGCTCGAACAAAGTCGGTGTCGCCATCGT
Source organism: Janthinobacterium agaricidamnosum (assembly GCF_003667705.1). Lineage (NCBI taxonomy): Bacteria > Pseudomonadati > Pseudomonadota > Betaproteobacteria > Burkholderiales > Oxalobacteraceae > Janthinobacterium > Janthinobacterium agaricidamnosum. The sequence continues at coordinate 4,061,668 of NZ_CP033019.1, read as the reverse complement.
CACGTCCGGTCCGGGCGTCACGAATGCCGTCACGGGCCTGTCGACCGCGTACATGGACTCGATTCCCATGGTGGTGATCTCCGGCCAGGTGCCGAGCCACGCCATCGGCCAGGATGCGTTCCAGGAATGCGACACGGTCGGCATCACGCGCCCCGTCGTCAAGCATAACTTCCTCGTCAAGGACGTCAAGGACCTGGCAGCGACGATCAAGAAAGCGTTCTTTATCGCCCGTACCGGCCGTCCGGGACCCGTGCTGGTCGATATCCCCAAGGATATCAGCATGCACAAATGCCATTTCGATTATCCGAAGGAAGTCGAGATGCGTTCCTACCGTCCCGTCGACAAGGGCCATTCGGGTCAGATCCGCAAGGCCGTGCAGCTGTTGCTGCAAGCCGAACGCCCGATGATCTACACGGGCGGCGGCGTCATCCTGGCAAATGCCTCGGCCGAGCTGAACAAGCTGGTCGACCGCCTGGGTTTCCCGTGCACCAACACCTTGATGGGCCTGGGCGGCTACCGCGCCTCGAGCGAGCAGTATGTCGGCATGCCCGGCATGCACGGCACCTATGAAGCGAACATGGCGATGCAGAACTGCGACGTGCTGATCGCCATCGGCGCCCGTTTCGATGACCGCGTGATCGGCAACCCGAAACATTTCGCCTCGCATCCGCGCAAGATCATCCACGTGGACATCGATCCATCGTCGATTTCCAAGCGCGTCAAGGTCGATATCCCCATCGTCGGCAACGTCAAGGACGTGCTGATCGAGTTCCTCGCGCAACTCGACGCGGCCGAAGCCAAGCCGAACGTCAATGCCTTGAGCAACTGGTGGAAGCAGATCGCCGAATGGCGTGGCCGCGAATGCCTGAAATACCCGACTTCCGACCTGGTCATCAAGCCGCAATCGGTGGTGGAAAAAGTGTTCCAGATCACCAAGGGCGACGCCTTCATCACGTCCGACGTGGGCCAGCACCAGATGTGGGCCGCGCAATACTATGGCTTCGACAAGCCGCGCCGCTGGATCAATTCCGGCGGCCTGGGCACCATGGGTGTCGGCTTGCCGTACGCCATGGGCGTGCAGATGGCCAATCCGGACGCCACCGTTGCTTGTATTACCGGCGAAGGTTCGATCCAGATGTGCATCCAGGAACTTGCCACGTGCAAGCAGTATCACCTGACGCCGAAGATCATCATGCTCAACAACCGTTTCCTCGGCATGGTGCGCCAGTGGCAGGAAATCGATTACGGTTCGCGCTATTCCGAGTCGTACATGGATTCGCTGCCCGACTTCGAAAGGCTGGCCGAAGCATACGGCCACGTGGGCATGAAAATTGAAAAACCGGGCGACGTCGATGGCGCGCTGAAAGAGGCGTTTGGCATGAAAGACAGGCTGGTATTCATGAACTTCATTACCGACCAGTCCGAAAACGTGTGGCCCATGGTGAAAGCCGGCAAAGGCCTGTCCGAAATGATGCTCGGTTCGGAGGATCTCTAATATGCGCCATATTATTTCTGTCTTGCTGGAAAACGAAGCGGGCGCCCTGTCGCGTGTGGTGGGCCTGTTCTCGGCACGCGGCTACAACATCGAAACACTGACCGTGGCGCCGACGGAAGACTCGACCCTGTCGCGCATGACCATCGTCACCAGCGGTTCGGACGACATCATCGAGCAGATCACCAAGCACCTGAACCGTCTGATTGAAGTGGTGAAGGTGGTGGACCTGACCGAAGGCCAGCATATCGAACGCGAGCTGATGCTGATCAAGGTTCGTGCCGTGGGCAAGGAGCGCGAGGAAATGAAGCGCACCGCCGATATCTTCCGTGGCCGCATCATCGATGTCACCGAAAAGACGTACACGATCGAACTGACCGGCAACAAGGTCAAGCTCGACGCGTTCATCGATTCGATCGACCGCGCCGCCATTCTGGAAACCGTCCGTACGGGTGGTTCCGGCATCGGCCGCGGCGAACGCATCCTCAAAGTATAAAAATATAAGCAGCACTACGCGGCCCTGGGGCCGCATTTAAAACAACAACGCATCATCAAATGATAGGAAATACCATGAAAGTTTTTTACGACAAAGACGCTGACCTCTCCTTGATCAAAGGCAAAAACGTCGCCATCATCGGCTACGGTTCGCAAGGCCACGCGCACGCGCAAAATCTGAACGATTCGGGCGTCAACGTCACCGTCGGCCTGCGCAAGGGCGGCGCTTCGTGGACCAAGGTCGAACAAGCTGGCTTGAAAGTAGCGGAAGTCAACGACGCCGTGAAAGCGGCCGACGTCATCATGATCCTGTTGCCAGATGAAAACATCGCCCAGGTCTACAACGAAAACATCGCGCCATTCGCCAAGCAAGGCGCCGTACTGGCCTTCGCCCACGGCTTCAACGTGCATTACGGCCAAGTCGTGCCACGCGCCGACCTGGACGTGATCATGGTCGCGCCGAAAGCCCCGGGCCACACCGTGCGCGCCACGTACACCCAGGGTGGCGGCGTGCCCCACCTGATCGCCGTGTACCAGGACAAATCGGGCATCGCCCGCGATATCGCCCTGTCGTACGCTTCGGCCAACGGCGGCGGCCGTGCCGGCATCATCGAAACGAATTTCCGCGAAGAAACCGAAACGGATCTGTTCGGCGAACAAGCCGTGCTGTGCGGCGGCGCCGTGGAACTGATCAAGGCCGGTTTCGAAACCCTGACGGAAGCGGGCTACGCGCCTGAAATGGCGTACTTCGAGTGCTTGCACGAACTGAAGCTGATCGTCGACCTGATCTATGAAGGCGGCATCGCCAACATGAATTACTCGATCTCGAATAACGCCGAATACGGCGAATACGTGACCGGCCCTAAAGTCGTCACCTCGGCCACCAAGGATGCGATGCGTCAATGCCTGAAAGATATTCAAACGGGCGAATACGCGAAGAGCTTCATCCTGGAAAACAAGGCAGGCGCACCGACCCTGATCTCGCGCCGCCGCCTGACGTCCGAGCACCAGATCGAAGAAGTGGGCGCGAAACTGCGCGCCATGATGCCTTGGATCGCCAAGAACAAGATGGTTGACCAGTCGAAGAACTAAGCAGCAATCGTTCCTCACACGAAGCCGGCGCAAGCCGGCTTTTTTTTGCGCGGGCGTTTGGCCGCCAACATCCGTTACAATCAGGCCCAATCAACCATAGCGTCAGCACCATGCTCGTTTTTTCTAAAGTTTTTGTCGGGAATCTTCACGTGGTCAAACGCCCCGTCTCGGTTGCCATCAGTTGCTGGTTTCTGGTCCTCAGCTCGCTGTCAGCGCTGGTGTCGGCTTACCTCGGCCGCAACGATCCCTCCATGCTGGCCGGCATGGGGCACGGCGTGATTCCCGCCGAGGTGCAATACGCGATGATGCTCTTCAGCTTGGGCCTTACCCTGGTGACAGCGCTGGCCATGCTGCAAAGGCAGCGTGGCGCGCGCACCGTGTATCTGGTGTGGGGCGTGATCGACATTGCGTTCTGTCTGGCGACCTTGCCGCTGAAGATGAACGTCTTGCCTGGCGCGCTCACGTTCGCCGTCATCTGCGCCTTCCTGTACAGTCCGAAATCGAATGCCTGGTTTTCGCCACGCAAGGCGGCCAATGATGCCTGCATGACGCCAGCCTGAGCACGGTTGATTTCGTGCACACGCTGTTGGCGCGTTTGCTTTACAATCCCGCCCTTCCTTTGCAGTTTCACATGGACTGCATCTGTTTCGGTATCTGCCGACCGCAACGCGCATCACCGCTTTTGTAGCACGCCAGGCGCTAGTTTTTTAGCCGCTTGCGCAACCAGAAAGACCTCCATGACTGACCGTATCACCGCCACGGGGCCCTCGCAGGCTGCTGTTGACTCTTCCATTCCCATCCTGGCCTTGCTGGCCCTGGCCATGACGGCGTTTCTCGCCCTCCTGTCGGAAACCTTGCCGGCCGGCTTGCTGCCGCAGATTGCCCGCGACCTGAATATTTCCGAAGTCATGACGGGCCAGCTGGTCACCGTCTACGCCATCGGTTCCATCCTGACGGCGATTCCCCTGACGGCGCTCACCAGCACCTGGCGCCGGCGCAATGTCCTGTTGCTGGCCATCATCGGCTTCCTGATCTTCAATACGGCGACGGCCCTGGCGCCCAACTATATCGTCGCCCTGATCGCGCGCTTCGTCACGGGCATGGCCGCCGGCCTGGCCTGGGGCTTGATGGCCGGCTACGCGCGCCGCATGGTGAGCGTCGAGCAGCAGGGCAGGGCGATGGCCATCGCCATGATCGGCACGCCGCTGGCCCTGTCGCTGGGCGTGCCGCTGGGCACCCTGATGGGTGGCGTGCTGGGCTGGCGCAGCATCTTCGGCATCATGTCCGGCCTGGCCGTGGTGCTGGTCGCGTGGGTGCTGCTGGTCGTGCCCGATTATCCGGGGCAAAAGAATGGCGAACGTCTGTCGATCCGCCAGGTGTTCATGACGCCGGGCGTGCGGCCGATTCTGGCGGTGATCGTCGCCTGGATGCTGGCGCATAACATTCTCTATACCTATATCGCGCCGTTCCTGGCGCCGTCCGGCTTGCGCCCCCGCGTCGACCTGGTGCTGCTCGTGTATGGCGTGGGCTCCTTGGCCGGCATCTGGCTGGTCAGCCAGCTGATCGACCGCTGGCTGCGCCCGCTCGTGCTGGGCTGCATCGCCGCCTTTGCCCTCGTGATGGTGGCGCTGGGGCTGGCGATGGACTCGCCCGCCGTGATCTATGTCAGCATGGCGATCTGGGGCATCACCTTTGGCGGCGCCGGCACCCTGCTGCAGACGGCGTCGGCGGACGCGGCCGGCGACGGCATGGATGTGGCGCAAGCGATGGTGGCGACCATCTGGAACGTGGCCATCGCGGGCGGCGGCCTGGCGGGCGGCATGCTGCTCGACGGCTATGGCGCGGCATCGTTCCCGTGGGCCATGCTGGCCTTGCTGCTGGTGGCCTTGACCATCGCCTGGTGCGCGCACCGCCACAGTTTCAAGCCGGGCCGGCGCAGCGGCGGCGCGGTGCTGGGTCACTAACACATTGTTATTTTGAATAACAGTGTGTTGAAATGTGAGCAGATGTGACTGGCAGACGCATTTTGTGACGATTTGTTAATTTGCGCCACAGGAATGAATGAGGCGTTAGAATCTACACAGTTTGACAAGTTTCTCAAGAGAAATGGGGTAGTGCAGAGCGCGCCCCATCGCTCCTTGTCAGCCACATTAACTACCTAGGAGTACCCCCATGACCGTGATGAAATCCGTCCTTGTTGCCGCCGCAGCCACCGTTGCCCTGAGCGCGCAAGCCCAATCTTTGCCGACTTCCGGCACCCTGGTGGTCGTACCCGCGTTTGGCGAAGTCAAGCATGTCAATGACCAGGTGGTCGCTACCCTGGCCGTCGAAGAACAGGACAAGGACAAGGCTGCCGCTGCGTCGCGAGTCAACCAGAAAATGAACAAGGGTATCGCCATCGTCAAGCAGGCCGACCCGTCGGCGGCACTGAAATCGTACGGCTACTACACCTACCCTGTGTATCCGGAAGAGCGTCCATTGCCGGCTGGCGCCGTGGCCAAGCCGCGTTTGCCAACGGCCTGGCGTGTCGGTCAGTACCTGGAAGTGACGACGGCCAATCTGGCATCCCTGCCAAAAACCGTGTCGGCGGCGCAAGGCGTGCTGACCCTGAATGGCTTGAATTTCGGCCTGAAGCCGGAAACCATCCGCTTGCTGGACGACCAGCGCATCGCCGCCACCTATAAAAACCTGAACGAGCGCGTGGCTGCCATCGCCAAGGCCATGGGCCGCAACGTCTCGGACGCCGTGCTCGATACGGTCGACTTCGAAGGTTCGGGCAACTACGCCACGGAAAGCCGTCCTGCCGCCGCGCCGATGATGATGCGCAGCGCCAAGATGGTCGAAGACAGCAGCGTCGTCGCCGAACCGAGCTTCGAGCCGGGCGAAACGACGCTCGACATGCGCGTCGTCGGCAAGGTCAAGTTCAAGTAAGCGCGTTAGCGCGGAAATATTTTCGCGTTAGACTGTTTTAAAAATCATGGGGCTGTTGGCCCCATGGTCGTTTTTGCCCCATTATTTTCCAGGAGAACACCATGACCGTCATGAAATCGCTGCTGGCAGCAGCCGCCGCTACCGTTGCCCTGGGCGCCCAAGCCCAGGCCATGCCCACTTCCGGCACCCTCGTGGTGGTGCCCGCCAATGGCGAAGTGGTGCACGCGAACGACCAGGTGACCGTCACCCTGGCCATCGAAGAGCAGGACAAGGACAAGGCCGCCGCCGCCTCGCGCGTCAACCAGAAGATGAACCAGGGCACGGCCATCGTCAAGAAAGCCGATCCGCAAGCCGTGCTGAAGACCCAAGGCTATTACACGTATGCCGTGTACCCGGAAACGGCGCCCTTGCCGCCTGGTGTCGCTGCCAAGCCCAGAGTGCCGACCGGCTGGCGCGTAGGCCAGTACCTGCAGGTGACGACGACCAACCTGGCCGCCTTGCCGAAAACCGTTTCCGCAGCGCAAGGTGTGTTGACCCTGAACCGCCTGAACTTCGGCCTGGCGCCCGCCACCGTGCGCAAGCTCGACGACCAGCGCATCGCCGCCGCCTACAAGAACCTCAACGAGCGCGTGGCCGCCATCGCCGGCGCCATGGGCCGCAACGTCAATGACGCCGTGATCGACACCATCGATTTCGAAGGTTCCGGCAACTATACGCAGCGCGCCAACGTGGCAGGCGCGCGCGCCATGAGCGCCGATTCCATGGGCTACGGCGGCAGCCAGGTGGCCGAACCGAGCTTTGAACCGGGCGAAACGACCCTCAACATGGGCCTGGTGGCCAAGGTCAAGTTCAAATAAGGCTAGTATTGGTGTCAATATTGCCGGCTTGACGCCGCCGCGCTTTTCTTTGGCGGCGGCTCCTCTATAATGACAACATCGGCAGGCGCATGCCCTGACAGTCATGCGCCTGCCATCTGGCACCGATTCCCCCGCAGTACACAAGATATGGAACAACATGGCAAACTTCCCCCGTCGTAGAGGCAAGAACGGCACCCCCGCAGTATCCAAAGCGTCCCGCTTCAGCAAATTCGTGCGCCAGCCGGTGACCGATGGCACTGGCAAGAAAACCTTGCGCCGCCGCGGCATCTATCTGTTGCCGAACGCCTTCACGACGGCAGCCCTGTTTTGCGGCTTCTACGCCATCGTCATGGCCATGAATCAGAAATTCGAACACGCGGCCTGGGCCATCTTCATCGCCATGATCCTCGACGGCCTCGACGGACGCATCGCACGCCTGACGAATACGCAGAGCGAATTCGGCGCGCAGTACGACAGCCTGTCCGACATGGTGTCGTTCGGCGCCGCGCCGGCGCTGGTGATCTACGAATGGTCGCTGCGCGGCATGGGTAAACTGGGCTGGCTGGCCGCCTTCGTGTATTGCGCCGGCGCCGCCCTGCGTCTGGCCCGCTTCAACACGAACATCGCCGTGGTCGACAAGCGCTTCTTCCAGGGCTTGCCCAGCCCGGCGGCGGCGGCCATGGTGGCCGGTTTCATCCTGCTCATGAACGACCTGGAATTTGCCGGCAACCAGCTGGCCTGGGTGTCGTGGACGATCGCCCTGTTCTCGGGCCTGACCATGGTCACCAACGTGCCGTTCTACAGTTTCAAGGATGTGAATTTCCGCAAGTCCGTGCCTTTCATCGTGGTATTCCTGCTGGCATTGTTCTTCGCGCTCATTTCCATCGATCCGCCGAAAGTGCTGTTCCCGATTTTCGTCGTCTATGGCTTGTCCGGCTACGCCGTGTTTTTCTGGCGCATGGCGAAGGGCAAGCCCGTCAGCATCATCCAGACCGACCCCGAGCATTAATACGGCGAGTCGGTAGCGTCGCCAGTCTTCAGCCAGCCAGGAGCAGCCATGAACACCAGCAACCGACTCATCATTTTTGACACCACCTTGCGCGACGGCGAGCAATCGCCGGGCGCCTCCATGACGCGCGAGGAAAAGCTGCGCATCGCCAAGCAGCTCGAGCGCATGAAGGTCGACGTGATCGAAGCGGGCTTCGCCGCCGCCTCGCAGGGCGACTTCGAGTCGATACGGGCGATTGCCGGCGCCGTGCGCGAATCGACCATCTGTTCGCTGTCGCGCGCCAACGACCGCGACATCGCCCGCGCCGCCGAAGCGCTGGCGCCCGCCGAGCGCAAGCGCATCCACACGTTTATCGCCACCTCGCCCCTGCACATGCAGATGAAGCTGCGCATGACGCCCGAGGAAGTCCTGCTGCAGGCGCAGAACGCCGTGCGCTACGCGCGCCAGTTCACGGACGACATCGAATTCAGCCCCGAAGACGGCAGCCGCTCGGACGAGGATTTCCTCTGCCGCGTGCTCGAAGCCGTGATCGCCGAGGGCGCCACCACCATCAATTTCCCCGATACGGTCGGCTACGCCGTGCCTGAAATCTTCGGCAATACCATCAAGCGCTTGCGCGAACGCATACCGAACTCCGATAAAGCCATCTGGTCCGTCCATTGCCATAACGACCTGGGCCTGGCTGTGGCCAATTCGCTGGCCGGCGTCATGATCGGCGGCGCGCGGCAGATCGAATGCACGGTCAATGGCCTCGGTGAGCGGGCCGGCAACACGGCGCTGGAAGAAGTGGTGATGGCGCTGCGCACGCGCGCCGCCTATTACAACTTGACGGTGGGTATCGATACGACGCAAATCGTGGCCGCCTCGAAAATGGTGTCGCAGATCACTGGTTTTGCCGTGCAGCCGAACAAGGCCGTCGTCGGCGCGAACGCCTTTGCGCACGCGTCCGGCATCCACCAGGACGGCATTTTAAAGGCGCGCGAGACGTATGAAATCATGCGCGCCGAAGACGTGGGCTGGACGGCCAACAAGATCGTCCTCGGCAAACTGTCGGGCCGCAATGCCTTCAAGCAGCGGCTGCACGAGCTGGGCATCGCGCTCGAATCCGAGGCGGAAGTCAACGCCGCCTTCCTGCGCTTCAAGGAGCTGGCCGACCGCAAATCCGAGATTTTCGACGAAGACATCATGGCCCTCGTCAGCGAGGAGCAGCAGGCGCAGGAGAGTGAGCACTACCGTTTCATCTCCCTGGCGCAGCAGTCGACGACGGGCGCCGTGCCCCATGCGCGCGTGGAATTTCTCGTCGGCGGCGAACAGCGCAGCTGCGAAGGGCGGGGAGACGGCCCCGTCGACGCGACCGTCAACGCCATCGAAAGCGCGGCCGCCAGCGGCGCGGAACTGGTCTTGTTCTCAGTCAATGCCATCAGCACGGGCACGCAGTCGCAGGGCGAGGTCACGATGCGCCTGTCGCGCGACGGGCGCATCGTCAACGGCGTGGGCGCCGACCCCGACATCATCGTCGCGTCGGCCAAGGCGTATTTGTCGGCGCTGAATAAATTACACGCGAAAGACGAGCGCATCGACCCGCAGCCGTAAGCCGGGGTCAGACCCGCCGGGTCTGACCCCAGAATTTGCATTTGGGATAGGCGCTAGTCTTGGTGCAAGACGCTCGTCACCAGAAAAACCGCCGCTCTTCCTTGGCCGGATCGGGCCCGTTCATCATCATGCGCACGATGCCGTCGTGGTCGAAGTGCACGTGCATCATGGAATCCCACACGCCGGATTCCTTGTAGCGGTAGGACCAGACGTAGAGCTTGGGCAGCGGCAGATACGATGTTTCCGTCGGGCGGCCCAGGATGTGCAGCACGTCTTGCTGGGTCGACACGCCCACCTTGATGCGGGCAAAGCCCGGCGTGTCGAGCACTTGCTCGTAGGAAATCAACTTGTCGTCGGGGCCGAAGCGGGCCATGTACGTGTACTGGCCGTACGGCCCCGTCGCGTATTCGAGTTCGGGCCCCGTGGGCAACTGGTAGATATTCGTCGGACGGCCGAGGCGTGCTTCCACGGCGGTGCGCGGCTCGCCCGGCTGCGGTGGCGGGGCGTTCCAGCTGGCGCAGCCGGCCAGCACGGCAAACAGCAGCGACGTTGCTAATTTGTGCAGTTTTTTCATGTTGGACCTCCTGAAATGCAGGAAAACCCTATCATGCACCGAGAAAAGCGCGCACGGCAGGATACAGGCGGGCATTTTTCCGATATACTTGCGCGTCTGGTTGGAAGCATAGACCAGTATTTTAATAATCGTAGTTCACGGTGGATAGGGTTCAGACTCTGTGCACCGCATGTGAAAGGTTTATCATGACAGTAGAAAACATCAACAAAGCCGCTATCATCGCGGACAACGCACGTGGTCAAAACGACACCGGCTCCCCTGAAGTGCAAGTTGCACTGCTGACAGCTCGCATCAACGAACTGAACGGCCACTTCAAAGCCCACTCGAAAGATCACCACTCCCGCCGCGGCCTGATCATGATGGTCAACCGTCGTAAGAGCCTGTTGTCCTACCTGAAGGCTAAAGACGCTACCCGTTATCGCGACCTGATCGCTAAACTTGGTCTGCGCAAGTAATTTTTGCCGTACAAGGTTTATACAGAAATGCCTGCGCCAGTTCGCTGACGCGGGCATTTTGTCATTTGAATTCCGGATTTATGTCGAGAAGTACAGTATTCTCTACCGATATCATGTTTTAAAAGTAAAGTAGCAAAGGTGGTAACAAGTAAAGGCAGCATTTTTACGCCGCCTGTGGTGAGGTGAACGACAGCCCCTGAAAATCTGTCGGCAATTAGAAAAGGGATACCCCATGTTTAACAAAGTTACGAAAACCTTCCAGTACGGTCAACATCAAGTGACCCTGGAAACTGGCGAAATCGCGCGTCAGGCATCCGGCGCAGTGCTGGTGTCGATCGAAGATACCGTCGTTCTGGCAACGGTGGTGGCACGCAAAGATGCCAAGCCAGGCCAGGATTTCTTCCCTTTGACGGTTGATTATGTCGAAAAAACCTATGCTGCCGGTAAAATTCCGGGCGGTTTTTTCAAGCGCGAAGGCCGTCCTTCCGAAAAAGAAACACTGACATCGCGTCTGATCGACCGTCCTATCCGTCCGCTGTTCCCGGAAGGCTACCTGAATGAAGTGCAAGTCATCATTCACGTGTTGTCGGTCAACCCTGAAATCGATCCGGACATCGCCGCCATGATCGGCGCCTCCGCCGCCCTGTGCGTGTCGGGCGTGCCTTTCAACGGTCCTATCGGCGCCGCGCGCGTCGGTTACGCCAACGGCCAGTACATCCTGAACCCGACCGTCCAGCAACTGAAAACGTCGGAAATGGACCTGGTGGTCGCCGGTACCGAAACGGCCGTGCTGATGGTCGAATCGGAAGCGAAACAGCTGTCCGAAGAAATCATGCTGGGCGCCGTGGTCTTCGGCCACGACCAGATGAAAGTCGTCATCGACGCGATTCACGACCTGGTGCGTGACGGCGGCAAGCCGGAAGTGGAATGGGCGCCTGCGCCGAAAAACGAAGCACTGATCGCCCGCGTCGCGCATTTCGCCAACGCCAAGATCAATGATGCGTATCAAACCAAGGACAAGCAAGAGCGTACGGCCAAGCTGAAAGCAGCGACGTCGGAAGTGCTGGCCGACCTGTCGGCTGAAGCGGCTGCTGCCGGCGGCGCGTCGATCGACAGCGCTGAAGTGAACAACATCCTGTTCGACATCGAAGCGAAAATCGTGCGTACGCAAATCCTCGACGGCGAGCCACGCATCGACGGCCGCGACACGCGCACCGTGCGTCCTATCTCGATCCGCACCAGCGTGCTGCCACGCACCCACGGTTCGGCTCTGTTTACGCGCGGCGAAACGCAGGCGCTGGTCGTGGCAACGTTGGGCACCGCCCGCGACAGCCAGAAGATCGATGCGCTGATGGGCGAGTTCACCGATTCGTTCATGCTGCATTACAACATGCCTCCGTTCGCCACCGGCGAAACGGGCCGTGTCGGTACGCCGAAGCGCCGCGAAATCGGCCACGGCCGCCTGGCCAAGCGCGCGCTGATCGCCGCCCTGCCAGCAGCCGAAGAGTTCAGCTACTCGGTGCGCCTGGTGTCGGAAATCACGGAATCGAACGGTTCCTCGTCGATGGCATCGGTCTGCGGCGGCTGCCTGGCACTGATGGACGCCGGCGTGCCGATGAAAGAACACGTGGCCGGTATCGCCATGGGCCTGATCAAGGAAGGCGGCAAGTTTGCCGTGCTGTCCGACATCCTGGGCGACGAAGATCACTTGGGCGACATGGACTTCAAGGTAGCCGGTACCCGCAACGGTATCACGGCACTGCAGATGGACATCAAGATCATGGGCATCACCAAGGAAATCATGCAAGTGGCACTGGCGCAAGCCAAGGAAGGCCGCGAGCACATCCTGGGTGAAATGCAAAAAGCCATGCCGCACGTCAAAACCGAACTGTCCGATTTCGCACCGCGTCTGATCACCATCAAGATCAACCCGGAAAAAATCCGTGACGTGATCGGCAAGGGCGGCGCCGTGATCCGCGCGCTGACCGAAGAGACGGGCACCCAGATCGACATCAGCGACGAAGGCGTGGTCACCATCGCTTCCGTCGATGCTGCCGCCGGCCAGGAAGCCAAGCGCCGCATCGAAGAACTGACGGCCTCCGTCGAAGTGGGCAAGACCTACGAAGGCACCGTGCTGAAACTGCTGGACTTCGGCGCCATCGTGCAAGTCATGCCAGGCAAGGACGGCTTGCTGCACATCAGCCAGATCGCCAACGAGCGCGTCAACGCCGTGGCCGACTATCTGAAAGAAGGCCAGCTGGTCCGCGTCAAAGTGCTGGAAACGGACGACCGCGGCCGCCTGAAGCTGTCGATGAAAGCTGCCGAAGGCAACGAAGCGCCAGCCGCTTAATTTCCTTCGGGTTCGCCTGAATGCGGCCTCGGCCGCATGCTCAACAACCGCCAGCGCGCAAGCCCTGGCGGTTTTTTTATGCGCGGCGTTTGCGCTGTATCGAAGGTGTATGCCGACGCGTGCACCGGCATTGATCCTGCGCGTATCGGCCGCTGCCGCGACTTGTAGATTCGAAGTGGGATTTTCCCTCGAACGAGTCTTCCAAGGAGATGCAGCATGCGCACATTCTGCGGGCTGGCCGCCGCCTTTCTGCTTGCCGTCGCGCCCGGCGCCTGGGCGCAGCTGGACAACGCACCCACGCCGGTGCCGCTGCCCATCCCCATCGCCGCCGCGTCTGGGGCCATGCCGGCGCAAGACCTCGACGCCTTGCGCGCCGTGCATGCGCGCGAAATCAATGACCTCAGCACCTTCAGGACGGCGGGCTTGCCGCGGGACGCTATCGACTCCTATCTCGATAGCGGACCAGGGCAGCAATTTTTGCGCGAACTGCGCGCCGCCGATCCTGCCGCCTCGGCCGACACCCTCTATGCGCGGGCCGTCGAGCAGCTCGCGTCCGGCAGCACCTTGCCGGACCTGCAGCCCATGGCTGCCGCGCTGGTAAAAATCGTGCCGCATGGCCAGAATGTGTCGCCGTATTCGCCATATTTCACCACCAGCGCGCAGTTGCAGCTGGCATCGGGCCGCTGCGCCACCCTGGCCGACTGCTTCGGCTTGCCCTTGAAGAGCGAGGCGCCGCTGTATGATGTGTATCAGATCATGCCCAAGGGCACCGTCAACGTGTTCGTCAGCCAGGTCGCGCCGACGGAAGAGTTGGGCGGGCTGGTGCGGCGCAAGGGCGGGGCGCAGCAGTATTTGCTCCCCAACCGCAGCTTGTGGTCGGCCCCCGTGCTGATCGGCACGATCAAGAATTGAGGAGAGAAGATGGATCAGCAGCGTTTGCAAGCCCATGCCGCCGAACTGGAGCAGTTGCTGGCGCGCCTGGCGAGCGCCGACGGCGAGGTGGCCGACCTGCGCAGCGCGCTCGAGCCGCTGCTGGCCCTGGCGGGCAGCGGCGCCTTGAGCGCACCGCTGCCATGGGGCGATATCCCCGGCGGGCGCTATTTTACGGAGGGCGGCTTGCGCCGGTACCCCGAGCTGGAGCAGGCGTTTGCCCGCTTCCGCATCGAAGCGACGGGCGGCGAATCGCCGGCCCTGCGCAAGCTGCGCGACGAGATATAGTTGGTATTTTATTATCGTGTGCTTAATATAAGGTATCAATTGTTGTTTATGGGTAATCGAGAGTCGGTATTGCTTGACGACAAAATCTTATTCCCTGACCATGGCGCATCCCTCCCGATTTTCTCTTTTTTATTGGATGCACCATGTTGTCCTCCCTTAAGGCGCGGCTGATCGCCATCGCCGTTTCCATCGTCGTGCTGGCCATGCTGGCCGTCGCCATCGCCAATTTCTTCACGACGCGCGCAAGTACCTTGGCCGCGCTCGACACGCAGATGCTGCAGTTGTCGCACAGCCATGCGCAAGCCATCGCCGAATGGCTGCGTTCCAAGCAAGCCGTCGTGGGCTCGCTCAAGCAGGGCGCCACGGCGGCCGATCCCTTGCCGGCGCTGAAGGCGGCCGAGCAGGCAGGCACGTTCGACATGGCGTATATCGGCTTTGCCGACAAGCACGCCGTCTTTTCGCAGGAGCGCAAGCGCGCCGCCGACTACGATCCCACGGCACGGCCCTGGTACAAGCTGGCGTCCGAGGTGGGCGGCCCCATCATCACGGCGCCGTATATCGGCGCCAGCACGGGCAAGCTGGTGGTGACGTTTGCCGAGCCGCTGGGCGGCAAGGGCAGCGTGACGGGCGTGATGGCGGCCGATGTGATGATGGATGCTGTCGTGCAAAACGTCGCCTCGATCAAGCCGACGGCATCCAGCTACGCCTTCCTTGTCGACGGCGGCGGCAAGATCATCGCCCACCCGGACGGCAAGCTGACCCTGAAGCCGCTGGCCGAGCTCGACCCGGGCCTGAGCGCGCAGGCGCTGGCCGATATCGAAAAGAGCGGCGACGGCGCCGCCATCCGCCTGGGCGACCGTAACGGCATCTTGCATGTGAGTAAAGTGCCAGGCAGCGACTGGCTGCTGGCTACCGTGCTCGACCGGGCGGAAGCGACGCAGGCATTGACTTCCATGCTGCGCGCCTCGGTCCTGACGGCCTTGCTGGTGCTGGCCCTGGCCGCCACCGTCTTGAGCGTGCTGGTCGCGCGCGCCTTGCGCCGCCTCGGTCTGGTCCGTGATGCGATGGAAGCGATCGCCACGGGCGACGGCGACCTGACCAGCCGCCTCGACGCGGAAGGTTCGGACGAGCTGGCGCAGATCGCCAAGGCCTTTAATTTGTTCGTCGAAAAGATCGCCACCGTGCTGGTACAGATCCGCAGCATCAGCACCCTGGTGCGCAGCGAATCGGCCGATATTGCCGCCGGCAATGCCGACCTGTCCTCGCGCACGGAAGCGCAGGCGGGCGCGCTGGAGGAAACAGCCAGCTCGATGGATGAGCTGACCTCGACCGTCAAGCAGAATGCGGAAAACGCGCATGCGGCCAACGAGCTGGCCGTGTCCGCTTCGGAAGTGGCGGCCAAGGGCGGCCGCGTGGTGCAGCAGGTGGTGGGCACCATGGCAGGCATCCAGGAAAGCTCGCGCAAGATCGTCGACATTATCGGCGTGATCGACGGCATCGCCTTCCAGACGAATATCCTGGCCCTGAACGCGGCCGTCGAGGCGGCGCGCGCGGGCGAGCAGGGCAGGGGCTTTGCCGTGGTCGCGTCCGAAGTGCGCAACCTGGCGCAACGCTCCGCTGGCGCGGCGAAGGAAATCAAGGAATTGATCGGCGATTCGGTGGAGAAGGTCGATGCGGGCGGCCGCCTCGTCAATGAAGCGGGCCAGACCATGGACCAGGTGGTGGCCTCGGTGCAGCAACTGACGACCATCATGAGCGAGATCACGGTGGCCAGCCGCGAACAGAGCGCCGGCATCGGCGAGATCAATACGGCCGTCACGCACATGGACACCATGACGCAGCAAAACGCTGCCCTCGTCGAGCAAGCGGCGGCCGCTGCGGAAAGCCTGCAGGAGCAGGCCGTGGACCTGGCGCAAGCCGTCGGTATGTTCCGCCTGGGCGATGCTGGCCCTGCTGCGGCATCCGCACCGGTGGCGCGCCTCAAGGCGAAGCCGGTCGCGCCAGCGCCGCGCGCTCCGGCCCGCGCGCTGTCGCCGGCCAAGCCCGTCAAGGCGGCCAAGTCCGGCGCCGACGAGTGGGAAGAGTTTTAAGCTGCAAGCGTAGCGATCTGCGCGTTCATCCGCGTTTTTGTCAGGCCAGCCTGCCAAAAGCGCAGTTCGTCGCAATCGGCGTGTCTGGCGGGGGCGGTATGGCTATAGTGACACCATACCGCAAGCCCACTGCCAGACCCCCGAGGAGAACAACATGAACGTCGCTAAAAACATGGAAATCATCGCCGTTGCCGCCGCCATCGTGCTCGGCGCCGGCTGCTACGCCATCGCTCCGGCCGCCCCGGCCCTGCAAGTGGCCAGTTCCACGGCCACCGTGGCTGCGCCAGCAAACAAGGCTGCCATGCAAGTGGTGGTCGTCAAGGCCAAGCGCCTGAACGCGGCCGAAAAAGCCCGTTTCGCATAATTGATTGCCAGTCATTTTCCGCGCTGCTAGAGTGCAAGGCGCGATGCAATGCCGGCCGCCCGACGCGGGCGCCGCAAGACATAAAAACAAGATACCGAGGATGCACTACATGAAAAAGATACTGCAACTGGCGCTGCTGTTCCTGGCGACACTGGGCCTGGTGCGCGGCGTGGCCGCAGAGACCCGCTTGCTGGAAATGCGCAACGTCGACGCCCGCGTGGTGCGGGTCAAGCTCGACGGCGTGATGGAGGTGCGCATCCGCCAGGGCAACGTGCCTTCTCTGAGCATCACGGCCGACAAGCGCTACATCGCCGATGTCAGCACGGCGCAAAGCGGCGACACCCTGCACATCGAAACGGAAGTGCGCGGCTTCAAGCTCGGCCCTTCGTCGATCCGCGCCGACCTGGTCTTGCCGAACCTGCGCGAACTGAGCTCGGAAGGCTTCGGCAGCACCGACATCACGGGTTTCAAGGGCGAGGAGCTGACCTTGTCGCTGGAAGGGGCGGGCAGCATCAAGCTGGTGGGCGACTACCGCAAGCTCAATGCCAGCCTGGGCGGCGTGGGCAGCATGCAGCTGTGGATCGGCAACAATGAGCGCGCGGAGCTGGACTTGCAGGGCGCCGGTTCCGTGGTGCTGGGCGGACGCGGACGCCTGCTGAAAGCGAGCCTGGGCGGCCTGGGCAGCCTGAACGCGCAGCAGTTCGAAGTCGATGCCGTCAACCTGGAATTGAGCGGCCTGGGTAATGCTACGGTGAATGCCCATACGAATGCCAAGCTGAACCTGAGCGGACTCGGTTCGGTGGTGGTGTACGGCAAGCCGGCCAATCGCGATGTCAGCGTCGAGGGCCTGGGCAAAGTTAGCTGGAAGTAAAAGCATCCTGCCGCAGGCCTTCTGCAGGACAAGAATAAGTTGTCAGACCACATCCCATTCCGATGAAAAAACTGATCATTACATTACTCATGCTGTTGACGATACAGCTACCCGCGCGGGCCGGCTTCGCCGAAGGCGCCAGCGCCTACAACAACAAGAATTACGCGCTGGCTTACAAAGAAATATTGCCCCTTGCTAAGACCGGCAATGCCGATGCCCAGCATTTGCTGGGTTTGATGTATTACATGGGGCGGGGCTTGCCGCAGGATTACAAGCAAGCCATGTTCTGGCACCGCAAGGCGGCCGAGCAGGGCAAGGCCGACGCCCAGTACGTGGTGGGCGCCATGTATTACACGGGCAACGCCGTGCTGCAGGACCACAAGCAGGCCGTCGGCTGGTTCCGCAAGGCGGCCGAGCAGAACCATGCCGAGGCGCAGCAGGTGCTGGGCCTGATGTACCGCTATCACATGGGCGGCGTGCAGCAGGACAATGTCATCGCCTACATGCTGTGGAACCTGGCGGCCGCGAATGGCAACGCGAATGCGGCCGACCAGCGCGCCGCCGTGGTGCGCAAGATGACGCATGAGCAGGTCGAGGAAGGGCAGGCCCTGTCGGCCCAATGGAAGCCGGGCACGCCCTTGCCGCGCCAGTCGAAAACGGGCGGTGGCTGAGAGGCCATGTAGCGGCCTGCAAGGGTGGACGGCTTGGCGTACAATCGCCGTTTTCCCTTGAAAGAGTCCCGCCATGCGTGCAGTTGCCATCAGCCAGCCAGGTCCCGCCGACGTTTTGCAGATCGCCGAACGTCCCACGCCGCAATATAAGGCGGGCGAACTGTTGATCAAGGTGCATGCGGCCGGCATCAACCGCCCCGACGTGCTGCAGCGCCTGGGCAAGTATGCGCCGCCTGCGGGCGCCTCCGACTTGCCGGGCCTGGAAGTGGCGGGCGAAGTCGTCGATGGCGATTTCACCAACACGGCATTCAAGAAGGGCGACCTCGTCTGCGCGCTGGTGCAGGGCGGCGGCTATGCCGAATACTGCGCCGCACCCGCCGGCCAGTGCCTGCCCTTGCCGAAAGGCTTGACGGCGCTGGAAGGCGCGTCCCTGCCGGAAAACTTCTTTACCGTCTGGAGCAATGTGTTCGACCGCTGCGCGCTGGCCGATGGCGAAACGTTATTGGTGCAGGGCGGCACGTCCGGCATCGGCGTGGCGGCCATTCAGTTGGCGGCCGCGCTCGGCCACCGCGTGTTTGCCACGGCGGGCAGCGACGAGAAGGCGCGCGCCTGCGAGGCGCTGGGCGCCGAACGCGGTATCAATTACCGCACGGAGGATTTCGTCGCCGTCGTCAAGGAATTGACCGATGGCAAAGGCGTCGACGTCATCCTCGACATGGTGGGCGGCGACTACCTGCCGCGCGAAATCGACTGCCTGGCCGATGATGGCCGCATCGGCCTGATCGCCGTGCAGGGCGGCACCAAGGCGGAACTGGACCTGGGCGCCTTGCTGCGCCGTCGCCTGACAGTGACAGGTTCCACCTTGCGCCCCCGTTCCGTCGTCTTCAAGGCGGCCATCGCGCACCACCTGCGCACGACCGTCTGGCCGCTGATCGAGGCGGGCAAGATCAAGCCCGTGATCTATCAAACTTTCCCGTTGGAAAAGGCCAACGAGGCGCATGCCTTGATGGAAGCGAGTACGCACGTGGGCAAGATCATGTTGCAAGTTGCCTGAAACGGGGCACTGCCTGTTTGACCGGCATCGGTGCCGGAGTTAGAATGACGGGTTATTAAGAATTTAGGCTACTATGCGTCGCAAACTCGTCGTCGGAAATTGGAAAATGAACGGCAGTCGCACCTCGAACGCGGTGTTATTGTCTGAAATAGTTGCTGGCCTGGCTGCTTCTGGCGCCGCCAGCGCCGTCTGTGTGCCTGCGCCGTATCTGGCGCAGTGCCAGGCGCAATTGGCAGGCACGGCGCTGGGCTGGGGCGCGCAGGATGTGTCCGCGCACGCCAGCGGCGCCTACACTGGCGAAATCTCGGCCGCCATGCTGCAGGATTTCGGCTGCGGCTATGTGGTGATCGGGCATTCCGAGCGTCGCGCCTACCATGGCGAGAACGATGCGCAAGTGGCGGCCAAGACGGTTGCAGCGCTGGCGGCAGGCATCACGCCTATCGTCTGCATCGGCGAGACGCTGGCGCAGCGCGAAGCGGGCCAGACCGACGCGGTCGTGGCGCAGCAGCTGGGTGCCGTGCTGGCGGCCATTTCCGCCGACGACGTGGCGAAACTGGTGCTGGCCTACGAGCCGGTCTGGGCCATCGGCACGGGAAAGACGGCCACGCCGCAGATGGCGCAGGACGTGCATCAGGTATTGCGCGCCCAGCTGGCAGAAAAGAATGCGGTAGCGGCCGCCGGCGTGCAGATCCTGTACGGCGGCAGCATGAAGCCGGAGAACGCAAAAGAATTGATGGCGATGCCGGATATCGATGGCGGTCTGATCGGTGGAGCAGCATTGAAGGCGGCGGATTTCCTGGCGATTATTCACGCCGCCGATTGAATTAATTTAAACTAAGAATGGAATTGCAATGAACATGATGTTCAATCTGGTAGTGGTAGTACAGGTTATTTCGGCATTGTCGATTATCGCGCTGGTGTTGCTGCAGCACGGCAAGGGCGCCGACATGGGTGCCGCCTTCGGTTCGGGCGCCTCGGGCAGCCTGTTCGGTGCGACGGGTTCGTCGAACTTCATGTCGAAATCGACCGGCGTTGCCGCCGCGATCTTTTTCGGCGCCACGCTGGCCCTGTCGCTGATGGCCAATCAGCGCGCCACCACGGTGGGCGGCGGCGTGATGGACAAAGTCGTCAAGCCAGTGCCGGTCACCGGCGCGGGCGCGATCCCGACAACGGTACCTGCGGCAGCCCCGGCGGCCAGCGCTCCAGCGGCGGCGGCACCGGTTGCCAGCACCCCGGCAGGCGCGATTCCGAAGTAATTCTGTAGCAACTCGATACCTCATCGAGAGTAATTCTCATTACGGGCAGATTATTGCTCAATGTTTTAGCAGTGCGGCAGGAAAAAATCGTGACGCGCTGGAAGATGTAAAAATTTATCGTTTTTATCTGTGTTTTGATGCATTTGTGCATTAACTTTAGCGGCAAAGCAGAGTAGAATACGGGCCTTACCGCCGACGTGGTGAAATTGGTAGACACGCTATCTTGAGGGGGTAGTGGCGCAAGCTGTACGAGTTCGAGTCTCGTCGTCGGCACCAGAAATCAGAAGCCAGCAACGGCGCACGAGCCATGGCTCGTACAAAGTTGCTGGCTTTTTTTACGAGGATGTGTCGTTCGATCCTGGTCTTAGCTTTGATTGGGGTCGTGCGTTAGATACGCTGCAAATGATCGCAGCGTCCTCATTTAACCGATCGTTCAATATAAGCTTATCAATCGTGAACCTCGAAAATTACTTCCCCGTCCTGCTGTTCATTATTATCGGCCTCGGTGTCGGTATCGCTCCCCAGCTCCTGGGGCGCCTGTTAGGCCCTAACAAGCCTGACGCAGCAAAACTCTCCCCGTACGAATGTGGCTTTGAAGCATTCGAAGACGCGCGCATGAAATTCGATGTGCGCTACTATCTGGTCGCAATCCTGTTTATTTTGTTCGATCTGGAAACGGCATTCTTTTTCCCATGGGGCGTTGCAATGCGCGACCTGGGCTGGGCCGGTTTCGTCACGATGATGGTGTTCATCGCTGAATTCGTGGTCGGATTTTGGTACATTTGGAAGAAAGGTGCCCTTGACTGGGAATAAGCCATGGCTATTGAAGGCGTATTAAGCGAAGGTTTCATCACCACCTCGGCCGACAAGCTGATCAACTGGGCGCGCACCGGGTCTATGTTCCCGATGACGTTCGGTCTGGCCTGCTGTGCGGTCGAAATGATGCATGTGGGCGCAGCCCGCTACGATATGGACCGTTTCGGCGTCGTGTTTCGTCCGTCGCCGCGTCAGTCCGACGTCATGATCGTTGCCGGCACCCTGTGCAACAAGATGGCGCCGGCCCTGCGCAAGGTCTACGACCAGATGGCAGAGCCACGCTGGGTCATCTCGATGGGTTCCTGCGCCAATGGCGGCGGGTACTACCATTACTCCTATTCCGTGGTGCGCGGTTGCGACCGCATCGTGCCCGTCGACGTGTATGTGCCTGGCTGTCCTCCGACCGCTGAAGCCTTGCTGTACGGCATCATGCAGTTGCAGAACAAGATCAAGCGTACCAGCACGATCGCACGCTAACCGGGCCGCTTCAGATTATGACAACACATTTAGAAGTATTGCAAAACGCCCTCGGCACTGCCCTGGGCGATCGCGTTAGCACGACGGTTGCACTGGGCGAAGTCACCTTGCAGGTCAAGGCCGAGGACTACCTGGCCGTGATGCAGACCTTGCGCGATGATCCGAGCCTGCATTTCGAGCAATTGCTCGACCTGTGCGGCGTCGACTACTCGACCTATGGCGACGGCAGCTGGGACGGCCTGCGTTTCGCGGCCGTTTCGCACTTGCTGTCGGTCAAGCACAACTGGCGCGTGCGCGTGCGCGTGTTCGCGCCCGACGACGACATGCCGCTGCTGCCCTCCGTGGTCGGCATCTGGCGCGCCGTCAACTGGTACGAGCGCGAAGCGTTCGACCTGCTGGGCATCCTCTTCGAAGGCCACAACGACTTGCGCCGCCTGCTGACCGACTACGGTTTCATCGGCCATCCGTTCCGCAAGGATTTCCCCGTCTCCGGCTATGTCGAGATGCGTTACGATCCGGAACAAAAGCGCGTGATTTACCAGCCCGTGACGATCGAGCCGCGGGAAAACGTGCCGCGCGTGATCCGCGAAGAACATTACGGGATGAAATAATGGCTGAGATTAAGAACTACACCCTGAACTTTGGGCCGCAGCATCCGGCCGCGCACGGTGTGCTGCGCCTGGTGCTGGAGATGGATGGCGAAGTCATCCAGCGCGCCGACCCGCATATCGGCCTGCTGCACCGCGCCACCGAAAAGCTGGCCGAACAGAAGACCTATCTGCAATCCGTGCCGTACATGGACCGTCTCGACTATGTGTCGATGATGTGCAATGAACATGCGTACGTGATGGCCATCGAAAAGATGCTGGGTCTGGAAGTGCCGCTGCGCGCGCAATACATCCGCGTCATGTTCGACGAGATGACGCGCATCCTGAATCACCTGATGTGGCTCGGCACCCACGCGCTGGACGTTGGCGCCATGGGCCCGTTCCTGTATTGCTTCCGCGACCGCGAAGACTTGTTCGACGCCTACGAGGCAGTCTCGGGCGCGCGCATGCACGCGGCCTACTACCGCCCGGGCGGCGTGTACCGCGACCTGCCGGACGCGATGCCGCAGCACAAGGCGTCGATCATCCGCAACGCCAAGGCCATCGGCAAGCTCAACGAAAACCGCCAGGGTTCGCTGCTGGACTTCATCGAAGACTTCGCGCGCCGCTTCCCGAACTCGGTGGACGAGTACGAAACCCTGCTGACCGACAACCGTATCTGGAAACAGCGTACCGTCGGCATCGGCGTGGTCTCGCCGGAAGATGCGCTGGCCATGGGCTTTACGGGCGCCATGTTGCGCGGCTCGGGCGTGCAGTGGGATTTGCGCAAGAAACAGCCGTACGAAGTGTACGACCTGATGGATTTCGACATTCCTATCGGCACCAACGGCGATTGCTACGACCGCTACCTGGTCCGCGTGGAAGAGCTGCGCCAGTCGAACCGCATCATCAAGCAATGCGTGGAGTGGCTGCGCAACAATGAAGGTCCTGTCATGACCAGCAACCGCAAGGTGGCGCCTCCGGGCCGCGTCGACATGAAGACCAACATGGAATCGCTGATTCACCACTTCAAGCTGTTCACGGAAGGTTTCCACGTGCCGCCGGGCGAGGCCTACAGCGCCGTGGAACATCCGAAGGGCGAGTTCGGCGTGTACCTGGTGTCCGATGGCGCCAACAAGCCGTACCGCATGAAACTGCGCGCGCCAGACTACGCCCACTTGCAGTCGCTCGACGAGATGGCGCGTGGGCACATGCTTGCCGACGCCGTGACCATCATCGGGACGCAAGATATCGTGTTCGGCAGTATTGACCGCTAAGAGGCAAAAAGTATGTTGTTATCAGAGCAATGCTATAAGAAAATTGACCGCGAGCTGGCCAAGTACCCGGCCGACCAGCGTCAGTCGGCCGTCATGGCCGCGCTGGCCCATGCCCAGGATGAACTGGGCTGGCTGGCGCCGGAAACCATGAAGGAACTGGCCGACTACATCGGCATGCCGGCGATTGCCGTGCAGGAAGTGGCCACGTTCTACAATATGTACAACGTCAAGCCCGTGGGCAAGCACAAGATCACCGTGTGCACCAACCTGCCATGCGCCCTGTCGGGCGGCGTGCGCGCTGCAGAGTACCTGAAGCAGAAACTCGGTATCGATTTCCGCGAAACCACCGCAGACGGCCAGTTCACCCTGGTTGAGGGCGAGTGCATGGGTGCTTGCGGCGATGCGCCGGTCTTGCTGGTCAGTAATAAAACCATGTGCAGCTGGATGTCGAACGAGAAAATCGACGCCATGCTGGAGGAACTCAAGAAATGACGTCACTCCACAACCGCCATATCGATCCATTGATCCTGAAGGATCTGGATGGCAAGAACTGGCATTTGCAAGATTATGTGAACCGCGGCGGCTATTCGGCCCTGCGGCGTATCCTGGAAGAGAAAATCACGCCGGAACAGATCATCGCCGACCTCAAGGCCTCGTCCTTGCGCGGCCGTGGCGGCGCGGGTTTCCCTACCGGCTTGAAGTGGAGCTTCATGCCGCGCCAGTTCCCGGGCCAGAAATACCTCGTCTGCAATACAGATGAAGGCGAACCGGGCACTTTCAAGGACCGCGACATCATTCGTTACAATCCCCATGCGCTGATCGAAGGCATGGCCATTGGCGCTTATGCGATGGGCATCACCGTTGGCTACAACTATATCCACGGTGAAATCTTCCAGGAATACCTGCGTTTCGAGGAAGCGCTGGAAGAGGCGCGCGCCGCCGGTTTCCTCGGTGACAAGATCATGGGCAGCGAGTTCTCGTTCCAGTTGCATGCGCACCATGGTTATGGCGCCTACATCTGCGGCGAAGAAACGGCCCTGCTCGAATCGCTGGAAGGCAAGAAAGGCCAGCCGCGCTTCAAGCCGCCTTTCCCCGCCTCGTTCGGCCTGTACGGCAAGCCGACGACGATCAACAACACGGAAACCTTCGCGGCCGTGCCTTTCGTGCTGAACATCGGTCCAGAGAAATACCTGGCCATGGGCAAGCCGAACAATGGCGGTTCGAAGATCTTCTCGATCTCGGGCGACGTGGAAAAACCGGGCAACTACGAAGTACCGCTCGGCACCCCGTTTGCGACCCTGCTGGAACTGGCAGGCGGCATGCGCGGTGGCAAAAAGATCAAGGCCGTGATTCCTGGCGGCTCGTCCGCGCCGGTGATCCGCGGCGACATCATGATGCAGACCGACCTGGACTATGACTCGATCGCGAAAGCCGGTTCGATGTTGGGTTCGGGCGCCGTCATCGTGATGGACGAAACACGCTGCATGGTGAAGGCGCTGGAACGCCTGTCCTACTTCTACTTTGAAGAATCGTGCGGCCAGTGTACGCCTTGCCGTGAAGGCACAGGCTGGATGTACCGCATGGTGCACCGCATCGAGCAGGGGCAGGGTCGTCCAGACGACCTGGACATGCTCAACTCGATCGCCGACAACATCCAGGGCCGCACCATTTGCGCGCTGGGCGATGCGGCTGCCATGCCGGTACGGGCCTTCATTAAGAATTTCCGTGAAGAATTTGAATATCATATCGAGCACAAGCATTGCTTAGTGCCCGCATATATCTAAGCTGCGTCAGGTAACGATCACCATGGTTGAAATCGAAATAGACGGCAAAAAAGTTGAAGTCCCTGCTGGTAGCATGGTGATGGACGCCGCCAACAAATTGGGAACCTACATTCCGCACTTCTGCTATCACAAGAAATTGTCGATCGCAGCGAACTGCCGCATGTGCCTGGTCGAAGTGGAAAAGGCGCCGAAGCCTTTGCCCGCTTGTGCGACCCCGGTCAGTGCCGGCATGATCGTGCGCTCCGCCAGCGATAAAGCTGTGCAGGCGCAAAAGTCGGTCATGGAATTCTTGCTGATTAACCACCCGCTCGATTGCCCTATCTGCGATCAGGGCGGCGAATGCCAGTTGCAAGACTTGGCCGTCGGTTACGGCAAGAGCGAATCGCGCTACAAGGAAGACAAGCGCGTCGTCACGCCGAAGGAAGCCGGTCCGCTGGTTTCCATGCAAGAGATGTCGCGCTGCATCCAGTGCACCCGCTGCGTACGCTTTGGCCAGGAAGTGGCCGGCGTGATGGAGCTGGGCATGATCGGCCGCGGCGAGCACTCGGAAATCGTGTCGTTTGTCGGCCAGACGGTCGACTCCGAACTGTCGGGCAATATGATCGACCTGTGCCCGGTCGGCGCACTGACCTCGAAGCCGTTCCGCTACAGCGCCCGTACGTGGGAACTGTCGCGCCGCAAATCGGTCAGCCCGCATGACGGCCTCGGCTCGAACCTGATCGTGCAAGTGAAAGCTGGCAAGGTCAAGCGCGTACTGCCGCTGGAAAACGAAGCCGTCAACGAGTGCTGGATCTCGGACAAGGACCGTTTCTCGTACGAAGCGCTGGACAGCGCCGAACGCCTGACGTCCCCGATGCTGAAACAAGGCAACGAGTGGAAAGAAGTCGATTGGCAGACCGCGCTGGAATACGTGGCGCACGGTTTGAAAAATATCAAGCACGAGCATGGCGCTGACGCCATCGCCGCGCTGGCCACCCCGCATTCGACCGTCGAAGAGCTGGTCCTGCTGCAAAAAGTCGTCCACGGCCTCGGTTCCGAGCACGTCGACTTCCGCCTGCGCCAGACCGACTTCGCGCTCGACGCCGGCGTGAAACCTTGGCTGGGCATGCCGATCAACGAATTTGGCCAGATCAAGCGCGCCTTCGTCATCGGCTCGTTCCTGCGCAAGGATCACCCATTGCTGGCCACGCGTTTGCGCGCGTCCGTCAAGGGCGGCGCCAAGCTGTCGATCCTGCACGCCTCCGACGATGATCAACTGATCACCATCGCCAACAAGATGATCGTCGCGCCAAGCGATTGGCTGGCGGCCTTGTCGGAAGTGGTCGTCGCTGTTGCTAAAGCGAAAGAAATCACCGCGCCAGCCGGTTTTGAAGCAGTTGTTGCTTCGGACGTGGCCGTCGCCATCGCCGCCAGCCTGATGGCCGGCGACCACGGTGCCGTGCTGCTGGGTAACGCGGCAACGCAACACCCCCAAGCGTCGCAACTGCATGCTGCCGCGCAATGGATCGCCGAACAGACGGGCGCCAAGCTCGGTTACCTGACGGAAGCGGCCAACACGGTAGGCGCGCACCTGGTCGCCAAGCCGCGCGCCAACGTGCAAGCCGCCTTTGCTGCTCCGAAAAAAGCCTACGTGCTGCTGCACGCCGAGCCGGAACTCGATGCCGCCAATCCGCAAGCGGCCCGCGCCGCCCTCGATGGCGCCGACATGGTCGTGGCGATGTCTGCCTTCAAGCACGGCATGGATTACGCCGACGTGCTGCTGCCGATTTCCCCGTTCGCTGAAACCTCGGGCACCTTCGTCAACTGCGAAGGCCGCGCGCAAAGCTTCAACGGCACCGTCAAGCCGCTGGCGGAAACCCGTCCAGCCTGGAAAGTGCTGCGCGTCCTGGGCAACATCCTGGGCCTGGCCGGTTTCGACTATGACACCTCCGAAGCGATCCGCGACGAAGCGTTCGGCGCCGGCGTGACCGATCTGTCGGCACAGCTGAACAATATCGCCAAGAACGCACCGGAAGCGGCAAGCTACGCACCGGCTTCGCCAGCGCTGCAACGCATCGCCGACGTGCCGATCTACTTCGCCGACGCGCTGGTCCGCCGTTCCGAACCGCTGCTGCGCACGGTCGACGGCGCCGCGCCGCAAGCCCATCTGTCGCCGGCATTGGCCGAGAAGCTGGGCATCAAGGCGGGCGACAAGGTCAAAGTGGCGCAAGGCTCCGGCAGCGCCATCCTGGTGGCGGCACTTCATGCCGGCCTGCCAGCCAATGTGGTCAAAGTGTCGGCGGCGCATGCCTCGACGGCCAGCCTGGGCGGCATGTTCGGTGACATCACAGTTGAAACAGCAGAGGGGAAAATCTGATGGCTCTGCCTGAATTTGTAAACGTCATCAACAGCAGCGGCCAGGATCTGCTGGGCGGCTCGTGGCCGTTCTTCTGGACCCTGATCAAGATCCTGTGCGTGCTGTTGCCGCTGATGGGCCTGGTTGCCTACCTGACCTTGTGGGAACGCAAGCTGATCGGCTGGATCCAGATCCGCGTCGGCCCGAACCGCGTCGGCCCCTTGGGCTTGCTGCAGCCGATCGCCGATGCGCTGAAACTCTTGTTCAAAGAGATCATCATCCCGTCCAAGGCCGCCAAAGGCCTGTTCGTGATCGGCCCGATCATGACCATCATGCCGGCCCTGGCCGCCTGGTCGGTCGTGCCCTTCGGCCCGCAAGCCGTGCTGGCCAACGTCAACGCCGGCTTGCTGATGCTGCTGGCGATTACCTCGATGGAAGTCTACGGCATCATCATCGCCGGCTGGGCTTCGAACTCGAAGTACTCGTTCATGGGCGCCATGCGCGCTTCGGCACAGATGATTTCGTATGAAATCCCGATGGGCTTCGTGATGGTCATCGTGCTGATGGTCTCGGGCAGCCTGAACTTCATCGACATCGTCGGCGGCCAGCAGATAGGCTTCTTCGCCGACAAGGGCGTCAATTTCATGTCGTGGAACTGGCTGCCGCTGCTGCCGATGTTCGTCATCTACCTGGTGTCTGGCCTGGCTGAAGCCAACCGTCACCCGTTCGACGTCGTCGAAGGCGAGTCGGAAATCGTGGCCGGCCACATGGTCGAGTACTCGGGCATGGCCTACGCCATGTTCATGCTGGCCGAATACGCCAACATGATCCTGATCGGCGCCCTGGCTTCGATCATGTTCCTCGGTGGCTGGTCTGCACCATTTGCTTTCCTTGAGTTCTGGGGTGGTTTCGGCGGCTTCTTCTGGCTGTTCGCCAAGACCTTCTTCATCGTGTCGGTGTTCATCTGGGTACGCGGTACGTTCCCACGCTACCGTTATGACCAGATCATGCGCCTCGGCTGGAAAGTGTTTATCCCGTTGACGCTGGTCTACCTGGTCTTCGTCGCTGCCTGGATGCAGACATCCTGGAATATTTGGAAGTAAGAGAGTGCATACGAATGGATAAGGTAAAAGATTTCTTCAGCAGCCTCTTGTTAGGCGAGCTGATCAAGGGCATGGCGCTGACAGGCAAGTACATGTTTTCGCGCAAGATCACGGTGCAATTCCCGGAAGAGAAGACACCGATCTCGCCGCGTTTCCGTGGTTTGCACGCGCTGCGCCGCTACCCGAACGGCGAGGAACGTTGCATCGCCTGCAAACTGTGCGAAGCGGTTTGCCCGGCGATGGCCATCACGATCGAATCGGAACAGCGTGACGACGGTTCGCGCCGTACCACGCGTTACGATATCGACTTGACCAAGTGCATCTTCTGCGGTTTCTGCGAAGAGTCCTGCCCGGTCGATTCGATCGTCGAGACGCAAATCCTGGAATACCACGGCGAGAAACGCGGGGATTTGTATTACACGAAAGAGATGTTGCTGGCCGTAGGTGATCGTTATGAAAATGACATTGCCGCTGCGCGCGCCGCCGACGCACCTTATCGCTGATGGATGCGCCGCAGCCCCAAAGCTGCGGCGCGCCCCTCGTTCATCTGTACGTCTATTGGGTTTTTTATGGACTTTAAAACAATTTTGTTTTACGCCTTCGCGCTGATCTTGATTCTGGCAGCGACGCGCGTCATCACGGCCCGTAATCCGGTCCACGCAGTACTGTTCCTGGTACTGTCCTTCTTCTCGGCAGCGGGCATCTGGATGCTGCTGCAAGCTGAATTCCTGGCCATCGTGCTGGTGTTGGTGTATGTCGGCGCCGTGATGGTGCTGTTCCTGTTCGTGGTCATGATGCTCGATATCAATATCGACCGCATGCGCGAAGGCTTCTGGGGCTACTTGCCACTGTCGGTGACGGTGGGCGTGATCATCGTGCTGGAAATGGCCGCCGTCCTGTGGCACGGTTTCCGCAACTTTGCGCCTAGCGTCGCACCGGTGAACGTCAACCTGGGCGGCACCAAGGAACTGGGCCTGCTGATCTACACGAAATACGTGTTCGCCTTCGAGATCGCCGCCGTCGTGCTGCTGGTGGCCATCGTTGCCGCGGTCGCACTGACCCTGCGCAAACGCAAGGACACCAAGCATTTTGCTCCAGGCGATGCGGTACGCGTCAAGCGCAACGACCGCCTGAAGATCATCAAGATGGACGCGGTCGTCGAGCGTCCTGCGGCTGAGCCGGAAGTTAAGGAGGCACCATGACATTATCGCTCACACATTTTCTGGTCCTGGGCGCGATCCTGTTCGCAATCTCGATCGTCGGTATTTTCCTGAACCGCAAGAACATCATCGTATTGCTGATGGCAATCGAATTGATGCTGCTGGCGGTGAATATGAATTTCATCGCGTTTTCCCATTTCATGGGCGACGCGGCCGGTCAGATCTTCGTTTTCTTCATCCTGACGGTTGCCGCCGCTGAGTCGGCTATCGGTCTGGCTATTCTGGTGGTGATGTTCCGTAATCTGGATACCATCAACGTCGAAGACCTGGACAGCCTCAAAGGCTGATGTTTTTCAGACTCGATCTCTCGAATAATAACGATTAAGGTTCATCATGGCGGGGCAACTCCTCAACCCTAACCTCCTTCTTGCCGTACCGCTGGCGCCGCTGGCCGGTGCCGCGATTGCAGGCTTGCTTGGCACCCAGTTCCTGGGTAATTTGGTCGGACGCAAGACGTCGCATACCGCGACGATCCTGGGCGTACTGATTGCGTTCATCCTGTCCGTGCAGACACTGCTGGCAGTGATGGATGGCGCGACATTCAATGGCACGATCTATAACTGGATGACGATCGGCACCCTGAAGATGGAAGTGGGCTTCCAGATCGATTCGCTGTCGGCGATGATGATGTGCGTGGTCACCTTCGTCTCCCTGATGGTGCATATCTACACGATCGGCTACATGAAGGACGACGAAGGCTACAACCGCTTCTTCGCCTACATCTCGCTGTTCACGTTCTCGATGCTGATGCTGGTCATGGCCAACAACTTCCTGCAACTGTTCTTCGGTTGGGAAGCCGTGGGCCTGGTCTCCTACCTCTTGATCGGTTTCTGGTACCAGCGTCCGACGGCCATCGTGGCCAACATGAAGGCTTTCCTCGTCAACCGCGTGGGCGACTTCGGCTTCATCCTGGGCATCGGCCTGCTGCTGGCATTCGCCGGCACCATGAACTACCAGGAAGTGTTCGCCAAGAAAGACGAACTGGCGCTGCTGACGATGCCGGGCACCGACTGGGCCTTGCTGACCGTTGCCTGCATCTGCCTGTTCATCGGCGCGATGGGCAAGTCGGCGCAGTTCCCGCTGCACGTGTGGCTGCCTGACTCGATGGAAGGTCCTACCCCGATTTCGGCACTGATCCACGCCGCAACGATGGTGACGGCCGGTATCTTCATGGTCTCGCGCATGTCGCCGCTGTTCGAACTGTCCGACACGGCACTGTCCTTCATCCTCGTGATCGGCTCCATCACGGCGCTGTTCATGGGCTTTTTGGGCATCATCCAGAACGACATCAAGCGCGTCGTCGCTTACTCGACCCTGTCGCAGCTCGGCTACATGACCGTGGCGCTCGGTTCGTCCGCGTACTCCGTGGCCGTGTTCCATCTGATGACGCACGCATTCTTCAAGGCACTGCTGTTCCTGGGCGCCGGTTCCGTCATCATCGGCATGCACCATGACCAGGACATCCGCAACATGGGCGGCCTGCGCAAGTACATGCCGATCACCTGGATCACTTCCCTGGTCGGTTCGCTGGCCCTGATCGGCACGCCGCTGTTCTCCGGTTTCTACTCGAAAGACAGCATCATCGAAGCCGTCGAAGCGACGCACATCTGGGGCGCTGGCTTTGCCCAGTTCGCCGTGCTGGCTGGCGTGTTCGTCACCGCCTTCTACTCGTTCCGCATGTATTTCCTCGTCTTCCACGGCAAGGAACGTTTCGGCCAGCCACACGCGCACGGTCATGACGACCACCACGCACCGAAAGCGGCCCATGGCGCGCACGGCGATGCACATGACGACCACCATGAAGAAGAGGAAGACGACCACGCGCACCACGGCCTGGAACCTGGCCAGAAGCCGCATGAATCGCCGTTCGTCGTGTGGTTCCCGCTGGTGATGCTGGCGATCCCTTCCTTGATCATCGGTTACCTGACGATCGGCCCGATGCTGCATGGCGATTTCTTCAAGGGCGTGATCTTCGTTGGCGAAAACCATCCGGCAATGGAAGAGTTGTCGCATGAATTCCACGGCGCGATGGCGATGGCGATCCACGGCCTGTCGACGGCACCGTTCTGGCTGGCATTGTCCGGCGTGGTGGCAGCCTACTACTGCTACATGGTCAACCCGCGCGTACCGGCCTGGTTCTTTGCCAAGTTCCACGCGATCCACACCCTGCTGGACAACAAGTACTACATGGACAAGTTCAATGAAGTCGTGTTCGCCGGCGGTGCCCGCTTGCTGGGTAATGGCCTGTGGAACTTCGGTGACAAGAAGCTGATCGACGGTTTCGTCGTCAATGGCAGCGCCAAGGTTGTCGCCTGGCTGTCCTCGCTGTCGCGAGTGTTGCAGACCGGCTACATCTATCACTATGCATTCGTGATGATCCTGGGCGTGCTGGGCTTCCTGATCTATTTCCTGCCATTCTGGCCCGCTAAGTAAGCTGACCTGATAAAAGAATACTGAGAACCATGATGCAGTCTACGATTTCTACACTACCTCCTTACCTGAGTCTGTCGATCTGGGTGCCGATCATTTGCGGCGTCCTGATCCTGGCTCTTGGCCGTGACAGCAAAGCGGGCTTTACCCGCTGGCTGTCGCTGGCTGGCGCCGTGCTCAGCATGCTGTGCACCTTGCCGCTGATCCAGCATTTCGACAACGCCGCGCACGGCATGCAATTCGTCGAAAAAGCGCCGTGGATAGCAACCTTCAATATCTGGTACTCGCTGGGTATCGACGGCCTGTCGCTGTGGTTCGTGCCGCTGACGGCCTTCATCACGGTCATCGTCGTCATTTCGGCTTGGCAAGTGATCGAGAAGCGCATCGCCCAGTACATGGGCTCGTTTTTGATCCTGTCGGGCCTGATGATCGGCGTGTTCTGCGCACTGGACGGCTTGCTGTTCTACTTCTTCTTTGAAGCAACCCTGATCCCGATGTTCATCATCATCGGTATCTGGGGCGGTTCGAACCGCGTGTACGCGTCGTTCAAGTTCTTCCTGTACACCTTCTTCGGTTCGCTGCTGACCCTGGTTGCCATCATCTACCTGCGCAATGTGTCGGGCACCTTCGATATCCTGGCCTGGCATGCGTTCAAGCTGTCGATGAATGAACAGATATTCATCTTCCTGGCCTTCCTGATGGCGTTTGCCGTGAAAGTGCCGATGTTCCCCGTCCATACGTGGTTGCCGGACGTCCACGTGGAAGCGCCGACGGGCGGTTCCGCCGTGCTGGCCGCCATCATGCTGAAACTGGGCGCGTATGGTTTCCTGCGTTTTTCGCTGCCGATCACGCCGGACGCCAGCCACTACCTGTCGGGCTTCATGATCGCCTTGTCGCTGATCGCCGTCATCTACATCGGTCTGGTTGCCCTGGTGCAAACCGACATGAAAAAACTGGTCGCCTATTCGTCGATCGCGCACATGGGTTTCGTCACCCTGGGCTTCTTCATGTTCAACGACATTTCGGTGCAGGGCGGTATCGTGCAGATGGTTTCGCACGGCTTCATCTCCGGCGCGATGTTCCTGTGCATCGGCGTGCTGTATGACCGCATGCATACCCGCAACATCGCCGACTACGGCGGCGTCGTGAACCGCATGCCGAAATTTGCCGCCTTCTTCGTGCTGTTCTCGATGGCCAACTGCGGTCTGCCAGCGACGTCCGGCTTCGTCGGCGAGTTCATGGTGATCCTGGGCGCGGTGCAATACAACTTCTGGATCGGTTTGCTGGCTGCAACGGCATTGATCTGGGGCGCGGCGTACTCGCTGTGGATGGCCAAGCGCGTGGTGTTCGGCAAGATCAAGAACAAGCACGTGGCCGAATTGACCGACATCAACAAACGTGAATTCTTCATGCTTGCTGTGCTGGCCATCGCCGTGCTCGTGATGGGTCTGTACCCAGCCCCGTTCACCGACACGATGCAAACTTCGGTTGCCGACCTGCTGCAGCATGTCGCCATCAGCAAGTTGCCTTAAATAGAAGACCGATAACATGACTAATGCACCTAATCTGGTACCGCTGTACGCGGAAATCTTTCTGCTGATCGCCACGTCGGCGCTCTTGCTGATCGATATGTTCTTGCCTGCGGCGAAGCGTTCGATCACCTATGCGCTGTCCTTGCTGACCCTGGCCGGCTGCGCCTTGCTGACCGTGGGCGACTTCAACGCGGGCACCACCGTCTACACGTTCCACAATATGTTCGTGTCGGACCCGATGTCGCAGCTGCTGAAACTGTTCTCGTACGGCGCCGTGGCGCTGACCCTGATCTACTCGCGTGCCTATGCCACCGACCGCAGCATGCTGTCGGGTAACCTGGGCGGCGAGTTCTACGTGCTGGCCCTGTTTGCACTGCTGGGCCAGATGATCATGATCTCGGCCAACAACTTCCTGATCATCTACCTGGGTCTGGAACTGATGTCGCTGTCGCTGTACGCGCTGATCGCGCTGCGCCGTGACAATGCCAAGGCCACGGAAGCTGCCATGAAATACTTCATCCTGGGCGCGCTGGCTTCCGGTTTCATGTTGTACGGTATCTCGATGCTGTACGGCGCATCCGGCACGCTGGACCTGGGCGAATTGCGCGTGGCGCTGGAAAACAGCAAGACCAACGGCACCATCATGGTCTTCGGCCTGGTGTTCCTGGTCGCGGGCCTGGCCTTCAAACTGGGCGTCGTGCCATTCCACATGTGGGTGCCTGACGTGTATCAAGGTTCGCCGACGGCCGTGACCCTGCTGCTGGGCGCGGCGCCGAAACTGGCCGCTTTCGCCATCACCCTGCGCTTGCTGGCTGAAGGCTTGCTGCCGATGGCGCATGACTGGCAGCAGATGCTGCTGGTGCTGGCCGTGATGTCGCTGGCCATCGGTAACTTCACCGCCATCGCGCAAACGAATTTGAAGCGCATGTTGGCGTACTCGACCATCGCGCAAATGGGCTTCGTCCTGCTGGGCTTGCTGTCCGGTACCGTCGACGCGCCGAACAACACGCTGAATGCGGCCGGCGCAGCCACCGCCTACGGCGCCTCGATGTATTACGTCATCACCTACGTGTTTACCACCCTGGGTACCTTCGGCGTGATCATGTTGTTGGCACGTAATGGTTTCGAAGCAGAAGAACTGGCCGACTTCAAGGGCCTGGGCAAACGCAGCCCGATCTTCGCGCTGGTGATGACCCTGTTCATGTTCTCGCTGGCCGGCGTGCCGCCGCTGATGGGCTTCATGGCCAAGTACTCGGTGCTCGCTTCGGTATTGGCGACGGGCCAGCTGTGGCTGACCATCGCCGCCGTGCTGTTCTCGCTGATCGGCGCCTTCTACTACCTGCGCGTCGTGAAAATGATGTGGTTCGACGAGCCGACCGACAGCAATGCGCTGGTCGTGCATGGCGACATGCGCGTCGTGCTGGCACTGAACGGCGTGTTCGTTCTGGCCCTCGGTGTGATGCCTAACAGCATCCTGGCTGCCTGCGCGACCGCCATCACCAAGACCCTGGCGTCCTGACCGATGGATGTCACCGCTTCGAGCTGGCTGGTGATCGCCCTGGGCATCCTGGGCGCCAACCTGCCTTTCCTGAACGAGAAACTGTTTGCCGCCGTACCCCTGAAAAGGGCGGCGCAAGTGGAGGACGGCAAAGGCTGGCGCAAGCCGCTGGCGCTGCGCCTGCTGGAGATGGTGATTCTGTACTTCATCGTCGGCGCCGTGGCGTTCGCCCTCGAAGCGCGCATCGGCAACGGTTTCCCGCAGACGTGGGAGTTCTATGCCATCACGGGATGCCTGTTCCTGGTGCTGGCTTTCCCAGGTTTCGTGACTCGTTATCTGCGTAAACGCCGCTAGGCACCATCCTCCGAAAGCGGCGCCTCTGGCGCCGTTTTTTATTGAACATAAGGAAATGTATGGAGACCCAAGCCACTGATAGGCAATTGATTGAAACCAAGGTCGACGGCGAGCTCGTCTACCAGGGCGGCTTCCTGCGCGTGCAGCGCGACCGCGTTGCACTGCCGGACGGCAAGATCACGGCGCGCGAATTCGTGCTGCATCCGGGCGCCGTCGTCATCCTGCCGCTGCTCGACGACGGCACGGTGCTGATGGAACGCCAGTACCGCTATCCGCTGGACCGGGTCTTCATCGAATTTCCTGCTGGTAAAATCGATGCGGGCGAGTCGCACCTGGCCTGCGCCCAGCGCGAACTGCTGGAAGAGACGGGCTACACGGCCAGCGACTGGCAATTCGTGTCCACCATCCACAACGCCATCGCCTATTCCGACGAACACCTGGAACTGTTTCTGGCGCGGGGACTCGTGGCCGGCGAACGCCAGCTCGACGAAGGCGAATTCCTGGAAACCTTTACGGCCACCGTGCCGCAGCTGCTCGACTGGGTCAGGGATGGCACGATCACGGACGTGAAGACCGTCATCGGCATCTTCTGGCTCGACAAGATTACCAGCGGCGCCTGGCAAGCGGCCTGATTCCGCACATGCGCGCGGCTCTCCTCCTGCTGCTGGCCGGTGGCGCGCTGGACGCGCAGGCGGCAGCGCGCACGCCGTTCCAGGTGCGCTGCGAAGACACGATCAGCAAGACGGTGTCCGTGCTGACGGCGCAGCAGAACGGCTACAGCATCGACACGCATCTGCCGTACAAGGCGCTGACGGTGATGAAGGGCACGGCGCGCGCGAACACCTGGGTGCTGGGCCTGACGAAGACGGATTCGCGCGTGGCCATCGCGCTGGCCGGTCCCATGCTGCAAGACCCGGCCAGCGGCTATGAATGCGTGGCGCCGCAGATTACCGTGAGCCTGACATATGCGCCCGTGGTGATCTATATCGGCCGCGAATTTGCCCCCGGCACGTGCGCGTATGATGAGATACTCGCGCACGAGCTGCGGCACATGAAAACCTATATGGAACACTTGCCGCGCGTGGAAAAGACCGTGCGCGCCGCGCTGGCCAGACGCTTCGAGGCGCGGCCCTTGTACGCGCCCAGCGGCACGGCCAAGGCGGCGCTGGCGCGCGAAATCGATACGGGCTGGTTGCCGTATATCAAGGCGGAAATGCGCAAGGTGGAAACCTTGCAGGCCGCCATCGATTCGCCGCAAGAATATGCGCGCCTGGGCAAGGCGTGCAAGGGCGAAATCCAGAACATCCTGTCGGGCAAGACAGCGCCCGCCAACTAGACAAGGAATGGCATGACCGCAGCATCGAACACCGTCCGTTATTTTGCCCTGATCCCCGCCGCCGGCGTGGGTGCGCGCATGGAAGCGGGCAGTCCCAAGCAATATTTGGCCATCGCCGGCAAGCCCATGCTGCGCCACGCGCTCGACGCCTTTCTCGCCAGCCCCCTGATCGCGCACACCTATGTCGTCGTCAGCGCCGAGGATGGCCAGATCGACGCCGTCGTGCCGGAGCAGGGCGCGGGGCATGGCGTCACCGTGCTGCGCTGCGGCGGCGCCACGCGCATGGACAGCATCCTGAACGGGCTGCAAGCCTTGCACGGCAGCATCGATGCCGACGACCAGGTGCTGGTGCACGACGCGGCCCGGCCCGGCCTGACGCCGGCGCTGATCGAAAAGCTGATCATGGAAGTGGGCGACCACCCGGCCGGCGGCTTGCTGGCCTTGCCCGTGGTCGATACCGTCAAGCGGGCCGGGCTGGGCAGCCTGTCGGCGCAGACGGTGCCGCGCGATCATCTTTGGCTGGCGCAGACGCCGCAAATGTTCAGCTATGCCTTGCTGCACCGGGCACTATCCGAGGCGCCCGATCCGCTGGCGATCACGGACGACGCCAGCGCCGTCGAAGCGCTGGGCCTGGCACCGAAACTGGTCGAGGGCCACCCGCGCAACCTGAAGGTGACCTTGCCGCGCGACATACACACGGCCGAGCTGTATTTGGCCCATTCTTGACTCCAGAAAGACCTGCATGCACACAACGACTCCCGACCTCCCATTTCGCATCGGCCAGGGCTATGACTGCCACGCGCTGGTGGAGCACCGTGACCTGATCATCGGCGGCGTGAAAATTCCCCATCACCTCGGTTTGCTCGGCCACTCCGACGCGGACGTGCTGCTGCACGCGATTACGGACGCCATCTTCGGCGCCGCCGCGCTGGGCGACATCGGCCGCCACTTCCCCGACACGGACGCGCAATTCAAGGGCGCCGATTCGCGCACCCTGCTGCGCGAAGCCGTGCGCCGCGTGCAAGCGACCGGTTATATCATCGGCAATATCGACGCCACCATCATCGCCCAGCGTCCGAAAATGGCGCCGCATATCGCCGCTATGTGCGCGAACGTGGCCGAAGACCTCGGTGTGACCGTGGGCCAGGTCAATATCAAGGCCAAGACAAATGAAAAACTGGGCTACCTTGGGCGGGAAGAGGGCATCGCGGCAGAAGCCGTGGCCCTGCTGCTGCGCGCCTGAGACGCCAACCATTGATCGATTAACGACAGGAGTCGCCATGTTCCAGTTACGCCGTACCGGTATCGCGCTTGCACTGGCATTGACTGCCGCGCCAGCGGCCTGGGCCGAACTGCAAGCCACGGGCGAGCCGCCCGCCGCCAGACAAGGCTGGAAGGCCGAGACCGTCGCGCAGGGCGTGCGCCAGCCGTGGGGCATCGCCTGGCTGGGCGAGGGCCGCGCGCTCGTCACCAGCAAGCAGGGGACCTTGCATCTGCTCACTGGCAAGACATTCGAGGACGTGGCGCTGGAAGGCATGCCCACGGTGTTTACGGGCGGGCAGGGCGGCTTGCTCGATATCGTGCTGCATCCGCAGGATGCGGGCAAGCCGAACCCGCGCGTCTACATGACGGTGTCCACAGGCACGAATGACGCCAACCGCACGACCCTGGTGCGCGGCGTGTTCGATGGCAAGAAGGTGACGGGCATCGAGACCCTGTTCAAGGTGGCGACCGACAAGAGCGGCGGCCAGCATTTCGGTTCGCGCCTGCTGTGGCTGCCGGATGGCACTTTGCTGATGAGCGTGGCCGACGGCGGCAATCCGCCGCTGCGCATCGGTGACCGCCTGGCGCGCGAGCAGGCGCAAAACCTCGCCACGCACCAGGGTTCCATCCTGCGCCTGACGCAAGACGGCAAACCGGCGCCCGGCAATCCCTTGGCCGCCAAGGGGGCCTTGCCGGAAATCTGGTCGTACGGCCACCGCAACGTGCAGGGCCTGGCACTCGACCCTGTTTCCGGCCGCGTGTGGGCCACGGAACACGGTCCGTACGGCGGCGACGAGCTGAACCTGGTGGTGGCGGGCGGCAACTATGGCTGGCCCCTGCAAAGCTACGGCGCCGACTACAAGACGCATGAACCCGTCGGCAAGCATGAGGTGCCCGGCATGCTCAATCCCAGCGTGGCCTGGGTGCCGTCGCCGGCCCCGTCCGGGCTGGCCGTCTATACGGGCGACAAGATCGCCGCCTGGCGCGGCAGCATCTTCAGCGGCGGCCTGGCGGCCAAGGATATCCGCCGCATCGCCGTCGATGCGAACGGCAAGGTGACGGGCCAGGACCGCCTGGACATCGGCGCGCGCGTGCGCGACGTGCGCCAGGGACCGGATGGCTACCTGTATGCGCTGACGGACGAAGACAATGGCCGACTGCTGCGCATCGTGCCGCGGTAATACGCCAGGCGCCGTCTTCGCTTAAGATGGCGCCTTTATTTCATTCAAGGTGGCGGCATGGCCCGTGATACTTATGCATACCGGCATGTTGCCGTCGAATCGCGCGCGATTCATGGCCGCGTGGAAATCCGCCCCGTGCCGGGCCAGGCCTTCTCTCCCGAACTGGCCGTGCAGTGCTCGCGCCGCCTGGTTGACCTGCAGCGCTATCCGCTGGGCAGCCGCTTTTTACTCTTTGCCAAGCTGACGGACCGCCTGGGCGGCACGCCCTTCCTGTATGCCTATCACGGCGATGCGGACGTGCCCATGACGCCGTCCGAAGTGACGAAATTCCTCGGCGAATTCCGTCGCGGCCGCATCTGAAGCCACGGCCCTACGACGCTGGGCACGCCGCGCCGGCCTTGGCGCTGGCCTGCGGCTTGCCGAACAGCGCGATCGTCAAGGCGCAGCCGAGGGCGAACAGGCCGCCCACCACCATCGCGCTCGACACGCCCAGCCGGTCGACGGCCATGCCGCCGAGCAAGGCGCCCGATGCCAGCGACACTTGCACTATAGCAACGAACAGCGCGCTGCTGCCCTCCATCAAGTGGGGCGCCGCCTTGAACATCCACGTCTGCACGGCGATCGGCATGGCGCCGAAACCGAAGCCCCAGACGGCCACCAGCATCATGGCCGTCACGGAATGGCTGCCGAACGCGGCCAGGGCGAGGGTGGACAGGCCCAGCACGGCGCCCGTGACCATCAGCGCGGCCCGTTCGTAGCGCCCGGCCGCCCAGCCGCCCGCGAGGTTGCCGATGAAGCCGGAAGCGCCGTAGACGAGCAGCATGGCGCTGACCGTGCCGGCCGCCAGGTGCGAGATTTGCGTGAGGAAGGGCGCGATATACGTGTAAGCGGCGAACTGGCCCGTAAACAGCATGGCCGTGGCGATCAGGCCCAGCCTGGCCTTGCGGATGCCGAAAATCATCGGCAACTGGCGCAGGCGGATGGCCTGCGTCGGCGGCAGCTTGGGCAGCAGCAAGAGCTGGCCGATGAAGACCAGCACGGCGATGGCGCTGGCCGCGCCGAAAGCCACGCGCCAGCCCACCAGTTCGCCCACCAGCGCGCCGGCCGGCACGCCCGCCACCGTGCCCAGCGAGACGCCGGCGAAGATGATGGACATGGCGCGCGACGCATGTTGCGGCGCCACCAGGCGCGGTCCGATGGCGCTGCCGATGGCCCAGAAGCCGCCCACGCCCACGCCCAGCATGGCGCGGCCCAGCAGTATCCACGCATACGAGGGCGCCAGCGCCACCAGCAGGTTCGAAGCGACGAGCAGGGCGGTGAGCGCCAGCAGCACGATGCGGCGGTCCAGCCGGCCCGAGCCGACGGTGACGAAGATGGCGGCGAACGCGGCAACGATGCCGGGCGTGGTGATCATCAGCCCCGCCTGGCCCTTGCTGATGGCCAGTTCGGCGGCCATCGCGGGCAGCAGGCCGACGGGCAGGAATTCGGAGGTGACGAGGGCGAAGGCGCCGATGCCGACCGATAAGACGGCCAGCCACGGCGCCACGGTGGTATCGTCGGCAGAGGTGTTGGAAGGTGTGTGCATAGGGTTCCTGAAAAGCCGGGAGGTTTTTAACCGGTCGGTATATAATCAGGGCAGGCAGACAGTGTTGTCAATAATTTTTTACCGAACGGTATGAAACAAGATAAAAAAGAGGAAGTCGTCAAGGCGAAAACGGGACGGCCACGCACGTTTGACGCGGACGAGGCGCTTGATTGCGCCATGAAAGTGTTCTGGGAAAAGGGCTATGAGGGCAGTTCCCTGCCGGAATTGACGAAGGCCATGGGCATGAACCGGCCCAGCCTGTATGCCGTCTTCGGCAACAAGGAGCAATTGTTCCACAAGGCGCTCGAGCGCTACAGCGATACGCGCATGCGGTTTTTCGATGCGGCGCTGGAACAGCCGACGGCGCGCCAGGTGGTGGAAGCCCTGCTGACGCAGTATGTCGACGCGCAAACCATGCCGGACGGCCCGCACGGCTGCATGGGCGTCAATGCGGCGCTGGCCTGCAGCGACGACGCCTTGCCGATCCGCGATGAATTGTTCGCGCGCCGCCTGCGCGGTGAAATCAAGTTGCGCGACCGCTTGCGGCGCGCGAAGGAGGAGGGGGATTTGCCGCCCGATTCCTGCCCGGAGCAGCAGGCGCGCTTTGTCGTGACCTTGTCGCAGGGCATGGCCATCCAGGCGGCCGCCGGCGTCTCGCGTGAGCAATTGCAGCAAATGGTGGGCTTGCTGCTGCGCAATTGGCCGATGTAGCTAAGTAATCCTCGGGAAATTAGTGTGAATTTATGACGAACAGAACCGGATGCTATGCAAGGCGCTCGCTGCGACGCAGTGCGGGCACTGCTAGCAGTGAGCAAGCCTCGTCGGCCACCTTGCAGAGCGCCGATTATGGCAGTCAGAAATCACAATAATTTATTGGGGGTTACTTAGCCCGTCGGGGCGATGGTCTTGGCCAGGTCGCTCGGCGCCTTGCGCCGCCAGGCGGCCGTCAGGGCGGCGGCCAGCATGTCCAGCTCCGCGTCCGCCAGGCACACCGTGATGCCGGCCAGCCGTTCGCCCCACCAGAGTTTCTCGCAGCCCGATGGCGTAATGACGGTGGCGATATGCGCCGCTTCCGCATCGAGCAGCACGTTGATGTGCTCGTCATCGGGCAGGGTGGCAAAGATCTTCCCGCCCACGCGGAAGGCTGGACGGTCGTGGTGTTCTTCCTCGCTCGTGTCGGGAAACGACAGTGCCAGATAGCGTAGTTCTTCCAGGTCGACCATTCCTCTTTCCCCCTCATCGGACAGATAGCAGCGTGACTACATTTTGCCATGCTGTTTCGCCCCGTGGTGCAGCGGCATGCGAAAAGAAATGCGCGCGATGCGACACTGACGGCCTGATCTGTGGTGCCGCCGCGACATGCCGCGCGCCGCAGATGGCCGTCGCGCCAGAGTGGAAGCTGGCGCTTTTCTGCCGCCGGGCAGGTGATTGCCAGA
Organism: Janthinobacterium agaricidamnosum; assembly: GCF_003667705.1. Classification (NCBI taxonomy): domain Bacteria; kingdom Pseudomonadati; phylum Pseudomonadota; class Betaproteobacteria; order Burkholderiales; family Oxalobacteraceae; genus Janthinobacterium; species Janthinobacterium agaricidamnosum. The sequence goes on along the minus strand of NZ_CP033019.1, from coordinate 4,019,082 downwards.
AAAATATCTTTCATGGTCAAAAGAAAAATACTTTTCTTCTGGGGAATTTACGCTAGAATAGCTTCATCGTCTTACCTGACCCGTCAATTGTCTGGCCTTGTCCCGGGAACCCGAACCCTTTCCAGGACGCTTGCAGTGCCGCCATGGCACGCCGCAAGTCCGCATTGTCACGCGGAAGTTCACGCCCCCGACCGCTCATCCTTGCAATTCCTGGCGCTATGCCGACACGCCTCAATGCAGCGTGTATTCAGCTCCAGCGCCCCTTGCTGCGCCCACTGAATACTTACTTACTGGATACCATCATGAAAAACTTGCCTAAAATCGCCCTGTCCCTGATCGTTGTCGGTGCGTTTGCCCACGCGAACGCCAGCACCATCACCGTGTCCACCGGCTATTCGAACGCTGGCGCGCAAAGCTCCGCCGCCGCCTATGAATCCGCCGTGAACGCCGCCGTGGCCACGCCAGGCGCCGGCTATGGCTCGACGACGATTGCCAGCTACGATAACGTCAACAACAGCGGCCTGTTCGGCAGCGGCTCGAACATTGCCTTCAAATCCGTCATCAACTTTGGCGTCAGCGCGGCCGATGCGGGCGCCTGGAGCTTCCGCAGCGGCGTCGACTTCGGCAAGGGCGGCGCCCTGTTCCTCGACGGCGTGGCGCTGGACTTCAAGAGCAATGACATGTGGTGGGCAGGCAACTACAACAATGGCAGCCAGTTCCTCAGCGGTTCGAGCGCCTTGTCGGCCGGTAACCATACCCTGAGCATTTATGGCCTGGAAGGTTGCTGCGATGGCGGCCAGCAAGCGCAGTTCAAGGCGGGCAACAACAATTTCGTCAGCTTCGGCGCCAACGATGGCTTGATCTCGGCCGTCCCTGAGCCAACCACCTACGCCATGCTGCTGGTCGGACTGGGCTTGCTGGGCTTTACGGCGCGCCGCAAGCAGGAAGCCAAGTTCTAAACAGCGATACGCTGCGCGCCTCGCGGCGCACTTAAAAAAGCCCGCCGGTCTGTCAGGACACGGCGGGCTTTTTGCATGGCGGCGCTTGCATCGTCAATCGCCGCTGTCTTCGTCTTCGTCGGCGCCCTTGGCCGCCTTGCCCCGTTCGGCGTCGACGGCGCGCTGCAGGCTGGCCGCGTCGCGGAAGAAGGCATCCGTCGTGTGATCCGGGCTCAGGCGCAAGGCCGGCGGGTAGATCGCCGCCATGTACGCCTCGTCGGCCAGGCGGCCGCTGATCTGCAGGTTGCTCAGCAAAATCAGGCTCGAGCCAAGGATGGCCAGCACGACGGCGACGAGGCCGAAGCGGCGCGGATGCTGGGGCTTGATCGTGCACAAATGGTAGTAGATCATGGCGCAGACGATGACGATGAACATATGCCGTCCGTAGCGCGTCAGCGCTTCCAGCGAGAACGCATACGCCGCCACCTTGCTGCCCAGTTCCCACACTTCCATGGCCACCAAGCCGCAACCGATGATGAACAGGTGGCGGCCGAAGCGCGCCACATGGCCGAACAGACGGTTCGCCACGGCCCAGATCGACGACCACACGAGGCCGCCGGCCAGCGCGGTGGCGATGATCATCAGGTAGGAAATCGGATCGAAGGCGTCCGCATCGCTGAGCCAGTTGCTGAAGGCGGCCGAAGCGCCGATCATGGCCAGGCCGGCGACGGCCGGGCGCAAGCCTTCCCAGTCGTGCCTGGTCGTGTCGCCCAGTTCGGGCGCCACCGGATGGTCGCTGGCGCGCACGCGCAGGCGCGTGTGGCCCAGGCGCACGATGCTGTTGCCGTTCAGGGCCACTTGCGCTTGCCGCTGTCCCCGGTGGATCACGCCGTTATAGCTGCCCAGGTCGCGCAGCAGCAGGCCGCCTGCGCCATCGTCCTCGACAATGGCGTGCTCGGCCGCCGTATGCGGATCGTCGAGGATGAAGTCGTTGTCATAGCCGCGGCCGATGCGGATCGGCAGGGACTCCATCCGCTGGCGCCGCTGCACTTCGCCATTCTCGGCGAGGATTTCAAGGTAATAGGGCGGCTTCATGGCTTGCGGCTGCTTTCCCGCGACAGCGCTTCGAGGAAGGTGCGCGTGACGCGCATGCCGTTGGCGTAGGACACGCCGCGCGCGTCGATGCGGCTTTGCAGGCTCATCAGTGGCTCATCGGTGCTGGCGGCCAGCAGGGCAAAGTCGTACAGGCCCGTAAACTTGCGGTAGGCGCGCACGCACAGCACGGCGCGCAGGGGCAGGGTCTTGTTCTTGACGAACTGTTCCGTGCAATGGGGGCCTGTCAGGTGTGCGCTCTTGTAGCTGCCGAAACTTTCATTCTTGAACGATGCGCTGGCCAGCTCGGAAAAGCGCAGCGGACCCAGTTCGCTGCTGCGCAGGAATTCGTGGCGCATCGACACCTGCCCCGTCTGCAGGGCGCCGGAAATGAAGATGGCCGACTCCATGGCGCAACTGGTGTTGTCGAGCAAATAAGGCTTGTCGGACTTGACGTTGGAGCGCCCCCAGCAGCGCATCTGGTCGGACTCGCGCACGGGCACGCGGTACGGGCCCATGGCTTTCAGGCTCAACGGCGTGTCGAGCAGGCGCGCCAGCATGACGTCCTGGTGCGCCAGCAGTTGCGCCGTCACCAGCGGCTTGAAGTCTTTCGGCGGCTTGCCTTGCTGCGCCACCTTGGCCAGCAATTGCTGGGCATAGCGGGCCGGCACGAGAAAACTGACGAGTTCGCCGTCGAGGCGTTTTGACACGTTCACGCCCGCGACGTCGCCATTCGCGGTGACGCTGGGGCCGCCGCTCATGCCGGAATTGATCGGTCCCGTAAACATCAGCTGGTCGTAGAAGCTGCGCGTGACGACGCCGTTGTACGAACCTTCCGAAATGGCGAAACCCAGGTCCAGCGGGTTGCCCATCGAATACAGGTACTGGCCCTGCGTCAGCGGTGCCAGCGCTTCCGGCATCTTGAAAAAGCCCGTGCCATGGCGGTTCACGCGCAGCACGGCCAGGTCGTGCAGCACGTCGACGGCCAGCAATTCCACATTGCCCCGCTGGCCGCTGGTGTCGACCCATTCGCCCACATAGGTGTCCGGGTCGAGGGCGAATTGCGACACGACGTGATAGTTGCTCACCACCAGGTCGCCCGTGCCGATCAAAAAGCCCGAACCGACGGACGACTGCGTGCGGCCGTTTTTCAGCAGCACGCGCACTTGCAAAATATCGGCGCGCGCGGCCGTGTACAGTTTTTGCGCGGCCGACGAGGGCGGCGGCAGGGCCGCATGTTCGGTGGCGGCAGGCGCGGCGGTGGCCGGCGGCGGCTTGGCGGGGGGAGTCGAAGCGGCGGTGGCCGCGGCTGGCGCCGGCGCCGGGGCCGGGGCCGCGTGGGCGCCTGCGCCAGCGCACAGGCTGGCCAGCAAGCAGGCGTAGTCAGAGAATTTCATGCATCCTTTGTGCGTGAGCAGGAGCGAAACGGGGGGCGCGCTGCCGCGCCGGCGCGGCTAGCCGCTTGGCAATTACAGGGCGCCGTCTTCCAGCGCCGGCGCCGTTTCCGGCGTCATCATGTGGCCCAGTTTGCTTTGCTTGGTATTCAGGTAGTGCTGGTTGAACGCATTGCGGTTGACCAGCAGCGGCACCCGTTCGGCCACCGTGATGCCCAGCGCTTCCATTGCCGCGATCTTGCGCGGGTTGTTCGTCATCAAACGCAGGCTGTGGATGCCGAATTGCGCAAACATGGGTTTGCACAAGGTGTAGTTGCGCGCGTCGGCCTTGAAGCCCAGCTGTTCATTCGCCTGCACCGTGTCGGCGCCCGCCTCTTGCAGGCGGTAGGCGCGGATTTTATTGATCAGGCCAATGCCGCGCCCTTCCTGGCGCAGGTACAGCAAGATGCCGCGGCCTTCCTCGGCGATGCGTTTCAAGGCGCCTTCGAGCTGGGCACCGCAGTCGCAGCGCTGGGAAAACAGCACGTCGCCCGTCAGGCACTCGGAATGCACGCGCGCCAGCACCGGTTCGCCGTTGCCGATATCGCCCAGCACCATGGCCAGGTGTTCCTTGCCCGTGGCGTGCTCGACAAAGGCGTGCAGGGTGAACTGGGCCCACGGCGTCGGCAGTGCGCAGGAAGTCGTGTAATCCAATTCGCCTGTCGCCAGGAGGTCTGCGCCGCTTTGCATGGTTGTGCTCATATAAGTAATTGTCAAAAATAAAAGGCGCGCGACACCACTCCGGTGCCGGCGCGCCTTGCCATCATACCAAAAAGCAGGGAAACGTTTTCCCTGGCTGCCATTCGGTCGTTGCAATGTCTGGTGATGAACCTTACTTAGGGGCACTTCCTCCTTTTACAAGGTCGATGGCGGGCTATGCCTGGCGGATGCCGCCGCCAGGCACGTCACATCAACTGCCGATGCGGCCGCCGTCGTTCTTGGTGATCACGATGGTGGCCGAGCGGGGACGCTTACCGGCGCCGTAACCGGCGTTGGCCGGCCATTGGCTCGTGTACTTGGACGGATCGCCGATGTTGGCCAGCGCGGTGTTTTCGCCCGGATGCTGGATATTGATGAACATGGTCTTGCCGTCGGGCGTTTCGCTGATGCCCGTGATTTCCGAGCCGACCGGCCCCACCAGGAAGCGCTTGAGCGTGTCGGCCGTGGGTTTCTTGCCGATGAAGGTGTCGACCGCCAGGTTGCCGCCGGCCGCCGTGGCGTAGTTCAGGGTGGACTTGGCGCCGTCGCCCACCTTGCCGGGGATGGCCGCGAGCATCATGCAGTTGGTCACGTCCGTGTACGCGCCATCGTCCGTCTGGATCCAGCAGATGCCCGTGTAGGGGCTGAAGGCCAGGCCGTCCGGGCTCGAGAAATCCTGGTCGGCCGTCAGGTTCGACAGGTTGATCTTGCTGGCGTCGGCGCCGCTCTCGGCGCCAAACAGGTAGACGTCCCACGTAAAGCTGGTGGCCGCCGCCGCGCCCGTGCCTTCCTTGAAGCGGATGATATGGCCGTTCGGATTGCCGTTCTGCGCGCTGCTGCCCTTCATGTCCGTGTAGGCGCGCGGGTTGGCGCTGTCGGGCGCCAGCTGCGACGAGCCGCTCGGATTGACGGTGCGGTTCGAGTTGTTGGTCAGCGTGTAATAGATTTCGCCATTGGCCGGGTTGACCGAGCACCATTCCGGACGGTCCATCTTCGTCGCGCCCACGGCGTCGGCCGCCAGGCGGGCATTGACCAGCACGTCGGCCAGGTCGGCGAACTTGTAGGCGCCGTACGTCTGGATCTGCGCGTTCGACAGGGACAACTCGATCCACTGGCCCGTGCCGTCGGCGGCCAGCTTGGCCACGTACAGCTTGCCCGAATCGAGGTATTTGTCGCCGGTGGCGATACGGTCCGCAGGCGTCGCATCCGCGGCGGCCCAGACGGCCGTCGTGACGAATTTGTAGATGTATTCGTTGCGCGAATCGTCGCCCATGTAGACGGCCAGCTGCTGGCCCACGGTTGGCACGCTGAAGGCGGCGCTTTCGTGCGCGTAGCGGCCCAGCGCCGTGCGCTTGCGGATCGCCTTGGTCTTGTCGTACGGGTCCATTTCGACGATGTAGCCCATGCCGTTGAGCTCATTGCGGTAGTCGTCGCTGCCGTCGGCCGATGCGCCGATCTTGCTCAGGTTCCAGCGCGCGTATTTGTCATCGCTGCCGCCCGTTTCCCAGCCGTGGCGCGAGGCGCCGCCCTGGCTGCGGCCATAGCGGTTCAGCGACACCACGGACTTGTCGCCGCGCGCCGCGTTGTCGGTGGCCGAGCGCGTGAAGTAGCCGGCCCAGTTTTCTTCGCCGGAGAGGTAGCTGCCCCAGGGCGACTTGCCCGTGCCGCAGTTGTTGATGGTGCCGCGCGTCTTGGTGCCGGTCGGCGAATACTTGGTCACCACGAGGGCGTTGCCGCGCACGGGGCCGGCAAGCTCGATGTCCGTCAGCGGCGTGACGCGGCGGTTGAAGGCGGAATCGTTGACGGTGGCCCAGGTGCTGCCCGTCTTTTTGACTTCCACCACGCTCAGGCCGTGGACGGCCACTTCCTTGTCGACTTCGGCGGCGGGGCGCGGCAGCGTGGTGGTGCCGCCATTCACGTGCAGGAAGTGCGAGGACAGTTTTTCGTCCGTGGTCGCTTCGTGGTTCATCGCCAGCAAGCCCCGTTCGGCGCCGGAGGCCAGCGGCGCGCCGGCGGCGGACAGGCCGTAGTATTCCATGCCGTCGTGGTGGTCGCCGGCGCGGTTGTCGAAATCGGTATCGCTGCCGTCATTCTTGTAGGCTGGCGTGGCCGCGCGCAGCGAGTCGCCCAGCGCATACAGCGCGGTGGCCGTGTAGCCGGCCGGCACCGACACGACGTCGGCCAGGCTTTTCGGCACGGCCGTGAAGGCCAGCAGTTTTTCGGGTGTCGGCGTTGGCGTCGGCGTGACGGCGACCGCATCGCTGCCACCGCCACAGGCGGACAGGCCCATCGAACCCATGACGGCGGTAGCGGCCGTGACGGCGCTGCCGCGCAGCCAGTTGCGGCGGCTCAGGCGGGCGTTCAGGATGCTGTTGAAATGGTTGTCGTGGGACGCGTTGCTGTCGATGTCGTTCAGATCGGTGGCGCGGATGGCCAGATCGTTGGGCTTGTTCATGGGCTGCGATGTCCTGTGGTTGCGTGATTTAAAGGCAACCGCATGATAGTCAGCGTATGTGACAGCGCCATGTCAGCTTGATGACAAAACGATGACAGGCTGCCGGCCGGACGGCCGGACGGGACGCGTCGATGACGGGTCCGTCCGGTCAGGCAGCCTTGGCCTCACTTGGTCTGGCGAAAGCCGCGCTCCACCAGCAAGAGCATGCCGCCGAAGATGGACAGGTTCTTCAGGAAGTTCGTCAGCTGGTCCTGGAAGTGGGCCGCATCGGCGCTCCAGAAGGCGTGGAAGATCACGGTGGTCGGAATCAGGAACAGCGCCAGGGCCAGCGCCGCCCAGCGCGCCTGCCACCCCGTGATCAGCAGCAGGCCGCCGCCCACTTCCAGCACAATCACGCCCACCAGCAAGATATTGGCGATCGGCAAGCCCTGGCTGGCCATGTAGCCGGCCACCCCCGCAAAGCCGCCGATTTTCAGCAAGCCCGAGACAAAGAACAGCACGCCAAGGGCGGCACGGCCGAGGGGCAGCAATACGTTGGTTCTGTTTTCCATGATTTTCTCTTTCTTTGTATTTATCAATTATTTCGGTAAATCGAAGACCAGAAACTCTGCGTCCTCTGCTTGCGTGAGGATCACGGCCGCTTCCTGCGTCAGTTTCAGCGCATCGCCCGCTTTCAAGGGCGTGCCGTTGACGACCAGGCTGCCGCGGATCAGGTGCACGTAGGCGAGGCGGCCTTCTTCCAGCGCATGTTCGGCCTGCTCGCCTTCCTGCAGGATGCTGGCGTAGATGGCCGCATCCTGGTGGATCAGCACGGAACCCTGGCGGCCGTCGGACGAGGCGATCAAGCGCAGCTTGCCCCGTTTGCTTTCCGGCGTGAAGTGTTTCTCTTCATAGCTGGGGGGAATGCCCGTCACGTTCGGCTGGATCCAGATCTGCAGGAAGTGCAAGCCATCCGTGTTTGAATGGTTGAACTCGCTGTGGCGCACGCCGCTGCCGGCGCTCATGCGCTGCACATCGCCGTAGTGCAGCACGGAACCGGTGCCCATGCTGTCCTTGTGTTCGAGCGCGCCGTCGAGTACATACGAAATGATTTCCATGTCGCGGTGGCCGTGCGTGCCGAAACCCTGGCCTGGCGTGACCCGGTCTTCATTGATCACCAGCAGGGGACCAAAGCCCATGTGCAGCGGATCGTGGTAGCTGCCGAAGGAAAAGCTGTGGTGGGAATTGAGCCAGCCGTGGTTGGCGGCGCCGCGTTCTTCGCTATGACGAATCTGTAACATGGTGGACTCCGTTTCTAAAGGTTAATGTGCGATAATTTCGAAGGACCGTTGCCTGGCGCTATGCCTTGGCTTCTCTCTGCCCTTCGCTGTACGATGAACAAAGTATAGGCGCCTCAGAAGAGAAAGAAAAACGGAAAATCTTGCGACCTATGATCGAAAAAATCGAATGTTAAGACTGAGCCTGGAAGCGCTGCAAATCGTCGACGCCATCGACCGCCGTGGATCGTTCTCGTCGGCCGGCAAGGAGTTGCATAAAGTCCCGTCCACCATTTCCTATACGGTGGCCAAGCTCGAGGACGACCTGGGCGTGCAGGTGTTCCAGCGCAATGGCCCGAAAGTCATGCTGACGGCGGCTGGCCAGGAATTGCTGAAAGAGGGCAGGTATTTGCTGAAGGCGGCGCAGGACCTCGAGCACCGCGTGCGCAGGGTGGCGTCCGGCTGGGAAACGGAATTGTCCATCGGCATCGATTCCATGTTTTCCGCCGTGGCCCTGGCCGACGACGTGCGCGCCTTTTACGACGTGGCGCAGCAGACGCGCTTGCGCCTGTCGCAAGACACCCTGTCGGGCACTTGGGAAGCGCTGTTGGACCGGCGCGCCGATTTGCTGGTGGGCGCGCCAGGCGACGGGCCGGCGGGCGGCGGCTATATCGCGCAGCCGATCGGCATGCTCGACTTCGTCTTTACCGTGGCGCCCACGCATCCGCTGGCGCAGGTGGCCGAACCCTTGTCGCGCGGCCATTTGCAGCAGCACCGGGCCGTGGTGGTGGCCGATTCGGCGCGCCAGATGGCGCCGCGCACGGTGGGGCTGCTGCTGGGGCAAGATGCCTTGAGCGTGCCGAACATGCAGGTCAAGTTCGATTACCAGGTGCTGGGGCTGGGCTTTGGCTTCCTGCCGGGGCCGTGTGCGCGCGCCGCCATCGCGCGTGGCTTGCTGGTGGAAAAGGCCGTGGAAGAGCCGAAACCGTCGGAAACGTTTTACCTGGCCTGGAGAGTGGGCGAGGATGGCGCCGCGCTGCGCTGGTGGATGGCGCGCATGCGCGAACCCGATGTGTTTGCCCGCCTGGCGCAACATCTGCCCGGCCATTCGGCGTAGGCCTTAAAATGTTGACATACGCCAACACTTTTAAGTTACCATATTCACAGTATTTCCCGCCCGACCTCCACGCCCCACAGTGGGATTTTGATGATTACACACACCGCAGCGCCCCTGATACCTTCCCCTGACCTGGTCCAAGAGTGGGGTTGCCATGCTTGAGGCGAAGGTCGCGCTGTGCCTGCGCCTGGCCCAGGATGCCCGTGAACAGGCGGGGCCGCAGCAGGCCGCCACCCTGGCGCGGCTGGAGGAAGAGCTGGAGCGGCTGCGCGGCGCCAGCCGGCCCGTGGTGCGCGTGGCGCCCCCTGACGCCTTGCTGGAAATCGATCCCGACGGCTTTTTGATCGGCTGGAACCATGGTGCCGAACAGATGTTCGGCTATTCCGAACTGGAAGCACTGGGCCAGCACATCCTGTTTTTGTATCCGGAAGACGACGCGGAAGCGAGCGTGCTGGAACTGCATTTCACGCAGGGCGACGTGGCCACCGATGTGCGCCGGCGCAAGAAGTCGGGCATGGTGACATGGCTGCGCATGCACCGCCATGTGATCCACGACCAGGCGGGCAAGGGCTGCGGCATGGCCGTGCGCCTGTCGGCCATGAGCGAGCCGCTGTCCGACGTCGACAAGGTCCGGTTGCACGCCCGCATCATCGAAGACAGCGAGCAAGCCGTGCTGATCACGGATGCGGAAGAGCGTATCGTCTCGATCAACAGCTCGTTTTCCCGCATCACCGGCTATTCGCCGGCCGAAGCCATCGGCCGCACGCCGGACTTGCTGCGCTCGGGCGTGCACGACCCGGATTTCCGCGCCAAGGTGCGCGCCGCCATGCGCGGCCACGGCTCCTGGCGCGGCGAAATCATCGGCAAGCGCAAGAATGGCGAACTGTTCCCGCAAGACGTCACCATCAGCGTCGTGCGCGACGAATTCGGCGAAATCAGCCATGTATTTTCCCTGTTTTCCGATATCTCGGTGCACAAGGATGCCGAGGCGCGCATGCAGCGCATGGCCAACTACGACAGCCTGACGGGCTTGCCCAACCGCTGCCTGCTGAACCAGCTGGTCGACCAGGGTCTGGCCGAAGCGAAACGGCAAGGCACGCATGGCGCGCTGATGGTCATCGACATCAGCCGCATCGGTTCCATCAGCGACACCCTGGGCCATGAAGTGGGCGACCAGCTGGTGATCGCCATCGGCCAGCTGTTCCGCGGCGCCCTGCGCGATGCGGACATCCTGGCGCGGGTCGACAACAGCAAATTCGTCGTGGCCCTGCTGCACATCGAAAAGCGCGAACACGCGGCCAACGTGGCGCAAAAGCTGCTCAACCTGCTCGAGGCGCCGATCAATATCGACGCGCACGCGCTGCACGTGGGCGCCAGCATCGGCATCACCGTGTATCCGGAAGACGGCCTGGAAGCGCCGGCCCTGTTCCGCTTTGCCGATGTGGCCGTGGCCAAGGCGGGGCAGACCATCGAATCGACCTTCCTGTTCTACCGCGAAGACATGAACCGCAGGGCCAAGGAGCATCTGCGCCTGGAAAGCGAAATGCGGCTGGCGCTCGGCGACAAGGAGCTGGAATTGCATTACCAGCCGAAAGTGAGCCTGGCCAGCGGACGCATCGTGGGCGCGGAAGCCTTGCTGCGCTGGAAGCATCCGATGCGCGGCATGGTTTCGCCCGGCGTCTTCATCCCCGTCGCCGAGGAAACCAGTCTGATTCTGGAGCTGGGCACCTGGGTGCTGGACGAGGCGTGCCGCCAGATCCGCAGCTGGGAAGACCGTGGCCTGCACATGCCGGCCATTGCCGTCAACCTGTCGGCGCGCCAGTTCGATGAACAGTTGCCGGCGCGCATAGCGGCCGTACTCGAGCGCTACCAGGTGCGGCCCGACCAGATCATGCTGGAAATCACGGAAAGCCTGCTGATGCGCGGCGCCGACAAGGTCATCGGCATCATGAACCAGCTGGTGGCCATGGGACTGGCGCTGGCGCTCGATGACTTCGGCACCGGCTATTCCAGCCTCGCCTACCTGAAGAAATTCCCCATCAGCACATTGAAAATCGACCGCTCCTTCGTCATCGGCTTGCCCTTCGAGGAAAACGATTGCGCCATCGCCCGCGCCATCGTCACCATGGCGCAGCAGCTGCGCCAGGAAATCGTCGCCGAAGGGGTGGAAACGGCCGAGCAGATGCGCTTCCTGCGCGAACTCGGCTGCGACCAGCTGCAAGGCTATCTGTTCAGCCCGGCCGTGCCGGCGGCCGAATTCGAGCTGATGCTCGATGAAGGCCGGCAATTGCGCCTGGAAGAGGCGGTCTGAACCGGCGTCGCTCAGACGCGCAGCAGTCCGCGAAAGCCCCGGCTCGCATAATACGATTCGGCGCCGTTGTGATAGACGAAGACCTGGTCATAGCGGCGGTCGCCAAACAGGGCGCCGCCCAACGCCCGGATGCTGTCCGGCGTGGCGATCCAGCTCGAGGTCTTGCGGTCGAACGGTTCCAGCTCTTGCAGCTGCCGGTACTGCGCCTGCGTCAGCAAGGCGATGCCCATCGCCTGCGCCATGGCGAGCGCGCTGCCGGCCGGCTTGTTGGCCTTGCGCGCAGCCAGGGCCGCCGCGTCGAAACACAGGCTGCGCCGGCCGATCGGGCTTTCTGTTGAGCAATCGCAAAACGTGACGGCATCCGTCTCGCCGGCGTGCCCGATGACGTCCGGTTCGCCGCCCGTGTCTTCCATTTTCTGCAATGCCACCAGGCTGGCGGGAGCGGCGTTCAAGCGCGCCAGCACGCTGTCCCAGGTCCATCCCGGATGGCGGTGCATGTGCCGGCTGAAGCGGGTTTGCAAGGTGCGGATCAAGTCATCATGCATGGCGCGGCCCCCTGGGGTTTCAACGATATGGCCGATTATAAGACGCGATGCCGGCGGGCGGCGCTCATCCCAGCTGCACTTTTTCCAGCAGATAATCGAGCATCACGCGCACCCTGGCCGGCACTTGCAGGCCCGGTCCCACGAAGACGGCGTGCACGAGTTCCTTGTCGCCCGGATTGTAGTCCTGCAGCACTGGCATGAGTCGGCCTTGCTCGATGTCGCGCTGCACGTGCTGGCGCGAAAAGCGCCCGAGACCCATGCCCGCCAGCACCAGCTGGCGCATGCTTTCGCCATCGCTGACGCAGGTATTGCCCTGCGGCGCCACCTGCAAGGTGCCGCCGCTCCCGTCGAGGAAGGGCCACGTTTCGTTCTGGCAGCGGAAGTTGAAGGCCAATAAATTGTGTTCGGATAATTCCTGCGGCGTGCGCGGCAGGCCGTGCCGCGCCGCGTAGGCTGGCGAGGCGACGACGACCATCGTGTCTTCGCCCAGTTTGCGCGCCACCAGGTTCGATGCCTTCAGCGTGCCCGTGCGGATGGCGATGTCGGTGCGGTCTTCCAGCAGGTCGACGATGGCGTCGCTGACGACGACGTCGAGCACGATGTCGGGATAGCGCTGCGCGAACTCGGGCAGGATGGGCAGCAGGTGGCGCACGCCGAACGGCACGAAACAGTTGATGCGCAGGCGTCCGCGCGGCGCGGCGCCCTGCGATGCTTCGCGCTCGGCGCCATCGATATCGTCGAGGATGCGCTTGCACTGCACGAAGAAGGCGTCCCCCTCGGGCGTGGTGTGCAATTGCCGCGTGCTGCGCTGGAGCAAACGTGCGCCGAGCCGCGCTTCCAGGCGATTGACGAGCTTGCTGACGGCCGACGGCGTCAGGGCCAGGCGGCGCGCGGCGGCGGAAAAGGCGCCCGTTTCCACCACGGCCACGAACACGGCCATCTCGAACGCGCGGTTGATGTCTTGCCTGGCCATTATTGAATCCATTTCACAGGTGTTTCCATTATTAGAGTCTATATCAAAAGTATTTATCTCGATACACTGGCCCGCTTGAACTATTTGTTGGAGCCATCATGACCACCGCACACCCTGTTTCCCCTTCAGCCAGCACCATGCCGCCCGGCGTGCTGGCGCTGGCCGTCGGCGCCTTTGCCATCGGCGTGACCGAATTCATCGTCGTCGGCATCCTGCCCGCCATTGCGAAGGATTTGCACATTTCCATCGAATCGGCCGGCTCGCTGGTGAGCCTGTACGCGCTGGCGCTGGCCATCGGCACGCCGCTGCTCGTGTTATTGATGTCGCGCCTGCCGCGCAAGGCGGCCTTGCTGGGGCTGATGAGCGTGTTCCTCGCCGGCAATCTGCTGGCTGCCTTTTCCCACACGTTTGAATTGCTGCTGGCGGGACGGGTCATCACGGCCGTGGCGCACGGCACCTTTTTTGCCATCGGCGCCACTGTGGCCGCCAGCCTGGTGAACAAGGCGCAGGCGGGCAGGGCGATTTCCGTGATGTTTGCGGGACTGACGCTGGCCATGGTGATCGGCGTGCCTCTGGGCAGCTTCCTCGGCAACCTGATGGGCTGGCGCTTGCCGTTCTTTGCCGTGGTGGTCTTGGCCGCGCTGGGTTTGGCCGCCATGGCGTGCTGGCTGCCGGCCGGTTTGCAGCAGGGTAAGGGCGGCAATGCCATGACGCAACTGGCGGCGCTCGGCAGCGGTCCGATCCTGACGATGATGGCGGTCACCACCTTCGGCTTCGGCAGCAGCTTTGCCGCGTTCACGTTCATTACGCCCATCCTGACGGACGTGACGGGTTTTTCCGCCACCATGGCCAGCGCCCTGCTGATCGTGTTCGGCGTCGCCACCTTTGCCGGCAACCTGGCGGGCGGCTACCTGACGAGCCACCTGGGCTGGCAAAAAGCGCTGCGATCGATGCTGCTGTTGCTGGCCGCCACGCAAGTGGGCGTGGCGCTGGCCATCACGTCCCAGTGGCTGATGACGGTGATGCTGTTCGTCTGGGGCGTGTTCGCCTTCGGCCTGTCGCCGGCCCTGCAGGCGGGCATGCTGGCGACGGCCGAGCGCTACACGCCGCAGGCCGTCGATTTTGCTTCCGGCCTGAACATTTCCGCGTTCAACCTCGGCATTTCCTTCGGTTCCATGCTCGGTGCGCTGATGGTCTCGCGCCAGCTGATGGCGTCGTCGCCATGGGCCGGGGTGGCGGCTGCCTTGCTGGCCCTGTTGCCGCTGGCCTGGCTGGCGCGCAGGAGCCTTGCCTCCCACGTGGCGGGGGCGGCCGCGCACTGAGCGCGGTCCGTCTTATTCCAGCAGGGCGGCGATCGCCAGCGGCGTGCCGCCGGTGAGTACCTGGCCCCCGTCCGGATGCGCATGGAAACGGAAGGCGTAGACGCGAAAGCCGCTGGCGGCGTCGCCGGGAAAGGCGGGGCCGTCCTGCGCCGCCAGCGGGAACGCCGCGCCATCGCCGCCCTGATAGCGCACTTGCGCCGCATCCGTCCTCGCATACGCAAACTGCACGCCGGCGCAGCGCTTGCCGCCAGCGCTGCCGGCGTAGCGCGTATAGGCGAGGAATTGTTCGCAGGCGGCGCGCAGGTCGGCCGCCGCATACACGCCATCGGGCCGCGTGACGATGGAGACCCAGGCGCTTGACGAGATCTGGCCCGGCTTGCGGTTCCAGGTCAGCTCCGCGTTGTCGTCATAGGCAGCCTTGGAAAACGGGAAAACGGCGCGCCCCAAAGCATCGAGCGGCAGCGCCAGCTGCGCGTCCTTGCCGTGCAAGGTCAGGCGCAAGCCATCCGTGGACACGCCGGCGTCGCGCGGACGCAAGCGCAGATGCTGCTGCAGCAATTGCTTGGGCTTGCCGTACTTCTCGAACCAGATCATGTGGCGGTAGGCGTCGCGATACGCGATCCAGTCGCCGCCTTCCTGGGCGCCTGCGAACGCGGGCAGCAATGCCAGGCCGAGAAGCAGGTATTTGCGCATGGCGCTTAAAACCGGTAGCCGAGGCCGGTGGACCAGCTGATGACGTTGCGCCGTTCGATGACGGGACTGCCGGCCGGCCCGCTGCCCAGCCGCGTGCCCGTGACGGCGCTGTTGAGCAGCCACTTGCTGCTCAGCGCCCAGTTCCAGTTGACGCCTGCCTCGATGGCGGTGACGCCGCCGGCCGGGCGGTAGTCGCGCGCGCCGCCGGCAGCGACGCTGACGGCGTAGCGCTCCTCCATCACGGCGCCGCTGGCCAGCGACACGCCGGCCGACAGGGTCACCGTATGATGGGCCGCCAGCGAGGGCAGGGTCTTTTGCACGGCGAGCTGCGCGCGCCAGCCGTGCGCGCTCGTGTCGTACACCAGGTTCGACGTGACGCGCATCTGCTCGCCCAGGTAATAGCCATAAAAGCCGCCCACGTCGGGCGAGCCCTTGATGCGCCGCGTGCCGCGCAGGCGCCAGCCATCTTCCGGATCGCGCGCATTGCTGGCGGCCAGCAGCGGGCCGTATTCAATGCCCGGCGTGGCCGACAGGTGCATGCCCGCCACGCCGCTGGCCGAGACGAACACGCCATTGCTCCACTGGACCTGCAGCAGCGGCCGCAGGACGGCGGCGCGCGGCGCGCCATCGTCCGTCGCGGAGCTGCCCGTGACGGCCGCGCCCACGTACATGTCCCGGCTCCCGTCGGGCATCATCTGCGCGCCGGCGCCGCCGGCCAGCAGCAGCGCCGGCAGCAATAACCGGGGAGAAAACCGGGGAGAAAACCGGGGAGAAAAACGGGGAGCGAACTTGTGCATGCCATCCTTTAAAAACCGAAACGGACACCGAGCGCGATGCGGTTCATCGTGCTGTCGAGTCCTTCGTATCTGACTGTCGGGGTGTGCTCCCATTCGAGCTGCAGCGCCACGTCCTTGTTGATCTGGTAAGCCGCTCCCACGCTCGCGTACAGGCCCGTCTTGCCGGCCGATTCACCGGGCGGCGCATTCCTGCCGTCGATGGAGAATTTGACGCGGCTGCGCGCCATGCCCGCCTTGGCGAACAGCGACCAGTCCTCGTCCAGGCGCCAGGTGCCGCGCGCCGCCAGGTAGGCGGCGCTGGCGCGCACCCTGAGCCGGTAGCCGGGGTCGAGGTCGAAGCTGGTCGCGCCGCCGCTGGCGCGGTAGCCGCCCTCCAGCGCCCAGGCCGGCGTCAGTTCATAGCCGGCGAAGACGCCGAAAGGCAGCGCCTTGCCGCTCGCGTCGCGCTGGCTTGTCGCGCCGCCAGCCGCATACTGGATCTTGCCGTCGCTGGCTGGGCTGATGTTGGCGCCCACGTACAGGCCTTCGGCGTGGACGAGCGAGGTGGCGGCGACGGCGAGCAGGGTGCTGCATGCAAATTTTTTCATGTTCTGATTCCGGTTGAGGTAAGAGCCATGAATGTTAGGCAAACAGCGTCCCGGAATCCGCCCGTGTTTGTCTTCGAATTGTCCTCAATTTGTAGGCCGCATTTGTATAGAAAGTGTAGCAATGTGTACGGGATTGTCGAATTTGCCACAGGCGCGCCGCGCTCCACTACAATACGCCACAAAAATGGCGGCGCGGAGGAGCGATGCAAGGTGTCATGCTGGTGGAGGACGATGCGCGGCTGGCCGCGCTGGTCAAGGAATACCTGGAGCAATACGACTATGCGGTCGACGTGGTCACGCGCGGCGACCAGGCCCTGACGCGTTTTCGCGATACCCAGCCCGAGCTGGTGATACTCGACCTGACCCTGCCCGGCGTCGACGGCCTGGTGGTGTGCCGCCAGCTGCGCCAGCTCAGCGCCGTGCCCATCCTGATACTGACGGCGCGCGAAGACACCTTTGACGAAGTCTCGGGCCTGGAGCAGGGCGCCGACGACTACGTGAACAAGCCGATCCAGCCGCGCGTGCTGCTGGCCCGTTTGCGCGCGCTGCAGCGGCGCGGTAGCGCGGCGGCCGGCAGCGACATCGTCATCGGCCAGCTGCGCGTGTCGCGCGAGAACCGCGCCGTGCACTGGCGCGGTCAGGAAATCGCCATGAACAGCGCCGAATTCAAGCTGTTCGCCATCCTGGCCGATGCCGCGGGCAAGGTCATGTCGCGCAACGACATCCTCGTCAAGATGCGCGGCATCGAATTCGATGGCCTCGACCGCAGCATCGACAACTGCATCTCGCGCCTGCGCCGCAAGTTCGACGACACCGCCGCCGAGCGCATCAAGACGGTGTGGGGCGAAGGCTACCTGCTCACGCCCTCGGCCTGGGAATGAACCGCCTGTTCTGGCGTTTCGCGCTGCTGGTGCTGCTGGCCATCGCGCTGGGCAGCGGCGTCATTTACTTCACCTTCAGCCGCCTGTTCGGCGATCCGCTCGAGCATATCGCGCGCGACCAGGCGGCCGGCCAGATCTTCCTGCTGGAGCAGTACATCGACCAGGCACCCGCCGACGAATGGCTGCCGCGCCTGAACAAGGTGCGCGAAGTGTCGGACGTCACGCTGGAACTGCAGCCGCTGGCCACGGTATTGGCGGCGCTGCCGGCCGTCCGGCGCGCGCCGCTGTTGCAAGGTGCTGTCGTGATGGACGTGGGCGGCAAGGGCTTTTACCGCCGCGTCG
The DNA here is from genome assembly GCF_003667705.1 of Janthinobacterium agaricidamnosum. Lineage (NCBI taxonomy): Bacteria > Pseudomonadati > Pseudomonadota > Betaproteobacteria > Burkholderiales > Oxalobacteraceae > Janthinobacterium > Janthinobacterium agaricidamnosum. The sequence continues at coordinate 4,001,641 of NZ_CP033019.1, read as the reverse complement.
ACGTCACGGGCGCGCGCTATGCCGGCAGCGACGACGACGTGCTCCACGCGCAGAAGCTGCCCATCGACGTGGGCCAGGCGCTGCGCATGGAAGCGATCCGTTTCGCCGTCATCGCGCTATGCCTGCTGCTGCCGCTGGGCTGGTGGACGCGCGCGCACGGCCGCAGCCTGGCGGCGCTGTCGCGCATGGCCGACGATTTCGGACGGGGCGACCTGGCCGCGCGGGCGCGGGTCAGCCCCGCATCGAGCATCGCGCCGCTGGCGGGCCGCATCAACGACATGGCCGGGCGCATCGGTTCGCTGCTGGAGGCGCGCAAGCATTTGCTGCTGTCGGTCTCGCACGAGCTGCGCACGCCGATCGCGCGGCTGGAATTCGGCCTGGAACTGCTGGCCGCGCGGCATGCGGACGGCCAGCCCGACCTGCAGCGGCGCGTCGACGCCATGGGCGCCGATGTCGATGAACTGAAAAACCTCGTCAATGAGCTGCTGGGCCTGATGCAGCTCGATCATGCGCAGGCGCTGCCGCGCCAGTCCTTCGCGCTGGCGTCCCTGCTGCACGCCTGTCTGGCGGCGGCCTTGCCGCGCCAGGTGGACGCCAGCATCGCCACCGACCTGGGCGAGCTGCGCGGCGACGCCCGTCTGCTGGCGCGCGCCGTCGGCAACCTGCTGGGCAATGCGGCCAAATATGCCGTGGCGCGCGTGGCGCTGTCGGCCGTGCGCGATGGCGAGGCGCTGCGCATCGTTATCGAGGACGATGGTCCCGGCATTCCCGCCGACCAGCGCGAACGGGTGTTCGCCCCGTTCTACCGCCTGGAGCGCGAGCAGGACCATGCGGCCGCAGGCCACGGCCTGGGGCTGGCCATCGCCGCCAGGGCCGTCGCGCTGCACGGCGGCGCCATCGCCGTCGACGATTCGCCGCTGGGCGGCGCGCGCTTCACGATTTGTATTCGGGCCTGAGCGCTGCCGCGCCGCGTCTCTGCCGCTGCGCCATGTACGAGCTGCCCATGGACGCGGCCATGATCATGGCAATCGCCAGCCACTGCCCGGCACCGAGCCGCTCGTCGAGCAGGATGTAGGCCAGCATGGCGGCCACGGCCGGTTCCATGCTGCTCATGATGCCGAACGCTTGCGGCGTCAGCCGCTTCAGGGCGACCATTTCCAGCGAAATCGGGATGGCGCTGGAAATGAGGGCCACGCCCAGGCCGATGCCCAGCACGGCGGGCGAGAGCAGGGCGGCGCCGCTGTGCATCACGCCCACAGGCACCACCACCAGCGCGGCCATGGCCAGGCCCAGCGAGACGGAATGGCCCGCATGCAGATGGCTGGCGCGCTTGCCGAAGACGATGTACGAGGCCCAGCAGACGGCCGCGCCCAGGGCGAACAGCACGCCCGTGGGATCGAGATTGCTGATGTCGTGGCCGAGCGGCAACAGCAGCGCCAGTCCCGCCACGGCCAGCGCCACCCAGACGAAGTCGAGCGCGCGGCGCGAGGCCAGCAGCGCCACGGCCAGCGGGCCGGAAAACTCGATGGCCACGGCGATGCCGAACGGGATCGTGCGCAAGGCCATGTAGAAGCACAGGTTGGTCAAGCCCAGCGCCGCGCCGTACAGGGCCACCGTGCGCAGGTCGGCGCGGCTCAGCTGCCAGCGCCACGGGCGCCAGAACAGCAACAGCAGCAGCGCGGAAAAGCCCACACGCACGGCCGTCGTGCCTTGCGCACCGACCAGCGGGAACAGGCTGTGCTTGGCCCATGAGGTGCCCAGCCCCAGCGCGGTGACGGAACCGAGGATGGCGAGCAGGGGAATGAACGAGGAATAGCGGCGTAATGGCATGGTGATAAAAGGCTTGATATCGGAATGGTGAAAGTTTATTGTGTCTGCTCCGATATTTGCACTGCATTTTGACCTTCATGACGCAACTTTCGCTCACGCCTTCGCCCGACCTCGATGCCTTCGACCTGGCGATACTCGACATCCTGCAGCGCGATAACACGACTTCGCAGCGTGAAATCGCCCAGGCCGTGCATTTGTCGGCGCCGGCCGTGCAGCGGCGCATCCGCCGCCTGCGCGAAAGCGGGGTGATCCGCAACGAGGTGGCCGTACTCGACGCGAGCCGCCTGGGCCGTCCCTTGATCTTGACGGTGGAAGTGCATTTGCACGACGAGCACCCGCAGCGCACGGCCGGCATGCGCGCGCGCATCATGGCCGAGCCTGCCATCCAGCAGTGCTACGGCATCACGGGCGAGGCCGATTACCTGCTGATCATTACCGCCAGCAGCATGGCCGAGTACGAGGCGCTGACGGAACGCCTGTTCGGCGGCGACGACAATATCCGGCGCTACCGCACCTCGGTGGCGCTGACCTGCCTCAAGATGGGCTTGCACGTGCCGCTGGCATAGGATCGGACGGATGACGATCTCCAACAAGAAGCAAGCGGCCGTGACGGCAGCCATGCCCGCCAGCCTGCGCGCCGCTGTGGCCGGCTATCGATGGGTGCGCGACAGCGCCGGTGAATCGGACGCTGCCGTCTATAGGCTGCAGAGCAGGGACGGCGCGCCGGACCTGTTTTTGAAGCATGGCAAGGGTGTTGCCGCCGCCGAGCTCGCCGATGAAGCGGCGCGCCTGCGCTGGCTGGCGCCGCAGCTGCCCGTGCCGGCCGTGGTCCAGTTCGCCCAGGCGGCAGACCCGCAGCAGGCATGGCTGCTGACGGCGGCGCTGCCGGGCAAGACGGCGCACGAATTACTGGAAGCCAATCCCGAGATTGGCCCCGCCGTGGCCGACGCGCTGGCGGCCTTCCTGCGCCGCCTGCATGCGCTGCCCGTCGATGCCTGCCCGTTCGACGCCAGCCCTGCCGTCCGGCTGGCCCAGGCGCGCCAGCGCATCGATGCGGGCTTCGTCGACGCCGACGATTTCGATGCCGGGCGTCAAGGCTGGACGGCGGAACAGGTGTGGGCGGCGCTGCAGGATTGCAAGCCGCTCGCGCCCGACCTCGTCGTTACGCATGGCGATTTTTCGCTGGAGAATATCCTCCTGCACGAAGGCGCCGTCGTCGGCTGCCTCGACGTGGGACGGGCGGGCGTTGCCGACCGCTACCAGGACCTGGCCATCGCCTGGCGTGCTCTCGGTCAGTTGGACGCCGCGCTACAGCAAAGGTTTGCTGAGCAATATGGGCTCCTTGATATCGATCAAGGCAAGCTGGCATTCCATTTGCTGCTCGACGAGCTGTTTTGAAGGCTGCCAGCCATCAAGGCTCTTCGCGCTCGGCATCGCGTTCGCGGCAGCTCAAGGACGCGTAATGACCTTGGGGCAGCCGGGCCTGGATGGCAACCTCGCTCAGTGCATGCCCGATATCGACGGGGTCGGTCAAGGTGCAGCGCTGGGCGATGGCGAACGCCTGCAGCTTCTGCGTGCTGCCCTGCACCTTGAGCGTCACGCCCGCCCCGGGGCTGACGCAGCAGCCGATGTATTGCGTGATGTATTCTTCCTCGATCAGCACCAGTGCATGCCCCATGAAGCCGGCCGGCTTTTTCAACAGGTAATAATCGGTGTAGTCGAAGCGCTGGTCCGGGTGCTTGCCGATGTAGCCTTCGCGCATGTAGGCGGCGATGGCCTTGCCGGAGGTGCCCACCCTGTCCGTCGTGCCCTTTTTCAGGTGCAGCGCCTGGATCAGACCGCTTTCAAGCCCGGGATCGGCAGCGGCCAGGGCGCTGGAGGCGCAGGCGGCGAGAAAAAGCGAGCCGATCAGGCGGCGGGTGCGGCGCCACTCAGCCATGGGAGGGATTGCTTGCATATATGACGTGTAGGGGAGAAGAAGCGCAGTGTAGCCCACGCCAGTCCGTGTGCGTGGCACAATGCGTGATCCGCACGCCACGTGCCACTGACCCCAGGACTTTCATGACCCGCGCCATCCTTGACGAAGCCCAGATCCATCCCGCCGCCCGCCCTTTGATCGGCAGCAAGCACCAGGACATCGTGCGCGAGGTGCAGGCGGCCATCGCCGCGCACCAGGTAGTGGTGGTCGGCATGGCGCTCAACCCGTTCCCGCGCAAGGCGCGCAAGATACTCGACGTGCTGGGCACGCCTTATCAGTACCTGCAATACGGCAGCTATCTGAACCAGTGGCACCGCCGCAATGCCTTGAAAATGTGGACGGGCTGGCCCACGTTTCCCATGATTTTCGTCAATGGCGTGCTCATCGGCGGCGCCAGCGAGCTGCAAAAGCTCGTGGAAAATGGCGAGTTCAGCGCCATGCTGGCGAAGAAGCTGCGCCAGTTCTGACCTGTTCCTTACTCGCCCGGCCGCCACGGCGACTTGCGCGTGCGCAAGGGGTCGAGCAAGCTGCGTAAATCGTTGTGGTCGAGTTCGTACATCAACGCGATTAAACTGCCCAGTTCACCCGAGGGAAAGCCCTCGCGCGCGAACCAGCCCAGGTAGTGTCCCGGCAAATCGGCCAGCAAGCGTCCCTGATATTTCCCGTATGGCATTTCGCGCGTGACCAGCAGCGCCAGTTTTTCTGAATTCATGGTGGTGACCCCGTGTTGATGCGGCCAGTGTAGCAGACCATTACATTGTTGATTTGAGCGCAATTATCTTCTGCCCGATCAGGTATTTTTCGGAATAAAGAAAACCCCGATACTGCATGCCAACATCATTTATCGGAGTTTGTCATGCCCATTGCCTTGCTCGCGCTGACCCTCAGCGCCTTTGCCATCGGAACCACCGAGTTTGTCATCGTGGGACTGTTGCCCACCATCGCCGCGGACCTGGGCGTCAACCTGCCGTCGGCCGGCCTGCTGGTCAGCCTGTATGCGCTGGGCGTCGCCGTCGGCGCGCCCGTGCTGACTGCCCTGACGGGCAAGATTCCGCGCAAAACCCTGTTGCTGTCGTTGATGGTCTTGTTCACCCTGGGCAATTTGCTGGCGTGGAAATCACCGGGCTATGCAACCCTCGTCGTCGCCCGCATCCTGACGGGGCTGGCGCATGGCGTGTTCTTTTCCATCGGCTCGACCATCGCCACCTCGCTGGTGCCGAAGGACAAGGCGGCCAGCGCGATTGCCATCATGTTTACGGGCTTGACCGTGGCCCTGGTGACGGGCGTGCCGCTGGGCACCTTCATCGGCCAGCATTTCGGCTGGCGCGAAACCTTCCTCGCCGTCTCGGCCCTGGGCCTGGTGGCGTTCATCGGCAGCCTGCTGTACGTGCCGTCGACCATCAAGCACAGCAAGCCTGCCTCGCTGCTGCAGCAAGTGCAGGTGCTGGGCCAGCCCCGGCTGCTGCTGGTGTATGCCATGACGGCCGTCGGCTATGGCGGCTCCTTCATCGCCTTTACCTATCTGGCGCCGATCCTGCAGCAAGTGTCGGGTTTCAGCGCCGGCGCCGTGGGTGCGGTGATGCTCGTGTATGGCGTGTCCGTGGCGTTCGGCAATATCTGGGGCGGCAAGCTGGCCGACAAGAAGGGGCCAGTGCGCGCCCTGAAACTGATCTTCTTGCTGCTGTCCGCCGTCTTGCTGCTGCTGACCTTCACGGCGCCGCATCCCGTGCTCGTCGTCATCACCGTGCTGCTGTGGGGGGCCGTGGCCTTCGGTAACGTGGCCGGTTTGCAAGTGTATGTCGTGCAGCAAGCGGAACACTTCACGCCCCGCGCCGTGGACGTCGCTTCCGGCCTGAATATCGCCGCTTTTAATCTGGGCATCGCCGGCGGTGCCTGGGGCGGCGGCTTGATCGTCGAACACCTGGGTCTCGTGCACACGGGCTGGATCGGCGCGCTGGTCGTGCTCGGTGCCTTCGGCTTGACGGCCCTGAGCGGCCGGATGGACCGTTTGAACCCGATTCCCGTGCGCAGCGGCGGCGAGAAATCGATGCATGCGGTGGGGCATTAAGCCTGCTTGATCTGCAAGCAAGTTGCTGGCACGGGCGAGAGCAGGGTTTACAATGGTGTTTCCCTTTCTCTCGCCCATATTCCCCATGTCCGATACCGCAATGTCACCGCTGCGCCTGCGCGCCGCCATCAACCCGAAACCGCTGGGCGTCGCCCTGTTGCTCATCGTGCTAGGCGCCTGGTACCTGGCGCTGACGGTGGGCGCCACCCAGTCCGCGCTGTACGTGGTGGGCGCCTTGCTCGGCATCACCCTGTATCACGCGGCCTTCGGTTTTACATCGGCCTGGCGCGTCTTCATTGCCGATGGCCGCGGCGACGGCTTGCGCGCGCAAATGCTGATGCTGGCCGTGGGCGTGGCGCTGTTCTTTCCCGCGCTGTCGGCCGGCACCCTGTTCGGCACGCCCGTCGCGGGCCTGGTGTCTCCGGCCGGCACCTCGGTGATTGTTGGCGCCTTCATCTTCGGCATCGGCATGCAGCTGGGCGGCGGTTGCGCCTCCGGCACCCTGTACACGGTGGGCGGGGGCAGCACGCGCATGCTCATCACCCTGGCCGCCTTCATCGTCGGCTCCGTGATCGGCACGGCGCACATGCCGTTCTGGACGGCGCTGCCGCAACTTCAACCCATTTCCCTCGTCACGACCTTGGGCTTGGTACCTGCGCTGGCGCTGAACTGGATCGTTTTCGCGCTGATCGCCGGCCTCACGGTCTTCGTTGAAAAGCGCCGCCACGGCAAGCTCGTCGCCACGCAGCTGCGCCCGTCCCAGGCGTCGCCCTGGCTGCACGGCCCCTGGCCGCTGGTGGCGGGCGCCATCGCGCTCGTCGTACTCAATTTCATCACCCTGGCGCTGTCGGGCCGTCCATGGGGCGTGACGTCCGCGTTCGCCCTGTGGGGCGCGAAAGCGGCATCCGTGATCGGCATCGATACGGCCAGCTGGGCCTATTGGTCGACCAAAGCGAACGCGGCCGCGCTGGCCGCGCCGCTGACGCAGGACAAGACTTCCGTGATGGACATCGGCATCGTGCTGGGCGCCATGCTGGCGGCGGCCCTGGCCGGCCGCTACGCGCCCGTGTGGCGCATCCCGCGCCGCTCGATCATCGCCGCCGTCGTCGGCGGCTTGCTGCTCGGCTACGGCGCGCGCCTGGCCTACGGCTGCAACATCGGCGCCTATTTCAGCGGTATCATCTCGGGCAGCCTGCACGGCTGGCTGTGGCTGGTCTGCGCTTTCCTCGGCAACGTCATCGGCACGCGTTTGCGCCCGTGGTTCGGCCTGGAAGTGGAGAAAGTCAAACCGACCGGCTGCTGAGTTATCCACCGTCAATGACCGTACCGAAAACTAATGGAGCAATGTGCATGGATGTCGAGTACCAGGCGTTTTTACACGCGTTTCCCCCGGCGCAGCGCGTGAGCGCCGATGCCGGCAAGCTGGCTGCCTTTACGGAGCACGTACTGGGCGTGGCCTTGCCCGACGACCTCGCGGCATTTCTGCGGCAGGTGGGCGGCGGCTATTTCGGCCGCAACGATCTGTACTTTTTTGGTGACGGCGCAACGCCGGCGCCGCGCGATTGCCTGCAGGAGTGGAACCGTCAAGATTTCTGGACGGAGATTTTCCCGTGCCCGGCAGAGGGCGGTCCCGTGTTCTTTGCCGAAACCTGCTTTGGCGATCAGCTCGGCTACCGCCACGATGGCGACAGCGTGCTCTATTTGCTGTTCGCCATCGATACCTTCGAATCGTTCGTGCTTGCGCATAGCGCACAGGAACTGTTCGCACAGGTGCTGACCGAGCGCTTTGCCCTGGTCGATGCGCGTCGCCTGCAGGCCGTCGAAAGCCAGCTTGGCCCATTGCGCCAGGGCATGCATTATGCGCCGCTGGTGAGCCCGCTGCTGGGCGGCAGCGGCGCGGCGGACAACTTCTGCCAGGAAACGCCGAATGTGCACTTCAGAACGGCGCTGGCCGCGCTGCATGCCGCGCGGCGCGCCTCGGGCGGCTAGTGTGGCGGCTGGCTGGGGGGGCGCTTTTAGCCGCCTCCAGCAACGGGCGCGGCAATCCGGTGTATATTGCCGCCCACCTTAGCTCAGTACCGTATCTGCCATGTCCCCAGCGATCCTGTTTGCCGTCGTCCTCGCGTATTTCCTGATCCTGCTGGGCGTGGCATGGCGCACCTCGCGCCACGCCACCAATGAGAGTTTCTTCATCGGCAACAAGGACAGCAACTGGATGCTGGTGGCCTTCGGCATGGTCGGCACCACGCTCACGGGCGTGACCTTCATCAGCGTGCCCGGCGCCGTGGGCAGCAACGGTTTCGGCTACATCCAGCTGATGATCGGCTACGTGCTCGGCTACCTGGCTATCACGTTTATTTTGCTGCCGCTGTATTACCGGCTGCAGCTCACTTCCATTTACCGCTACCTGGAACTGCGCCTGGGCCGGCGCTCCTACCAGAGCGGGGCGGCGTTTTTCATCGTCTCGCGGCTGCTGGGCGCCACGGCGCGGCTGTATCTGGTGGTCAATATCCTGCAAGCCACCATACTCGACAGCCTGGGCGTGCCGTTCTGGCTGACGTCGTGCGTCGTGCTGCTGCTGATCCTGCTGTACACGTACGAGGGCGGCGTGAAAACCATCGTCTGGACCGATACCCTGCAAACGGCGTGCATGCTGGCCGGCCTCGTCATCTGCAGCGTGTTTTTGCTGCACGCGATGGACCTGTCGCTCGTCGACAGCCTCGAGCGCATGCGCGCGCAAGGGTTCACGCGCATCTTCACCGTCGATCCGGACAGCCCCGCCTATGTGTGGAAGCACATTCTTGCCGGCATGTTCATCACGATTGCCATGACGGGCATGGACCAGGAAATGATGCAAAAGAACATTTCCGTGCGCACCTTGCGCGACTCGCAAAAGAACATGCTCAGCCTGACCGTGGTGCTGACGGGCGTCTTGCTGCTGTTCCTCTTCCTCGGCGGCTTGCTGCACCTGTATGCGCCGCTGGCCGGCGTGACGGCGACAGGCGACAAACTGTTTCCCGCCGTCGTGCTGCGGCACTTTCCCGCCGTGGTGCAGCTGATTTTTTTCATCGCGCTCATTTCCGCCCTGTTTCCCAGCGTGGATGGGGCATTGACGGCGCTCACGTCCACCTTCTGCATCGATATTTTGGGCGTGCAGCGCAGGCCGGACTTGAGCGCGGCCGCGCAGATGCGCTGGCGCCGCCGTGTGCACCTGGGGTTCGCCGCCCTGTTCCTGATATTGATCATGGCCTTCAAATGGCTGGATGACCCCAGCATGATAGGCGTGATCCTGAAGCTGGCCAGCTATACCTATGGTCCGCTGCTGGGTCTGTTCGCCTTCGGCCTGCTGAGCCGGCGCGATGTACGCGACCGCTGGGTGCCGCTGGTGGCCGTGGCCGGGCCGCTGCTGTGCGCGCTGATCGAAGGGGAGCAGGCGCGGCTGTTCGAGCATTACCGCATCGGCCTGGAACTGCTGATCCTGAACGGCGCCTTGGTACTCGCAGGCCTGTTCCTCATTTCCACGCCCCCGGGGCAGGGCGGCCAGGACACGCAATACTTGTCAAAATAAGACGAATCCCAAGGCGATCGCGGCCATTTTCAGCTATATTGATTTCCTTTAGGTACATAACCTCACGGAGCATCGATGTCACTCAACCCCTTCCCGCCGCTACGCCGCGGCTTTGGCGCATTCTGGCGCGCGCTGGACGCCACCCGCCGCGCGGTCATCAACCTGATTTTCCTGCTGATCGTCATCGCCATCCTGATTGCCATCTTTGGCGGCGGCGCCAAGCCCCTGGCGGACAAGACCACCCTGGTACTCGACTTGCAAGGCCCGCTGGTCGAGGAAACCCCGGGCGGCGTGCGCGAGGCCGTGCTGGCCAATGTCAGCGGCGAAGTCAAGAAAAGCGTGCAGCTGCGCGACGTGCTGGCGGTGCTCGACACGGCCGGCAAGGACAAGAACATCGGTTCCATGGTGATCCTGCTCGACGAATTGCAGGGGGGCGGCCTGGCGTCGCTGCGCGAAGTGGCGGCCGGCGTGGAGCGTTTCCGCGCCACGGGCAAGAAAGTGACGGCCTGGGGTTCGAGCTACAACCAGCGCCAGTACCTGGTGGCGGCCAAGGCCGACGAGGTGTTCCTGCACCCGATGGGCGGCGTCATGCTGGAAGGCTTTGGCCGCTACCGCAATTACTACCGCGACGCGCTCGACAAGGTGGGCGTGACGGTCAACCTGCTGAAGGTCGGTACGTATAAAAGCGCGGCCGAGCCTTTCATCGCCAACGGCCCGTCCGAAGCGGCGGCTGAAGCGGACCGCTACCTGAACAACGGCCTGTGGACCACCTACACGACGGACGTGGAAAAGGCGCGCAAGCTGCCGGCCGGCGCGATCATGCAAACGATCGACAACCTGCCAGCCTTGATGACGGCTGCCGGTGGCGACATTGCCAAGCTGTCGCTCAATGGAAAACTGGTCGACGGCCTGAAAACGCGCGATGAACTGCGCCAGTTCATGATGGCGCGCGGCGCCAAGAACACGGAAGGCACGAACTTCCGCCAGGTGAACTACACCGATTACCTGGCGCGTCTGCGCCCCGTGCACATCGGCGACGCCGTCGGCGTGGTCATCGCCTCCGGTGAAATCGGCGACGGCATCGCGCCGCCGGGCGCCATCGGCGGCCTGTCCACCTCGCGCCTGATCCGCCAGGCGCGCGAAGACAAGTCGATCAAGGCCGTCGTGCTGCGCGTCGATTCGCCGGGCGGCAGCGCCTTCGGCTCGGAACTGATCCGCCGCGAACTGGAACTGACGCGCGCCGCCGGCAAGCCGGTGGTCGTCTCGATGGGCAACGTGGCCGCTTCGGGCGGCTACTGGATCAGCACCTCGTCCGATGAAGTGATCGCCGACGCGGCTACCATCACCGGCTCCATCGGCGTGTTCGCGATTCTGCCGACGGCCGACAAGGTGGTGGAAAAGCTGGGCATCCACACGGCCGGCTCGCCGACCACGTGGCTGGCCGACGCGGGCAACCCCTTGCGCCCGCTCGATCCCCGCTTCGCCGAAGTGATCCAGGGTTCGATCAACCACGTGTATGGCGACTTCCTGAACCTGGCGGCCAAGGCGCGCAAGACGACGCCGGAAAAGATCGATGCAGTGGCGCAGGGCCGCGTCTGGACGGGCTTGCAGGCGAAAGAGCGCAACCTGGTCGACCGCATCGGCAGCTATGGCGATGCGCTGGCCTCGGCCGCCAAGCGGGCCAATATGGGCGCCGACTACCGCGTGACCTACCTGGAACAGGAAACGTCGAACGTCGATCGCCTGATCGGCATGTTCGGTTCCAAGGCCATGGCCTCGCTGGGGCTGGGCGAGCACGTGAAACTGGGCCTGGCCGGCACGGGCTTGCCAGCCGATGCGGCGCTGGGCATGGCGCAGGACCTCTCCTGGCTGTCGGGCATCACGCGCGAGCGCAAACCGTTCATGGCGCTTACGCATTGCCTGTGCGAGGTGCCCCTGGGCGGCAAGTAAAGTCAGGCCTTACACGGCAATATAGATGACATCCCCAAGCCGGCTTCGCCCGGCTTGTTTTCCTTGAGGAGCAGACTATGGCAAGCGACATGAGTGGACCCACGGGTATCACCATCCGCCCTTGCATCAAGGGCGATGAACAGGCGCTGGCGCTGGTGGGACAGGCCACCTTCCTGGAAGCGTTCGCCGGCATCCTCGATGGCGCCGACGTCATCGCCCATTGCCAGCGCCAGCATGACGCGCAGCTGTACCGCGACTGGCTGGCGCTGCCGGCCATGCGCCTGTGGCTGGCCGAGGCTATGCCCGGCGGCGCACCCGTCGGTTATCTGGTGCTCAGTCCCGCCAGCCTGCCGGTGGCGGACCCGCGTCCGGACGACCTGGAAATCAAGCGCATCTACCTGCTGCACCGCTTCCAGGGCCGGCGCGTGGGCCAGCGCCTGATGCAGGCGGCGCTGAGCCAAGCGCGCGCCGGCGGGGCAGGGCGCGTGCTGCTGGGCGTGTACGCGGAAAACCACGACGCGCTGGCGTTTTATGCGCGCTGCGGCTTTGCGCAGGTGGGACGGCGCACCTTCCGCGTCGGCCGCACCGACTACCAGGATGTCATCCTCGGCATGACCTTGTAAATTCAGGTAAAGAATCGCCGCCGTCTGTGACCACTTGATCCCCGCGCGGCGCCGGGTCAAGGCGGCTGGCGGGAGATTTGTAGCGAGTTTGTATCTGCATGCGAGTCGCCCGCGTCTGGCGCACGCCGGGCGATGACGCCCCGCAAGCCTGATTTTTCCACCGTTACCCCACAGGGTCGGCCCGCCTGCCGGCCCGCCTGGTCCTCCCATGCCTGCCAGGCTGTGTGTAATTGTTTCAAGTAGAAATGAAACAGTTACATGACTATGCTAGAGTCGTTTCACGCTGGAGAGCGATGTTTTTTCAGCTGATTTTCAGCTCTTGACTCCCCGGCTGAGTACCGAAACAACCCCGAAAAACGGTCGTCCGGCCTGAGTGTGTTCCACCTCGGCCGGCGCCACAGAATCGCCGTGCCAGCGGCCACTACAAGGATAAGCGATGGATTCGCAGACAACACCCCATACCCCGCGGCGCAGCCGCCGTTCGAAAATCGTCGGCACGGTCATCGCGCTGGCCGTGATGGCGGCGCTGGGGGGCGGTGCCTGGTATCTGACCCATTCCGGCGCCAGCGCCCAGGGCGGTGCCGGCGGTCCCGGTGGCCCGGGCGGACCCGGCGGGCCTGGCGGACGCCGCGGCGCTCCCTCGACCACCGTCGGCGTGGCCACGGCCGTCAAGTCCGACCTGCCCGTGGTGCTCGATGCGCTGGGCACGGTGACGGCCGCATCCACCGTGACGGTGCGCCCGCAAGTGTCGGGCATATTGAAGGAATTGAAATTCAAGGAAGGCGGCATGGTCAAGGCGGGCCAGGTGGTGGCGCAGATCGATCCGGCCCAGTTCGAGATGGCGCTGATGCAGGCCACGGGCCAGCGCCAGCGCGATGAAGCGCAGCTGGAAAACGCGCGCCTGACCCTGAAACGCTATCAAACCCTGCTGGGCCAGGATTCCATCGCGCGCCAGGACGTCGACACGCAGGCCGCATTGGTAAAACAGCTGGAAGGCACCGTCATGACGGACCGCGCGTCCGAAGGCACGGCCAGGCTGAACCTCGGCTACACCAAGGTGGTGTCGCCGATCAGCGGCCGCGCGGGCCTGAAGGTGGTCGATATCGGCAACCTGGTGAGCACCAGCGACACGGGCGGCGTGGTGGTCGTGACGCAGCTCTCGCCCATCGACGTGGAATTTTCCGTGCCGCAGGATAAGGTGCAGACCATCCAGGAGCGCCTGAATGGCGGCTCGGCCCTGGCGGCGCTGGCGCTGGACCGCACGCGCACGCATACGCTGGACAAGGGCAGCCTGACGGCGCTCGACAACCAGGTCGACGTGCAGACGGGCACCGTGCGCGCCAAGGCCCGTTACACGAACGACAAGATGGCCTTGTTCCCCAGCCAGTTCGTCAACGTGCGGCTGGAACTGGGCAACATCACGGGCGCCGTGCTGGTACCCGTGACGGCCCTGCGTCACAGTAACAACGGCGACTTCGTGTATGTGCTCAAGGCCGACAAGACCGTCACCGTGCGCATGGTCACGCGGGGCCAGGCCACCACCGACATGGTGGAAATCCGCGCCGGCCTGGAAGCGGGAGAGCAAGTCATCACGGAAGGCGCCGACCGCCTGAAGGAAGGCGCGAAGGTCATGCTGGCGGGCGACAAGCCGGCCATGGGCGGCGCAGGTGCTGCCGGCGCGAACGGCGAACGCCGCCACCGCCGCCAGCATGCTGACGGCGCGGCCAGCGCTTCGGCGTCCGCCTCCGCTCCCGCCAGTGCGCCGGCGACCGCTCCGGCGAAGGGCGCAGCGCAATGAGTCCATCGACGCCGTTCATCAAGCGCCCCGTCGCCACGGCGCTGCTGATGCTGGCCATCGTGCTGGCGGGGCTGGTCGGCTTCAAGTTCCTGCCGCTGGCCGCCTTGCCGCAGGTGGACTTCCCCACCATCCAGGTGCAGACCCTGTACCCGGGCGCGAGTCCCGAAGTCATGGGACAGACGGTGACAGCGCCGCTGGAGCGCCAGTTCGGGCAGATGTCGGGTTTACAGCGCATGAGTTCCACCAGCGCGGCCGGCGTTTCCCTCATCACCCTGCAATTTACCCTGGGCCAGACCCTGGACGTGGCCGAGCAGGAAGTGCAGGCGGCCATCAACGCGGGCGGTTCCTTGCTGCCCACCGATTTGCCGGCGCCGCCCGTGTACGCGAAGATCAACCCGGCCGACGCGCCCGTACTGACCCTGGCGATTACGTCGGACACGATGCCGCTGACGCAGGTGCAGAACATCGTCAACACGCGTCTGGCGCTGAAGATCAGCCAGGTCAACGGCGTGGGCCTCGTCTCGCTGTCGGGCGGCCAGCGTCCCGCCGTGCGCATCCAGGGCGACACCAAATTGCTGGCCTCGTACGGCCTGGGCCTCGACAGCCTGCGCACGGCCATCGCGGCGGCCAACGTCAACAGCGCCAAGGGCAGTTTCGACGGTCCCACGCGCTCGTTTACCATCAACGCCAACGACCAGCTGGTGACGGCGGAAGACTACAAGCGCCTGATCATCACGTATAAAAACGGCGCACCCGTGCGCCTGGCTGACGTGGCGAACGTCGTCGACAGCGCGGAAAACACGCGCCTCGGTGCCTGGTCGGGCAGGCAGCCGGCCATCATTCTGAACGTGCAGCGCCAGCCCGGCGCCAACGTCATCAAGACGGTGGACGCCATCAAGGCCCTGCTGCCCGACCTGCAGGCCAGCCTGCCGGCGGCCATGAAGCTCGACGTGCTGAGCGACCGCACGACGGGCATCCGCGCCTCCGTCGAGCACGTGGAAATGGAACTGCTGTTGTCCGTGCTGCTGGTGGTGCTGGTGATCTTCGCCTTTTTACACAGCCTGCGCGCCACGGTGATCGCCAGCCTGTCCGTGCCGATTTCGCTGATCGGCGCCTGCGGCGTCATGTATTTGCTCGGCTACAGCCTGAACAACCTGTCGCTGATGGCCTTGACCATCGCCACGGGTTTTGTCGTCGATGACGCCATCGTCATGATCGAAAACATCGCCCGCTACATCGAGGAGGGCGAAACGCCGATGGCCGCCGCATTGAAGGGCGCGTCGCAGATCGGCTTTACCATCATCTCGCTGACGGTGTCCCTGATCGCCGTGCTGATTCCCCTGCTGTTCATGGGCGACGTGGTGGGCCGGCTGTTCCGCGAATTTGCCATGACCCTGGCCATCACGATCTTGATTTCCGCCGTGGTCTCGCTGACCCTGGTGCCGATGATGTCGGCGCGCTGGCTGAAAAGCCACGCCGATGAAAAAATCAGCGCCACGGGCCAGCGCATCCAGGCTTTCCTCGACAAGGTCATCCATCAGTACGACCTTGCGCTCGTGTGGGTACTGAAGCGCCAGGGACTGACCCTGCTCGTGGCCCTGGCCACCTTGCTGCTGACCGTCGTCCTGTATATCACCATCCCGAAAGGCCTGTTCCCCACGCAGGACACGGGCCAGCTGCAGGCGCGCATCGAAACCTCGCAAGCCGTCTCGTACGCGCGCATGGCCGCCTTGCAGCAGGCGGCCGCCAGCGCGCTGCTGGAAGACCCCGCTGTCGATACCTTGAGTTCCCTCGTCGGCGTCGATGCGGCCAACAACACCATGCTGCACACGGGCAGCATGCTGATCAACCTGAAGCGTCCGCGCAGCGGCAGCCAGGACGAGATCATGGAACGCCTGCGCAACCGCGTCGCCAAGGTGGCCGGCGTGACCCTGTATCTGCAGCCGACGCAGGATCTGACCATCGATGCGGAATCGGGGCCGACGCAGTACCGCGTCTCGCTCGAAGGGGCCGATACGGCCACCGTCACCGAATGGGCCGGCAAGCTGGCCGCCCGCATGCGCGAGCAATCGCAGCTGCGCAACGTCGTCACGGATGCGGGCGCCACGGGCGCCGCCGTGACGGTCGCCATCGACCGCGACAGCGCCGCGCGCATGTCGGTGACCACGGCCACCGTCGACGACGCCTTGTATAACGCCTTCGGCCAGCGCATCATTTCGACGATTTTCACGGAAACCAACCAGTACCGCGTGATTCTCGAAGCGCAGCCGGGCATCGTCACCACGCCGGCCGACCTGTCGGACCTGCAGGTGCGCACGGGTTCCGGCAAGTCGACGCCGCTGTCCGCGTTTGCCAGCGTCAGCGAAAAACAGGCGCCGCTGCAGATCACGCATGTGGCGCAGTATCCGGCCACGACCCTGGGCTTCGATACGACGCAGGGCGTGGCGCTGGGCAGCGCCGTCGACGCCATCCGCCAGGCGGCGAAAGACATCGCCTTGCCGCCGTCGGTGACACTGACCTTCCTCGGCGCGGCCGGCGCGTATGAAAACTCGCTGTCGAACCAGCTGTGGCTCATTTTGGCCGCCGTCGTCTGCGTCTACATCGTGCTCGGGGTGCTGTACGAAAGCTACATCCATCCGCTGACGATCCTGTCGACCCTGCCGTCGGCCGGCGTGGGCGCCTTGCTGGCCCTGATGATCTCGGGCCAGGACCTGGGCGTGATCGGCATCATCGGCATCATCCTGTTGATCGGCATTGTGAAAAAGAACGCCATCATGATGATCGACTTCGCCATCGAGGCCGAGCGCGACGAGGGAAAAAGCCCGCAGGACGCCATTCACCAGGCGGCGCTGCTGCGTTTCCGTCCCATCCTGATGACGACCCTGGCGGCCCTGTTCGCGGCCGTGCCGCTGATGCTGGGCTGGGGCGAGGGCGCCGAGTTGCGCCGTCCGCTGGGCCTGGCCATCTTCGGCGGCCTGATCGTCAGCCAGGTGCTGACCTTGTTCACCACGCCCGTCATCTACCTGGGCTTCGACCGCCTGGGCCAGCGCTTCGCGGGCAAAGGGAAGAACGCTGTCAGTCTCGATAAGCCGGGTGCGGGGAGCGCCGCGTGAACCTGTCCGAACCGTTCGTCAAGCGTCCCATCGCCACCGTGCTGCTGACCATCGGCATCGCGCTGGCGGGCATCGGCGCGTTCTTCGTGCTGCCCGTCTCGCCGCTGCCGCAGGTCGATTATCCGACCATTTCCGTCAGCGCCAGCCTGCCCGGCGCCAGCCCCGCGACCATGGCCACGTCGGTGGCCACGCCGCTGGAACGGCGCCTGGGCGTGATCTCGGGCGTAAACGAAATGACGTCGTCGTCGGGCACGGGCTCGGCGCGCATCAATTTGCAGTTCGACCTGAACCGCAAGATCGATTCGGCCGCGCGCGAAGTGCAGGCCGCCATTGCCGCCGCGCGCGTGGACTTGCCGGCCACCTTGCGCAGCAATCCCACCTACCGCAAGGCCAATCCGTCCGACGCGCCCGTGATCATCCTGGCGCTGACGTCGAAAACGCGCACGCCGGGCCAGATCTACGATGCCGTGTCGAACCTGGTGCAGCAAAAGGTGGCGCAAGTCAAAGGCGTGGGCGACGTGGAACTGGGCGGCGGTTCGCTGCCGGCCGTGCGCGTGGAATTGCTGCCGTACCAGCTCAATCACTACAGCTTGTCGATGGAGGACGTGCGGGCGGCCATCCAGGCCAGCAACGCCAACCGCCCCAAGGGAGCCATTTCCGGCGACGAGCGCAGCCTGCAGATCTATTCGGGCGCGGCGACGGCTTCGGGCGGGCGCTCAGCAAACGACTACCGCAGCCTGGTCGTGGCCTGGCGCGACGGCGCCGCCATCCGCCTCGACGACGTGGCCGACGTGGTCGACGGCGTGGAGAACAACAATACCCTGGGCCTGTTCAATGGCGACCCGGCCGTCATCGTGCTGATCACGCGCCAGCCCGGCGCCAATGTCATCGCCACGGTGGACGGCGTGCGCGCGCTGCTGCCGCAACTGCAGGCGCAGCTGCCGGGCGACATCAAGCTGCAGGTGGCGTCCGACAGCACCAATTCCATCCGCTCGTCGCTGCACGAAATCGAATTCACCCTGATCCTGTCTATCGTGCTCGTCGTGCTGGTGGTCAGCGCTTTCCTGCGCAGCGTGCGCGCCACCATCATCCCGGCCGTGGCCACCATCGTCTCCCTGCTGGGCACCTTCGGCGTGATGTACATGCTGGGATTTTCGCTCAACAACCTGTCGCTGATGGCGCTGACGGTGGCCACGGGCTTCGTCGTCGACGACGCCATCGTGGTGCTGGAAAACACGCAGCGCCACATCGAGGCGGGCATGGACCGCTTCAAGGCGGCCTTGCTGGGCGCGCGCGAAGTTGGCTTTACGGTACTGTCGATCAGCCTGTCGCTGGTGGCCGTCTTCATCCCGCTGCTGTTCATGGGCGGGCAGGTGGGACGGCTGTTCCGCGAATTCGCCGTCACCCTGTCGGCCGCCGTGATGATTTCGCTGGTGATCTCGCTCACGACCACGCCGATGATGTGCGCCTGGCTGCTGAAAAGCGGCCAGCAGCACCAGCCGCCGGGCCGGGTCGCGCGCTGGTTCGAGCGCGGCTTCGAGCGCATGCTGAAAGTCTACGAGCATTGCCTGGACTGGGCGCTGTCGAGCGCCGCGCTGGTGATGACCATCCTCGTCTTCGTCGTCGGCCTGAATGTGTACCTGTTCGCGGCCGCGCCCAAGGGCTTTTTCCCGCAGCAGGATACGGGCCAGATCAATGGCGGCATGCGCGCCGACCAGAGCATCTCGTTCCAGGCCATGCAGAGCAAGTTGCGCCAGCTGGTCAACATCATCAAGGACGACCCGGCCGTCGCCACCGTCGTGGGGTTTACGGGCGGCGGACGGGCAGGGGGCGGCTTCATGTTCATCGACTTGAAGCCGGCCTCGCAGCGCACGGACAAGGGGCAAGCCGTGATCGCGCGCCTGCGTCCGCAACTGGCCAAGGTGACGGGCATTTCGCTGTTCCTCAACCCCGTGCAGGATTTGCGCATGGGCGGGCGCTCGAGCAATTCCACGTACCAGTACACCCTGATCAGCGACAACCAGGCGGACCTGAAGAAGTGGGCGGCGAAGCTGGCCGACCAGATGAAGCTGCAGCCGGCCCTGATCGACGTGGACACGGACCAGGCGGAAAACGGCGTGGAAACCTTTGTTTCCATCGACAAGGACCGCGCCACGCAGCTGGGCGTGCAAGTGAAGGATATCGACAATGCGCTGTACAACAGCTTCGGCCAGCGCCAGGTGGCGACCATCTACGATGAGCTGAACCAGTACCACGTGATCATGGAAGTGGCGCCCCGTTATGCGCAAAGCCCGGAAGCGCTGCGCTCCGTGTATGTGCCGGCGTCGAATGCGGCGGCCGTCGCGGCCACCGGCACGACGGCCGCCAGCGCCGCCGCGTCCAGCACCAGCGTGGCCGCGACGACGTCGAATACGACGGCGGCGCGCGACCCGTCCAGCGGCTCGGCCCTGAGCACCACCCTGGCGAAGATGGTGCCGCTGTCCTCGTTCAGCAGCTTTGCGGAAAGCTCGACCGCGACCTCGATCAACCACCAGGGCGGCGAGCTGGCCACCACCGTGTCGTTCAACCTGGCCGACGGCTATCCGCTCAGCGACGGGCAGGCGGCCGTGGCCCAGGCGGAGTCGGAAATCGGCATGCCCGTCAACGTGCGCGGCAGTTTCCAGGGCTCGGCCAAGAGCGCGCAGGACAGCAACAAGGAGCAGCCGCTCTTGATCCTGGCGGCCATCGTGGTCATCTACATCGTGCTGGGCATCCTGTACGAAAGCCTGATCCACCCCGTCACCGTGCTGTCGACCTTGCCGTCGGCGGGGGTGGGCGCCGTGCTGGCCTTGCTGCTGTTCCGCATGGAGTTTTCCATCATCGCCCTGATCGGCGTGTTCCTGTTGATCGGTATCGTCAAGAAAAATGCTATATTGATCATCGACTTCGCGCTGGAGGCCGAGCGTTCGCGCGGCTTGACAGCCGTGGAGGCGGTGCGCGAGGCATGTTTGCTGCGTTTCCGCCCCATTCTGATGACCACCCTGGCGGCGGCGCTTGGCGCCTTGCCGCTGGCGATCGGTTTCGGCGAGGGGTCGGAGCTACGCCAGCCCTTGGGGGTCGCCATCATCGGCGGCCTGATTGCCAGCCAGTTACTCACATTGCTGACCACCCCGGTGGTCTACATCCTGCTCGACAAGCTGCGCACGCGCAGCGCCGACGAGCAGCAATTGAGCCGCATTCCTGGGCCAGATAACCCGAGCACACAATCATGAAGCAAGTAAAACCTATTTCCTCCGCCGTTCCCGCACGCCGCCTGCTGGCTTTGGCCGCGGCAGTTCTCCTTGCCGGCTGTGCCGTCAGCCCCGCGTATGAAACGCCGACGGCCGCCGCGCCGCAAACGTTCAAGGAGGCGGCCGGCTGGCAACCGGCCGCGCCGGCCGACACCCTGGAGCGCGGTCCCTGGTGGACCCTGTTCGGCGACGCGCAATTGAACCAGCTGGCCGAAGGCATCGACATCTCGAACCAGAACGTGGCGGCCGCCATCGCTTCGTACGAGCAGGCGCGCGCGCTGGTGCGCGAACAGCGCGCCTCGCTGTTCCCCACCGTGAACCTGACGGGCAGCGGCGCCCGTTCGGGTGGCGGCGGCGAGCAGCAGACGAACAACAACTTCAAGGCCGCCATCGGCGCCTCGTGGGAGCCGGACGTGTGGGGCAAGCTGCGCGCCGGCGTGACGGGCGCCGATGCCAGCGCGGCCGCCAGTGCGGCCGACCTGGCCGCCGCGCGTCTGTCGGCGCAGGGCGAGCTGGCCACCAATTACTTTTCGCTGCGCCAGAGCGATGCGCAGATCGCGCTGCTGAACGCCACCATCGATGGCTACAAGCGCGTGCTCGAGATCACCGGCAACCGTTTTAACTCGGGCATCGCCGCCAAGTCCGACCTGCTGCAGGCGCAGACGCAGCTGGCCAATGCGCAGATCGACCTGTCGAGTCAGACGCGCGCCCGCGCCCAGCTCGAACACGCGATCGCCATCCTGCTGGGCCGCGCACCGTCCGACTTCAGTCTGGCCGCGGCGCCGTGGACCCTGACCGTGCCCGAGGTGCCGCTGGGCGTGCCATCGACCCTGCTGCAGCGCCGTCCCGACATCGCCGCCGCCGAGCGCAGGGTGGCCGTGGCCAACGAGCAGATCGGCATCGCCCGCTCGGCCTACTATCCGAGCCTGAACCTGACGGGTTCCTACGGTTCCGGCGCCAGCAAGGTGGGCGACCTGTTCAACGCTTCAAGCAGCTTGTGGTCGTTGGGCGTGTCGGCCGCGCAAACGCTGTTCAACGCGGGCGCCACCACGGCCAGCGTGGACGCGGCCAAGGCGGGCCATGAGGCGGCCGTGGCGCGCTACCGCCAGACGGTGCTCAGTGCTTTCGGCGCCGTGGAAGACCAGTTGTCGGCCACGCGCGCGCTGGCCGAGCAGCTGGCCTTGCGCCAGCAGGCGTCGTCGGCCGCCGACCAGGTCGAACAGCAGATGCTGAACCGCTACAACGCGGGCCAGGTCGGCTACACGGACGTGGTGACGGCGCAAGTGACGGCCCTGTCGGCGCGCCGTTCGCTGGTGCAGGCCCAGGCGGATCGCCAGACGACGGCCGTGGCCCTGATCCAGTCGCTGGGCGGCGGCTGGCACGTGCCGCAGGCGCAGTAAGGGGACAGGCTGGCGCAGGCGAAAATCCCTGCGCTAAATTCGCGTTTTCCTGCCCATCTTGAGTGCTAGAATGCAAGATTATCAATTCCCAGCCTGACGGTTTGGCCGTGGCTGCTATCTTGCAGACGATGACACGCAGTAAACACAGCAATGCTTCCGTCCCCGAAGTGGCCACCATCGTTTTCCCCGTGGTGGCCATCGGCGCTTCCGCCGGCGGGCTCGATCCCATCGTCGCTTTTCTGGCGAACGTGCCGCAGGAAAGCGGGATTGCCTATGTGGTGATCCAGCACCTTGATCCCACGCAAAAGGCCATGCTGCCGGAATTGCTGCAGCGCGCCACCAGCATTCCCGTCGCGGAAATCACGCATCAGGCGGAGTTGCGCCCGAACCATATCTATGTGATCCCGTCGAATGCCGACCTGGGCCTGTCCAAGGGCCGTTTCGTGCTCAGCGAGCCGGTGCAGCTGCGCGGCCACCGCCTGCCCATCAATACCTTTTTCGAGAGCCTGGCCAGCGAGCTGGGCGAACTGGCCGTCGGCGTGATCTTTTCCGGCATGGGCAGCGACGGCACGCGCGGCTTGCAGGCCATCAAGCAGGCGGGTGGCCTGACCCTGGCCCAGCATCCCGACACGGCCAAGTTCGACATGATGCCGCAAAGCGCGATTGCCGCCGAAGTGGTGGACCTCGTCGACTTTCCCGACAAGATGCCGGACAAGATCATCACCTACCTGTTCCGCAGCAGTTTCCTCAGCTTGCCGGGGCATGAGCCGAACGGGCGCAATTCCCTGCAGGAAATCGTCGCCTTGCTGTCCGAGCATACGGGCAACAGCTTTACCGATTACAAGATCAATACGGTGCTGCGGCGCATCGAACGGCGCATGAGTTTGTACCAGATGACGTCGATGGAAGAATACGTGCCGTATTTGCGCGCCAATCCCGCCGAAATCGACTTGCTGTTCAAGGAATTGCTGATCGGCGTGACGAGCTTTTTCCGCGACCCGAAAGTGTGGGAATACCTGAAGATGGTGGTCGTGCCGCAAATGCTGGCCGCCCACCCGGACGGACGCGCCTTCAAGGCCTGGGTGCCCGCCTGTTCCACGGGCGAGGAAGCGTATTCGCTGGCCATGGTGTTCCATGAAGTGGTGGCCAGCATCAACCCGCCGTCGAAGTACAGCCTGCAGATCTTCGCCACCGACCTGTCGGCCGACGCCATCGACCGCGCGCGCCAGGGGCGCTTTCCGCACAGCATCATCAGCGACGTATCGGCCGAACGGCTGGAGCGCTTCTTTATCAATGACAAGAGCGGCTATCACGTGAAGAAAGAGATCCGCAACACGATCATCTTTGCCCAGCAAAACATCATTTCGGACCCGCCGTTTACCAAGCTCGATATCCTGTGCTGCCGCAACCTGTTGATTTATCTGAATGCCAAGCTGCAGCAGCGTTTGATTCCCCTGTTCCATTACGCCTTGAACCGCGATGGGATTTTGCTGCTGGGCAGCGCCGATACGCCCGGTCATTTCTCCGACCTGTTTTCGCCGCTGACCACGTCGACCCGGCTGTACCGCCGCCTCGACAACCTGGCGCGCCAGCGCCTGCCCACGTATTTTCCCACCAAGGTTTCGTTGGCATCCCCCCTACACCTAGCGACACGAGAGAAGTCAGCATGACTGGAAAGATTCAATCCCATGTCGAGCAATTATTGCTCCAGAAATATTCGCCGGCCGCCGCGCTGCTGAACCAGGATGGCGACATCCTGTACATCAACGGCCGCACGGGCGCCTTTCTCGAACCGGCGGCCGGCAAGGCCAACTGGAATATCCATGCCATGGCGCGCGAAGGCTTGCGTTACGAGCTGGCCAGCCTGATCAAGCAGGCGCTGCAAAGCGAAAGCGTGGTACGCCTGAAGGGCCTGGTCGTCAAGGACCACCTGGGGCAATCGCTGGGCGTGGATCTGAGCGCCGAAGCCCTGAGCCAGCCCGAATCCCTGCGCGGCATGGTGTTTGTCACGTTTTCCAGTGCGCCTCTGGTGGCCGAGGCGCGGCGCGGCCGTTCGCCTAACCCCAAGGTGCTGGAGCTGGAACAGCAGCTGGCGCAGGCGCGCAATGAAATCCAGGCCGTGCGCGATGAAATGCAGACCTCGCGCGAGGAATTGAAATCGGCCAACGAAGAATTGCAGTCGACCAATGAAGAGCTGCAGTCGACGAACGAGGAATTGACCACCTCGAAGGAAGAGATGCAGTCGCTCAACGAGGAGTTGTACACGGTCAATGCCGAGCTGCAATCGAAGGTCGATGATTTGTCGCTCGTCAATAGCGACATGAAAAACTTGCTCAACAGCACCGATATCGCCACCATCTTCCTCGACAGCGATTTGCGCATCCGCCGCTTCACGGCGCCGGCCACGCAAATCTACAAATTGATCCAGACGGACTTGCGCCGCCCGCTCAGCGACATCGTCAACGACCTCGATTATCCGGGCCTGGAAGACGATGCGCTCGAAGTGATCCGCAGCCTGGTGTTTTGCGAACGGCAAGTACCGACCAAGAACGGGCGCTGGTACAACGTGCGCATCATGCCGTACCGCACGATCGAAAACGTGATCGATGGCGTGGTCGTGACCTTCATCAACATCACGGAATCGAAGCTGCTGGAAGCCCAGCTGCGCCAGATCCAGTCCGGCGTCGCGGCAGACGGGAAAGCAGGGGAGAGCGCCTCATGAGCGAACCATTCGACGAGGAGAGCGTGCCGGCCCGATTGCGGGAGCAGGCCGAACAACTGGCGGCGCAGCAGCGTCAGCCCGTGCCGCAGTCGAATGAAGAGGTGATACGCCAGCTGCATGAGTTGCAGGTCAGCCAGATCGAGCTGGAAATGCAGAACGCGGCCCTGGCCGAGCTCGAGCAGCTGAAGAATGAATATGAAAGCAGCCGCGACCGTTATGCGCAGCTGTATGAACAGGCGCCCGTCAGCTACTTCTCGCTGGCGCGCGAGGGCGTGATCACGCGTGTCAACGTGGCCGCCTGCGGCTTGCTGCAGCGCGACAAGAACCAGCTGCTGGGGCGGCGCTTCGAGCAATTCGTCGCGCCCCAGGCGCAGGGCGGCTTCCGCCGCTTCCTCGACACCGTCTTTACCTGCGGCGCGCGCCAGGTGCTCGAGGCGCAACTGTTCGAAGGCGAGGCGGGCGGCATGGGCGGCATGGTGCGCATCGAAGCCAATTTCGACGCGGACAGCGCCACGGCGCGCATGCTGGTGACGGACCTGGGCGATGAGCATGCGCGCGAATCGGCCTTGCGGCGCGCCTTCGTCATCCTCGACAGTATCCGCGAAGGCGTGCTGGTGACGGACAGCGCCAACCGCATCATTTCCGTCAACCCCGCCTTCACCACCATCACCGGCTACCAGGCCGAGGAAGCCATCGGACGCGATCCGTCCTTCCTCGGCGGCGGCACGCATTTGCCGCATTTCTATGAAACCATGTGGCGCAGCCTGCACGAGGAAGGCAGCTGGTATGGCGAACTGGTGAACCGGCGCAAGAATGGCGAGCGCTTCGTCGAATCGCTGTCGATCACGCCCATGCGCACGGCCGATGGCGCCATCAGCCATTTTGTCGGCGTGTTTTCCGATATCACCGAACGCAAGCTGGCCGAGGCGGACTTGCGCGAACTGCACCGCGAGCTGGACCAGCGGGTCATCGACCGCACGGCCGAACTGCTGCGGGCCAACCAGCACCTGCAGCTGGAAGTGCACCAGCGCGAGCGGGCGCAGGAAGCCTTGCGCGATGCCGAGCGCTTCTTTCACGCCACCATCGATTCGCTGACGGACCGCGTGCTGGTGCTGGACCAGGCGGGCAGCGTCGTGCATGCGAACCAGGCTTGCCTGGCGTTCGTCGGGCAAAAGCAGCCGCCGCTGCAGTACCTGGAATTTTGCGAGACCGACCCGCGCTGGCAGCGCAGCGCCGGACGCGAGCTGGCCGCCGGCATCCGCTCCGTCATTGCCGGCACTGCCGACACGTTTGCGCTCGAATACGAGTTTGCCACGCGCTCGGGGCCCCGCTGGTCGCAGGCCAGGATCAGCCGTTTCCTCGGCGAAGGGCCGTTGCGTGTGGTGGTGGCGCACACGGACATTACGGAACGCAAGCTGATGGATGGCGCCTTGCGCCAGTCGCACGCGCAGCTGCGCCAGCTTGCCCTGCACCTGGAAACGGCCAAGGAAGACGAGCGCAAGCGCATTTCGCGCGATATTCACGATGAACTGGGGCAAAACCTGCTGGCGCTGCGCATCGATATCTCCATGCTCAGCGCCCGCACCGAGGGTTCCCATCCGCGCTTGCACGGCCGCGTCGGCGCCGTGCTCAGCAATGTCGACACGACCATCAAGAGCGTGCGCGGCATCATCAACGAACTGCGCCCGATGGCGCTGGACCTGGGCTTGCAGGCCGCTATCGAATGGCAGGTGGGCGACTTCCGCAAGCGCAGCGGCGTCGCCTGCCGCCTGCTGATACGCGACGAGGCCCTGTTTGCCGCCATCGGCAGCCAGGCCGAGATCGTGCTGTTCCGCATCGTGCAGGAAGCGCTCAGCAATGTCATGCGCCATGCCCAGGCCAGCCAGGTCGAGATCGAGCTCAGTTCGGATGCCTGCGCCGTGTACGTGACCATCAGCGACAACGGCATCGGCATCACGCCGCAGCAGCAGCGCAAGAAACAGTGTTTTGGCCTGATCGGCATTGCCGAGCGGGTGACGGCGCTGGGCGGGCACTTCGAGGTGGGCTTGCCGGCGTCGGGCGCCGGCTGCCGCCTGGCCCTGCAGATTCCCCTGCAGGGAGTGAGGCAGCCAGCCGCCTGATACAGAAATTGCAATGGGTTAATTTTTGCCGACTCAGGTCCCTTGGACAGGCTATACTTTCGCCTGCTATTTACGGAGGGGCATATCTTGTTCAAAACAATCGTTTTACCAGTCGCCTTGTTGGGCGCGTTCGCCGGCGCACACGCCGACGAAGGGCAGTGGCAACCACACCAGCTGCCACAGCTGAAAGCCGAGCTCAAACGGGTCGGCATCGACATTCCTGCAGAAAAACTCGCCGACCTGAGCAAGCATCCGATGAGCGCCATCGTGTCGCTGGGCGGCTGCTCGGCCGCTTTCGTCTCCGACGCGGGCCTGGTGGTGACGAACCACCATTGCGCCTACGGCGCCGTGCAGCGCAATTCCACGCCGGAACACAATTACATCACCGACGGCTTTCTGGCCAAGACGCGCGCTAGCGAGCTGCCGGGCGGTCCGAACAGCCTCGTGTATGTGACGGACAAGGTGGAAAACGTCAGCGAGCGCGTGCTGAAAGGCTTGACGGCCAACATGAGCGGCCGCGCGCGCCACGAAGCCGTGGAAAAGCGCATCAAGGACCTGATCGCCGAATGCGAGACGGACAAGATGTACCGCTGCTCCGTGCCCGCCTTCCACCGCGGCCTCGAGTACTACCGCATCCGCCAGATGATGATACGCGACGTGCGCCTCGTGTATGCGCCATCGGACAAGATCGGCAACTTCGGCGGCGACACCGACAACTACGAATGGCCGCGCCACACGGGCGACTACTCGTTCCTGCGTGCCTACGTGGGCAAGGATGGCCGTCCGGCCGACCCGTCGCCCGACAACGTTCCCTACAAGTCGAAGGACTTCCTGGTGGTCTCGGCCGAAGGCTTGAAGGCCGGCGACGGCATCTTGCTGGCGGGCTACCCTGGCCGCACCAGCCGCTACAAGCTGCCGGCGGAAATCCGCTTCGCGCGCGATACGGCCTTCCCCCTGAAAGTATCCGAACTGCAAGCCGACCTGGCCGTGATGGCCGCCGCCACGCAGGGCGATGCGGCCGCCGCCGTGCGCTACGCGAGCGTGGTGAAAAGCATCAACAACGTGCTGAAGAAAACCCAGGGCTTGCTCGACGGTTTCGCCCGCAAGGACATCGCCGCCATCAAGGATGGGCAGGATGCCGAGTTCCGCGCCTGGTACGCGAAACAGCCGAACGTGTCGGCCACCCTGCTGGCCGAACTGGACGCGGCGATCGCCAGCGACATGGCCCTGAGCGAAGAGGAGTTCGCCTGGACGGTGGCCACCAACAGCGACCTGCTGAAAAGCGCGCGCACCGTCTACCGTCTGTCGCAAGAGCGCCAGAAGCCGGACGCCGAGCGCGAATCGGGCTTCCAGCAGCGCGACCTGGCCTTCATCAAGGCCCGTCTGGCCCGTTTGGAACAGTCGTACGTCAACAAGGTCGACCAGGCGCGCTTTGAAGCGGGCCTGAAACGTTACGCCCAGCTGGCGGCGAAGAGCCATCCGCAAGGCCTGGACGCGCTGCTGCCGGCCCCAGCGGCCGTGGCGGCCCTGTACCAGCAGACGCAACTGGCTGACACGGCCAAGCGCCTGGCCTGGCTGGACAAGGACCAGGCTGCCGTTGCCCAGTCCGACGACGCTTTCATGCAGCTGGCCGTCAAGCTGTATCCGGTGGAACTGGCGCTGGAAGAGCGCCGCAAGGAAATCGACGGCAACCTGGAACGCGTGATTCCGCAATACATGCAAGCCGTGATTGCGTGGAAGAAATCGCAAGGCAAGCCGGTCTATCCTGACGCCAACTCGACCCTGCGCGTGACCTACGGCACGGTCTCGCCGTACTCGCCGCGCGACGGCATCACCAAGGGGCCGTTCACGACCGTGGAAGGCATCGTCGAGAAAGTCACGGGCAAGGCCCCGTTCGAAGCGCCGCAAGGCTTGATCGACGCCGTCAAGCAAAAACGCTACGGCCAGTTCCGCGACCCGGTGCTGGGTACCGTGCCGGTCAACTTCCTCACCAGCGCGGACACCACGGGCGGCAATTCCGGCTCGGCCGTGATGAACAAGCGCGGCGAACTGATCGGCCTGAACTTCGATTCGACGTATGAATCGATCACCAAGGACTGGTACTTCGACACGGCCATCACGCGCGCCATCCACCTCGACATACGCTACATGCTGTGGGTGATGAAGGAAGTGGACCACGCGGATAACTTGCTGCAGGAAATGACCATCAAGTATCCGAAAGCTGCCAAAGCCGCGAAGTAATCAGTTTTAGCAAGCGCTGGAACAAAGCCGCATCCGCCCCAGGGCCGATGCGGCTTTTTTGCGTATGGGCAACTGGTTTGAGTTCCATCAATATGCCAGCGTCCACCATGGTTAGCATGGACCAGGGAAACTATGGGATGGAGGCAACATGGATGATGGCGAGCTGGCAGCCGATCTGGCGCGGCTTTTCGGGGCGGACAGGCGAGTCCAGGACAGCCGCTTGCTGCGCATGGATTTTCCGCGCGAGGACGGTCCGCCCGATACCGCGCTGCTGGTCAACAGCTTGCGGGCACACGAGGAAATGTCGCGCGACTTCCGCTTCGACGTCGAACTGCTGTCCGATAATCTCCACGTCCCCCTGACGGCGATGATGGGACGCATGGTCACGATTTCGCTGGTGCGCGATGATGGCAGCTTGCGCTATTTTAATGGTTATGTCGGCGAATTTCGCCTGTTGCGCAGCGATGGCGGTTTCGCGTTCTACCAGATGGTGCTGCAACCCTGGCTGGCGTTGTCCAGGCTGCGCATGGACAACGTCTCGTTCCACGAACGCACGGTCATCGACATCAGCGAAACGACCTTCGATCATTATGTGCAGCGCGACTGGCAAAACCGGCTGCATGAGGAAAAAGCAATTTTAAGCTGCGCCAACCAGCATAATGAAACCGATTACAACCATCTGCACCGGCGCTGGGAAGACCAGGGTATCCATTACTGGTATGAACATCGCGCCGACGGTCATACGCTGTGTCTGGGCGACAATACCTGGCTGAGCGACAGCATCGATCCTGGCGACGGCCATGCCAGCGAAGCCGACGAGATGGTGTATCGCAGCGGCGCGGGCTCGCTGGAGCGCGACGGCATACGCGATTGGCAGGCAATACGCAAGATCGCTTCAGGCTCGCTCACGCTGGCCAGCTTCAACTACAAGCATCCGTATGCCAGCCGCGCCAGCGGCTATGCGCTGCACCAGCAGGGCGACGTGTTTGCCCATGAACTGTATCAAAACACCGGCTATGGCTATGCCGGCATGGGCGACGGCGAAGCGCTGGCGCAACGCCGCCTGGAGGAACAGAACTGCCAGGCGCAATACTTCGAAGCTGGCGGCAATCACCGCTGCGCCCAGGCCGGGCGCAGTTTCACGCTGGGCGGACACTTCAGCGCCCAGCAAGCCATGCCGGCCAGAGGTGAGGCGGCGCGCCCGGACATCGGCGCGCGCGAATACCTGATCCTGTCGGTCGATCATATCGCCAGCAACAATTACCAGGCAGGCACGGGCGCGAAGTCGCATTATGAAAACCGGTTTAACTGCATCCGCAAGAGCATCCGCTGGTATCCGGGGCGGCACTTCAACAGCACGCCTTGCGCGTTGCCCGGGGTGCAGACGGCGATCGTCACCGGGCCGGCAGGCGAAACCATCCATACCGACGGGCTGGGCCGGGTGAAGGTGCAATTCCACTGGGACCGGCTGAGCAAGTTCGACGCGGGCAGTTCGCCATGGATCCGGGTCATGACGCCATGGGCGGGCCAGGCGTTCGGCCAGATCGCGCTGCCGCGCATCGGCCAGGAAGTGCTGATCCAATTTCTCGACGGCAATATCGATCGTCCCGTCATCGTCGGCGCAGTGTACAACGGCAACCATGCGCCGCCGTGGAATTTGCCGGGGCAAGGCATGCTGGGCGGCTGGCGCAGCGCCGAGCTGATGCCTGGCGGCGGCTGCGGCGTGCGCGGTAATCAGTTGGTGCTCGACGACACGCACCAGCGCATCCAGGCGCAACTGAAAAGCGATCATCAGCACAGCCAATTGTCGCTCGGCTGCATCAGCCGCATCGAAGACGCCAGCGGGCGCAAGGATGCGCGTGGCGAGGGCTGGGAACTGGCGTCAGACGCCTGGGGCGTGGCGCGGGCCGGCCGCGGCATGTTGCTGACCACCGAAGCGCGCCCTGGCTCCGCCTCGCATATCAAGAGCATGGATGAAACCTTGCGCCGGCTGGCCGAGGCTGCTGAACGGCACAAGGCGCTTGCCGCCCTGGCGCAGCATTACGGCGCGCAAGAAAGCGCCGCCCAGCAGGGCGCCGCCGCCGATGTGCTCAACGACCAGCATGCCGGGATCAAGGGCGGTGCCGGCAGTGGCGATAGCGCATTTCCCGAACTATCCAAGCCGCATCTGGTGCTGGCCAGTCCGGCCGGTATCGAAACGACGAGCGCGCAATCGACGCATATCGTCAGCGCCGAGCACACGGCGCTGACGACCGGGCGCGACCTGTCGCTGGCGGCCGGCGGCGGCCTGTTCGCCAGCATCGGCGCGGCGTTCCGCCTGTTCGTCCACAAGGCGGGCATGAAACTGATCGCCGCAGCCGGCCCGGTGCAGATCGCGGCGCAAACCGATGCGGTCGATATCGTTGCTCACAAGGTGCTGGAATTGATCAGTCAGACCGACTGGGTGCATATTCGCGGCCGCAAAGGCGTGCGTCTGCATGGCGCCAATTGCATGCTTGAAATTAGCGACAAGGTACAGTTTTTTACTGCGTCGCCGACGCTGTTCCATGGAAACCTGGAAACCTTGGCGCCAAAGAACCGGCCGCAGCCGGAGCTGGAACCGCCCGTCGCGCCGGTAGCGGGGCAATTGCAGCATACGATACAGGCCCATGCGGATGGCGGCCAGTACGCCAATGTGCCGTACACGCTGTACAACGGGGAAGCCGAAGTCGAACGCGGCTTGACCGACGAATTCGGCCGCATCCTGATCGCGCATCAGGACGGTACGCCCCGCTACCGTGTCGTCCTTGGCAATGGCGAAGAGTTTTCATTGCAGGCGAGCACACGCTTCGACCCGGACGCGGCGCCGGGCGGCGAACACACGCTGTCGAACCGCGGCTTGCGCGCGTTCGACGACACCAGCGACAGCCGCTGGGTTCAATGATGCACGACACTGACTGGAGAGCGCCATGCCGGAATCGAGCGGCCGCATCGAAACCACCCATATCGACGAAGTCGGACGGACTGCGACCAGTTCGCTCCAGTGGCTGCTGGAAAACCGCAACCTGAAGGGCAAGGCCACTCATCCGATTACGCACAACAACAAGCTAACACTGTTCATTTGCGGACAGGAAGGGTTCGCCGACATTGCCGGCCAGATCGCCAAGGCTAAAAAGTCCATCGACCTGTGCTGCTGGGGTTTCGACCCGGGCATGGAACTGGTGCGCGGCAACAGCGCCACCTGGCCGCGTGGCGAAACGTTTGGCGATTTGCTGATCGACGCCACCACGCGGCGTCACCTCAGGGTGCGCTTGCTGATCTGGCATGACCGGATCGGTTCACCAATGGTGCACAATATGCCGGGCCATTCGCATGGCACCTCGCCATGGAAAACCGGTGGACAGCGCTTTGAGAACATCAGCGCAAAAGGCAGCCTGGCGATGTTGCAGGACGCGGTCGCCAAGAAAGAGATGTTCAGCGGCGGTTACAGGGGCGATAGGGTACGGCCCGAGGATATCCCGATGCTGGCGCGTGAAGAATACTGCTACAGCTGGTATGCGGCCGCGTTCCATGGCTTGTTGGGGCGCCTGACGATTCACCTGCGACACGGCAACAGCCATGCGATAGGCAAGAGTATCGCGACCGAAACAAGCCAGCCGCACGGCCTGACGATGGGGGAAATTGAAAAACCTGGCATGAGCTACTTGGGCACGCATCACCAGAAGACGATCCTGATCGATTTCGCCCACGAAGAGGGAGCCAAGGCCGTCGGTTACGTGATGGGCCTGAACTCGGTGACCGATTATTGGGACACGACGGCCCATCTGCTCGACGACACGCGCCGCGAACAGGGCGGTGTCAACGAGCGGCGCGAGTGTTTGCAGGGAATGGCCGCGGACGGCGGGTTCTCCACGCTGAAACCGTACCAGGATTATGCCTGCCGCATCGACGGCGGCAAGGCATTGATCGAGCTGTACAACAATTTCGTGAAGGCATGGGACCGCGCGATCGACGACCGCACGCATCAGGCCGCCGGGGAATGCGTGAGTTGGTATTCGTCATGTAAAAACCCGCCGGCCCAGCTGTTGCGCAAGGCCGGGCCGGATGACTCCACCGTGCAGATCGTCCTGACGCAGCCCGAGGAGCAGGACAAGACGATCAAGGAAACCTATTTTCGCGCCGTGACCCAGGCCAGCCTGGCGGCCGGCTACCTGTACGTGGAAAACCAGTATTTCCAGTATGAAGAATGGGCCCGGCACTTGCTGGCCGAGCGCAAGAAGGTGGTCGCCGCCTGGAAGGCCGGAAGCCTGAAAGCTGGCAAGACCATGCGTGATATGCCGGTCATGCATGTATTCATCGTCATCCCCGTGCCGGAGCGCGCGCAGATGGTGCCGCGCACCCACGATACGCTGGCGGCGCTGGGGCAGCACGCTGGCATGACGGGTCAAAACACCATGATCGATGACTACAACAAGCAGCCGAAAACCCGGCATGTCAGAGGCGGATTCGGCATCACCAACGAGGTGGAAGTCAAGTTGCCCGACGTGGTGCAGCATGCCAACGGCATCAACAAACCCGGCGTGATGACACTCGAAAGCGAATTCGGGCTGAAGGTATCGGTGGCCATGCTCAATGTCAGTGCGTTTGACAAGGACCGCTGGCGCTACCGTGAAATCTACATCCATTCCAAATTGATGCTGGTCGACGACGTGTTCATGACGCTGGGCAGCGCCAACCTGAACCAGCGCAGCATGGCCGTCGATAGCGAAATCAATATCGCCACCGTCGACCACCGCGTGGCCCGCGATTTGCGCAAGCGGGTGTGGCGCATGCATAGCGGGGGATTGGTTGATGGCGGGGAGGGGACGAAGGCGGAGATTGTGGATGCTTATCGGAAGTGGGTGGAGCTGATGGGCGCAAATCGCAAGAAAAAATGGGATAAATCTGAAAATGCACTTTTAAAGAAAATGACCGGTTTCCTGCTGCCATTGGAAGACAAACGCAGCTCCACCATACGCCTGGGCTGATCATGAGTAAAAAAAATACTGTCTTCTTTCGCCTGCCATTTGTTGCGTTGGCAGTTCTTCTCTTTGCTCCTTTGATTGCCTGCAAAATGCCTAACGACAAAGTCCTGCCACGGAACCAAAGTTTGCCGCTTTTTAATCCCCATGTAGCGGATTTTATCTGTGAAACCGAGGCGAATAAGGTGCCGCCCATCGATGCGCAAGCCGAGGATTGGTTTCTCGCAGCACGCGCCTTGGAAGATCCTGAAATTTTCGTGGAAGACCGCGATTACAAAAAAATCGTCGATTTGACGCGTCAGGCGGCAGAGCGATTGCACTGGAAGGCGATGCTCAATCTGGCCAGCCTGTATGTGGAAGGGCGTGATCCTGTATATGGTGAGGAAGAAGCGGTGCAACTGGTGGAAAAGGCGATGCGCCTGGGCATACCTGCCGCCTATGACCGGATGGGGACGTATTACGCGAATGGCACGGGCGTTAACGGCGACATCACGCGTGCCTATGCCTTTTGGCAAAAGGCGGCGCAGATGGGTAACCCCCAAGCGCTGGGTTTTTTAGGAGAAAAACTCACTGCGGGGAAGGATTATCCGGGTGCTGAAATGTGGGGGAATATTCCTGTGGCAATCAAGATGATGGAGTGTGCACTGGGGCAGGGATATGGCCCATCCGCATATGATTTATCTTATTTATATGTTGTATTAAGAACGCCTGACGGCACGTCTGATGGGGAAAGAACAACTGAAACCAAAGAGCGTGCCTTGCAAGTATTACATACCGGAGTAAGGCTGGGCTGCGAGAAATGCGCAAACAAACTCACGATTGAATTTGGCGATCCGTTTGATCTTGCAAATATGCTGGTTCCGTACATTGATAAAGCGCGAGCGGAACGTTACGGCGTACTTAGCCGTGAACTTGGATTCAATCCCAATGCGCGTTTTCCTAATCTGGACAAGGTCTTGCCGCTCCCGCCCGCCGATCTGCCGTCCTGGAATGGCGACAGGGATACCTTGCTGCATGCCGCCAAGGGTGTCCGCCCGCCGCCCGCCATGCCGCAGCCAAGCGCCTCCTCTTTGTTGCAAAAACCATATTTCCTGGCCGCCGACTATGCGCTGCGTCCCACCGGCTTGCACAGCGACGCACCGACTGCGCCGTTTTCCGCATACTGGCAACCGGCCGCTGGGCAGGATTTGACGGAACCGGCCCGGCTGTTCAGTGAAGGCGAAGCGTTCCGCCATTTCAGCGTGCTCGATGCTGACGGAAACAGCCGTTATGGCCCCGTGACGTGGGAGCAGTGCCTGACGATACGGCACAACCATGGCGCCGTGGAACCGCGCACGGTGCAGGGTTTGCTGCGCGAGGTGGCGCGGCCCGAGCCTTTGTTGAGCTGCGTTTGCGACCAGGTCTGTCCGGTCAGCGGCGTCTGGCAACCGTGGTTGGCGGCCGACCATCCGCTGCGGGCCATCGTCAACCAGTACTGGCGCCAGGCGTGGCTGAACCAGGGCGCGCCGTTCCCGCGACCACGCCGCGACTGGCTGCTCGATTTGCCTGACGACGACGTGACGTGGCATTTGATGGATGCGTCCCTTCCTGATCTTGGATAAGGCAATGGATAGCAATCAATCCAGCATGGCTGCCGCGAGAGGACGCCTTGCGTCGCTTATTGTCTTGTGCTGCCTGCTTGCCTGCAAAATGCCTAACGACAAAGTCTTGCCACGTAACCAGAGCCTGCCGCTCTTCAATCCGCATGTCGCGGACTTCATCTGTGAAATCGAGGCAAGCAAGGTGCCGCCCATCGATGTGCAAGCCGAGGACTGGTTTCTCGAAGCGCGCGCCATGGAAGATCCTGAAATTTTTGTGGAAGACCGCGATTACAAAAAAATCGTCGATTTGACGCGTCAGGCGGCAGAGCGATTGCACTGGAAGGCGATGCTCAATCTGGCCAGCCTGTATGTGGAAGGGCGTGATCCTGTATATGGTGAGGAAGAAGCGGTGCAACTGGTGGAAAAGGCGATGCGCCTGGGCATACCTGCCGCCTATGACCGGATGGGGACGTATTACGCGAATGGCACGGGCGTTAACGGCGACATCACGCGTGCCTAAGCCTTTTGGCAAAAGGCGGCGCAGATGGGTAACCCCCAAGCGCTGGGTTTTTTAGGAGAAAAACTCACTGCGGGGAAGGATTATCCGGGTGCTGAAATGTGGGGGGAATATTCCTGTGGCAATCAAGATGATGGAGTGTGCACTGGGGCAGGGATATGGCCCATCCGCATATGATTTATCTTATTTATATGTTGTATTAAGAACGCCTGACGGCACGTCTGATGGGGAAAGAACAACTGAAACCAAAGAGCGTGCCTTGCAAGTATTACATACCGGAGTAAGGCTGGGCTGCGAGAAATGCGCAAACAAACTCACGATTGAATTCGGCGATCCGTTTGATCTTGCAAATATGCTGGTTCCGTACATTGATAAAGCGCGAGCGGAACGTTACGGCGTACTTAGCCGTGAACTTGGATTCAATCCCAATGCGCGCTTTCCTAATCTGGACAAGGTCTTGCCGCTCCCGCCCGCCGATCTGCCGCCCTGGAATGGCGACAGGGATACCTTGCTGCATGCCGCCAAGGGCATCAGCCCACCACCAGCTACCCCGCAGCCAAGCGACGCCTCGCAGTTACAAAAACCGTACTTCCTGGCCGCCGGCTAGGCGCAGCGTCCCGCCGGTTTGCCTCCCCGGCATCGCCCGCACTGTGCACGCGCCACGACCTGCCGCATGGGCTGCCCCACGTATAATTCCGCGCACTATCCACCGCTATTCTTTTTCGACAGGTTCCCATGCCCCAGACTCCCGATTTACCGCCGGATTGGCACGCGTTTGAAACAGCCTATGACGTTGAAGCAACCTGGTTCAGGCTGGCCAATGCCTCGCTGGCGCTGCTGGGCGCGTCCGCTTTCAAGGATCAGGCATTTTCAGCCTTTGCCTTCAATGCCGTATCGTTCCCGTCCATTTCGCTGAGCTTTGACACCGATCCCGGTAACAGGGCGCGCGATTACTATCCTCCGGACTGGTCGAACGAGTGCATGGAAGCCGACGTGCCGGAAATCGGGCAATTGTGGGAGGAGGGCTACGCAAGGATCGAAGATGCTTTAAGCGAGCTGATCGACGCTGCCGATGACGAGCTGCTCTGCGCCATCGAGGAAGGCTATCTGCACAGCCTCAGGAAAACCATGGTGCGGCTGGAAACGAGCCGTGCTTTCGAGCAGATCAAGACGTGTGCGCCGTTCTGGACCGTGGTCACGCAAATCGATGCCGATACGGATGAAGAGGAGCGTCTGCTCGAACAGGTGCGCCAAGACTTTCTGGCGTGAGCGCTATATCAGGGCTTGCCACGCCCTGACTTCTTCGTCCGTGAGCGCCGGCCCCCAGCCGCCGCGCAGCGCCGCATCGTGCTGCGCATAGTGCCCAAGCTGCGGCACGGCGACGTCATGCCTGGCACAGATATCAAAGACGGCTTCCAGCTGGCGCCTGCTGGCCGCAAGGTCATCGCCATGCCAGGTACAGGCGCTCGTTTCCAGCACATGCTGCGCCAGTGCTTCCAGCGTGCCCAGCAGGTGCCCGGGCAGTGGCGCACGCACGTCTTCCGGCCAGGGATCGCCCATGCCCGTCACAGCCAGGGAAGCGAAGCCCCGTTCCCAGGCGGCAAAATCCTCTGGCGCGAGCTGCGCCACTTTCCACACGTGAGCGGCGAACGCGGACAGGGCAGGATGATCCACATCAAAGCGCCGGCAAAAGCGTTGCAGGCACGTGACGGCAAGGCATTGCCTGGCGATTACGGAGAGCGTGTCTATCGAGATGTTGTGCATGAGTCAAAAGCTCCTGACGGCGGCGCCTGCCGCAGCGCCTCCACCGGCAATTGAAAAAAGCGCGGCACCATGGCCGGCGACAGCGCGTCGCCGCCGTCCGCCATCGCCAGGCGGCCGCTGAGCAGCAGCATCACGTAGCCGTGGCCCAAGGACCAGCCGGCGCTGGCGGCGGCCTTGTCCCAGCGCGGGTCGAGGCCCGCTTCGCGCACGGCGGCGCCTGCCGTCTGCAGCACGTACTGGAAGCACGCCTGCGCCGCTTCCTGCAGGGCGGGGAACTGGCGCACGTCCTGGTGCTCGAACATCAGCCGGTAGTGTGCGGGCGCGGCCAGGGCGAATTCGATGTATTGCTGGCCCAGCAATTGAAAACGCTGTTCGGCCGGCAGGCTGCCCGGCGGCGGCAGCTGCGTTTCCCATTTCTGTATCAGGCTGGCGAAGCCGGCCGCCGCCACTTCGGCCAGCAAGGCTTCCTTGCTGGGAAAGTGGCGGTACACGGCGGCGACCGAGACGCCCACCGTGCGCGCCAGTTCGCGCAGCGAGAGGGCGGCGTCATGCTGCTGCGCCAGTTGCGCGATGACGGTGGCGACCAGGGTGTCGCGCAAGTTGCCGTGATGGTAGGTGCTCGTTGTTGTCATTCGATGTTATCGCTGTTCACATTGTCGTGTATGATGGGCATGTTATCACTGAAAACATGGAGAGCACATGCATGAGATGAACATTGCCGTCCGCACCGTGGACTTGCCGCCAAGCGCCAGCATCGCTCCGCTGTATCCCGGCAGCAACCTGGCCGACGCCTACGCCGTCGATTTGCCCACCGCGCAGGCGCGCCAGATGGACATGCAGAGCCTGGCGCGCCAGCTGCTGGGCAAGCAGCCGGGCTGGGCGCGCAAGCTGATGGTGCTGCGCGACGCCATCGTGGCGCGTTTCGGCATCCGGACGGCAAAACAGATGGAAGCGCGGCCCGGCAAGCGCATCGGCATCTTCCGCATCTATGCCGTCAGCGACGACGAGATCATCCTGGGCGAGGATGACAGCCACCTCGATTTCCGCCTGTCGGTGCTGCGCAACCGCGACGCGGGCCGCCATGGCAGCGTGACCGTCTCCAGCGTCGTGCATTGCCATAACCGGGTGGGGCGTGCCTATATCCTGCTGATCCGGCCGTTTCACAAGCTGATCGTGCGGCATTCGCTGGCGCGCGCCGCCAGGGCAGGCTTCGCCTGAGGCGGGGAGGGGCGGACGGCAAGGGCAATCTTGCTTATTCATGGCCGGTATTGCATACTGCACCACCAGCCTCATCACGATTCCCATGAACGATACGCTTCTCCTGCTGGGTTTTGCCACCACGCCGCTTGAACTGATTTCCTTTGTCCTGGCACTGACAACCGTTGCGCTGAACATCCGCCAGAATCATTGGGCGTGGCTGTTCGCCATCATTTCCTCGGCCGCCTACGGTTTCGTGTTTTTCGAATCGCGCCTGTATGGCGACATGGCCTTGCAACTGCTGTTCATCAGCGTCTCGTTCTGGGGCTGGTACCAGTGGCTGCATCCGGCCAGCGGCGGCAAGACCTTGCCCGTCACGCGGCTGGGCATGCGCGGCTGGCTGGGCAGCGCCCTGGCGTGGCTGGCGGGCTTTGTGCTGCTGGCCTGGCTGCTGACCTCGACCGACACGGACGTGCCTCACGCGGATGGTTTCCTCACGGCAGGCAGCCTGGTGGGGCAATTCCTGCTGTCGCGCAAGAAGCTGGAAAACTGGATCGTCTGGATCGTCGTCGACGTGCTGTACGTGTGGCTGTACCTGCACAAGGACCTGACCCTGACGGCCATCCTGTATGCCGTGTTTGTCGTCATGGCCACGATCGGCTTGCTGGCGTGGAAAAAAGCGGCGCCGGCCGCGCCCGATGCAATGGTCCTCAAGTGATGGGCCGCTGCGTGCGCGTGGCCATCCTGGGCGCGGAATCGTCGGGCAAGTCGACCCTGGCGGCCGCCCTGGCCGAGCGCTACGGCACCGTCTGGGTGCCTGAGTATTTACGTGAATTCGTCGCCACGCAGGGCAGGGTGCCTGTGGCGGAAGACCAATATGGGATTGCGCGTACGCAAGTTGAACGCGAAGCGGCCGCGGCCGCACAGGCGCGCAACTTCCTGTTCTGCGACACGACGCCCTTGATGACGGCGGTCTACAGCCGCCATTATTTCAATGGCGCCGATGCGCAACTGGCGGCGCTGGCCGATGCCACGCGGTACGACCTGACCCTGGTGACGGCGCCCGACAGCCCGTGGGTGGCGGACGGCTTGCAGCGCGAGTCCGAAGCCGTGCGCCAGCTGATCTACCGCTACCTGCTCGACGAGCTCGACGCGCGCGGCATCGCCTATCACGTGCTGCACGACAGCCTGGACGCGCGCCTGGAACAGGCGGCGCCCTTGCTGCAACAGGCGCTTGCTGCAGCGCCTGCCATTTCCCTCAATTAAAAATCGAACTGCGCCGACACCTTGAACGTGCGGCTGGCGCCCGGATACAGATAGCCGTCCGATTCCGGCGTCACGTCGCGCCAGTAGAACTTGTCGGCCACGTTGTTGACGGCGGCGCGCAGCACGGCGCGCGTGCCGGCGATGCGCGTGGCGTAAGCGGCGCCCAGGTTGAACACGTGGTACGACGGCACGAAGGTCGTGTTGTTGTACTCAAACGCTTTCTTGCCCGCATATTCCCAGCTGCCATTCACGCTCAGGCCCGCCACCTGTTGTACGGCGTAGTCCGCATGCACGGCCGCCTTGAAGGCGGGCACGTTGGGTACGCGCTTGCCGTCGAGGTCCGCATTGCCCGTGCCCGACTGCTGGCTGTTCAGGGCCGTCACGGAAGCGCCCAGGCTCAGGTTGGCGCTTGCCTTGCCCTGGGCCGACAATTCCAGGCCGCGGTGCTGGGCCTGGCCTTCGCGCACGAAGTAGCCGGCCGTGTTCTGGAATTCCAGGCCTTTGCGGATCTGGAACAGGCTGGCCGCCAGCATGAAGTCCGGCGTCACATCCATCTTGGCGCCGAGTTCGATCTGCTTCGAGCGGCTCGGTGACAGTTCTTCATTGGCATTCATCGCCTTGCGGTCGGCCGTGCCGCCATGTTCCATGCCCTGCGAATAGGCCGCATACACGGACACATTGTCGAGCGGGGTGTAGACGAGCGATACATTCGGCAGCAGGAAATCGTGCTTGGCGCGGATTTCCGTGTCGGCCTTCAGCACGTACTGGTAGCCATCGACATTGATATGGCGCAAGCCGCCATGCAGTTTCCAGTTCGGCGCCAGGCTGACGATATCCTGCACGAAGACGGAGTTTTCCGTATCCTTGCGCACCAGGCGCACGGGGCCCGTGACGCCGGGCGACGTGCCGACGATCTGCGGCTGGTAGATGTTGCTCACGCCGACCCAGTCGTACACGTACAGGCCGGCGCGGTCCTTGCGGCGGAAGGTCGAGACGCCGGCCGTGAGTTCATGGCGCAGGGAGCCGGTGGCGAACTTGCCCTGGATCATGGCTTGCGCGCTCAGCGGTTTTTTCGTCTCGCCCAGGCTGCGGTAGTCATACACGTCGTAATCGCCATTGCCGCAGAAGCCGGGGTACAGGTCCTGTCCGCTGCAGCCATACGGGAAGGCCGTGTAGTCGTCGCGCTTGAACGAGTGCTGGTTGGCCGACACGGTGGCGTGCCAGTCGTCATTGAAGGCGTACTGGAAGCGCAGGCCGATATTGCTGGTGACGGTTTCCACGGGGCGCGTCCACGGCTGCAGGTTGAGCATGGCGTCGGCGCTGATGCCGGTCGGCAAGGTCTTATTGTTCAGCAGCTGGAAGCCGGGCGCCGTCGCCTGCGCCTTGTCCTGGTAGTCGGCGTCCAGTTGCAGCAGCGCTTGCGGCGAGATTTGCCAGTCGAAGGCACCGGAAATGAACTTGCGGTTGCCGTCCGCGCCCTTGATGTAGGAGCGCAGGCGCTCGGCTGCCACGTTGACCCGGTAGCCGAATCGCGTGTCTTCCAGGCGGCCGCCCAGGTCGACGGCGCCGTACAGGGTGCCCCGCTCGCGCGTTTCCACGGTGACCGTGCGCAGCGGCGCGGCGGTGGGGCGCTTGACGATGAAGTCGATCACGCCGCCCGGCGCGGCCACGCCTGCCTGCAAGCCGGCCAGGCCTTTCAGCACTTCGATGCGTTCCTTGTTTTCCAGCGGAATTTGCGTGTCGCCAGGAATGGCCACGCCATCCTTGCGGTAGCTGGAATTGTTGTCGAGCTTGAAGCCGCGGATCGTGAACTGTTCCGCATAGCCGACGGCGTTGTAGGCATCGTTGATGCTGGCGTCGAGCTTGACGGCATCGCTGAGATTGCGGATTTGCAAGTCCTGCATGTCTTTCTGCGAAATGACGGTGACGGACGCGGGCGTCTGCAGCAGCGGCGCATCGCTGAAACCGCCCACGGAGGCGCGCTTGGCGGCCGGCGCCTTGCTGGCCGTGACGACGACTTCGGCCATGCTTTGCGCCTGCGGGTCGGCCGCTTCGGTGGTGTCATTCGCGGCGAAGGCAGGCGCGGCAAACGCGTGCAGGATGGCCAGTGTCAGGACGGAAACAGATAAATTCGGTGTGGACATAGATTGCTCGTGGTTCAAGCCGTCTCGGGAAAGAGCACGGCAGGCTGCTTGTTCGGCTGGCGCCAACGCAGGAGCTATCAAAGGAGGGAGGTACTTTGCGCTTTCCTTCGCTGGCATTATCCAGATCAGGTACGAAGGGTATCTCTCACCCGGATGACTGCTCCAGGACCCCTAGCGAAATGACAGCTTAGCATGAAGCACGGCCAGCTGTCCCACCCGGCTGACCGTTTTACAACAGTGTCGACGAAATCTACAGACTCAGTTCGAGCACCTTGCGGCTGACGGCGGGCGTCACTTCGCGCTGTTCGCCCAGCGCCGTCATGCCGTGCGCTTCCAGGGCGGACACGACGGCGTCCACGCTCGCGTGGTTCAGGCCATAGTCGGCCAGGCGCGTCTTGACGCCCATGTGGCGGAAGAAGAATTCCGTGCGCGCGATGGCCGCCTCGATGCGGCCGTCCTCGTCGCCGCCATCGAGGCCCCACACGCGGGCCGCGTATTGCAGCAGCTTGGCGCGCTTGGCCTGCTTGCGCACGCGCAGCATGCTGGGCAGGATGATGGCCAGCGTCTGCGCATGGTCGAGCTCGTACAGGGCCGTCAATTCGTGGCCGATGGCGTGCGTGGACCAGTCCTGCGGCACGCCCACGCCGATCAGGCCGTTCAAGGCCAGGGTGGCGCTCCACATCACGTTGGCGCGCACGTCATAGTCGTCCGGGTGCGACAGGGCTTTCGGGCCTTCCTCGATCAGGGTTAATAAAATCCCTTCCGCGAAGCGGTCCTGCACGGACGCGTTCACGGGGTAGGTCAAATACTGTTCCATCACATGCGCAAACGCATCGACGACGCCGTTGCCCACCTGGCGCAGCGGCAAGGTGAACGTTTTCGACGGGTCCAGCACGGAGAATTTCGGATACACCTTGCGGCTCATGAACGAGCGCTTTTCCTGCGTGGCCTTGCGCGTGATCACGGCCGAGCCATTCATTTCGGAACCCGTGGCCGGCAAGGTGAGCACCGTGCCGAAGGGCAGGGCGGCTTCGACGATCTTGCCGCCTTTCGCCAGGATGTCCCACGCTACGCCCTCGTGCAGGGCGGCGGCGGCGATGAACTTGGTGCCATCGACCACGGAGCCGCCGCCGACGGCCAGCAGGAAATCGATGCGCTCGCTTTTCACCATGGCCACGGCCTGCATCAGGGTTTCATAGCTGGGATTGGGTTCGATGCCGGCAAATTCCAGCACCGTGTGGCCGGCCAGCGCCGCCCTGACTTCATCGTAGACGCCGTTCTGCTTGATGCTGCCGCCGCCATACGTCATGAGCACTCGGGCCTGGGGCGGGATCAGGCCGGCGATGGCGGCGATCTGGCCCTGGCCGAAGAGGATTTGCGTCGGATTGTAAAAATCGAAATTGAACATGGGGCTCCCGCTGCCGAGGTGTAGGCTGTTGCTGAGGCATGATTATGGCCGAACGGGTGAAATCGTGTCGTGGACGCTTGAGCTTTTCGTCCGCGCGGTGGAGAATGCAGCCGATGTCACCACCACGCGAAAAGGAATGCGCATGACCACCGTCCCACTGGAAGAATCCGGCTTGCCGGCCACCGCGCTCGACATGCACCGCGCCATCGGCGCCACCATCGCCGCGCTGCAGGCGCTGGACTTGAACAGCCAGCGTTTCGAGGCGTGCACGGACCCCGAGCTGCGCCGCGTGCTCGCGCATGCGGGCGACACGAGTCGCAAGGAAGCGGCCATGCTGCTCGAATGGATGCGCCGCCGCGACGCGCGCCTTGATGCGGCCATGAAAGAAGCGCTGTTCAAGGCGGGGCCAATTGTTGCTCAGTATCACTATGACGAGAAAATATTGTAACTATTGGTTTGTTGTTGTGGCGTACCATGCGCCATTTAACCTTTGCTTCGCGTAGACTGTGCCCCGAACACGATTTTGGGGGAGTCTGCAGAAATGAAATCATTACCATACCGAGAAGGCAGCTGGTTTGCCGTGCCCCTGCCGGGCGGCGGTTATGCCGTCGGCGTGGTGGCGCGCAGGGCGCCTGCCGGGCGCATCATGCTGGCGTATATGTTCGGGCCGAAGCGCGACAGCTTGCCCACACTGGAAGAGCTGGAAGGCTTGCGGCCGGAACAGGCCGTGCGCCGCCTGCGCACGGGCGACATGGCCCTGCTCAACGAGCGCTGGCCCTTGCTGGGCGACAGTCCTCACTGGGAGCGCGATGCCTGGCCCATGCCGGCCTTTATCCGCCGGAATGA
This sequence comes from Janthinobacterium agaricidamnosum, assembly GCF_003667705.1. Classification (NCBI taxonomy): domain Bacteria; kingdom Pseudomonadati; phylum Pseudomonadota; class Betaproteobacteria; order Burkholderiales; family Oxalobacteraceae; genus Janthinobacterium; species Janthinobacterium agaricidamnosum. The sequence continues at coordinate 3,957,239 of NZ_CP033019.1, read as the reverse complement.
ATCCCTGCAGCGCGCCTGGCGCGCCAGCTATGCGGACGCCGATCCTGCCAAGCTGAACCGAGAGGAATCTATCCCCTTCGACACGCCGGGCATGGAAAGCGATTCCCTGTACGGCTACGGGGCGACGGAATTGCTGATGAGTAAATTGCTGGCGCAGGAGCAGGCGTCGGCTTGATGGCTGCCGGGCGGCGTTGGTGCTGGAACCTGCATCGGACCGCGTAGGTCGGCTTAGCGCAAAGCGCGTAAGCCGACACCACCAGCGGCCCAGGTCAACAATGTTGTCGGATTACGCGAGGCAAGGCCTCGCTAATCCGACCTACGCCGCTTATGCCGCCGGCAAGCTGATCTGAAACGCCAGGCCGCCGCCTTCGCGGTTGCGCACCTGTAATTCGGCGCCGTGGCGCAGCAGCACGCGGTCGACGATGGCCAGGCCCAGGCCAGCGCCGTTGGCTTGTCCGCGCGCCGTGTCGAGGCGGGTGAACGGTTTCATCAGCTGCTCGATCTTTTCCGCCGGCACGCCCGTGCCGTGGTCCTGTACCTCGATGATCACCTTTTTCGCGCCGTGGCTGGTGCGCACCTGGCAGGCGATGTCGATTTCCGTCACGTCGCTGCCCGGCGTCTTGCCATAGCGGCGCGCATTCTCGATCAGGTTGTTCAGCACGCGGCGCAAGTCGGTGGGGTTGCCCATCGCATGCGCGCCATCGGCGATGGTGGCGTTGAGCTTCACGTCCGGCAGACGCATCGCTTCGCGCGTCATGTCGTGGAGCAAACCGCTCAGGTCGACATCGGTAAAGCTCGACGCTTCCGTCGGCTTGGCGTAGTCGAGGAACTGGCCGATGATGGCGTCCATCTGCCCGATATCGGACTGGATGCCTTCGCGCGCCTCGTCCGACAGATTGGCCATTTCCACTTCCAGCTGCATGCGCGCCAGCGGCGTGCGCAAGTCGTGCGAAATGCCGGCCAAAATCACGGCGCGGTCCGATTCCACTTGTTTCAGATCATCGACCATCTGGTTGAAGCTGCGGTTCGCCTCGATGATTTCGATCGGCCCTTTTTCCGGCAGCGGCGCCGGCTGCTTGCCCTTGGCGATGTCGCGCGCGGCCGCCGTCAGACGCGACAGCGGCAGATTGATCAGGCTGGAAATGATGGCCGCGCCCAGCAGCGACAGCAGCGATACCAGGCTGGCCCAGCCCAGCCACTGGAAGCCCGTGAGGCCGCGCAGGCGCTCGCGGTCCAGCATCAGCCAGTATTCGTCGTCGTCGATCTTGAAGCTGACCCAGAAGCCGGCCACGCCGTTGACGCGCGCGGAAAAGCGCGTGTCCTTGCCCAGTTTGGCCTTCACCAGCGCCTCGATCTCGGGCATCAGGTAATTGTCGGGCGGCGGCTCGATGCGGTCGTCCTCTTCCAGCGAGAAAATGCGGATGCCTTCGTTGCTGACGAGGTCGAACAGCAGCTCGCGGCGCAGCTCGGGCGCCGAGTGCGTCAGTGCCGCATGCGTGATGGTGACGACGGAAATGATCTGGGCGGAAATCTGCTGCGCCTGCGGCTCGCGCTGGATGACGGAAATCATGCCGATCCAGGTGATCATGCTGACCGTGGTCAAGGTGCCGAGCAGCAAAAAGGTGCGCCAGAACAGGCCGCTTTTCAGCCGCGCCAGGCTGATATCGGGAACAAGCTTCATCATGCCTCGCCAGCGATCAGCGCGGCTGTCCGTCCGGGATGAAGACGTAGCCGAGGCCCCACACGGTCTGGATGAAGAGCGGGCTCGACGGATCGGGTTCGATCAGTTTACGCAGGCGAGAAATCTGCACGTCCAGGCTGCGGTCGAACACTTCGTATTCGCGTCCGCGCGCCAGTTCCATCAGTTTTTCGCGCGACAGCGGCTGGCGCGCATGGCGGGCAAACACTTTCAATACGGAAAATTCGCCCGTGGTCAGCGGCACCGTTTCGCCGTTCTTTTTCAAGGTGCGCGTGCCCAGGTCCAGCACGAAGTCGCCGAACTCGAAGGTTTGCGGCGTTTCCGACGGCGCGCCCGGGATTTCATCGGGACCCTTGCGGCGCAGCACGGCGCCGATGCGGGCCACCAGTTCGCGCGGGTTGAATGGTTTCGGCAGGTAGTCGTCGGCGCCCATTTCCAGGCCCACGATGCGGTCCACGTCCTCGCCCTTGGCCGTCAGCATGATGATCGGCGTCTGGTCGCCCGCGCCGCGCAGGCGGCGGCAGATCGACAGGCCGTCTTCGCCCGGCAGCATCAGGTCGAGCACCAGCAGGTCGTAGCGTTCGCGCAGCCACAGCTTGTTCATGGCCGTCGCACTCTCTGCCGTGAAGACATTGAAGCCCTGTTCGGTCAGGTAGCGCCGCAGCAGGTCGCGCAGGCGCACATCGTCATCGACCACCATGATTTTTGCCTGGTGGCCATGGATCGATTGCGTTGTTGTATTGCTGCCGGTAGTGGAGGTTGTGGTCATTTAGGGTGTCGTGTTATCTTATATTAGTTGCTATAGTAACGCCTCGCGCGGCGTCGGCAAGGGGCTGTGGCGACCCATTACAAAGTGTTACAAACTTTACCCAATTACTCTTACTGCACCGTGTAAAGCATCATACACTGGGGCCACAGTGGAAATCAGCTTTAGTTTATACGGCATCGCGGAAGAGGAACTCAATGAATATCTTTACTAAAAAAATTCACGCCGCTCCCAGCGCAGCTATTGCCGCACGTACGACTGTGCTGTCCGCATTTGCCGTTTGTTCCGTGTTTGCCGCCAGCCTGGCGCTGGCGCAAAACCAGCCGCCGCCACGCCGTGACGACCAGCAGCAAATGCAGGCCCAGCGGTATGAACAGGTACAGCGCAGCAATAGCAATGATACGCGACTGCGCGAACAGCGTGACGCACGCAGTTTCGACACCCGCGCCGAAGAGCAGCGCCGCGCCAACGAGGGCGCAGACGCCTCACGCCGCACGGGCCGCATGACGCCCGACGAGCGCCGCGACCTGCGCCGCCAGATCAACGAAGTGGGCCAGGATATTTACTCGAATCCGCCGCGTCGTTGATGACATCCGGCAATACCTACTGCGCGTCGCGACTTGTGGCCTGCGATGCTCACTGTACTAAAGTACAGTTCCGCTTCTCGGCCACAATTCACTTCCGCTCGCTACGGTCTTGCCAGATGTCGTGACTTTACCTGAAACATCCATCTCCATTTTTCATTCCCCTGTTTGTTGCGCCAGGATTATGCTAATCCGGCATACCGCCACGCCCCGTGATATTGTTCTAGTGCACTGAGACAATTCTCTGAATGTGTTGCAGGGGGAGGCAAGTGGTGAGCGACGACGACACACCCGTTCCTGATGCGGCCCCCGCAGGCGGCCTGCCGTACGGCCTGGTCCAGCGCGACGGGGGCGTGTTCCTGGACCTGTCGCTGGCGCCGGCGCAGCTGCGCGCCGCCGTCGACCAGCTGTTCCAGTCGGGGCAGTTGCTGGCTGGCCTCGATTACGGTTTGTTCCTGCTGACCCTGTTTCATGCCCCCACGCCCCGCGCCGCGCCCAAGGGTGACGCCTTGCTGCGCATCGCCGTGCGCGTGGTGCCATTTTCACCCCAGCGCCGCGCCCTGTATAAACAGGTCAAGATCCACGGCGACAGCGCCGAGTTTTACTTTGAAGCATTGCTTCCTGACGCCGATGGCCAGGTGCCTGTGCGCCGCGAGTTTGACGAGCTGGTGGCTGACCTGTGGTGCAAGGGTGTGCACTACGGCATCGATAGTGTGGCCGTGCGCGCCATTCTCGCCAGCGGCAAGGCCGAGCGCATCACGGTGGCGCGGGTGCTGCCGCCGCAGCCGGGGCGCGACGCCCAACTGGTCGAGGTGTCGCAAGGCATCCACCGCGACGATGCGCCGCGCGAACGCTCCGATGGCCGCCTCGATTTGCTCAGCTTCAAGAACCGCTTTCCGCAAGTCAAAAAACACGCGCGCCTGCTGCGTCTGCTGCCAGGTGCGCCCGGCTTGCCCGGCTATGACCTGGCCGGCAAGGCCCTGCCGCCGCCCGCGCCGCTGGCGCTGGACCTGGCCACAGTGGCGGGGCCGGGGACGACGGTCGAACATTTCAGCGATGGTGATTTCGTCGTCGCCACCACGAATGGCTATGTGAACGTCGATGAGCACGGCAAGATGTCCATCGAGAACAAGATCGTCAGCCGCGAAGGCGTCAGCAGCCGCACCACGGGCAATCTGAAGCTGCGCGCCGCCTACGAGGAGTATGGCGACGTGCAGGAGCAGCGTCAGCTCGACGGCAGCGATATCACCATCCATGGCGACGTGTATGGCCATTTGCACTCGCATGGCGGACTGATCTTGTTGCAGCGCAACCTGGTGGGCGGCACGGCGTTCAATGAACACGGCGATGTGCGCGTCGAGGGCGTCGCTTCCGGTTCCGTGCTGCAGGCGCTCAGCGGCCAAGTGCATGTGAAGCGCGCCGAAAGCTGTGTCATCGCCGGCACGCGCGTGGTGATCGACAGCGCCAGCAATTGCGAGATCATCGCCGACGAGGTCGTCATCGAACTGGCCGAAGGCTGCGCCGTGGCGGCGCGCACCATCCGCATCGGCAGCGCCGGCCCGCGCAAGCAGGTGGAAATGCTGCTATTTCCCCTCGTGCCCGATTTGAGCGTCCTGGAGCAACAGATCGCCGAGAGTCTGGCCAAGGCCGCGCAGTACCAGCAGGTGCAGCACAAGCGCCAGCAGGAAATCGATGCCATCGCGCAGTTGCCGGAAGTGCGCAACTACCTGACCCTGGCGGGCCAGCTGCGGCGCGGCGAATTGCAACTGCAGCCGGCGCAACAGCTGCAATACGACAAGCTGGCCGCGCGCATCGCTCCCGTCCTGAAGGAGGTGGCGCGGCTGCGCGTGGAAGTCAAGCAGTCGGAAATCCTGCAGGCGCAGATGCTGTCCTTGGTGGCGCAGCTGCGCCAGGAGCGGCAGGCGACGGCTGGCCAGTCGCGCTGCAGCCTGGGCCTGGTCGATGGCGAGACGACGGTGCGCGCCCTGGTCGTGCCGCCCGGGCCGGCCAAGGTCTACGACCGGCCGCCGAAAGAAATCAAGGCCTTGCTGCGCAGCGCCACGCCGGCCACGCAAGCCGTGTTCGCGGACAGCACGGGCAGCCTGGACTGGACGTATGCGCCGCCGCCCTAGCGTTTAATCCGTGACCTTGCCGCGCGACTGCTTGAGCACGCTGTGCGTGCTCTTGCTGTCGAGGCGGCGCCGCTGCGAGCTGCGCGTGGGCTTGGTGGCGCGCCGCACGGCGGGCAGGAACGTGACGCTGTCGATGATTTCCTGCAGCCGGCGCAAGGCTTCTTCCTTGTTCTGCTCCTGGCTGCGCGACTGCTGCGCCTTGAGCACCAGTACGCCATCCTTGCTGATGCGGCTGTCGCGCAGGGCCAGCAGCCGTTCCTTGTACGCTTCCGGCAGCGACGAGGCGGCGATGGGGAAGCGCAGATGGATGGCGCTGGACACCTTGTTGACGTTCTGCCCGCCCGGGCCCTGGGCGCGGATGGCGGAAAATTCAACTTCAGCGGGGTTGACGAGGTGTTGCATGGCCTGCCTGTAGGGAGTGATGTGGGTATTGTAAGGGAAGATGGCTGCGCCGGCGCAAGGGCGGGCGGCCAGTCGATGATGTCTTCCGGGAAAGTTGATGTTTCTCAACGCTGGAGGCGGGGATGCTGGTTAGCATGGGCCAACGTTGCGCCACTGCGCATCCTGGCAGCGCTTACCGGATGAAAGGAACACCATGCAGCCCACGACCACGCCTGGCGCCGCAGCGACGGCGGAACGCGGCACCGCGCAATCCCTGACGCAGTACTTGAGCTTTCGGCTGGGCGGCCTGGAATATGGCCTCGATTACCGCTGCGTGCGGGAATTGCGTGCCCTCAAGGAGCTCGACCGTTTTTCTTCGGAAGGGGAAGTGCTGCACAGCGTGGCCGTCTCGCGCGGCGTGATCATCCCCATCGTGGATATGCGTGCCGCGTTCGGCAGCGCCCACGGCGCGCCAGACCCGGCCACCGACGTGATCATCCTGCAGCTGAGTAATGGCGTGATGGGCATGGTGGTCGACGGCGTCACCGATATCGTCAGCCTGGCGCCCGCCGACATCGCCGCCGTGCCCGGCCTGGGCGAGGCGGAGGCCGATTACCTGCTGGGCCTGGCCACGGTGGCGGGACGCCGCTTGATCCTCGTCGACATCGACCGCCTGATGGCGATCCGCAGCCCCGGTCCCATGCAGGTAGCCTAAAAAAAAGACGACCCGGAGGTCGTCTTTTGTCGCTGCTTGATTAACCGAGTTTTTCCAGCTGATCCTGCAGATCGAGCCATTCCGCTTCCAGCTGCGCCAGGTCCTTGGTGAAGAAGGTCTGGTCGGCCAGCAACTGTTTCAGCTTGGCCTTGTTGGCCGCGTCGTAGATGGTCGGCTCGCCCAGCTTTTCTTCCGTTTCCGCCTTTTGCGCGTTGCGCTTGGCAATCTGCTCTTCCTGGCGCTTGATCTTGTTTTCGATCGGCTTGCGCAGGGCGGCCGCCTTCTGGCGGTCTTCCGCTTCCTGGCGCTTGTCGCGCACGGGTGCGGCAGGGGCGGCGGCCGGCACAGGGACGGACGACGTTACCGGGAAGTCGGTCTTGTTGGCCTTGCCGGCGGCCGGCAGCACGTCGGTACCCTTGCCCAGCTTGGTCTTGAACAGCCAATCCTTGTAGTCGTCCAGGTCGCCGTCGAACGGCTGCAGCTTGCCATCGGCCACGATGATGAATTCATCGGTGGTGGCGCGCAGCAAATGGCGATCATGGGAAACGACGACCAAGGTGCCTTCGAACTGGGCCAACGCTTCCGTCAGCGCTTCGCGCGTTTCCAGGTCCAGGTGGTTGGTCGGTTCATCGAGCAGCAGCAGGTTCGGACGCTGCCAGACGATCAGGGCCAGCGCCAGGCGGGCTTTTTCGCCGCCCGAGAACGGCGCGATCGACGCGGTGACCATGTTGCCGGGGAAGTTGAAGCCGCCCAGGAAGTTGCGCAGTTCCTGCTCGCGCACGGTCGGGGCGATCTTCGCCAGATGCCACAGCGGCGATTCGTCGTGGCGCAGCATTTCCACCTGGTGCTGGGCGAAGTAGCCGATGTTGAGGCCCTTGCCCATGGTGGCGTCGCCCGTCAATGGCATCAGTTCGCCGGCGATGGTCTTGATCAGCGTCGATTTGCCGGCGCCGTTCTGGCCCAGGAGGCCGATACGCTGGCCGATCTGCAGCGAAAACTTGATGCCGTTGACGATGGTCTTGTGCGTGATCTCGCCCGTCGCTTCGTTTTCAATCTTGTAGCCCGCATCGACGTCTTCCATCACCAGCAGCGGGTTCGGGGCGCTCAAAGGCTCGCGGAATTCGAACGAGAATTCGGCGGCGGCGCGCAGCGGCGCCAGTTCTTCCATCTTCGCCAGCGCCTTCATGCGGCTTTGCGCCTGGCGGGCTTTCGAGGCTTGCGCCTTGAAGCGGTTCACGAACGATTCCAGATGGGCACGCTTGCGTTGCTGCTTTTCCAGCGCGCCGGCGGCCAGGATCATCTGCGCTGCGCGCTGGCGCTCGAAGCTCGAATAGTTGCCCGAATAGCGTTTCAGCTTGCGCTCGTCGATATGCACGACGACGTTGACCACTTCATCGAGGAAGTCGCGGTCATGGGAAATGATCAGCAAGGTGCCGGCGTAGCGCTTGAGCCAGTCTTCCAGCCAGATGATGGCGTCCAGGTCCAAGTGGTTGGTCGGTTCATCGAGCAACAGCAGGTCGGACGGGCACATCAGCGCTTGCGCCAGGTTCAGACGCATGCGCCAGCCGCCGGAAAAACTGGCGACAGGCTGCTGCATCTGGTCCAGGGTAAAGCCCAGGCCCAGCAGCAACTGCTCGCCGCGCGACTGCACGGTATATGCATCGGCATCGGCCATGGCGCTGTAGATCTCGCCGATGGCGATGCCGTTTTCCGACGTGGCCGGTTCCGATTCCAGGCGCGCCAGTTCCGCTTCCAGCTTGCGCAAGGTCACGTCGCCGTCGATGGCGTAATCGAGCGCGGCACGGTCCAGCGGCGGCGTTTCCTGCGCCACGTAAGCCACGCGCCATTTGGCCGGGAAATCGATCTCGCCCTGGTCAGGGTGCAATTCGCCGCGCATCATGGCGAACAGGCTCGATTTGCCCGCGCCATTGGCGCCGATCAGGCCGATCTTGTCGCCCGGATTGAGGGTGACATCGACTTGTTCGAGCAACGGTTTGATGCCGCGCATCAGGCTTACTTGTAGGAAACGTATCATTTTTTTCTTTGTAAAGGCTGGGCTTTACCCCTCGCCGTAAAAACATCGTGTAGGTCGGATTAGCCCGAAGGGCGTAATCCGACGGGTGCCGCACAGGCATGTCGGATTACGCTACGCTAATCCGACCTGCCAAGTCGATCAAACCAGCTTGAGCTGCTCGGCCGTCAGCAGGAATACCATGTCGTCGCCGGCGCTCGTCGTCAGCCAGGTCAGGCCCAGCTCGCCGAAGGCCGCTTCCGCGTAGGCGCGTTCGTTGCCGATTTCAATCATCAGGATGCCGTCGTCCGTCAGGCGCTCGGCTGCGCCGGCGATGATCTTGCGCACCAGGTCCATGCCGTCGCTGCCGCCGTCGAGGGCGATTTGCGGTTCGGCCAGGTATTCCTGGGGCAGGGCGCCCATCGACGCGGAATTCACGTACGGCGGGTTGCTGATGATCAAATCGTACTTCTTGGCCGGCACGTTCGTGTACAGGTCCGATTCGATCAGGTTCACGCGGTCTTGCAATTTGTACGTGTCGACGTTGCGCTTGGCCACGGCCAGGGCATCGGCGGAAATGTCCACCGCGTCGACGCTGGCGTTCGGGAAGGCATCGGCCATCATGATGGACAGGCAACCCGAACCGGTGCACAGTTCCAGGATGTTTTCCACGGCTTCCGGTTCCGCCACCCACGGCGAGAAGTATTCAGGGATCAGCTCGGCGATGAAGGAGCGGGGCACGATCACGCGCTCGTCGACGTAGAAGTTGTACGTGCCCAGCCAGCCTTCCTTGGTGATGTAGGCGGCCGGCACGCGGTCGATGCTGCGGCGGTCGATGACCGTCATCACGCTGGCCACTTCCGACGGCAGCAGCTTGGCGTCGAGAAACGGTTCGAGCTTGTCGAGCGGCAACTTCAAGGTGTGCAGGATCAGATAGGCCGCTTCGTCGAACGCTTCGGCGCTGCCGTGGCCGAAAAACAGCTTGGCGGTATTAAAACGGGTAACGGCGTAGCGCAGCAGGTCGCGTGGCGTGGAAAACGGGTTCGGGGTCATGGCATTCTCGAAAAGACGGTGTTCTGGCCCGCCGTGACGGGCCTCGGTATTCTGGTTCAGACGGGCAGCAAATGCTCCAGCGTGCGCCGGTAAATATTCTTCAGAGGATCGATGTGGCGCAGTTCGATGTGCTCGTCGATCTTGTGAATACTGGCATTGGGCGGCCCGAATTCTATCACTTGGGGGCAGATTTGCGCGATAAACCGGCCATCCGAGGTGCCGCCCGTGGTCGACAGCTCCGTCGTGAGGCCCGTTTCTTCCAGGATGGCCGACGACAGCGCATCGCTCAAGGTGCCGCGCGGCGTGAGGAAGGGCAGGCCGCTCAGGGTCCACTGCAAATCGTACTGCAAGTCATGCTTGTCGAGGATGGCGTGGACCCGTTCCTGCAAGCCTTCGGCCGTGCTGGCCGTGGAAAAGCGGAAGTTAAAGTCGATCACCATGTCGCCCGGGATCACGTTGTTGGCGCCCGTGCCCGCGTTGATGTTGGACATTTGCCACGAGGTCGGCAGGTAATACTCGTTGCCCTCGTCCCATTTTTCCTCGACCAGGTCGGCCAGCGCCTGCGCCGCTTCGTGGATCGGGTTTTTCGCCAGGTGCGGGTAGGCGATATGGCCTTGCACGCCCTTGATGGTCAAGCGGCCCGACAGCGAACCACGGCGGCCGTTCTTGATCATGTCGCCCAGCTGCGCGCTCGAGGTCGGCTCACCCACGAGGCAATAGTCGATCTGCTCGCCGCGCGCCTTCAGTTGCTCGCAGACGATGACGGTGCCGTCCGTGGCCGGGCCTTCCTCGTCGCTGGTGATCAAAAAAGCGATGGAACCGGTGTGCCCGGGCGTGGCGGCAATGAATTCCTCACAAGCGACCACCATGGCGGCGATCGAGGTCTTCATGTCGGCCGCGCCACGGCCGTACAGCTTGCCGTCGCGGTGCGTGGGAATGAACGGTTCCGAGCGCCATTGCTCGACGGGGCCGGTCGGCACCACGTCCGTGTGGCCGGCAAAGACGAACACGGGGGACGTCGTGCCACGGCGTGCCCACAGATTGGTGACGTCGTTCGACTGGATCGTCTCGCAGACGAAGCCCAGCGGGGTGAGGAGGTCGATCAGGTGCTGCTGGCAGCCCTTGTCGTCGGGCGTGACCGAGGACAGGGCGATCAGTTTTTCGGTCAGGGCGAGGGTTTTGGAGGTGGTCATGGTGTGGAGCGGGGGCGTACCCTTGGGACTCGGCGTCCCCGTACGACCCCAGCTTTGCAGGTGTCGGGTTTAAACTGAAAAAATGCTCTTGTACTGCGCGTCGGAAAACGCCACGCTGAACTGGTCATCCTTGTCCAGCACGGGGCGCTTGATGATGGACGGGTTTTCCAGCATCAGGTCCAATGCGCTGGCCGCGTCCGTGATCGACGCTTTGCGCTCGTCGGACAGGGCGCGCCAGGTCGTGCCTTTCTTGTTGACCAGCACATCCCACGGCAATTGCGTAAGCCACGCCTCGACGGTGGCGCGTTCCAGGCCCTGCTTCTTGAAGTCGTGGAAGGTGAAATCGAGTTGCTGCGCGGCCAGCCAGGTGCGGGCCTTTTTGACGGTATCGCAGTTGGGGATACCGTAGAGTGTAATGGTCGTCATGGGTAGGGCTAAGGGGAATGAATGCGGTTCGCTTGATCGCGGCGCTTGCGCCAGGACAAAATGCGATGGTAGCCGCCATTATACAGTCGATGCGCAGCCGATGCGGCAGTGCAACACGGTTGCATGTTACGGGCAGGTTCAGGACCAGGCGCTGCGGATGCCCAGTTGCGTCGCCACCTGGCCGAAGTCGCGGTGCGCGGATAGCGGCGTGGAGGACGCCATCGCCAGCCTGGGCGTGGCGCAATGTTGCCACGGTTGCGCCGCTATTCGTCGGCGTAGGCGCGGGCGGCCGCCATCACAGCGTCGAGTTTTCCTTTTGCCAAGGCTTGCAGCGGCGACTTGCCGCCCAGCGACAGGCGCGGGATGGTAAAAAAGTCCCATTTGGCGGCGCCGGGCAAGTCACCGAGAATTTTGCTGATTTTTTCCAGCGTGTGCCGGTCGTGGCGGGGATCGGCGAAAAATGCCGGGTAAACATATTCGCCGGAGGCGCCGCGCAAGGCGAACAGGCGTCTGGCTTTCAGTGCCGCACTGAGTGCCTGCGGCGTGACTGCCAGCCGGGCGCGCAATTCGGGGCCGGACAGCAAGCTGTGCGAGGCCACGTCTTTTTCACGCTGATGCCGTTCCTGTTCTTCCAGGCCGCGCATGAATTGCCGGGTGCTGACGTGGCCTGTCTGCGTATCGTTGCCGGAAGCCATGCTCAGCTCCCGCTCTGCCACGATATCGAGATCGTGCCGCATTTGCGCCAGCAGCGCGGGCCGGTCGTCGCGCGGCACGGCGTCCAGCAGTGATGCATAGGCTTCCTGGAAAGTGTCTTGCGCAATGTTGAAGCGCAAGCCTGTGGTGCTGGCAGCCAGTGTGGCGGCCAGCTGCTCAGCTAGCGGGGATGCCGATTCAGCATCTTCGGCTTCGCAGGCGGGCTGGTCAGTTGTTGAGTGGTTGCGATGTGTGTTCGACATGGCCGTATCCTTGAAACGCAAGTCTCAGCATAGGATAGCAAGTCAAACAAAGCAAACAAAGCAAGGAGATTAACTCTATCTGCCTTGATGCAGCACAAACCTGCGGCGTTGTCTCTTACACCGGCCGGGGCGCCGCCTTGCCCGGTTCGACGGGACCGAAATGCAGGCCCAGCCGCAAGGCCAGGGCGCGTAGGGCGCCGCTTTCCTGCAGGTGCAGGGCCAGCGCGATGTGGCCGTCGGGGCGCACGAGGTAGGCCGCGTCGCGGCCCAGGCCGGCCAGCTTGGCGGCCACGTTATAGGTATAGCAATGCACGGGCAGTTTCAGCACGCGCGCCTCGTCGAGCAGTTCCGGCGCCGGCTCGCCATAGATGTGCAATTGCCAATCCATGCTGCGCAGGGCGATAAAATTGTCTTGCGTGCCGTCCGAGAACCAGGGCAGGCGGTCGCCGCCGCGCAGGTATTCCGCATGGCCGGCAGACAAAGCGCTGTCTTCATAGCTGATCTCGATTTGCGACACGGTCTTGAACAGCAAGCGGCGCGCCCGCGCAAAGCCGGACAGGAAGGGCAGCGCGTGCGGCACCAGCCAGCGCCGCAGGAACTGTCCGGCGATGCCCTGCGCGACGATGGCCTGGAAGGCGCGGTCGGTGGTGGCGACGAGCTTGCGGGCAAAAACGATGCGCTCGCTTTCATAGGTGTCGAGCAGGGCATCGTTGCTTTGGCCATGCAGCTTTTGCGCCAGCTTCCAGGCCAGGTTGACGGCATCGCCCAGGCCCGTGTTCATGCCCTGGCCGCCCACGGGACTGTGCAGGTGGGCCGCGTCGCCCAAAATGAAGCAGCGGCGCGCGCGGAACTGGCCCGCCACGCGGTGATGGACTTTATAGGTGGAAAACCAGTTCACGTGTTCGACGTGGATACCCAGCAGGGTTTCCACGTCGCCGCGCACGTCGTCGAAGACGGGCGCGGGCGCGCCTTCGGGGCGGTCGGGCAGGATGCCGATCAGGCGCTGCATGCCGCTCGTGCGCACGGGCAACATCAGCGCAAAAGAGTTCGCGCCAAGGTGGGCATGCAAATCCGTGTTGTTGCCGGCCACTTGCGCATCAGCCACGTAGTACAGGTGGTCGTAGGTGCCGCCGGAAAATTCGAAGCCGGCGATCTCGCGTAGCTTGCTGCGGGCGCCGTCGCAGCCGCAGATATAGTCAAACGTGCAATATTGTCGTTCGCCATTGTTGAGCAGGATGGCTTGCACTTCGCTATCGTCCTGCGTCCATAGGTCGAGGGTGACGTTCCATTCCACGTGCACGCCGGCCGCCGCCAGCTTGCTGATCAGAAAGCGTTCATGCTCGTCCTGGGGCAGGCTCAGCACGAAAGGGTAGGGACTCAGCCCTTCGCCGATCTCGCCCAGCGCCAGTTTCACCAGCTCTTCGCCCCCTTCGTGGATGTGCATGGCATTGATCTTGATGCCCAGGCTGACCAGCTCGTCGGCAAAGCCCAGTTGCTGGTAAAACTCCAGGGTGCGCGCATGCACGGCCATGGCCCGCGACGCCTGGCCCGGCCCGCTGTTTTTATCGATGATGCGGCAATCGACGCCATGGCGCGCCAGGCGCAAGGCAAGCATGAGGCCGGTAGGACCGGCGCCGACGATCAATACGGGAGGAGTATTCATGCCATCCAGTATAGGACAGGATGGGAGAGGACAGCGGGACGATTGAAGTTGCTAGTCGGAAATGAAAATGTCCCGCCGGATGGCAGGACATGATTTTTTACGTGCGTCTCGACGCCTCTGCAAACCGTAGCGAGCGGATGCGCGGCGTGGCCGAGAAGCGCAACCGTACATGCGTACGGTGAGCATCGCCGGTCGCGCCCCGCGACGCGCAGCAGGTTTACAGAGGTGTCATCAGATGCCGCGCAGGAGTTCGTTGATGCCGGTCTTGGCGCGGGTTTTTGCATCCACGCGCTTGACGATCACGGCGCAGTACAGCGAGTACTTGCCATCTTCCGAAGGCAGGTTGCCCGAGACCACGACGGAACCAGCCGGCACGCGGCCGTAGGTCACTTCGCCCGTGGCGCGGTCGTAGATCTTGGTCGACTGGCCGATGTACACGCCCATCGAGATGACGGAATTTTCTTCGACGATCACGCCTTCGACGATTTCCGAACGGGCGCCGATGAAGCAGTTGTCTTCGATGATGGTCGGGTTCGCTTGCATCGGCTCCAGCACGCCGCCGATGCCGACGCCGCCGGACAGGTGGACGTTCTTGCCGATCTGCGCGCAGGAACCGACGGTGGCCCAGGTGTCGACCATGGCGCCTTCATCGACGTAGGCGCCGATGTTGACGTAGGACGGCATCAGCACGACGTTCTTGGCGATGAAGCTGCCGCGGCGGGCAACGGCTGGCGGCACCACGCGGAAACCGCCCTTGGCGAAGTCTTCGGCCGTGTAGTTGGCGAACTTGGTCGGCACCTTGTCGTAGAACTGCATCGTGCCGTCGGACGGCAGGACGACGTTGTCTTCCAGGCGGAACGACAGCAGCACGGCTTTCTTGACCCACTGGTTGACAACCCAGTCGCCCGAGGTTTTTTCCGCCACGCGGATGCTGCCGTTGTCCAGGCCATTGATGACGTGGGAGACGGCGTCGCGCAGTTCGGCCGTGCCGTTGCGCGGATTGATCTCGGCGCGGTTTTCCCAGGCCTGGTCGATGATGGTTTGCAGTTGTTGGCTCATGATGATGTCTTGTTCATTTAGTTGGTTGATGCGGATGCGGAAAGCTGCTGGCAGAATTTTACTATGCGCAACGCCGCTTCCAGCCCTTCGGCCGTTTCGGCCACCAGGGCCATGCGGATGCGGTTGCGGCCCGGATTGATGCCGTGCGCGTCGCGCGCCAGGTAGCTGCCAGGCAATACCGTGACATTATATTCGGCGTACAGGCGTTGCGCGAATTCGGTGTCGGACAGGCCCGTGCGGCTGACGTCGGCCCACAGGTAGAAACCGGCGTCCGGCAATTGCACGTCCATCACCGATTGCAGCAGCGGCGTGATGGCGTCGAACTTGGCGCGGTACTTGGCGCGATTTTCCTCGACATGGGTTTCGTCGTTCCAGGCCGCGATGGAGGCCGCCTGCACGGCGGGGCTCATGGCGCCGCCGTGGTAGGTTCGGTAGAGCAGGAATTTTTTCAGTACTTCCGCGTCGCCGGCGACGAAGCCCGAACGCATGCCCGGTACGTTCGAGCGCTTCGACAGGCTGGAAAACACCACCAGGCGCGCATACGGGCGCTCGATGGTGGACAGGCCCAGCATGTGCGCCGCCTGCAGCGCGCCCAGCGGGGGCGTGTCGCCGTGGTAGATTTCGGAATAGCATTCGTCTGCGGCGATGACGAAGTCGTAGCGCTCGGACAGGGCGAACAGGTGTTCCCAGTCCGTCAAGGTGAGCACGGCGCCCGTCGGATTGCCCGGCGAACACAGGAACAGCAGCTTGACCTTTTCCCACACGCTGGCCGGTACGCTGTCGTAGTCGCAGCCGAAATTGCGCGCCGGGTCGGAATTGACGAAATACGGTTCGGCGCCGGCCAGGTAGGCGGCGCCTTCATAGATCTGGTAAAACGGATTCGGGCTGATCACGAGCGAGCCGGCTGCCGGATCGATCACCGTTTGCGCCAGCGCAAACAGCGCTTCGCGCGAACCGTTCACGGGCAGGATTTGCGTGGCAGGATTGAGCTTGGGGATGCCGTAGCGGCGTTCCAGCCAGCCGGCAATCGCGCTGCGCAAGGCTTCCGAGCCGATGGTGGTCGGATAGCTGGCCAGGCCGTGGATATTGTCGACCAGCGCCTGCTCGATGAAGGCTGGCGTCGGGTGCTTGGGTTCGCCCATGCCCAGGCTGATGGGCGCGTACTCGGGATTGACGGTCACGCCGGCAAACAGCTGGCGCAGCTTTTCGAATGGATATGGTTGCAGTTTAGCAAGAAGTGGATTCACGGAGCGGACCAGGGCAAGAGTGGGGTGATAGTGTCGCGTATGGATTGCCTGGCATGGCGCAATGACGCCGGTCAAGCAATCAGCTTAGCCTTTTATTATAGCCGTCCTCGGGCGCAGGCTGTGCAAGTGGGCTGTTGTTGACCTGCACGGCATGTCGCTCCCGGGCTTGGCAAGGTAAAATACGCTATGTCTACCTTACTTCCCACCCTGCTTGCCATTGAAACTTCGTCCGAACTCGCGTCCTGCGCCTTGTTGCGCGGCGATGTCGTCCTGTCCCGCGCCTCGTCGGGCGTGCGCACCCATTCCCAGTCGATCTTGCCCATGGTGCAGGAATTGCTGGCCGAAGCGGGCGTGACCCTGGCCGACGTCGACGCCATCGCCTACGGCTCCG
Source organism: Janthinobacterium agaricidamnosum (assembly GCF_003667705.1). Classification (NCBI taxonomy): domain Bacteria; kingdom Pseudomonadati; phylum Pseudomonadota; class Betaproteobacteria; order Burkholderiales; family Oxalobacteraceae; genus Janthinobacterium; species Janthinobacterium agaricidamnosum. Next base: position 3,940,963 of record NZ_CP033019.1, on the reverse strand, counting down.
GCCCCGGCTCGTTTACGGGCGTGCGCACGGCCTGCGGCATCGCGCAAGGCCTCGCCTATGGCGCCAAGCTGCCCGTCGTGCCCGTCGTCACGCTCGACGCGATGGCCCTCGCGTGCCACCAGCTGCATGGCGCACAGCACATCGTGACCGTGCTCGACGCCCGCATGGGCGAAGTGTACTGGGCGCAATATGACTATCAAAATGGCTTGCAAGCCGTCCTGCCGCCGGCGCTGAGCGCGCCGGCCGGCGTGGCGCCGCAAGGCGACGTGGTTGGTTGCGGCAACGGCTTTGTTGCCTATGCCGAAGCGCTGGCCGCGCTGCCATGCGCCGCCACGGCCGATGCCGCCATCATGCCGCACGCCGTGCAAGTGGCGCAGCTGGCGCGCCTCGCCTTTGCGGCCGGTCATGTCGTGACGGCGGCCGAGGCGCAGCCTTTGTATTTGCGCAACAAGATCGCTTATACCAGTGCCGAACGCCTCGACATGCAACAGGCCAAGGCCGCTGCGGAGTCGGCACAATGATGGAGACGGGCAAGGACAGCGCGGCAGGCTGGGACTTGCTGCGCCTCGACTATCAGCCGATGCAGGAAGCGGACTTGATTGAGGTGCTGGCGCTGGAACAGCGCGTCTACCCGCATCCCTGGACGCACGGCAACTTTGTCGATTCCCTCAAGAGCGGCTATCCGGCCTGGGTGCTGCGCGACGTGGATGGCACCTTGCTTGGCTATTTCTTGCTGATGCTGGTCGTCGACGAGGCGCACTTGCTCAACGTGGCCGTCGAGGGCGCCATCCAGGGCCAGGGGCTGGGCCGCTTCCTGCTGAACCAGTCCTGCGCCTGCGCGCGCCAGCTGGGCATGGAATCGATGCTGCTGGAAGTGCGTCCGTCGAATGTCCGCGCGCTTGATATTTACCAGCGTTATGGATTTGAACAGATAGGCCGGCGCAAGGGATACTATCCGGCCAGCAACTCGCAACGTGAGGACGCCATCGTGATGCGTTATACCTTATGAGCCGCAGCGCCGTTTTTCTCGATGAAATGGGCGTCGGCCCCTTGTGGCGCTTGCGCCAGGGCGCCGCACCCGAGGCTGTCGACGTCGTCGCTGAGGCCGCCGTGGAGGCAGAAGTGGCCGTGGCGGAACCCGTGGCCGAAGTTGCCGCAACCGTCGCTGTTCCGGCACCTGTGATCGAAATGCTGGCCGAGGTGGCAGTCGTGGACACTGTGGAGGTTGCTGCGCCCGTCGCCGTTGCCGCTACGCCAGTGCCTGCCGCCGCGCCCGACGACACGGCCTGGTTCGACGATGCGCCTCCGCCGCCGCCCGCCAGACAGCTGAGCGATACTGACATCGCCGCCCTCGACTGGGAAGGCTTGACGTCGGCCGTCGCCAAGTGCGCGCGCTGCGACTTGTGCAAGACGCGCAAGGGCGTCGTCATGGGCCGTGGCGACCGCCAGGGCGATTGGCTGATGCTGGCCAGCAGCCCCTCGCGCCTGGAAGAACGGGAAGGGCGCGCCTTGCCGGGCGAGCAGGGCAAGTTGCTCGACAATATGTTGAAAGCCATCGACGTCGATGCGGGCAGCGATGTGTACATCACGCACTTGCTGAAATGCCGTCCGCTTGACGAGACGGGCCAGGAACGCTTGCCCACCGAGGCCGAGTCGGCCGCCTGCCGTCCGTATTTTGACCGCGAACTGGCCCTGCTGCAGCCGCGCACCATCGTCACCCTCGGTTCGATGGCCGCCGCCGGCATCAATCCCGGCGAAAAACCCGTACGGGGCAAGGTGCGCCAGCTGGGCAGTGCGTCCGTCGTGGCCACCTTCCACCCAGAGCAACTGTTGCAGGACGGGACGGGCAAGGCCAAGGCGCGTGCCTGGGCCGACCTGTGCCTGGCGAAAAGCACGCACGGTGGTTGATACATTCCAGGTCCGCTTCGAGCAGCGCTGGGGACATCTGACGCACCCCCGCGTGCGGGCGCTGGCCTGGCTGCTCGATTCGCCCGACTTGCTCGATCCTGCCAGCCCCCACTGGGGCGGGCGCATCGCCAGCTTGCCCCCCGTCACGCCTGCCGTGGCGGCGTGGCTGGGCGCGCTGCAGGACGATCCGTCGCCGCTCGATGCGGCGTTAGGACTGAAATTCTATTCCCGCCTGGGCCTGTATGCTGAAAAGCTGCTGGCCTTTTATTTTGAGCAACACGGCTTGCTGGCCGCGCATGGCTTGCAAGTGCAAGTCAACCGCAACGACACGGTGGGCGAGTTCGATTTCCTGTTGCGTGACGGAAATGACCTGCTGCACTGGGAATTTGCCACCAAGTTCTACCTGCTCGAAGGCGCGCCCGATCCCGGCGACTTCAACCATTTGATCGGCCCCAACCTGGCCGACACCCTGGGCTTGAAGATGCGCAAGATTCTCGACAAGCAACTGGCCCTGTCCCGCCATCCGGCCGCGCAAAGCCTGCTGGCGCAGCCCGTGCGCGCGGCGCAGGCGCTGGTCAAGGGCTGGCTGTTTTATCCGGCAGGCGTGACGCCCGCCATGGACGGTATTTCCCCCGAACACGGTCACGGTTTCTGGTATACGCCGGCCCAACTGCCCGAGCAGCGCTACGTTGTGCTGCCGCGCCTGCAATGGCTGGCGCCGTTCAAGGGCCGCGACGTGGACGTGCTGGACGTGGAGGCCCTGCGCGCGCAGTTGTTTGATCTGGCGCAACCGGTGATGGTGGCCACCGTGGATACTATCGAAGGCTGGGAAGTGGAGCGCACGCGCGGTTTTGTCGTGCCGCATGACTGGACGCAGCAGGCAGCCGCGCGGCGGATAGCGGGTGCGCTACCTGCGTAACCATGAGCCACAGCCGTAACGCCGGAGTCATGTAGGTCGGATTAGCGCATAGCGCGTAATCCGACGCTACATTGCTTAATGCTTCTGCTCGCCAATCAGCGACAGATTGTCATGCTCAGCCTGGTTCAGCTTGTGCTTGCGCATGATGGCGTACATGGTGCCGGCAACAAACAGGCCGAACAGGGTGATGATGATGTTGAGCGGCAGGTGCAGACGGATCATGATCGAATACACGGCCAGCATGGTGAGAATTGACAGGTTCTCGTTGAAGTTCTGCACGGCGATGGAATGGCCCGCGCTCATCAGCACGTGACCACGGTGTTGCAGCAGGGCATTCATGGGAACGACGAAGAAGCCGGACAGGGCGCCGATCAGGATCAGCAGCGGGTAGGCGATCCACACGGAGTGTACTTGCGTCATCATCATGACGATCACGCCCATGGCGATACCGAGCGGAATGACGGTCAGCGATTTGCGCAGCGGAATGAAGCGTGCCGACAGCACGGCGCCGGCGGCCACGCCGATGGCGACCACGCCCACCAGGCTGGTCGCCTTGTCGAACGGCATGTTCAGCGACTGCTTGGCCCATTCCAGCACGATCAGCTGCAAGGTGGCGCCGGCGCCCCAGAACAGGGTCGTCACGGCCAGGGTGATCTGGCCCAGCTTGTCTTTCCACAAGATGGAATAGCAATTGGAAAAATCGGTAATCAGTTTGATAGGATTGCGTTCCTGGTGAGGATACACGCAGCCCGTGTCGGGAATCTTCAGGTTGGCCAGGGTCGCCAGCACATAGATGCCGACCACGACGCACAAGGCCGCTTCCGTCTTGCTGGTGATGCCCGTGTCGATCAGCGGAATGTCGATCGACAGCAGCATGTCGGACACGTGGCCGCTGACGAGCGCGCCGCCCATGACGGTGCCGAGGATGATGGAAGTGACGGTCAAGCCTTCGATCCAGCCATTCGCCGCCACGAGCTTTTCCGGCGGCAGCAGTTCCGTCAGGATGCCGTACTTGGCGGGCGAGTACACGGCCGCGCCGAAACCGACGACGGCGTAGGCCAGCAGCGGATGCACGTGGAAGAAGACGAGGGCGCAGCCGAAGATCTTGACCATGTTGGCGATGAACATGACCTTGCCTTTTGGTAAAGCATCCGCGAAGGCGCCGACAAAAGCGGCCAACAGCACGTAAAACAGCACGAACGACAATTTGAGCAGCGGCGTGATCCACGCCGGGGATTTCATGGACACCAATAAATCGACGGCGACAAAAAAGAGGGCGTTATCTGCCAGCGAGGAAAAGAACTGCGCCGCCATGATGGTATAAAAACCACGATTCATTCTGGATTGCCTGAAATCATATCTGGCTTGCTTTATACCACGAAAAAACAGCAAACCCCAAGTTTGGCAGGGGCTGCTTTGCATAGTCTTGCCTAAGCGAAGCTTAATTTTTCTGCCGTAGAAAAATACACATATATGTGAGCATTTTATACATGGTGTCCTGGGCGCCGGTCTCGGGCGCGCTGCGGACCTGCTTGCGGCTCCCGCTTGCGGCCCATCCGGTAAAATACGGCTTTCCCACCTGCCGTGAACGACGCATATGCCCAGGCCCCTCCTCGCCACCATCCATCTCGATGCCATGCAACACAATTTGGCGCGCGCCCGTGCCGGCGCCCGCGGCGCCAAGGTGTGGGCCGTCGTCAAGGCGAATGCCTATGGCCACGGCCTGGAACGGGCCATGCGGGGCTTTGCCGAGGCCGATGGCCTGGCGCTGGTCGAGGTCGATTACGCCGTGCGCTTGCGCGAACTGGGCTGGACCAAACCCATCTTGCTGCTGGAAGGTTTTTTCGACGCCAGCGATTTGCCCGTGATGGCGCAATATGGATTGAATGGCAGCGTGCATTGCGAAGAACAGATCGCCATGCTGGCAGCGGCCCGCCTGCCGCACGCCATCGACGTGCACCTGAAAATGAATACGGGCATGAACCGCCTGGGCTTCACACCGCACGCCATCGCCGCCGCGTATGCGCGCTTGCGCGCCATGCCGCATATCGGCACGATCACCCTGATGACGCATTTCGCCAATGCGGACGAGGCGGGTCCCACGCGCTTGCCGTTGGAACAGCAGATGCTGCGTTTTGAGGCGGGCGCCTCCAGCATCGGTACGCCGCTGCCGCGCAGCCTGTGCAATTCGGCCGGCGTGCTGATGCACCATCTGGACAGCGACTGGGTGCGTCCCGGCATCATGCTGTATGGCGGCACGCCCAGCGGCGCTCCGGGCGGCACGTCCGCGCAGGCGTTCGGCTTGCTGCCCACGATGACCTTGCGCAGCAGCATTATCGGCATCCAGGACATCGCCGCCGGCGAGGTGGTCGGCTACGGCAGCCGCTATGAAGCGGCCGGCAACGTCAAGGTGGGCGTGGTGGCCTGCGGCTATGCGGACGGCTACCCGCGCCACGCCCCCGAAGGCACGCCCGTGCTGGTCGACGGCGTGCGCACCGGGCTGATCGGCCGGGTGTCGATGGACATGCTGATGGTCGACCTGACCCACGTGCCGGGCGCCAAGGTCGGCAGCAGCGTCACCTTGTGGGGGCAGGGCATGCCGATCGACGAGGTGGCGCTGGCCGCCGGCACCATCGGCTACGAGCTCATGTGCGCACTGGCGCCGCGCGTACCGGTGATCGAAGCGTAGGGTGACGCGGAAGCGCGGTTTGTATATACTGTATATATAACCAGTTATTTCATTTTACCCGGGCAAAGTACACCATGGCAAAAGTCAAGACCATCTACACCTGCAGCGATTGCGGCGCCATCAGCAACAAATGGATGGGGCAATGCACCTCGTGCAACCAGTGGAATACCATGGTGGAAACTCTGCCCGAGACGGGCGGCAACAACCGCTATTCGAATCCGCAGCACATGTCGCTGGCGCAGACGGCGCCCGTGTTGTCGCTCGACGATATCGACGCCATCGACGTGCCCCGCTTCGGCACGGGCATCGAGGAATTCGACCGCGTGCTGGGCGGCGGCATGGTGGCGGGTGGCGTGGTGCTGATCGGCGGCGACCCCGGCATCGGCAAGTCGACCCTGCTGCTGCAGGCGCTGGCGAACATGTCGCACCACAAGCGCGTGCTGTACGTCAGCGGCGAAGAATCGGGCGCGCAGATCGCCCTGCGCGCCAAGCGCCTCGTCATCGACGCCAAGGAACTTAAATTGCAGGCGGAGATCCAGCTGGAAAAGATCCTCTCCACCTTGAACGACCTGAAGCCGGAAGTGGTGGTCATCGACTCGATCCAGACCGTGTATTCGGACGCCCTCAGCTCGGCGCCCGGTTCCGTGGCGCAAGTGCGCGAATGCGCGGCGCAGCTGACGCGGGCGGCCAAGCAGACGGGCGTGACGATCATTCTGGTCGGCCACGTGACGAAAGAGGGGGCGCTGGCCGGCCCCCGCGTGCTCGAGCATATCGTCGACACGGTGCTGTATTTCGAGGGCGACGCCCATTCCAGTTTCCGCCTCGTGCGCGCCATCAAGAACCGTTTCGGCGCCGTCAATGAGCTGGGGGTGTTCGCCATGACGGAAAAGGGCTTGAAAGGGGTGTCGAACCCGTCCGCGCTGTTCCTGTCGCAGCACGACAACCAGGTGCCCGGCTCGTGCGTGATGGTGACGCAGGAAGGCACGCGCCCCTTGCTGGTGGAAATCCAGGCCCTCGTCGACACGAGTCACTTACCCAATGCGCGCCGGCTGTCCGTCGGCCTGGAGCAGAACCGCCTGGCCATGCTGCTGGCCGTGGCGCACCGCCATGCGGGCATCGCCGCCTTCGACCAGGATGTGTTCATCAACGCCGTCGGCGGCGTCAAAATCACGGAACCGGCGGCCGACCTGGCCGTATTGCTGGCGATTAACTCGTCGATGCGCAACAAGCCCCTGCCGCGGGGACTCGTGGTGTTTGGCGAAGTGGGGCTGGCCGGCGAAATCCGCCCCGCGCCGCGGGGCCAGGAGCGCTTGCGCGAAGCGGCCAAACTGGGCTTTACCCTGGCCGTGGTGCCCAAGTCCAACCTGCCGAAGCAAGTCATCGAAGGCCTCAAGGTCATCGGCGTCGAGCGCATCGACGAAGCGTTCAATAAATTGCGCGACCTGGAGTAAGAGTTGGTATGGTTTAAATGCCAAGCTTGAGGTAAGTCAAACAAAGTTTCCGTTTGGAACTATAATATTTGTCCGATGAATTCGCGTAGCGAGTTCGCGTCGACAATGAATTGATAGAGAAGCGGAATATAGTGTTAGTTGAGCAAAGGCAGGGCGCACGCAAGATATTGCGTGCCAAGGCAATGTTGGTGATGGACGGCGCGGACCCTGTGGCGGCGCGCACCCTTGACGTGGGGCCGGGCGGCATGACGGCCGTCATCGCGGAACCGCTGCCGGCAGGCAAGCAGGGCAAGGTGCTGTTCGAGCTGTTTTACGATGGCGCGGCGCACATCATTGAGGCGCGCGTGTCCGTCTCGCACTGCATTTTCAGCAGTGCAGGTTTCAAGGTGGGACTCACTTTCCCGCAGCTGGACATGGCTGTCAGCAGCGCCATTTCGAGATTCATGCGCTGAAACAAGACAAGATCGGCTGCAAATGAAATGCGCTAAAATGGTGCATATGGGTTTGCAGTCAGGAAAAACCTGTTCTGTTCGCTGTTTTGATATTCCGGTAATACTGCATAATTATCAACCAGAAGAGGGACCTTGCCGCGCCACGCGCGCCTGCCGTCCGTTTCCAGCGCAGCACGGTCAAGACCTGAACCGTGTGCCATGACCATACACCCGACGGGAATGCCTACCATGTTTAATTCGACCATCAACAGCAGGGCTTACACCAACAACACGCAGCAGACGACGCAGGGCAATATCTCGGCCGATGTGTATGCGAAGGTGGAGCGCCAGATGCAGTCGCAGAACACGGGCGTCGTCAAGCTCAACGCCAGCCTGGCGCGCGACCAGGCCAAATTCTCGGGCCTGGGTCAGCTGCAATCGGCGCTGGCAAAATTCCAGACCGTGGCCAAGAACATGGCCGGCAGCGGCCTGGCCACGTCGGCCACGTCGAGCACCAAGGATGTGCTGAGCGCCACCACCACCGACAAGGCCGTCAGCGGCAGCCATGAGCTGAACGTCAAGCAACTCGCGCAGGGACAGACACTGCTCAGCGGCGCGCAGAAATCGTCGAGCGCGGCCATCGGCACGGGGGCGCCGGCGCTGGTCAAAATCGAAGTGGGCACGGCCGACGGCAAGCAATTTACGCCCGGCAGCGGCAAGGTCATTTCGCTGACGATAGACAGCAGCAACAATAGCCTTGACGGTATCGCCGCCGCGCTCAAGCAGCAGGGCGTCGACGCCAGCGTGGTGAAGGGCGCCGATGGCTATTCGCTGGCCATCAATGGCAAGAGCGGCGCCGACAGCAGCATGCGCATCAGCGTGTCCGGCGACGCTGCCGTCAGCAACCTGCTCAGCTATGCCCCCGGCGCCGGCAAGGGCCTGCAGCAGACGGCTGCCGCGCAGGATGCGCTGCTCACCGTCGACGGCAAGGAGATCAAGAGCGCCACGAATACCTTGACGACGGCGGTCGAGGGCGCCACCATCGAATTGAAGAAAAAGGGCACGACCGATCTCGTCATCGCCAAGGACAGCAGCCAGATCGCGACCAATGTGGCCAGCTTCGTCACGGCCTACAATGAACTCAACAGCAAGCTGCAAAGCCTGCAGCAGGGCGACTTGAAATCCGACACGGCCCTGGGCCAGGTGCGTTCGCAGATGGAGCAAGTGCTGCGCACGGCCAGCACGGGCGTGCCCGCCTCCATCCTCAGCAGCGCTGGCGTGACCTTGGGCAAGAGCGGAGAACTGGTGCTCGACGATAAAAAACTCAAGGCCGCCATCGCTGCCGACCCGGATGCCGTCAGCAAGTTGTTTACGAATAACGGCAAGGGCGTGGCCGACCAGTTTTCCAGCAAGATCGGCGAGCTGACAGGCGAAACGAGCATCATCCGCAAGGAAGTGCAGACGGTCGGCAAGGATATCACCACGCTGACCAACAAGAAAGCCGTGCTGGCCAAGGCGCTGACGGCCCAGGCGCAGGCGCTGATCAAAGCCTATTCGGCCCAGGAACAGATGGGAACGAACTCGGCCTTGCCGGGCTATACCGGCAAGAATTCCCTCTTCGACTTCATGGCCTGAGGGCGCACCGCTAAAGCGCCCATGGCGGTGTTGCGCCGCCTTGCCGTACCAGCGTACTGTCTGCGGCGCTGCCCCTTGCCCTGAGCACGATATCGGCGCGCTTGCTATATTCGTTCGCCCTGCGCAAAGAAGGCCGATGGCGAACTGCCGAAAGTCTTCTTGAACATGGCGGAAAAGGCCGACTGGCTGGCGTAGCCCAGTTCTTCGGCCACCTGCGACAGCGGCACGCCGCGCGCGATCAGGGGCGCCGCGTGCGCCAGGCGCACCTGCTGGCGCCACTGGCCAAAACTCATGCCCAATTCGCGTTCGAACAGCCGCGCCAGAGTGCGTTCCGAGGCGCCGACCAGCTGCGCCCAGTGTTCCAGGGTCTGATTCAAACCCGGTTTCTCGATCAGGCTGTCGCACAGGGTCTTCAGGCGCTTGTCGCTGGGCAAGGGGACGCGGATGGGGCGCGTGGCCGAGCGTTTCAATTCATCGAGGATCAGTTCGGCCAGCAAGGCCTCGCGCGCCGGTTCCTGGCCCGGGTCCAGCTGTTCCAGCGCCATGATCAGCTGGCGCAGCAGGTTCGACACTTCCAGCACCTTGCAATCCTGGCCCGCGAACGGCGCGCGTGCGGCGTGGATGCACAGGGGGCGCAAGCGGGTTTTTTCCAGTATCGTGACGGCATGCTCCACGTTGGGCGCGATCCAGATGGCGCGCATGGGCGGCAGCACCCAGCTGCTGTTGTTGGCAGTGATGCGCAGCACGCCTTCGAGCGCCATCGTGACCTGGCCCCAGGGGTGGGTATGCGGTAACAAGAATTCATCGGGTTGCAGGTCGCGCGCGATCATCGTCACGGGGATGGTCGCGCTGGGCGCTTCCCGCGGCGGACACATGCGGGTATGGTGGAGGATAGGTACACCCATCAGCTTGGCCTTAATTCGATAAATTATGTCATCCTGTCGGAAAACAGACGATGATATTTTGCATACACTTGAGCTTCACCAGTATAAGACAGGGTATGACATGATAACAACTAACTCAGCATCCGAACTTCCAACCTTGCGCAGCGATGCGCGCGTCATCGCCCTGGTGGGGCTGGCGCATGGCGTGTCGCACTTCTACCATCTGATCCTCGCGGCCCTGTTCGTCTGGCTGAAACCCGCATTCGACCTGTCGTATGCGGAGCTGGGCCTGCTGATGACGGTGTTTTTCATCATCTCGGGCGTGGGGCAGGCGCTGGCCGGCTTTGTCGTCGATCGCTTCGGCGCCCGCGCCGTGCTGTTTTCCGGCGTCTTTCTGCTGGGCGTGTCGGCGCTGGCCCTGTCCACCGCGCACAGCTATGCCGCGCTGATGCTGGGCGCCATGCTGGCCGGCATGGGTAACAGCGTGTTCCATCCGGCCGACTATACCATCCTCAACCAGCGCGTTTCGGCGGCCCGCGTGGCCTACGGTTTTTCCGTGCATGGCATCAGCGGCAACATCGGCTGGGCCCTGGCACCGCTGTTCATGACGTATGTCGCCACCCATTATGACTGGCGAATCGCGCTGCAATGCGCGGCCGTGCTGCCGTTCGGCGTGCTGCTGATCCTGTTCCTGAACCGTCATGCCATCCGCCCCGAGCCTGTCAAGAAAGCCGCAGCGGATCAGCCGGCTGGCGGCGAAGGCACCCTGGATTTCCTGCGCCTGCCTGCCGTGTGGATGTGCTTTGCCTTCTTCTTCATTACCGCCATCGCGCTGGGCGGCATCCAGAGCTTTGCCAGCGTGGCCCTCGTCAAGCTGTACGGCATGAGCCTGGCGTTGGCCACCAGCGCCTACACGGCATATATGCTGGCCTCGGCCGTGGGCATGCTGGCCGGCGGCGTGGTGGGCGCGCGCAGCAAGCAGCCGGACCGCAACGTGGCGATCGCCTTTTCCGCCGCCGCGCTGCTGGCCGTGCTGCTGTCCATGGCCGTCGTGCCGGCCTGGGGCGCGGTGTTGCTGATGGGCGCCATCGGCTTGACCTCGGGCGTGGCGGGGCCGTCGCGCGACCTGATGATACGCGCGGCGGCGCCGAAGAATGCCACCGGGCGCGTGTATGGCGTCGTGTATTCGGGCCTCGACAGCGGCCTGGCCGTCGGCCCCCTGTTCTTTGGGGCGCTGATGGATGGCGACCATCCGGCCCTGTTGTTCGTGTTCATCGGCCTGTTCCAGGCGCTGGCGATTGCCACGGCCGTGGGAGTGGGCGGCAAAACACGTGCCGCCGCGCTGCAAAAGGCATAGAATCGTTGCCATCTGCTACGAAAGGAATCCCCATGACCTTTGCCACCACCGACCTGTGCGACGACTATGCGGCCATGCTCGACGACGGCACTCTGGCCGTGCTGCCGCCCGTGTACCGCGCTTTCGGCCAGCGCGTGCGTTTCAGCGGGCCCGCCACCACCTTGCAAGTGTTCGAGGATAACGCCCTCGTGCGCAGCACGCTGGAAACGCCGGGCCAGGGCCACGTGCTGGTCATCGATGGCGGCGGCAGCCTGCGCCGCGCGCTGGTGGGCGGTCAACTGGGCGTGCTGGCCGAAAGCAATGGCTGGGCCGGCATCGTTGTCGATGGCTGCATTCGCGACAGCGAGGAAATCAATGTCTGCCAGATCGGCGTGCGCGCCCTGGCCACGCATCCGCGCAAGAGCAACAAGACGGGCGCCGGCCAGCGCGACGTGCGTGTGCAGCTCAGCGGCGTGGCCGTGCATCCGGGCGACTGGATCTATGCCGATGCGGACGGCATCCTGGTAGCGCGGCAGGAACTCGATTGACGGCGCAGCGCGCCTGAAAGCGTTGCAAATTATCTACATTCAATATATTTCTGTAAAGTTCTTTGATTTTCATCAAGGCTGAGATATGATTTCACTTAAGGAAACTTTAATATTAATAAGGCAAGGAAATCAGATCATGAAAATCGCCACCATCGCAGCAGTTGTCGCCCTGTTTGCCGCAGGTACCGCCAGCGCCAGTCCCGTCAACCTGATTACGAACGGCAATTTTGACACGGTCGCTTCCGGCTACACCTTCGACAGCGGTTTTAAAGTCGTCAACAGCGGTTCTTCGGCCATCACGGGCTGGACCGTGGGCGCCAGCTCCGTCGACCTGATCCGCAATGCGTATAACGCCATCGATGGCTACAGCATCGATATGCTGGGCACGCCTGGTCCTGGTTTCCTGTCGCAAAATTTCAATGTCGTTGCCGGCCAGACTTACAATCTGAGCTTTGACATGGCGCGCAATTCCGGCGGCCCCGCAGGCCAGGGCGTGAGCGTCAATTTCGGTGGCGCGGCCGGTAATTTCTACTCGACCGCTGCCGCGTCCAACACCTTGTACAGCAACACCCTGAGCTTCACTGCCGCTTCCACCGGCCTGGCGACCCTGTCGTTTGCCAGTGCCGCCAAGGCCGGCACGTCATTCGACAATTACTCGGGCGCCGTCATCGACAACGTGTCTGTGATGGCCGCCGTGCCGGAACCGGAAACCTACGCCATGCTGCTGGCCGGCCTGGGCCTGATGGGTTTCCTGCGCCGCCGTAAGGCTGCCAAGTAAGCCGGGGTTGCCCGACATCAAACCGCCTGCTGCCATGCACAGGCGGTTTTTTGACGTCAGGGGTCTTGCGCGCTGCCCGCGCCCAGCAGGAACAGCCACGGCAGCAGTTCAGGGATTCGCACCGGCATCGCCGCGCAACGGGCACGCCGCCGCTGCCGCCCCCATACGCCGCACCAGTTCGCCACGCAACTGCGTCAGTCCATCGATGCGCGCATCGATTTCACCGAGCTTGCGCGCCAGCGCCGCGCGCAGCTGGTCAGCCGTGGCGGGATCGCCGGCGGCCGCCAGCAGCGGCATGTCGGCTTCGATTTCCGCCAGGGTAAAGCCCAGCTGCTGCGCCGTGCGCAGGTAGCGCAGCCAGTCGGCCGCTTCGGGCGGGTAGTCGCGGTAGCCATTCGCGCCGCGCCGCGCGCGCAGCAAGCCCCGTTTTTCATAGAAGCGCAGGGTATCGCGGCTCAAGCCCGTCGCCTGTGCCATCTCGCCGATCTGCATGGTTCTTTTCTTTCATAAAATGCTTGACCATGGAGTGTACTCCAAGCTTGATCATGGGCGCTTTTCATAGACAGGAGTTCCCATGTTGTCCGTTTCCGCTTTCCGCCGCGTGGTGCGCGCCAGCGCCATTTATGATGTGCTCATGACGGCCCCGTTTACCACGCCGTGGACGTTTTTGCTGCTGCGCGAGCACTTGACCGCTCTCAATGTGGGCCTGGGCGGCGCGCCGCTGCCTCCCTTCGAGCCCTTGCATCTGCTGATCAGCAGCTTGTTTGGCAGCGTGGTGATGGTCTGGTCCGTGCTGCGCATGCTTGACCCGCAGCCGCGCTTCGGCCGCTACGACGCGGCGGCGCGCTACCTGTTTTCCGCATGGATGGCGTGGGCGCTGCTGAAGACGGGCCAGCCCCTGTTGTGGCTGTTCCTCGTGCCGGAACTGGCCTGGGGCCTCGCGCAAAGCCTGCCATTGCACCGCGCCGGGGATGGGCGGGAAGGGCGCGCGCACGAATCGCTGTTGAGATGAATATAACGAAATGCAATAATGGGCGTGCTTTACAGCAATAAACGACTATTAAAGGAATGACTATGCAGCAGGATGCCGCAGGAAAAAACATGGCGTTGCTCGATCCGGTGGTGGCGCCGCGCATCGCGGTGACGCGCCTGGTGACGGGCCTGCTGCAAGGCTTGCTGCTGTACTGGCTGTACAGCACGGCGCAGGACAAGGTGTGGCCCGCCACGGAAGCCTACCTGCTGGGGCCGCTGATGCTGATCAGCTTGCTGCTGCCCATTCTGCTGGTGTCCAGCCTGGGCCATATGTCGGTGAAGCGCATCGCCCTGTGGATGGCGGGCGCCGCCGTCGTGCTGGCCGTGCTGGCCTGGCACGACGTGGCGCGCGGCGCCGAACACGTGATCTGGGGCAATTACAAGCCGGGCGCGCCCCTGCGCGTCATTTCCGCCCAGCTGTTCGGCTTCTGCGTGGTGGGCTTGTATATTGCCCACGCGCTGGTGCTGGCCAGTGCCCAGGATGGCCAGCGCATCGCCCGCTATCCCACCTACTTTGAAATCGCCTGGAAGCTGGGCATCCAGTTGCTGTTTTCCCTGCTGTTCGTGCTGGGCCTGTGGCTGGTGCTGTGGCTGGGCGGGCAACTGTTTCTGCTGATCAAGCTCAGTTTCCTGAAAAAGCTGCTGGGCCAAGCCTGGTTCGTGATTCCCGTCATCTGCTTCGCGTTCTCATTCGCCATCCACATCACGGACGTGCGCCCATCCATCGTGCGCGGCATCCGCACCTTGCTGCTGGTGCTGCTGTCGTGGCTGGTGCCGATCGCCGCCGTGCTCGTCTCCGGTTTCCTGCTGACCTTGCCATTCATCGGCTTCGAGCGCCTGTGGGCCACGCGCCATGCGGCGTCCGTGTTGCTGGGCATGGCCGGCGTGCTGGTGGTGCTGATCAATGCCGCCTTCCAGAATGGCGAAGTGGGCCATGGCGTGGCGCGCGGCATCCGCCTGGGCACGCGCCTGGCATGTTTGCTGCTGCCGTGGGTGGTGGGCATCGCCATCTATGCGCTGACTCTGCGCGTGATGTCGCATGGCTGGACGTCCGACCGTCTGATCGCCGCCGCTTGCCTGCTGATAGCCACCTGCTACGCCGCCGGCTATGCCTGGGCGGCCAGCAAGTACGGCGACTGGCTGCACCTGATCGCCAACGTCAACGTGGCGACCGCCTTTGTTACCCTGCTGGTGCTGTTCGTCCTGTTCTCGCCGCTGGCCGACCCGGCGCGCATTTCCGTGGCCAGCCAGATGGCGCGCCTGGAAAGCGGCAAGGTTGGCGTGGACAAGTTCGATTTCGAATACCTGCGCTTCCAGGGCGCCCGCTACGGCCAGGCGGCCTTGCAGGAACTCAAGACGCGTACGACGGGCCCGGACGCCGCCATCGTGCGGGCGCGCGCCGAGGCCATGCTCAAGCGCCAGAACCGTCTCGACGAGACGGGCGCGCTGAGCGACGTGTCGATCAACCTGACCCTGCGCCCGGCCACGGCCAAGCTGCCGGAGAGTTTCCTGCGCCAGGACTGGACGCAAGTGAGCCCGGCCTGGCGCTTGCCCGCCTGTTTGAAGCGGGCAGGGCCCCAGTGCGACGCCTACCTGCTCGATTTCGATGGCGACGGCAAGCAGGACGTGCTGCTGATCAGCAATGACCCGCGGGCCTCATCCGTCTTGCTGGCGGAGAAGGACGACGGCAGCTGGACCGCGCGCGGGCAAATCCCCACCGACGCCCTGCGCTGCAAGCCCCTGCGCGAAAAACTGCAGGCGGGCGAATTCCAGCTGGTGCCGCCGAAAGTGCGCGAGCTGGAAGTCGACGGCCAGCGCGTACCGATGACCTTGTATACGCCAGAGGACGAGGTCAGCTGCCCGGAGGAGACGGCGCCGGGTCCCTGAATGGCCATCCAGGTCAGGCCGTTGGCAAGCACGCTGGTCATGATGCTGGAGTCGCTCAAGGTGATTATTTCGATATTCTTATAGGTTTGCACAATGGCATATGACAGGATTGATTGGCATTCTGGTGGAAAATATCCCGATGATTTGCCGGAAGAGCATGGCGGCATCCATATCGGCATGTTCCTGGCCTGGCTGGTTCACCAGGACATGGCGAGCAATTTCCACCGCACGGATTCCGCCGGGGAGTTAAGGCGCCTGCTCAGTCGGGAAATTACCGGACTACAATTTCTGATTGATGCTTGCGATGGCAAACTATGGGAAGAAGATCTCAACGATCAGGGCAATGCTTTCGCCGTTGACTATTACGACGCAAAGTCGGCATTTGCCCGACAGCATGGCAGTTTTCTGCAAGACTATTGCGACGTGTTCAACCGTCACGCCGCCGCGCACGGCTTTGAGTATCCGAGCGTCTATCACGTCGAGAATACCTGGGAGAAATTCGATCAACTGAAACCCATCCTCGACCAGCGCTACAGCCAATGGCAAGCGTGGTCGGCCGATCCCGTCAACCGTCATGGCGATCCAAAAGCCCAGTTTCTTCACGCTTGCCAGGAAGTCGGGAAATTTCTCGCGCCCCATGGCTTTAAGCCCAACAAGGCAGGAACCGTTTGGAAGAAGGTGGCTGCCGATAAGGACACCGTTTTCGAGGTGTCGTTCGAGCCCGAGCGCTATAATTCCCGCAGCGATGTCCGCATGAAGGTCGACCTTTCCATCGCCAGCAAGGCCCTCAAGAAGTGGCTTGCGGAGAAGGGCGGCGGAGCTGGTTACGATGGCGCCGTTCTGTTCGGCGGCCTGCTTCGATCCGAAAAAGATGCCAGCGCCATGATCTGGCAGGTGGCGGGTTCGACGGCGCGTTCCTCGATTGAGCAGATGTGCCACTTGCTTGCCGAACGCGCGCTGCCGCTGTTCTCCTTGTTCGCCGATCGTCCGCGGGCGCTTGAACATCTTGCGTCGCATGGGGGCGGTTTTCCCGCCATTTGCGATCCATCGTCTACCCCTTTGTCATTCCTGTTGTGCTTCGGGACGCAGGAACAGGCGCAGCGTTTTTTCACTGGATACTTTTCTTCCAGGCCATCCCCATGGCGGCGCAATATCATCCAGACATTCACCAGGCTTCAAGCAGGCGAGGTGTGGGCATCTTCTGCCTACTCGAACGAAAGCGACATCAAGCTGGCGTTTCAAAGCGGCCTGATGTTGCCGCAAAAATCCTGACTTTCGTATCGCCGCTGTAGCAGTCGTCCGGCTGATACAGCATGTGCCTGTACGCGCCGCCTTGTGCCTTGTCGCCGCCGTGCCGCGCTTCTAGACTGGGGCCTTCTCCACGCTGCGACTGCCTGCCATGACCGAACTTCTGCCCCTGATGAGTTATTGCTTTGTGATGTCCGCCACCCCCGGGCCCAACAACGTCATGCTGGCCACCACCGGCGCCAATTTCGGCTATCGGGGGGCGCTGCCGGTGATCCTCGGCATCCAGGCCGGCATCTTTGTGCAGACCATGCTCATGTGCGTGGGGTTGGGCAGCGTGTTCGTCGCGTACCCGATGGCGCAGCAGCTGCTGCGCATCGCGGGCGCGCTGTACCTGATGTTTTTGGCGTGGAAGCTGGCCGGCGCCTCGGTGGCGGGAAGCAGCGCGCCGAAGGCGGTGTCGTTTGCGCAGGCGGCGCTGTTTCAGGCGCTGAATCCCAAGAGCTGGCTCAAGGCGATCACCATGGCGTCGGTCTTCATGCCGGCGCACGGCAACATGCTCGCCGGCGCGCTGCTGGTGTCCGTGACCGGCACCGTGGTGGGCATGCCGTGCAACGCCATGTGGGCGCTGTTCGGCGTGTCGATCCGCAGCGTGCTGAAAGCACCGCGCAACCAGCGCATCTTCAATCTGGCGATGGGCGCCATCCTGCTGGTCCTCGCCCTGACGTTTTTACGCTAGACTTGCGCCATGTTCGCCATCGACCGCTCCTCACCCATTCCCCTGTTCAAGCAGATCGAGGCCGCACTGCGCCAGCAGATCGCGCAACGCGTGCTGCCTGGCGGGACCAGGCTGCCGTCGATCCGCCAGCTCGCCACGCAGCTTGCGGTCAGCACCAACACCGTGGTGGTCGCGTATGACAGGCTGGTGGCTGCAGGCGTCATCGATACGCACGGCACGACAGGCTTCTTCGTCTGCGCACCGGCTGACGCCGGCCGCGCCATTCCCGACGAGGTGGCGCTGGAAGCGGGACAGGAGCAGGAGCCGGTTTGGCTGAGCCAGCAAGTGAACGACCAGCGGCCGGGCGTGCTGCTGGCCAGCAGCGGCGCCTTGCCGCCCACCTGGCTGCAGGACGCGCTGCCGGCGGCCGCCGTGCAACGCGGTCTGGCGCGCAGCGCGGCCGGCATGGCTTCGCGCTGCCCGCCGCAAGGGCTGGCCGAGCTGCGCGAGCAGATCGCGCTGCTGTTGCGCGGTATCGGCATCGCGGCGGACGCCAGCCACATCCTCACCACGTTCGGCGGCACCCATGCCATCGACCTGATCTGCCGCACGTTCCTGCAGCCCGGCGATACGGTGCTGGTGGAAGACCCCGGATACTTCCTGATGTTCGGCAGGCTGCGCCAGGACGGCGTGCGCCTGGTGCCCATCCGGCGCCGGCCCGATGGCCTCGATCTGGACGAGCTGGAAGCGGCTTGCCGCACGCACCGTCCGCGCCTGCTGTTCATGCAGACGGCCTTGCACAATCCCACCGGGTGGAGCAGCAGCGCCGCCAACCTGCACAAGGTGCTGATCATGGCGCAGCAGTACGGCTTCCTGATCGCCGAAGACGACGTGCACGGCCATTTCCAGCCGGGCCACAGCACGCGGCTGGCGTCGCTGTCCGGACTGGACGGCGTGATCTACTATTCCAGCCTGTGCAAGGCGCTGAGCCCGGCCCTGCGCATGGGCTACCTGGCCGCGGCGCCTTCCCTGCTCAAGCCCTTGATGCGCACCAAGATCCATTCCATCATGACCTTGCCTGCGCTGAACGAATACGTGCTGCTGGAAGTGCTCAAGGCCGGCAATCTGCGCAAGCACCTGGAGCGGCTGCAACGCAAGATCATGGTGGCGCGCAACGCCAGCACGCGTCAGCTGAGCACGGCCGGCGTGCTGTTCGAGCAGCCCGGCGACGCAGGCATTTTCCTGTGGGGCAGCATGCCCGAAGGGCTGGACGTGGACTTGCTGGTGCAGGATGCCTACCGCAACAAGATCCTGCTGATGCGCGGCGCCGCGTTTTCGGCCAACGACACGCCCGATCAGCACATCCGCTTCAACGTCGCCTTCAGCCAGCATCCGCGCGTGAGCGCCTACCTGGAAGAACGCCTGCGCGCGGTGGCTGGCGCGCGCTCAAGCCTGGCCCGCGCCCGCGCCGCCGCCAGCATCGAGGGCAAGTCCTGAGCATAGTCCGCGCCTTTCTTCAGTATTTATTGATATTCTGGAGGAACGATTTTTTCGTAAGCGTGTCAATTTGGTATGCCGTCACTCGTCGCAGGGAAGGCGCACCGCTTGCCCATCCCACCTTCACCAAGGAAGCAAGGAATCGCCATGAACAAACAGATCATCCTCAACCTGCCCGTGAAGGAACTGGATAAATCCAGGGCCTTCTTTTCCTCGCTCGGCTTCACCTTCAATTCCCGCTTCAGCGGCGAGAACGCGGCGTTCATGAACATCGTCGAAGGCAGCATCGAGGCCATGCTGACGACCGAACCGTTCTTCCGGTCCCTGATCGACAAGCCGCTCGCGGATGCCCGGCAAGCCAATGAAGTCGTCATTTGCCTCAGTTGCGAAAGCCGGGAAGAGGTGGACAGCCTGATCGCCAAGGCCGCCGCCGCGGGCGGCCGCATACCGCATCCGCCCGAAGACCATGGCTTCATGTATGACCAGGGCTTCGAGGATATCGACGGCCACCTGTGGAACCTGGTCTGGACGGCGCCGCAAGCCTGACGCGCCGGGTAAGCAGGCAGGCGGGATCAGTTCTTCGTGCGCACCTGGCGCACGTGGTTTTCCAGTTCGCTGAACGAAGGGCGTTCCGTGGCGGAAATGACCTTGCGGCCGAATTCCACGGCCAGCGCCGGCGCGTAGCCATTCAGGCTGGCCAATAACGTCACTTTCACGCACTGGTACATCTTCGCCGTTTCATGGTGCTTGCGGCGCAGCAAGCTGGCCAGCGGCGCGATGAAGCCGTAGGCCAGCAAAATGCCGATGAAGGTGCCCACCAGCGCCTGTGCGATCAGCACGCCCAGCTCGGCCGGCGGCAAGCCGACGGAGGCCATCGTATGCACCACGCCCATCACGGCGGCCACGATGCCGAAGGCCGGCATGGCGTCGGCCAGCTGCGAAATCGTCTGGATCGGCATTTCCGCGTCTTCATGGTGCGTTTCGATCTCGTTATCCATCAGATTTTCGATCTGGTAGGCGTCCATATTGCCCGACACCATCAGGCGCAGATAATCGGTGATGAATTCCAGGATGTGCTCGTCACCAAGCGTGTACGGGTATTTCACGAAGATGGCGCTGCGGTAGGGGTCGTCGATATCGTCCTCGACCGACATCAAGCCTTCCTTGCGGATCTTGCTGAGGATTTCATACATTAGCCCCATCAGCTCCATGTAGCGCGCCTTCGTGTATTGCGAGCCGTGGAACAGGGTGGGCAGGGCGGCGAACGTGGCGCGGATGGCCTTGGCGTCATTGCCGACAAAGAAGGTGCCCAGCGCGGCGCCGCCGATCATCAGCAGTTCCAGCGGCTGGAACAGGGCGCCCAAGTGTCCCCCCTGCATGGCGAAGCCGCCGAAGACGGAAAACAGCACGACGAGAAATCCGAGTATGACTAGCAAAACCTACTCCTTCATAATATTGCCATATCGCAATATTATAGTTTAACCTGATTCTGCCGCTGTGGCCGCTTCCGGCTGCAATTGCTGGATGAGAAAATTGATAAAAGCGCGCACTTTGGCGGGCAGCTGGTGGCGGCTCGGATAGTAGGCGTACAGGTCGGCCGGCGCCAGCGTATAGTCGGCCAGCACCACGCGCAGGCGGCCGCTGTCGAGGTAGCGCGCCAGGTCCCATTCCGAACGCAGCAGGATGCCGTGCCCGTCCAGCGCCCAGCCCAGCACCACGTCGCCATCGTTGCTGGCCACCGTGCCGCGCACCTTCACCGTGTGGCTGGCGCGGCCCTTACTCATGCGCCAGATGCCATAGGCGTCGTCGTTCTGCCGGTGCACGATGCAACGGTGCTGCGCCAGGTCGTCCGGTGTCCGCGGCGTGCCGTGCGCCTGCAGGTAGGCGGGCGAGGCGCACAGGAAGCGCCGGTTCGACATGATGCGCCGCGCCGACAGCCGCGTGTCGGGCAGCTCGCCGAAACGGATGCCCAGGTCGTACGCCTGCTCGACGAGATTGATGGGGCTGTCCGTCAGCTGCAGCTGCACTTCCAGCTGCGGGTGGCGCAGCGCGAATTGCGACAGCAGGGGCGCGATCACCGTGCGCCCGAAGCCCAGGGTGGCATTCACGCGCAGCAGTCCGCGCGGCTCGGCGCCGCCGCTGGCCAGCGACTCCTCCATGGCGCGGATATCGTCGAGGATCTGCCGCGCCTGCCGCAGATAGCTTTCGCCGTCGCCCGTCAGGCTGATGCGCCGCGTGCTGCGGTTGAGCAAACGCACGCCCAGGCGCTGCTCCATCAGCACCAATCGCTTGCTGACGGCGGGCGGCGTGATGCCCAGCTCGCGCGCCGTGGCCGACAGGCTGCCCAGCTTGGCCAGCAGCACAAAGAAGGCCATTTCCGTGGTGGCATCCGTTTTCATGGTTCATCTTTCACTTCAAGTGAATAATGCTTTAAATTGATATCGATTATATGGCTTTGTATCGCGGTAAGCTGGCGTCATTGTTTTCATCCACAGGAGAGCCGCATGAAAATCGTCGAGATCCGCGAAAAGACCATCCCCATCTCTTCCCCCATCCGCAACGCCTACATCGATTTCACGAAGATGACCTTAAGCCTGGTGGCCGTCGTCACCGATGTGATGCGAGACGGCAAGCCCGTCGTCGGCTACGGCTTCAATTCGAACGGCCGCTATGGCCAGGGCATGCTGATGCGCGAGCGTTTCATTCCCCGCATCCTCGAGGCAGATCCCGCTTCGCTCGTCACGGAGGACGGCGCCAACCTCGATCCGCACAAGGTCTGGGATTGCATGTACACCAATGAAAAGCCGGGCGGCCACGGCGAACGCTCGGTGGCCATCGGCACAATCGACATGGCCATCTGGGATGCCGTGGCGAAGATCGAGAACAAACCGCTGTTCCAGCTGCTGGCCGAACGCCACGGCACGGGCGTGCCCGACAAACAGGTGTTCGTGTACGCGGCGGGCGGCTATTACTACCCGGGCCAGAGCCTTTCCGCCCTGCAGGACGAGATGCGCAGCTATGTCGACCGCGGCTACACGGTGGTCAAGAAAAAGATCGGCGGCGCCTCGCTCGATGAAGACTTGCGCCGCATCGACGCCATCATGGAGGTGCTGCAGGATGGGCAGAAGCTGTGCGTGGACGCCAACGGGCGCTTCGATCTCGATACCTCGATCGCCTACGCCAAGGCGCTGCGCCAGTACGATCTGTTCTGGTATGAAGAGGCGGGCGATCCGCTCGACTTCGAGCTGCAAGCGACCTTGCGCAGCTATTACGACAAGCCCATGGCGACGGGTGAGAACCTGTTTTCCATGCAGGATGCGC
Organism: Janthinobacterium agaricidamnosum; assembly: GCF_003667705.1. Taxonomy (NCBI): domain Bacteria; kingdom Pseudomonadati; phylum Pseudomonadota; class Betaproteobacteria; order Burkholderiales; family Oxalobacteraceae; genus Janthinobacterium; species Janthinobacterium agaricidamnosum. The sequence continues at coordinate 3,918,684 of NZ_CP033019.1, read as the reverse complement.
GCAACCTGATCCGCTACGGCGGCATGCGCGCCGACCGCGACTGGCTGCAGTTCGACTGCGCCCTCAGCTACGGCCTGGTGGAATATTTGCGCACCCTGGACATGCTGCACCAGCACGGCTGGTCGCGCAGCCGCTGCATCCCGCACGGCGGCCACCAGATGTCCTTGAATATCGCGGCGGGCCTGGGCCTGGGCGGTAACGAATCGTATCCGGATTTATTCCAGCCGTTCGGCGGCTTTCCCGATGGCGTGCGCGTGGAAAACGGCCACATCACCATGCCGGACCTGGTCGGCATCGGCTTCGAGGGCAAGGCGAACCTGTATGCGGAAATGCGCGCGCTGAGCGGGCAATAACCTCAGGCCGGTGCCTGCCGTTTGACCTGCGCGGCGCGGCTGCTCTTCTCCCAGCGGAACAGCCACATGATGATCAGCTTGGTCGTGGCGCTGACGCTGGCGAGCAGCAGCAATGGCCAGCCCGTCGACAGGCCCATGACGCAGGCAAAGAAGATGGTGCTGACATCCATCGCCAGGATGAACTGGCTCATCTTTAACGACACGGCGCCCGTCCTGCCCGACCGGTAAATGAGGCGGATCTGGTGCGCATAGCCCTGCGCCAGCATCACGGTGACGGCGACGATCAGGCTTTGCGAGATCACGCGCTTTTCATCGCTGAACGTGGGGCCGAAGGCCAGCCCCGCCACGCCCGCGCACAGCAGCAGCGCGCAGGTCAGCAGCGCATGGCGCGATGCCCGGCTGCGGCGGTCGCGCTCGATTTCATGCAGGATGGCCAGCGCGATCAGGGAAGCGACCAAACGGGGCCAGACGATGTAGTGGTTGAACGGCGTGATCGAATAGCCGTAGACGAAGAACGCGCAATACGCGAGGAAGCTGACGGTGAACTGGTTGAGCGACAGGATGTCCGTCGTCTTGCCCGCGCCGATACCGGCATCGCGCTTGCGCCGCCAGATTTTTTGCAGCTGCGACCACAGGCCGTACAGGCTGACGATGATGAACAGGGAATTGAGGCTGCCGGCGAGGGCGTAGAGGGAAGGGGCTTGCAAAGGTGTCTCCGGAAATCGGCAAGGCCGCACTGTGGTGACAGGATGCCTTGTCTATACATTTTATTTTTGCAATATGCTCTCATGAAATAAATTAGCAGGCAAGCAATGATGTGCGGCCAGTGCCTGTTGTTCGGCTGTACTTGCTCGGACGCACCTCTTCCTGCGCTTGCCCGTATAATCGGGGCATGACTTTCTTATCACACCATGCCCGCTCCGTGCTGGCCAGCATTGGCAAAATGGCCGTTTCCCTGATTATCCTGTTGACTGCACTGTGGGGTGCGCTGGCGCTGTGGTACCAGCTGTCCGGCGGCACGGCGGCGCAAGCCATCGGCGCCTTGCTGTGGGCCGCGCTGGGCGTGGCCAGCATCGCGTTGTGGTGGACGCGCGGCGACGCGCGCGTGCTGCTGCCGTATGCGGCCGGTTTCATCCTGCTGCTTGTGTGGTGGAGCCTGATCGCGCCGAAACAGCAGCGCGTGTGGGCCGACGACGTGGCGCGCAATGTGACGGGCACGCTCAAGGGCAACCTCGTCACCCTGGACAATGTGCGCAATTTCGACTGGCGCAGCGACGACGATTACACGGTCAAGTGGGAGCAGCGCAGCTACGACCTCGACGAGCTGCGCACGGTGGATACGGCGCTGTCGTACTGGACGGGGCCGTACATCGCGCATACGCTGATCTCGTTCGGCTTCGCCGACGGGCGCTTTCTGACGTTTTCCATCGAGATCCGCAAGGAAAAGGGCGAGAGCTTTTCCGCCATCGGCGGCTTTTTCAAGCATTTTGAAATGAGCCTGATCGCCGCCGACGAGCGCGACATCCTGCGCGTGCGCACGAATGCGCGCGGCGAGGACATGCATCTGTACCGCGTGATGATGCCGAAAGCGGCCATGCGCTCACTGTTCCTCGCCTACCTGGACGAGGCGCAGGCGCTGAAGAACCAGCCTCGCTTCTACAACACCCTGACGGCCAACTGCACCACCATCGTCTTCGAGATGGTGCGCCGCATCGTGCCGGGCCTGCCGCTCGACTACCGGCTGATGGCCTCGGGCTACCTCGACCGCTATCTGTTCGACGTCAAGGGCCTGGTACCTGGCCAGACCTTCCAGCAGTTGCGCGATGGCGGTCACGTCACGGCGCGCGCGCGGGCCGCCAACGACGATGCGGACTTTTCGCATACGATCCGGCGCGGCATCCCGGGCTACGATGACGCGGGCCATCCGACGCTGCAAATGCCCAAGCAATGATCTACTGTCGCAACGACGCTCAATCAAACCGTAGCGAGCGGAAGGAAGAGGTGGCCGAGAAGCGGAACTGTACGAATAGTACAGTGAGCATCGCAGGCCGCCTATGCCGACGCGCAGTAGGTTTGGTTGGGCGTTAACGGTCATTGCCTTATACTGTCGCTATCCCGACCGGCCGCACATTGCGGCCGGTCTCACTTTACGAATAAAGAAGGCCCGCTATGCCATTTTCCTCCCTGGGTCTGATTCCCGCCCTGGTCCGCGCCGTCGACAAGGCCGGCTATGCCGCGCCGACGGCCATCCAGGCGGCCGCCATTCCCGCCATCCTGCGCGGCAGCGACGTGCTGGGCGCGGCCCAGACGGGTTCCGGCAAGACGGCCGCCTACGCGCTGCCGCTGCTGCAGGCGCTGATGGCGCCCGCTTCCGGACCGCGCCAGGTGCGCGCGCTGATCCTCGTGCCCACGCGCGAGCTGGCCGCGCAAGTGGGGCAGACGGTGCACGCGCTGGCCAAGCCGCTGCCCGTGAAACTGAAGATTTCCGTGCTGTTCGGCGGCGTGTCGATCAATCCGCAGATGATGGACTTGCGCGGCGGCGCCGATATCGTCGTCGCCACGCCGGGCCGCCTGCTGGACCTGGTGCGCCAGAACGCCGTGAAGCTGGGCGGCGTGTCGCTGTGCGTGCTCGATGAAGCCGACCGTCTGCTCGACATGGGTTTCAGCGACGAGATCAACGCCATCCTGGCGCTGCTGCCCAAACAGCGGCAAAACCTGTTCTTTTCCGCCACCTTCCCCGACAGCGTGCAGGCGCTGGCCGACAGCCTGCTCCAGGACCCCGTGCGCATCGAGGTGGCGTCCGAAGCGCAGGACAAGCCCGATATCGTGCAGCGCGCCATCACGGTCGACGTGCCCCGTCGCACGCAGCTGCTGCGCTACCTGATCCTGCAGCAGCAGTGGGAGCGCGTGCTGGTGTTCGTCGCCACCAAGTACGCGGCCGAACACGTGGCCGACAAGCTGCAGCGCGCGGGACTGCACGTGGGCGCCTTCCACGGCGAATTCAGCCAGGGCACGCGTAGCCAGCTGCTGGCCGACTTCAAGGCCTGCCGGCTGCAGGTGCTGGTGGCCACCGACGTGGCCGCGCGCGGCATCGACATCGCCGGCCTGCCGGCCGTCGTCAACTACGACTTGCCCCGTTCGGCCGTCGACTACACGCACCGCATCGGCCGCACGGGCCGCGCCGGCGAAAGCGGCACGGCCATCAGTTTCGTCACGGCCGACACGGAAGCGCATTTCCGCCTGATCGAAAACCGCAACGACTTGCGCATCGTGCGCGAAGTGGTGGCCGGTTTCGAGCCGACGGAACTGCCTGCGCCCGTGCATCCCGTCACCGATGCGGTGAACGGCGGCGTGAAGGGCGCGCGCAAGAGCAAGAAGGACAAATTGCGCGAAGCGGCTGCCATGGCGGCGAAGGCGACCGGGGACAATTAAATTGGCCTTATGTGCGCTGGCCGCTTGAACGGCCAGCCATCCCGCTTTAAGATTGTGTTTCTATAAAGCAAGGGGACGGCAATGCACATGATATACACCATACGCGCGGGCGTGCTGGCGGGCGCGCTGGCGCTGGCCGGTTGCGCCGGCCTGGGCGGCAAAACTGACAGCACCGGCATGCAGATGCCGGGCAAGACGCCGGCCGATGCCGCCGTGGCCGCCACCTGGTACAACCCGCCCAGCGAATTTCCCGGCATTTGCCTGACCCAGTTCAAGGATGGCAGCCTGCGTTTCGACGGCGGCTTCGCCTTTTTCAACCCGGGCCGCTGGACGTATGACGCGGCCACGTCCGAACTAAGTCTGGCATTGGCGCCGACGCCGTCTCTGGAACTGTCGCACGCGCAAACGGTGCTGCACAAGAATCTGCTGAGGGTCGATGCGGCCAGGAACACGCTGGTGTACGCCGTGAAGGCCGACACGCAAGCCATCGGCCTGGGCGGCTTTGTGTTCTACCGCAACACGCCTTGTCCGGCGCGGCGCGGATAAGTGCAGGATAAGTGCAATGAAGGAATATTTAGTCGTATAATTTCAACGCAAGCTGGCTGCCGCGCAAGACTCGCAAGACTGTCTCGCGCGGCAGATTCCCCTCCAGGCAAGCTCCGATATCGCCATGGCGATGAGAGGATGGTCCGATGGATGTGCACGACGAGCATGGCATGCCGGGTATGGCGGCGCTGGCGGCGGACGCCGGGCAGCAGCCTGCGGCGGCGCCGCGCACCTTGCTGCTGGTCGATGACGAGCCCAATATCCTCGCTTCCCTCAAGCGCCTGCTGCGGCGCGATGGCTACCATATCATTACGGCCAACAGCGGCCAGGAAGGGCTGGACGTGCTGGCCAGCCATGCCGTCGACGTGATCGTGTCGGACCAGCGCATGCCGGGCATGCTGGGCGCCGACTTCCTGCGCAAGGCCAAGCTGCTGTGTCCGCAAACCATCCGCATCATGCTGTCCGGTTATACCGAGTTGCAGGCCGTCACGGACGCCGTCAACGAGGGCGCCATCTTCAAGTTTCTCACCAAGCCCTGGGAAGACCATCAGCTGCGCGAGCATATCGCCGAAGCCTTTCGCCTGAAGGGCATCGACGACGACAATGTGCGCCTCAATGCGCAGCTGCGCGACGCCAACCAGGCGCTGGCGGCGGCCAATGCCGCCATGCAGGCGCTGGTGCGCCAGCAGCAGCATCAGATCAGCCGCGACGAGGTCAGCCTCGGCATCGCGCGCGAATTGCTGCAATTTCTGCCGCTGCCCGTGATCGGCCTCGATGAGGACGGCATGATCGCCTTCATCAACGCGGCGGCGGCCAACCTGTTCGAACGGGGCGCGGCCCTGCTGGGCAACGAGGCGGCGATCGTCTTGCCGCAATTGTTTGACGGGCAGGGCGCGCCTTGCCTGGCAGCCATCGATGGCCAGCCATATACCGTGGCGGTCCATCCGATGGGCCTGCATTCGCGCTCGCGCGGCAGCCTGGTCACCCTGAGTCGTCATGGAGCGGATACATGAGTGAAAGCGGACGCGAAATTTCCATGGAGCAGGCGCAGGAAGGCATGGTGCTGGCGCAGGCCTTGAACGACGCCAGCGGCGCCGTGCTGCTGGCCCAGGGCGCCACCCTGACGGCGGCGAACCTGGCGGCTTTGCGCCGGCGCAATGTGGAACGCTGTCACGTCGTCATGGATGAGGCGCCCGACCCCGCCGCGCAGGCGCACGCCGAGCAGGAACGCTTGCGCCGCCTGGAACGGCTGGCCGTGCTGTTCCGCGCCACGCCGCCCGATTCCGCCGGGGCCGAACTGCTGGCGCTGGTGCAGCGCTACCGGCAAGGGGGCGCGGCATGACACGGCTCAGCTTTGAACATATCATCCGCCAGATACAGGAACTGCCTTCGCTGCCGGTGGTCGTGCTGGAACTGCTGTCGAGCATGGATCAGGACGACACGGACGTGCACGTGCTGGCGCAAAAGATCGAGCTGGACCAGGGCCTGGCGGCGAAGACCCTGCGTATCGCCAATTCCTCGTTCTACGGCATGCAATCGAAGGTCACCAGCATTCCGCAAGCCGTATCCGTGCTGGGCTTTCACAGCATCCGCACCGTCGTCACGGCCTGCGCCCTGACGGGCAGCTTCGCGCCGGTGAGCGGCGGCTTCGATTTCCAGGCATTCTGGCGCCATTCGCTGGCCACGGCCATCGCCGCGCGCCTGCTGGCGCCGCACTTGCGCGTCAATCCCGAAACGGCGTTCACGGCCGGCCTGCTGCACGACCTGGGCACCCTGGTGCTGGTGACGCGCTTCCCGGCCGAGCACGCCCTCGTGCGCAGCTACCGCCAGGCGCACGACTGCCAGATGGCCGAGGCGGAACTGGCCGTCATCGGCATCGACCACGCGCAGGTGGGCCGCGCCCTGGCCGCCTACTGGAAGTTTCCCGAGGCAATACAGCAGGCGGTGGCCGACCACCATGCCATCGACCGGCTGGAAGCGGGCGGCTTGCCGCTGGCCGTGCACATGGCCAATGCCGTCGCCCTGGCGCTCGATCTGGCCGGGGTCGACGATGCGCTGGTGCCGCCGCTGTCGCCGGCGGGCTGGCGCAGCGTCGCGCTGGATGAGCAGGCCTGGCTGGCGCTGCTGGCGCAAACGGAACACACCTTCGATGAAATGTCGCGGATCATGCTGGCATGAACAGGATAGAGGCCATGGAAACAGATGCAGGACAGGCGCTGCCCGCCATGCCGGAACGCCGCCAGGGCGACACCATCGCGCTGTCGGCATTTTTCGACGGCCATCCCGTGGCCACTTTCGCCATCGATACGAACCACGTGGTGACGCACTGGAACAGCGCCTGCGAACAGTTGCTGGGCTTTACGGCCGCCGAAATGGTCGGCACGCGCGACCACTGGAAGGCGTTTTATCCGCAGCCGCGCGCCTGCCTGGCCGACCTGCTGGTGGCCGACGATATCGCGCTCGGCGAAAATGACCTTTACCTTGGCAAGCTGAAGCGTTCTCCCGTGATCCCCGGCGCCTTCGAGGCCGAGGATTTCTTTGCCGATATCGGGCCCGACGGCCACTGGCTGCATTTCACGGCGGCGCCCCTGCGAGACCGCCAGGGACGCCTGGTGGGCGCCATCGAAACCCTGCGCGACGTGAGCGAGCGGCGCCTGGCGGAACTGGCGCTGCGCAAGGCGCACGACAATCTGGAACACCTGGTGGCCAAGCGCACGGCCCAGCTGGCGGAAATGAACGAACGCCTGGCCGACGATATCCGCCAGCGCCAGATCGCCGATCTGGAACTGCGCGAGCGCAACCTGGCCCTGACGGAATTGAACAGCAAGCTGTCGCTGGCCCAGCAAAAGCTGCTGCAGTCGGAAAAACTGGCGTCGATCGGCCAGCTGGCCGCCGGCGTGGCGCACGAGATCAACAATCCCATCGGCTATGTGTTTTCCAATGTCGGCACCCTGGAAGGTTATCTGGATGACCTGTTCAGCATGCTCGACGCCTACGAGGACGCCGAGCCGGCCGTCGCCGACCCCGTGGTGGCGGCGCGCCTGCGCGCGCTGCGCGAACAGATCGACCTCGATTTCCTGCGCACCGACATTCCCATGCTGATGGGCGAGTCGAAGGAAGGCATTTCGCGCGTGCGCCGCATCGTGCAGGACCTGAAGGATTTTTCGCGCACGGATGCGCACCAGGAGTGGGTCTGGGCCGACCTGCGCCAGGGCATCGATACCACGCTCAACATCGTGAACAACGAGGTCAAGTACAAGGCCGACGTGGTGCGCGAATATGGCGACATTCCCGATATCGAATGCCAGCCTTCCGAACTGAACCAGGTGATCATGAACCTCGTCGTCAACGCGGCCCACGCCATGGGCGAGGCGCGCGGACGCATCACCCTGCGCACGGGCAGCGACAACGCCACGGAAGTGTGGATCGAAGTCGAGGACACGGGCGGCGGCATCGCGCCCGAACACCTGTCGCGCATCTTCGACCCGTTCTTTACCACCAAGGCGGTCGGCAAGGGCACGGGACTGGGCCTGTCGCTGGCCTACACGACGGTGCAGAAACACCATGGCCGCATCGACGTGCGCAGCATCATCGGCCGCGGCACCACCTTCCGCATCACCTTGCCCGTGCGCCAGGCGCAGCCCGTCACACCATGAACGAACAGGACAGCATGAGCACGAGCACTAGCACTAGCACTAGTACCAGCGCCAGCACCAGCACCGCGGCCGCGCCGCCCACCATCCTGTGCGTCGACGACGAACCGAATATCCTGTCGTCGCTGCGGCGGCTGTTCCGCCCGCACGGCTACCGCGTGCTGACGGCCGACGGCGGCGCGGCCGGCCTGGCCCTGCTCGAGAGCGAAACGGTGGACCTGGTCATCTCCGACATGCGCATGCCGCACATGGATGGCGCGCAGTTCCTGGCCCAGGTGCGCCAGCGCTGGCCCGGCACCATCCGCCTGCTGCTGACCGGTTATGCCGATATCCAGTCCATCCTCGACGCCATCAACCAGGGCGAAATCTACCGCTACGTGACCAAGCCGTGGGACGAGAACGATATCGTGCTGGTGGTGCGCCACGCGCTGGAACGGCGCGCGCTGGAACAGGAAAAACGGCGCCTGGAAGCGTTGACGGCCAGCCAGAACGTGGAGCTGCAGGCGCTCAACGCCAGCCTGGAAGCGAAGGTGGCCACGCGCACGCAGCAGCTGAAACAGTCGCACGACGAGGTGCAGGCGGCCAACGAGCGCCTGAAAGCCACGTTCGTGACGACGATCAAGGTGTTTTCCAACCTGATCGAAATGCGCGGCGGCAAGCTGGCCGGCCATGCGCGGCGGGTGGCCGAGCTGTCGCGCAAGCTGGCGCAGGCGCTGGGCCTGGAAGGGCAGGAGGCGCGCGACGTGTTCATCGCGGCCTTGCTCAAGGATATCGGCAAGCTCAGCCTCAGCGACGACGTGCTGGAACTGCCGGCCAGCGCCTGGACGGGCGAGCAGCTGGCCGCGTTCCGCAAGCATCCGCTGCGCGCCGAACAGCTGCTGATGGCGCTCGACGAGCTGCGCGCCGTTTCCGTGATCCTGCGCTCGCAGCTGGAGCGCTTCGACGGCGGCGGCTTTCCCGATGGCCTGGTGGGCCTGGCCATTCCCATGGGCGCGCGCATCCTGGCGCTGGCGTCCGACTACGACGGCTTGCAGATCGGCGCCATGGTGCAGCGCAGCCTGCGCGCCGACGAAGCGCGCACCCTGATCTACGACAGCATCGGCAAGCGCTACGACCCGGCCGTGGTGGCCGCTTTCCGCGGCATCATGGAGGAGACGGAGCCGCCGGCGCGCGACCTGACCGTGCTGTCGGGCCAGCTGGAACCGGGCATGGTGCTGTCGCGCGACCTGATCAGCCGCGACGGCCTGATGCTGCTGGCGGCCGAACACGTGCTGACGGCCCGCGTGATCGCCCAGCTGCTCGATTTCGAAGGCAAGAATGGCGGGCGCCTCAGCATCCGCGTGTACGCGCCCGTGAAGGACGCCTAGGCGTTCGCGGCCGCGGCGGTGGGCGGCTGCAGCGGCAGGTGCACGGTAAAGCGCGTGCCCTGGCCCACTTCCGAGGCCACCTCGATGCGTCCGCCGTGCTTGTTGACGATGCCGTACGAGAGGGACAGGCCCAAACCCGTGCCGCTGCCCACGGCCTTGGTGGTGAAGAACGGCTCAAAGATGCGGTTCAGGTGCTCGGGCGCGATGCCGGCGCCCGTGTCGCCGATTTCCACCCACACCCAGTCGCCCGCGTGGCCCGTGCGGATGCTGATCACGCCGTCGCTGCTGATGGCCTGGCCTGCGTTGACGAGCAGGTTCATGAACACCTGGTTCAGCTGCGAGGCCAGGCACAGGATCGGCGGCAGCTCGCCATAGTGCTTCTCGATGCGCGCCTTGTATTTCAACTCGTTGGCGACGATATTGAGGGTGCTGTCCAGGCCCGCATGCAGGCTGGCCACCTGCCAGTCCGTCTCGCCCACGTGGGAAAAATCCTTCAGCGCCTGCACGATGTCGCGCACGCGTTTCAAGCCATCCATCGATTCGCGCACCAGATCGACCATGTCGTCCTGCAGGAAGGCCAGGTCGGCCTGCGCGCGCACCTCGGCCACGCGGGCGGCCAGGGCCGGGCCGTCGGGCGTTTCGCGCATCGCCGCTTCGTATTGCCCGATCACGCCGAACAGGGTGCCGACATAGCCTTGCAGCGAACTCATGTTGGAATTGACGAAGCCGATCGGGTTATTGATTTCGTGCGCGATGCCGGCCGCCAGCTGGCCGATGGACGCCATCTTTTCCGATTGCAGCAGCTGGTCGTGCGCTTCCTGTAACTTGCTGATCAGTAGTTGCTGCTCTTCGCCGCGCGCCTGCAGCATCGCTTCCATGCCCTTGCGTTCCGTGATATCCGTCAGCGAGCCGATCACCTCGAACGGCACGCCGTGCTCGTCGCGCACGAGGCGCAGGCTGTCGTGCATCCACAGATAGCTGCCGTCGCGCACGCGGAAACGGTATTCATAGGCGCGGGCGCCTTCGACAAAGATCTGCGCCAGGCTGGAAAAGATGCCGGGCGCATCGTCGGGGTGGATGTGGTCGAACCAGAAATTGGGATCGGCGACCATGTCCTCGGGCTGGTAGCCCAGCACGTTCAAGGCATTGTTGCTGACAAAAGTCATCTTGAAGTCGCCGCTGGGCACGGTGCAATAGATGATGGAGGGCGTATTGTCGAGCAGGTATTGCAGGCGCACGGCCGTAGCCGCCGGTGCTTCATCGCCAGGCGCCGCCCCGGCATGCCGGCCGGTATCGGGAGTGGAAAGGTCGAAATCCTCGAACTGCATCGTCACACCTCGCTGCCTGCACGGCATAGCTGTCATCCTGGCTGAATTATGCCTGATTCCGCCTGCCTTGGGCCGCCATCGGCGCGCTCAGGGGGCCGGCGGCTGCTCGACGACCGCCATGCGCCGCGCGATGCGCTGCGCCGCTTGCGTGTCGCCCGCCTGTTCGGCGCGCAGGCGCTGCACGCCCAGCCAGGCCAGCAGCGGACGGCGCCAGCCCTGGTCCGAGGCGGTGGCGACGGCCGTGTCGAGCAGCGCCGGCGTGGCACGGCCCGAGCGCAGCAGCACGCCGGCCGCCACCAGCCGCGACAGCGGGTCATCGATGGCCGCCACGGCGCTGGCGGCGGCCGTGTCGGATGCGGCGCCTGCTGCCGCCCGCTGCGCTTCCGGCAGCAGGGCGACATCGGCCCCTTGCGCCTTGCCGGCCAGGTAAGCCGCATAGGCGCGGTCGGCGTCGTTCGCGTCCGCTTGCAGCGCATCGAAGCCGCCGCAGTCCTCGAAGGCCAGGCTGGCCACGCGCGCGGCGCAGCGCAGCAGTTCGATGCGCGCCACCAGTTCGAGCTTGCCCGTGCCCGCCACCTGGCTGCGGGCGCGCCGGAATTCCGTCTGTTCGACGAGGGCGTTGCCGCCCAGGTAGGCCGCTTGAAACCGTTCGACGGAACTTTGCGCATTCATTTTCCAGTCGGGCACGGGCGGGCCGCTGGAGCAGGCGGCGAGCAAGGTGGACAGCAGGGCGGCGAGGGCGGGGCGGGACATTTTCATGGCAGTTTGATCTCCGGATTGCGCTTGAACGGCCATTTGCGGTTGATTTCATTGACCAGCTGTTCGACCTTGCGCAGATTGCTTTCCACATCGGCGCGCAGCGGGCCCAGGTCGGCCGTGGCCGCCCTGGCGTTGGCGCCCACGGCTTGCGCCTCGACCAGCACGGCGTCGACTTTTTTCAGGCTGGCGCGGGTGTCGGCCAGCAGCGCGTTCAGCTGCACGATGGTCGCTTGCGCATCCGTCATCACGCCCTTGTCGCCAAACACGCGCGTATCGGCATTGGCCACCAGACCATCCGTGCGGCGCGCCAGCTGGTCGGCAGTGACCAGCAGGGCGTTGGCCCGCTCGACGAGCAGGCGCGACTGCTTGTCGTCGCCCGTCAGCAAGCCCATGGCGCCGCCGGGGCCGCTCAGCTTGCCCGTCACGGCCTGCACATTGCGCAAGGTGCCGTCGAGCGCGGAATCGCTGCCCGTCAGGGTCGCCACGTTGTTCAGCAAATCCTTGGCGGCGGCCAGCAGGCGGGGGATTTCCGCCGCCATGTCGCCCACCAGCAAGTCGCGCGTGGCGTCGTCGGGCAGCGGCGGGTCCGTCAGGATGCCGCTGTAGGCGCGCAGCTTGGCGCCGCCCACGATGCCCCGCTCCAAGGTGAAGATGGAGCTGCTGCGCAGCCAGTGCGCGTCCTTGCGCGGCACGTCGACGATGACGCGTGCGCGGCCGTCCGGCGCCAGTTCGATGCGCTGCACGCGGCCGATGGGAAAGCCGGAAAAGGTCAGGTCGGCGCCCACGCCCACGCCGTCCGAGTCATCGGCCGTCAGCACCAGGGTTTGCGTGGCTTCGAAGGCGCCGCGCGCATACATCAGGTAGACGACGGAGCCGACCACCAGCACGAACATGAAGATGAGCAGGATGGCCGCCTTCAGTTCGGCGTGGCGCACGGGCGGCGGGGCGGGCAGGACACTATCTTGCGCGAGACCGGCGGGCGCCGTGACGTCGACCTGGTCGGGATTTTGCGGTTGGCTCATGGCTTTTGGCTCTCGTATGGGTGGTTCGGGATCGCTGGCGGTGGCGGGCGGGGCATCAGTAGTAATTGCCCATCAGCGAAGCCACTTCGATCAGCAGGATGACGGAAAACAGGCGCAGCATTTCGGACAGGCCGTGCGCGGCCCACAGGCGGTTGCGCCGGCCGTGCGGGTCTTCCGGATAGTACGAGGAGGCCAGCGGGATCAGGGCCACGGCAAAGCTGAAGAAGATGACCTTGAGCATCAGGATCAGCGCCACGGCCGGATTGAAGATCTGCCCCACCACGCGCGTGTAGCCTTGCAGCGCCCATGGCGTGAAACCGTAGATGGTGAGATAGGCGAGGATCAGCGAGGTGACGCAGCTGACGATGGCCAGCATCCACACGGCGAAGATGCCCGACATGACACGTGGAAAATATTCGCGGCGCAACAGGTCGATGCCCTGGCGCTGCATGGTATCGAGCATGCCGGACGAGCGCATTTGCGCGAAAGCAATGCCGTCGGGCAGGGTCAGGCGCAGGGCCACGAACAGGGCGGCCGTCAGCGGTATCAATTCCAGCACTAGCACGCGCACCACCATTTCCAGCGCATAGCGCGACAGGCCGTAGCTTTGGGCGCTGACGACGACGATGCGGATCAGCACCAGGCTGACGAGCGCGCAGGCCACGCTGAACCACACGAGATTGGGCGCCGTGTTCGTTACCAGCCGGTGCGCGAGGATGGGGCGGTTGTCGCGGTTATAGCTCGATGGCGACAGGGCCAGCGAAAACACGAGGATGGCGAAATGCAGCATGCGCCACCAGCTGACCAGCCAGGCCATGGTGGCCCGGTGCAGGCGGCGCAGGCTGATGATGAGGGAGACGGATAGGGTCATCATGGCATCTTAACATCTGCCCGCCCGCCGGGCACGTCAGGCGTGCGCGCTGAAGTAGGTCGTAATAAATTATTGTGATTTCTGACTTCCATAACCGGCGCTCTGCGGCGTTACCCGCTGCTAGCAGTGCCTGCACTGCGTCGCAACGGGCGCCTTTCAGCGCATCCGGTTCTGTTCGTCATAACTTCACAATAATTTCCCACGACCTACTTACTCAAACAGGGCGAAGCCGGCCATGACGACCATCAGCACGGCGATGTATTGCATCGGAATCCAGAACAGGGTGTGGCGCTGGCGCAGGATCACGCGCTCCTGCGTGGCCGGGTCGATCAGTTCGCGTCCGGGCGCGCTGTTCAGGCGTACGCCCGCATACCAGCTGGCGGCAGCTGCCAGCAGGAAGGCCAGGGCCAGGGTCCATGTGTGGCTCTTTGTATAGGCCTCGCCCAGGGTGGCGCCAAACAGCGCTTGCGCGGCCAGTACGACGATCAAACAGATAAGGGGGCCAAGTATGCCGAAGCCTTGCCAGATAAGCATAAAAATTCTCCAGGGGGATTGAGGGATCCCGCGGCGATTGGCGGCGGCTGTGCGCGGCGGGGAGAGGAATTTTATCAGATTCGCAAGAGATAAAGTTTCTTTTGGGAATGATTTTTTTGGGGATGGACTTGCGCCTAGTGCGCCGGGCCGGCCACGCTGGCAATGATGGCGTCAGCCGCCGCCCGCACGCGGGCCGAGCGGTTCAGGTCCGCGTGCATGACCAGCCACACGTCGTAGCTTTCCGCCCGCTCGGGCCAGATGCGCACGAGCTGCGGGTCGATGTCGCCTAGATGAGTCGCCAGCTCGGCCACGCCCAGGCCCGCGCGCGTGGCTTCCTGCAGCATGGCCGCCGAGTTCACTTCCATGGCGACCCGGGCGTTGGCGACGGATTCGCCGGCGATTTTCTCTGCGTGGCGCGGCGTCACGGACTGGTGGTAGATGACGATGTCGTGGCCGGCCAGCGCCGTGCCGCGCACGGGTTCGCCCCGTTCGGCCAGATAGGTTTTCGAGGCGTACAGGCCAAGGCTGCGTTTGACCAGGTGGCGCGAGATCAGGTCCGGGTCGGTGGGGCGCACGCCGCGCACGGCCAGGTCCGCCTCGCGCCGCGTCAGGCTGGCCAGCGCGGGCGCCACGTTGAGCACGATGCGGATGTCCGGGTGGGCCGCGTGCAGCCGCTGCATGGCGCGGATGACGAAATGGCTGGCCATGGTGTCCGTGGTGGCCACGCGCACCATGCCGCTTAAACGGTTGTCGACGCCCTGCATCTCGCGCTGCAGCTTGTCGGCCGCCCGCTCCATTGCTTCGGCCGCCGTCAGCGCCAGCTCGCCGGCCGGCGTGGGCACGTAGCCCGATGGCGTGCGCAGGAACAGGGTGGCGCCCAGCGAGCTTTCCAGCGCGGCCAGGCGGCGCCCGCACGTGGCCTGGTCGATGCCCAGCAGGGCGGCCGCGCCGCGCAGGGTGCCGGCCCGCCCGATGGCGAGAAAGATGCGCGCGTTATCCCAATCCAAGCTGCTTCTCCTATTGCTTATTGTGATGCATTTTTGCATCAATGCGCCGAGTTTATGCCTGTTTACTGCATCATGCAACGCTCGCATAATGGCCGTCCCCCCTGTTACTGCAAGGAGTACCATGTCTGTTCCCACACCGCGCCGCGCCAACGGCTTGATCTTGCTGACCCTGGCCTTCGGCTTCGTCATGGCGATGCTCGACGTCACGGCCGTCAACGTGGCGCTGTCCGATATCGCGCTGGACTTGCATATCCCGCTGACGGGCCTGGTCTGGGTGGTCGACGGCTACACCTTGACGTTTGCCGCGCTGCTGCTGGCCGGCGGCGCGCTGGCCGACCGCTACGGGCCGAAAGCCGTGTACCAGGGCGGCCTCGGCGTCTTCCTGCTCGGCTCGGTGCTGTGCGGCGCCGCGCCCGACGGGTATTTCCTGACGGCCGCGCGCCTGCTGCAGGGGGCGGGCGCGGCCCTGTTCATGCCCAGTTCGCTCAGCCTGCTCACGCACAGCTTTGACGACGAGCGCGAACGCACGCGCATGCTGGGTGCCTGGTCGGCGCTGGTGGGCGTGGCCGGTGCGTCCGGCCCCTTGATCGGCGGTATCCTCGTGCACGAGTTCGGCTGGCGCAGCGTGTTCTGGGTGAACGTGCCGCTGGGCGTGCTGGCCATCGTCATGGCGCAGCTGCTGCTGGTCGCGCCGGCGCGTCAGCCGCGCGATTTGTCGCTGTTCAGCCATGCACTGGGCGTGGCCGCGCTGGCGGGCCTCAGTTTCGTGCTGATCGAAGGGCCCGTGCTGGGCTGGCTGTCGCCGGGCGTGCTGGCGGCGGGGGCCTTGACGGTATTGTCGGCAGGGCAATTGCTGCGGCGCGAGCGCAGCGGCAGCCATCCGCTGTTGCCGCGCGCGCTGTTTCACAGCAGCAGTTTTGGCGCGGCCAATGGCGTGGGTTTTTTGATCAATTTCTGCGTATTCGGCCAGCTGTTCTTATTGAGCCTGTTCCTGCAGCAGTCGGGCGGCGCCGACGCCCTGCAGTCGGGCTTGCGCCTGCTGCCCATGATGGCGGCCTACACGCTGGGGAACTTCATGGCGGGAAGTATCGCGGCGCGCCATGGCACGCGTAGGCCCATGCTGGCCGGCTTGCTGGTGGGCGCCGTGATGGCCTTGCTGCTGATGGGCTTGCGTCCGGGCACGCCGTATGGCTGGCTGGCGCTGGGCACGGCTGTGATGAATGTGGCCATCGGCATCGCCATTCCCGCCATGACGGCCACCGTGATGCGGGTGGCCGGCAAGCCGCATGCGAACAGCGCGGCGGCCGCCCTGAATGCCAACCGCCAGATCGGCGCCCTGGTGGGCGTGGCCCTGATCGGCAGCATCCTGCACATGTTGCCCGAATGGTCGCTGCGCCTGCCGCTGGCCTACGCGACGATTGCCGCCGCGTATGGCCTGGCGGCGGGCCTCGTCTACCGGCATGTGCATGTGCCGAAGGCCGTGGCCGCCTGAAGCAGGCTTACTGTTCGCGCGTGCTGCGCCATTCCACCAGTTCTTCGATGGTGAGGATCGGCATGCCGTGCAGTTCGGCGAAGCGTTCGATATCGTCGCCGCGCATCATGGTGCCGTCCGGATTCATCAGCTCGCACAGCACGGCGGCCGGGTTCAGGCCCGCCATGCGCGACAGGTCGACGGAGCCTTCCGTGTGGCCACGGCGCTCGAGCACGCCGCCCGGCGCGGCGCGCAGGGGGAAGACGTGGCCGGGGCGCACCAGGTCGGCCGGTTTGGCGTCCGGCGCGATGGCGGCGCGGATGGTGGTGACCCGGTCGGCGGCCGACACGCCCGTCGTGACGCCGTCGCGCGCCTCGATGGAGACGGTAAACGGCGTGCCGTAGCGGCTGCCGTTGTCGGGCGACATGGGCGGCAATTCCAGCGCGCTGACGACATCTGTCGGCAGGCACAGGCAGACGATGCCGCTGCATTCGCGGATCAGCAAAGCCATGGTTTCGTTCGTCAATTTTTCGGCAGACAAGATCAGGTCGGCTTCGTTTTCACGGTCGAAATCGTCGAGCAGGATGACGGGAATGCCGGCGCGCATGGCGGCCAGGGCGGACTGGATGCGACCTTCCAGGTCGTTGGAAAGCAGGGTATAGCTGTTGACTAACATGGTGAAACGCTCCTCGCATAGGCGAAAAACGCTGCAGGGCAAGCGAATAGACGCAACTGACCGCATCGCCGTGGCGACGGGACATCACACTACTGCACATCTTCTTTCATCCGGACTATACCGTCGGCCCCGGAATCACACCGGATCTGCTGACCTCATCAGGCGAAACCTGACAAGCGCTCGCGGGCTTGACCGTTGCCGGTCTTACCGCCGGTGGGGAATCGCACCCCGCCCCGAAGACGTATTGTTGTGCCGGTCCACATGACCGGCGGCAATACTTTAGCACAATTGAAAAAAGCTGGCAGGACACCGTTGAGTTTGTCATTCGGCAAAGTTGCCTGGGAAAAGCGGTTTTTCCTAAGCTGTTTTTAATGGCGGAAACAGAATTTCAGTGTAAGGTATGGCTACTGAATTTTACCGTTGAGAATACATGAAGCTGAGTAAATTACGCCTGATTTCGGGCGCCGTCTTGCTGGCGTGCGCCTGCATGGCCCAGGCGGAAATCCGTTTGACCGATCCCCTGCCGCTGGCACCAGAAGTTACCGTCGGAAAACTGCCGAACGGCTTGACCTACTACATCAAGAAAAATGCCCGTCCCGCGCAGAAAGTGGAATTGCGCCTGGTGGTGAAAGCCGGCTCCATCCTGGAAGATGACGATCAGCAAGGCCTGGCGCATTTCACGGAGCACATGGCCTTCAATGGCTCCACGCATTTCAAGCGCAATGAGCTGATTTCCTATTTGCAATCGATCGGCGTGAAGTTCGGCGCCGACCTGAATGCTTACACGAGCTTCGATGAAACCGTCTACGTGTTGCCGATTCCCACGAACAAGAAGGAAAACCTGGAAAAAGGTTTTCTCGTGCTGGAAGACTGGGCGCACGGCTTGAAATTCAATCCGGCCGACATCAATAGCGAGCGCGGCATCGTGCTGGAAGAGGCGCGCCTGGGCAAGGGCGCCAGCGACCGCATGAACAAGGTGCTGTATCCGAAGCTGCTGAACGGTTCGCGCTATGCGGAACGCATGCCGATCGGCAAGGAATCCGTGTTGAAAACCTTCAAGCCGGAAGCCATTAAGCGTTTCTACAAGGATTGGTATCGCCCCGACCTGATGGCCGTGATGGTGGTCGGCGACGTGGAGCCGAAACAGGCTGAAGCGATGATACGCCAGCATTTCGGCAAGCTGAAAAACCCCGCGAAACTGCGTCCGCGCCTGTATGCGGAAGTGCCGCAGCGCTCGCAGACGGAAGCGGTGGTGATCACGGACAAGGAAGCACCGGACGACAGCGTCTTCATCCGCTACCCGATCCGCGCCGCGCAGGAGCCCGTCACCATTGCCGACTACCGCCGCCAGATGATCGAAAACCTGTACGGGCAAATGCTCAGCGCGCGCATGCAGGAATTGACGCAGCAGGCCAACCCGCCGTTCATCCAGGGCGGCAGCAGCATGGGCAAGCTGGTGCGCGGCTATGAATCGTTCAGCGCCTATGCCTTGCTGGGCAAGGGCGGCGTGCAGCCGGCCGTCGATGCACTGGTGCAGGAAGACGAGCGGGCGCGCCGCTTCGGTTTCAGCCAGGATGAACTGGACCGCGCGCGCAAGGACATGCTGCGCAATTACGAGCGTGCGTACAGCGAACGCGACAAATCCGATTCGGCCGGCTTCGTGGCCGAGTATTCGCGCAACTTCCTGGAGCAGGAAGCCATTCCCGGCATCGCCAATGAATTGCTGTACGCGAAGGAACTCTTGCCGCAGGTAACCTTGCAGGAAATCAACGAAACGGTGGCCAAGGTGATTCCCGACCAGCAAAAGAAGCTGGTGGTCTTCATGGGCGCCGAACCGAAAGCGGGCGATGCGACGTCCAGCGTGCCGACGCAGCAGCAATTGCTCGACGCCGTGGCGAAGGCCGAGCAGCAGAAGGTCGAGCCGCGCACGGAAAAAGTGCTTGCCAGCAAGTTGATGGACGGTCCGCCGGCCGGCGGCAGCATCGTTTCGGAAAAGTTGAACAGTGCCATCGGCGTGACGGAACTGACCTTGGGCAATGGCGTGCGCGTGCTGCTCAAGCCGACGGACTTCAAGAATGACCAGGTACTGATGGGCTCGACGCGCTTCGGCGGCCAGTCGCTGTTTGGCGACGCCGACATCTACAACGCCCGCTACGCCAGCGCCGTGGTCGGCAGCATGGGTCTGAAGGATTTGGCGCCGCTGGACTTGCAAAAAGTATTGGCCGGCAAAACGGTCAATGTGGGCGCTTCGCTGGGCGAACTGAGCGAAGGCTTTGGCGGCTCGGCCAGCAGCGCCGATGTGGAAGCCATGTTGCAGCTCGTGTATTTGTATTTCAATGACGTGCGCAAGGATGCGGGCCTGTACCAGTCCTTCATCGGCAAGCAGCAGGACCTGGCGAAAAACAGCATGGCGCAGCCGGAAGCCGTGTTTTACGATGCCATCCAGCACGCCATGTATGGCGATAACCCCCGCGTCGATGGCGTGCCGCGTGCGGCCGATTTCGACAAGGTGGGCCTGGACCGCTCATTGGACATCTTCCGCCAGCGTTTTTCCAGCGCGCGCGGCATGACCTTCATCTTTGCGGGCAGCTTCGAGCTCGACAAGATCAAGCCGCTGATCGCCAGCTACCTGGGCACCTTGCCCGTGGGCGAGGTGGCGCACGCCTACCGCGACGTGGGCATGCGCCCGGTGACCGGGGTCGTCAAGAAGGATATCTATATGGGCAGCGAGCCCAAGAGTACGATTTCCATCACCTTCAATGGCGACGTCGCGTATTCGGACGAGCAAAAGCTGACCCTGCAGGCGCTGGGCGAGGTGCTGAACCTGAAAGTCATCGAAGTGCTGCGCGAAAAGATGAGCATGATCTATGGCGGCGGCTTTGAAACCTCGATGGGCCAGCATCCGTACGGCCATTATTCGGTGGCCTTGAACTTGCCGACGGGACCGGAAAACGTGGACAAGGTGATCGCCGCCGCCTTTGCCGAAATCAACAAGATGAAGGCGGATGGGCCATCCGTGGCCGACCTGGAAAAGGTCAAGCTGAACTGGATCACGCGCCAGCAGAAATCCCTGCGCGAAAACAACTACTGGATGAATCAGTTGATGGGTTCGGTGACGCAGGGGCGCGACCCCGCGCACATTCTGCGCTATGAGCAACGCGTGCGCGCCATCACGCCGCAAGCCGTCAAACTGGCGGCGCAGCGCTACCTGGACATGCACAATTATGTGCAGGTGGTGCTGTATCCGGAACGTAAAAATGTTGCAGCCAAGTAATCCTCGTGTTTGATCTGCATGGGCGGCAGCGTGGCGAAGCTGTTAAACTGCCGCTTATTGATGTGATATCGCAATTTAACAAGCAAGGAAATACGATGGCTAAGAAAGAAGAGCTCGATCCGGAAACCCTGGAGTTGATCAACTGGTGTATCGAGGTCGAAGGCTTCCTCGTGGCTGGCGGCGCCACCGTGGCGCAGGCGCAGGACCACATCGAAGAGCAGGTCGAGTGGTTTACCGACCAGTTCTACGACGGCTTGACGCCGGAAGAGGCGGCCAAGGAAGCCTTGGCCTGACCTTTTAAACACGACTTACAGCGGGCGGTGCCTGCCGGGCACAGCCCGGTAGCGCCGCCCGTTTTGCTTTTCTGAAAAGATTTCCATCGGGCAATTAAATTTCCTATTCACTCCAGGCACCCATGACACTCCGTTCACGCATTCTCCTCCTGTGTTTCAGCACCTTGCTGGGCATCGTCCTCATCGCTTCCTTCTCCCTGTATTCCCTGCGCCAGACCATGATGGCCGAGCGCGTCGAGCAATTGACGGTGCTGGTCGAATTGGCCAACGCATCCGTGGAAAAGGCGTACGCGCTGGAACAGTCGGGCAAGCTCACGCGGGAGCAGGCCCAGCAGCAGGCCAAGCTGGCTATCGGCAGCTTCGTCAAGGACGAAATGTATTACTTTGTGCGCGATTTCAGCACGGACTTGCTGTACGTGCATCCGAATGCGTCGCGCATCGGCACGCCGCAAAAGAACATGAAGCAGTCGGGCGACCGCTACCGCGCCGCGCTGGCCAACAGCCGCATCGGCCTCGTGCAGGCGGACGGCACGAGGCCGGGCGTGCCCGATCCCGTGGCGAAGATGTATGCCGTGGTGAAATTTGCACCGTGGGACTGGCTGATCGGCACGGGCACGTATATCGATGACATCAACCACAAATTCTGGGCCCAGGCGGGCGTGCTGCTGGCCATCGGCGGTGCGCTGATGCTGGTGGTGGGCGCGCTGGCGGCCCTGATGCTGCGCCGCATCCTGGCCCAGCTCGGTGGCGAACCCGACTATGCCGCCGCCATCGTGGCGCAAATCGCGCAGGGCGACCTGACCACGCAGATCGACACGCGTCCCGGCGATACGTCCAGTCTGTTGATGGCCATCAAGGCCATGCGCGACAACCTGGCGCATCTGGTGAGCCAGGTGCGCAGCGATGCGGAATCGATTTCCACGGCATCGGGCGAGATCGCCTCGGGCAACCACGACCTGTCGGCGCGCACGGAGCAGCAGGCGGGATCGTTGGAAGAAACGGCATCGACCATGGAAGAAATGACCTCGACCGTGCGCCAGAATGCGGACAATGCGCGCCAGGCCAACCAGCTGGCCATTTCTGCCTCGCAAGTGGCGACGCAGGCCGGCGGCGTGGTGAGCCAGGTGGTCGACACCATGGGCGCCATCAATGCCTCGTCGAAGAAAATCGGCGACATCATCGCCGTCATTGACGGCATCGCCTTCCAGACGAATATCCTGGCCCTGAATGCGGCAGTGGAAGCGGCGCGCGCGGGCGAGCAGGGCCGTGGTTTCGCCGTCGTCGCCAGCGAGGTCCGCAACCTGGCCCAGCGCTCGGCCAGTGCCGCCAAGGAGATCAAGCAACTGATCGACAGCTCCGCCGAGCAAGTGGGCGCCGGTGAAAAACTGGTGGCGCTGGCGGGCGAAACGATGGAAAAAGTCGTCTCCAGCGTGCAGCACGTGACCGATATCGTGGCCGAGATTTCCTCGGCCAGCGCCGAGCAGAGCGCCGGCATCGAGCAGATCAACCAGGCCATCGTCGAGATGGATAACATGACGCAGCAAAACTCGGCCCTGGTCGAGCAGGCGTCGGCGGCAGCGCAGGCCATGAACGAGCAGGCGGCCGGGCTGGCGCAGATCGTCAGCGTATTCAAGGTGGGCGCCGTGGCGCCGGCCGCGGCGCAGCGGCGCCTGACGCGCTAGCCGCTTTTTATCTGTCACGGGGGAACTTATCCCCGGCTCACCTGTCCAAACTTTTTCGTCCGCAATGGATGCACAGAAGAGGTGAGCATGACAGAAGGTTTTTCCTATCACGCGGCATTTGCCCGCAACCTGGGCTGGGTCACGCAGGCGGAGCAAAACAGCTTGCGCGGCAAGCGCGTGGCCATCGCGGGCATGGGCGGCGTGGGCGGCGTGCACTTGCTGACCCTGGCGCGGCTGGGCATCGGCGCCTTCCACATCGCCGATTTCGACACCTTCGATATCGCCAACTTCAACCGCCAGGCCGGCGCCATGATGTCGACCCTGGGCCAGCCCAAGGTGGCCGTATTGGCGCAGATGGCGAAGGACATCAATCCCGAACTGGAGATTAAACAATTTCCCGACGGCATACACGACAGCAACCTGGCGGAGTTCTTTGCCGGTGTCGACCTGTACGTGGATGGCTTGGATTTCTTTGCCTTCCCCGCGCGCCAGGCCACCTTCGCCACGTGCGCCCGCCTGGGCATTCCCGCCATCACGGCCGCGCCGCTGGGCATGGGCACGGCCGTGCTCAGCTTCATGCCGGGCGGCATGACGTTCGAAGAGTATTTTGGCTGGGGCGACTTGCCCGAGGAAGAAAAGGCCCTGCGCTTTCTCGTCGGGCTGGCGCCGTCCGGCTTGCACGGCCCCTATCTGGTCGACCCGTCCGCCATCAACCTGAAGGAGCGGCGCGGACCGTCGACCATCATGGGCTGCCAGCTGTGCGCGGGCGCGGCCGCCACGGAAGCCTTGAAAATCCTGTTAAAACGGGGCAAGGTGATGGCGGCGCCGCACGGCGTGCATTTCGACTCCTACCGCAACAAGCTCGTGCATACTTGGCGTCCAGGCGGCAACCGTCATCCGCTGCAGCGCTTGACGATGGCCATCATCAAGCGGCGCCGCGCCGCACAGGGGGCATAAATGGCGCAAGCATTGCTGAACGATCCCGTGCTGGAAAACATCCTCGAGCAGGCGCGCTGGGCGCCCAGCGGCGACAATACGCAGCCGTGGCGCTTTGAAGTCGTGGACCAGCGGCACGTGGTCGTGCATGGTTTCGATACGCGCAGCCATTGCGTGTATGACCTCGACGGCCATCCCAGCCAGCTGTCGCTGGGTGCCTTGCTTGAAAGCATGGCCCTGGCGGCCAGCTGTCACGGCTTGCGCATGGAAGCGCGCCGGCGTTTGTCCATGCCCGACACCTTGCCCACCTTCGACGTACGGCTGGTCGACAGCCCGGGCATGCTGCCCGATCCGCTGGCGGCCTTCCTGCCCCGGCGCAGCGTGCAGCGGCGCCGGCTCAGCACGCGCAGCCTGCGCGCCAGCGAAAAGGCGGCATTGGCGGCCAGCTTGCCGCCCGGCTACGGCGTGCAGTGGTTCGAAGGCGGGCGCGCGCGCCTGGCCTGCGCGCGGCTGATGTTCGACAATGCGAAGCTGCGCCTGACCATGCCCGAAGCGCACAAGGTGCACCGCGACGTGATCGAATGGGGCGCGCGCTTCAGTGCCGACCGCATCCCGGAGCAGGCGCTCGGCGTCGATGCCATGACGGCGCGGCTGATGCGCTGGGTCATGCACAGCTGGCGCCGCGTGGATTTTTTCAATACCTGGCTGGGCGGCACGATTGCCCCGCGGCTGCAGATGGACTTGCTGCCGGGCCTGTATTGTGCCGCGCATTTCGTGCTGCTGGCCGATGCGCCGCCGCGCCATATCGACGATTACGTGGCGGCCGGCCGCGCCATGCAGCGCTTCTGGCTGACGGCCACGCAACTGGGACTGCAATTGCAGCCGGAACTGACGCCGCTGATCTTTGCCCGCTACGTGCGCGAACGGCGCGCCTTTTCGCGCACCGATGGCATGCAGGACATGGCGCAGGAGCTGGCCGTGCAATGCCAGGGCGTGCTGGGGGAGGCGGCGGTCGAGCGGGCCGTGTTCCTAGGGCGCATCGGCGCCGGGCCGGCGGCCAGTGCGCGCTCGCTGCGCCGTCCGCTGCAAGACTTGCTGGTGGCGCCCACGGCTGGGCCGTGAGGCGTGACTCCCTGCGCGGTCAGCGCCGCCGCCGTGGCGCCAGGGCAGCCAGCGCGGCCAGGCCCGCCACCAGCAGCGGCAAGGTGCCCGGTAGCGGTATCGGCGTGTCCGTCGGCACATAGGCCAGTTCGGAACTGTTCAGCATGTTCAATACCAGGGTATAGCTGCCTGCCACCAGATTGTCCGTGACGGCGCCATACTGCCCGCCGCACGTCGTGCCGATGCCGGTGCCCGTGGGCGCGCCGCAGCCGCCGGGATCGTAGGTGAACACGCTGCCGCTGGTCAGCGGCGTTTGTGCGTACCCTGTATTGAGGCTGGCGGCGTCGGCCAGTTCGGTGCCGCCCAGGATGCCGGAGCCCAGGTTGCCGTCGGGGGCCCAGTTGAAGACGATCTGGCCATGTTCATCGATGATGGTAAACGTCATCGCCATATTCGTCGTGGCCGCCGAGCCCGTGCCGGCCAGGGCATCGAGGTACAACTGCATGAAAGGCAGGGCCTGGAAGTCGAAGGCCAGGGTCGCGCCCGGTTGGCCGACGACGAAATTGACGGTCATCGCGGTGCTGGAACCGTTGCGTCCCGAGGCGTCGGCGCTGCCGCCGCCCGTGAGGAAGGTTTCCGCCGCATTCACCGTGTGCGTGCTGGTCGAGCCTGGCGGAAAGGGGGGGATTTGCGAGGTGACGATCTGCGCCTCGCCGCGCGCAAACGAGGCCGTGCCCATGCCTTGTTGCGTAAAATCATTTTCCCCCTTGGTGACGGCGCCGCGTGTCGCTTGCTGCGCATCGATCTCGTTGCTGCCGCCGTGGATGACGCTGCTGCCATTGAGCGTGGCGGTGGTGCGCGACAGGTCGATATTGCTGACCAAGGTGGTGGAGCCGGTGGGGTTGCTGATGACGAGGCCAAAGACGCTGGTGTACGAATAGCCATAGGCGGCGGCGCCGGCAGTGCCGCTGCTGCCCAGCAACAGCAAGGCCAGCAAGGCCGTTGACAAGCGGGTACAAGAAAATGTAGTCATGAAAATCCTCATCTGCCGGTCGGCCGCGTTGTAAGGAAAACCGACAGGCTTGCCACATAAAAAAAGGCGAGGAGACTCCCTCGCCTGTAAATCCCCCTGTTGCCTGGTTCAGGCGGCAACCTTGCGGCGGCGGGCATAGCCCAGGCCAGCCAGGCCCAGACCCAGCAGTGCCAGAGTGCCAGGTTCCGGCACCGCCTGTTTCACCAGGTCCACGCTTTCCACCGCATTCAAAGTCAAGGTGTAGTTGCCGGCCGTTAAAGCATTGCTGACGGAGCTGAAGTTGCTGCCGCAGCCCGTACCGACGCCTGTGCCCGTTGGCGTGCCGCAGCCGGAAGGGTCGTAGGTGAACAGGTTGCCGCGCGTCAGGAAATTGGTCGCCAGACTGGTGTTCAGGTTGGCGCCGTCGGCGTTTTCCGTGCCACCGAAGATGCCCGAGCCGATCACGCCATCGGGCGTCCAGTTGAACACCGTCAGGCCCGCCGCATCCGTGATGGTGAAGGTGACGACCAGGTTGGCCGTGGCCGTGGACAACTGGCCGACCGTGCTTTGCAGGAAGACCTGCATGAAGGGCGACGCCAGGAAGTCAAAGCTCAGCGTCGCCGTGGGCGAACCGACGACGAAATCGACGGAAAAACCCGTGGTCGAGCCATTGCGCCCGGAGGCATCGGCCGTACCGGCAGGGCCGCCCAGATGGGCTTCGGCCACGTTCACCACCTGGGTGGAGGTGGAGCCGGGCGGGAACGACGGGAACTGCGTGCTGACGATCTGCGCATCGCCGCGCGAATAGGTGCCAGTGGGGCCTTGCTGGGTGAAGTCGTTTTCGCCCTT
This sequence comes from Janthinobacterium agaricidamnosum, assembly GCF_003667705.1. Taxonomy (NCBI): domain Bacteria; kingdom Pseudomonadati; phylum Pseudomonadota; class Betaproteobacteria; order Burkholderiales; family Oxalobacteraceae; genus Janthinobacterium; species Janthinobacterium agaricidamnosum. The sequence continues at coordinate 3,892,518 of NZ_CP033019.1, read as the reverse complement.
GGTGACGGCACCGACGTTGGCGCGCGGCGCGTCGAGCGAACCGGCGCCGCCGTTGATGACGCTCACGCCGTTCAGGGTGGCCGTGCTGCGCGAAATCGTGGTGCTGTTGGCCACCGTGATCTGGCCCGTCGGCACGGCGATGACCAGGCCGAAGATGTTGTTGTAGGAATAGCCGTAGGCGCCCGCTTGTGCGCTACCGGCCGCGCACAGCATGGCCAGTGTCGCTGCCGCCGGGAGCAGTTTCAGTTTAGAAAGTTTCATGTCATTCACCTCGTGGTTGAGTGAGTCTGGAAGTCTTGCCTGAGTCCTGTCGGCAGGTGCTCATGGCCAGACTTAAGCGACTTCCATGCCAACGCATGAGGTTCTTTTGAAATCAATGACTTGGCGTGCTTTTGTTGACACAGTGCAGGTGTTGCCGGACGCGTTGTAAGAAAAACCGACGGCGCCCGTCAAGGCTGGCTACCACGGGGCGACGAGCCCAGCAGGGCGTGCAGATGGGGCAGCAAGCGTTGCCCTGGCACATAGTCGCGCATGGCCGTGGCCAGTTGACGCGCCGCCAGCCTGGCGCGGCCATCGTCGAGCATGCGGGTGGCGGCATGGCGCAGGGCGGTTTCCTGGAAACGGTCGGCGCGCAGCAGCAGGCCGGCGCCGGCGCCCGCGATGCCGTGCATGTTGAGGAATTGGTCGAGGTTGCCGGCGATGCCGATGACGGGTACGCCTGCCGTCAGCGCCTGCTGGCTGGTGGGGCTGCCGCCGTTGCAGATCACCAGGCTGGCGCGGCGGGCGGCCGCGTCGCCCGGCAGAAAGGGCGCGACATAGGCATTCGGCGGCACGGCATCGACGCGGATGGTGCCGGCCGTGGCCGCCAGCACGGTGACGGGCAGGGGCGCCAGCGCGCGCAGCACGCGCGGCAGCAATTGCCCCTGGCCCGAGCTGCCCAGCGTGACATAGACGATCGGCCGTCCGCTGCTCAGTTCCGGTCGCTGCCACCAGTCCGGCAAGTCGAGCGGCGGCGCCCAGATGATGGGGCCCAGGTAGTCGTGCGTGGGTGGCATGCCATGCGGCGGGAACAGCTGGGGAATATCGGCGTACAAGGTGCGGTCGGCATCCGTATAGATGCGCCGCAGGTCGCTGCCCAGCGATGGCAGGCCATGGCGTCGGCGCACGCGGTTCAGGGGGACGGCATGCGAGGCGAAGGCCAGCGGGCGGATCAGGCGGAACAGGGGATCGGCCAGCCAGATGGGCAGCACGCCCGTCAGGGGCAGGCTGGGCACCGTGTAATGCTGGCGCACCCAGGGACTCCAGTAGGCGTTGCTGACGGTAATGTAGGGAATGTGCTGCAGGCGCGCGCTGACGGACAGCGACAGGCGAAAGTCGCCGATCACGAGATCGGGCTGGGCGGCATTGAGCAGGCGCAAGTCATCTTCCACGTACGCATGCAAGGTGCTTTCCGTATAGACGGGCTTGCCGTGGGCCAGCGCCTGCAGAAATTGCAATGATGAAATGCTGTCGATGCGCCAGCGGCGGAAGTGGGCTTGCCTGAAACAAAAGTCATACCCATCGGCGCAGGCAAAGTGCACTTCGTACGCTTCCTCGTCCAGGCCCTGGGCCAGGCTCAGTGGGCGGCCAACATGGGCCAGGGTCACTGCCTCGGCCATAAAGAGGATTTTCTTGCGCGCCATAGGGTCGCTTGCACTCGTGCTGTAGGGGATGCCTGTCAAGTTGGAGTGGCGCCACGCCGTTTAGTTCCCCTGCAGCGTGCCACTGGCGGGCGCCAGGATTTGGCCGCATCGGCTAGAGTGGGGCAAAGGAGGCCACCATGCAGCCACAATTCCATTTTTCCCCGCTGCGTGCACACAGCACGCCCGAACCCGATATGCCGCCACCGCCGGAAGGCGATCCCCTCACGCCGCCGCCGGAACAGCCGCCGCACATCGACCCCGTGCCGGTCGAGGAGCCAACGCCGCCGCCACCGCCCGTGAAAATGCATTGAGCGGTTTTCGTGCCATGGCGCCGCGCCAAGGCCTGCGGTGGGCAGGCGCGCGCCGTGTTTATTTCCAGTCAGAAATGGAAGGCGCGGGCCTCGCCGGAGGTACGCCATTTAAACAACAAAAATGCCCACAAATGTTGCCGAGTGGATACAAATCAAGCCCCAACTGTCGAGTGTCATGCGGCCGTCACGATTCTGTTCTTATAATGAGACATCATAAAAATTCTTGTACAGGAGACCATCGTGGGCAATTCCTTGCATAACAAAATCTACCTGGGCCGGCGGCCTGTGATCACCAGCAAACACCTCGTGGCGCTGGCCCTGGCGGGTGCCGTTGCTGGTTGCGGCCTCGCATGGCTGCTGCTGCGCAGCTACAAATAACGCTCATCACACGCGTGTTTCCGCCGCCTGGCCGCCTGGCCGGCGGCGGTAGATGCACGTTGCCTGTTGCCGATGCGCAGCGGGGCGCGTACCATGGGGGCCGAACACCTGGCCTTTTATGGAAAAGTAATGAAGAACGAGAAATTAACAACCGATGAATATGACGCGCTGGAGCAAGTTGCACGCGGCATCAAGACCGAGCGCCCCAGTGCTTGCGTTGCCCGCAATGCCAAGCGCCTGTCGGGCCTGAAGCTGCTCAGCTATGCACGCGATGGCCGTCTGTCCATCACCGATAAGGCGCAGCAACTGCTGTTCCTGCGCCGCTGCATCATGGGGCTGCGCGCCGTCGCCGCCGATCCGCTGACCAAGCTGGACACGGAAGTGGCATACTTTCTGGGCAAGAAAGCCCACATCGTGGCGCGCGCCGAAGGCGAGGGCCACGACATTTCCGACAAGGGCCGCGAATCGCTGGCCGACATCGACAACCTGGGACTGTAACAGCCTGTCCCGGCAACCGGCCCCAGTGGCCGGTTTTCACATCCCCCTCATTTTTTCATTTTCCCCTTGGAGAACACTTTGGACAGCGCGATGAACTGGTCGGCCCACGAACTGACGATGACGGTCCTGATGACGCCCGATATGGCCAACTTTTCCGGTAACGTGCATGGCGGCACCATCCTGAAATACCTCGACAGCGTCGCCTACGCCTGCGCCAGCCGCTATTCGGGCAGCTATGTGGTGACCCTGTCCGTGGACCAGGTGATGTTCCTGCAGCCTATCCACGTGGGTGAGCTGGTGACGTTCCTCGCCTCGATCAATTACACGGGCACGACGTCGATGGAAGTGGGTATCCGCGTGGTGACGGAAAACATCCAGCAGCGCCTGGTGCGCCACGCCAACAGCTGCTATTTCACGATGGTGGCCGTGGACGCCAACCGCAAGCCGGTGGCCGTGCCGCCACTGGTGCTCGAGACGCCGGAGCAGCATGCGCGCTTCGAGCAAGCCAAGCTGCGCAAGCTGTCGCGCCAGAAGGTGTCGAAGAAGTAAAGGCAATCGGCATAAAAAAACGGCCGCCAGAGCAATCTGGTGGCCGTTTTTTTTATTGCCTGCCGCCTGCTGGCGGCATGGCGCCGTGATTAACGGTCGCCGTAGCTGCGGCGTGCGCCGTCGGTGCTGCGCGGGTTGGAACCCTTGTAGCCGCCGCCGGTGCTCGGCGCGCCGTCCTTGCGTGGTGCGCCCGGCTTGCTGAACGTGCGTTGGCCTGGCTTCGCGCCGCCACGGTTGTCGCCTGGTTTCCAGCCGCCTGGACGGGCGCTCGAACGTGGCGCCGATGCCGTTTTCTTCGGCTCGAAACCTTCGATGACATTGACCGGGATCAATTGCTTGGTGAAGCGTTCGATGCGTTTGACGTTCATGCCTTCAGCGTGGTTCACCAGCGAGATGGCCAGGCCATTGCGGCCAGCGCGGCCGGTACGGCCGATGCGGTGGACGTAGTCTTCCGGGAACTTCGGCAGATCGTAGTTGAACACGTGGGTGATCGTCGGCACGTCGATGCCGCGGGCGGCAACGTCGGTGGCAACCAGCACTTTGACCTGGCCGCGGCGCATGCCGTCCAGGGTGCGGTTACGCGCGCCCTGATGCATGTCGCCGTGCAAGGCGGCAGCCGAGAAACCGGCGATGTTCAGGCGGTCGGCGATGGTGTCGGCGTCACGCTTGGTGGCGGTGAACACAACAGCCTGGTCCAGCGATTCGTCGCGCAGCAGGTGGTCCAGCAGGCGATTCTTGTGCGACAGATCGTCGACGAAGTGCACGCGCTGGGTGATGTTTTCATGCTTGTTGCTCGAGCTTGCCACCTGGATGACCAGCGGGTTTTTCGTGATGCGGCGGGCCATGTTGCCGACGACGCCGTCCAAGGTTGCCGAGAACAGCATGGTTTGACGGCCTTCCGGCGTCGCTTCCACGATTTTTTCGATGTCGTCGATGAAACCCATGTCCAGCATGCGGTCGGCTTCGTCCAGCACCAGGATTTCCAGTTGCGAGAAGTCGATCTTGCCCGAATCCATGTGGTCGATCAGACGGCCAGGGGTGGCGACCAGGATCTCAGGATTCTTGGCCAGCAATTGCATCTGTTTAGGGTAAGGCATGCCGCCCAGAATCGACACAGCCTTGATGCGGCGGATGCCGGTGCTGTACTTGTCTGTATTGGTGGTTACTTGCAGGGCCAGTTCGCGCGTTGGCGTCAGTACCAGCATTTTTGGCTGGGCAGCCTTGAAGCGTGGACGCTCGCCGCGGGCGCGCGATGCTTGCATTTCCTGGTTCGGCGTCTTGCCGGCGGCACTTTGTTCGGCGCTGGCCAGTTTGTGCAGCGACGGCAGCATGAAAGCTGCGGTCTTGCCCGAACCGGTCTGCGACGAGACCAGCAGGTCACGGCCTTCGATCGCGGCTGGAATCGCTTGCGACTGTACCGCGGTTGGCGCGGTGTAGCCCGATTCGGTCAGAGCGGCGATGATGGACGGATGCAGGCCTAAGGATTCAAATGTCATTCTTTTCTTTCGTAAAAATCAGCGTTCTTGCAAAAAGCAGAACGCAAAATAGCAACGCCAACCAAAACGAAATGACTCAACTAAAAAGAAATTTCGGCACAAAAGCTTTGCGCCGGGACGGTGTCAGGTGCGACACACAAGGCGGGAGGGCTTTATAAGCGGCATCCTGTGGATGCGCTAAGGCTTGCGAAGCTGCTAAGTTTGTAGTGCATGACTGCGGTGTTGCCATCGCTTCAAGGGAACATATTGCAGCGCACAACGACACTATACCGTATTTGCCGCCGTTTTGCACGGGCTAAATGGGAAGAAACGCAAGTCCTACCACGTTTTGAAGATGTTTCCTATCTGAAATCAGTAGGAATACGTAGATTTCGCCCGTTTAATGGAGCATGGCCACGATGTCGGCGGGCAGCGGCGCTGCCTGCCGTGCAGGCCGGGCTCCAGCTGATACATTCCCTTGGCATGCCGCCAGGTCGGCACACGTCACCGCATTACTCCACTTCGGGATTGACCGCCATCACTTGTGAAAAACCGCCATCGACGTAGGTGATCTCGCCCGTGATGCCCGACGCGAGGTCGGACAGCAGGAAGGCGGCCGTGTTGCCGACCTCTTCGATGGTGACGTTGCGGCGCAGCGGGGCGTGCTCGGCCACGAAGCCCAGCAGCTTGCTGAAATCCTTGATGCCGGAAGCGGCCAGGGTCTTGATGGGGCCGGCGGAGATGCCGTTGGCGCGGATGCCGCGCGGGCCCAGCGATTCGGCCAGGTAGCGCACGGACGCTTCCAGCGACGCCTTGGCCAGGCCCATGGTGTTGTAGTAGGGCACGGCGCGCACGGCGCCCAGGTAGGTCAGGGTCAGGACCGACGCGCCCGGATGCAGCAGGGGCAGGGCGGCCTTGGCCATGGCGGGAAAGCTGTAGGCGGAAATGTCGTGGGCGATGCGGAAGCTGTCGCGCGACAGGCCGTCGAGGAAGTCGCCCGCGATCGCCTCGCGCGGCGCGAAGCCGATGGCGTGCACGAGGCCGTCCAATTGATCCCAGTGGCGTGCCAGGTCGCGGAAGACGGCGGCGATCTGTTCATCGCTGGACACGTCGCAGTCGAACACCAGTTCGCTGCCGAATTCCGCCGCAAATTCCGTGATGCGCTCCTTGAAGCGCTCGCCCACATACGTGAAGGCGAGGGTGGCGCCTTCGCGGTGGCAAGCCTTGGCGATGCCATAGGCGATGGAGCGGTTCGACAGCAAGCCCGTGATGAGGATTTTTTTGCCTTGCAAGAAAGCCATGACGACTCCTGTCTGGGGTGGTGGGTCGGGCGAATGTACAACCGGCCGCGACAGCAAAGCTGTGGCGGCCGGTGAAGTGCGTCAATACAACTCAGGCGATCAGTGACGCGCTTTTGCCCGACTGTTACCGCCGCCACGCTGGATGCGCGGCTTCACCAGCGAGATCGGTGCCGTTTGCGCCTTGCCGCCCTTGGCGACGCGGCGCAGCGCTTTGGCGGCCCGTTCAGGACGGTCCGCTTCCAGCAGCATGGTGGCGCTGTCGGCGATTTCCTGGGTGATGTCGCTGTTCATCGTGGCCGAGGTTTTCGGCACGAGGATGGTGGAACCGGCGCGCAGGCTGGTGCGCTGGGGAATATTGTTGGCCTGGCGCAGCACGTCGGCCGTGGTGCCGAATTTCGACGCCAGGGTTTCGATGCGTTCGCGCGCATTGGTGATCTTGTGCGTGGTCCAGCTCGACAAGGCATGGCCCCATTGCGCCAGGTTGGTGGTGAACTTGGCGGCGTTTTCCTGCGGCAACAGAATCTTGGTCTTTTCGCCGCCGATGATGACGGGGCGGTTAAATTGCGGATTCAAGGCCTTGAATTCATCCATCGACAGTTCGGCCAGCTGGGCGGCGACGGTGATGTCGATGTCGCTGGTCTTGTCGATGGCCGTGAAATACGGCTGGTTGTCGACCACGGGCAGGGTCAGGCCGAACTGGGCCGGATTGGCGATGATGTTTTTGACCGCTTGCAGTTTCGGCACGTAGTTGCGCGTTTCGGCCGGCATCAGGTCGGCCAGGCTTTCGAAATCGGTCGGCTTGCCCAGTGCCTGATTTTTCTTGATGGCGCGCTGCACCGAACCTTCGCCCCAGTTGTAGGCAGCCAGGGCCAGTTGCCAGTCGCCAAACATGTCATACAGGCGCTGCAGGTACGTCAGGGCCGCATCGGTCGAGGCCAGCACGCCGCGGCGCTCGTCCTTGAACATGTTTTGCTTGAGGTTGAAATCGCGCCCCGTGGCGGGCACGAATTGCCACATGCCGGCCGCATTGGCACTGGAGAATGCCTGCGGGTTGAAGGCGGATTCGATGAACGGCAGCAAGGCCAGTTCCGTCGGCATGCCGCGCTTTTCCAGTTCCTGCACCACGTGGAAGATGTAGCGCGAGGCGCGTGCCGTGGTGCGGGCGATGTAGTCGGGGCGGGTGGCGTACCAGTTGACGTGATTCGCCACCAGCTGGTTGTTGATGTCGGGAATCGCATAGCCGCTGCGGATGCGGCCCCAGACGTCGGCTTCGCGCAGCGGATCGGAATTGTCGCTGAGGTTTTTCAGCAGACGGTCGGTCTTTTGCAGGCGGTTGTCGAGGGTGGGGAGTTTCGCCGTGACCTGGGCGGTCATCGGGATCAGGGCTGGTGCGGCGGCGGCGACTGGCGCGTTATCGCTCTCAACACCGGCTTCGTACGCCTGGCTGAGGGCGGGCGCAAGCGCCAGGGCCAACGCCGCCAGGACGGTAGATTTAAAGGAGTTTTCGTGCATAGTGTTCCATTGTTGTCGTCGGAGAAACATCGGACAGACCCATGATCAAGTTGCGAGTGTACGTATATCCACATGCCGGAGTCAAGAATTATGTCAGCATGATGACAGCACATAGGCGTCAATAGCGATGTTTCCAGTCGCTAATAATGCAATTATTACAAATTTAATTTGCCAGATGTGCGATTCGGCCGCTGTTATAGCATACATGGCGACGAGGCTGGCGCAAGCTTGGCGCCCGTCCGGTATGAGACTGCGCAAAGAGTGCGTACAATTTGGCTTTGGCCGGCCATTCGGCTGCCGGCCGCCTTATTGATAGAGAGTCAAGTATATGAACACCCCGCCGCGCCACGACGACGACAACGCCGTCATCATCGCCAATACCGTTGCCTGGCTGGAAAAGGCCGTGATCGGCCTGAACCTGTGCCCGTTCGCCAAGGCCGTGCACGTCAAGAAGCAGATCCGCTATGTGGTATGCGAGTCGGAGAACCCGGAAGATTTGCTGGCGATGCTGATGGACGAGCTGCAAACCCTGGCCGACACGGACCCGGAACAGATCGACACGACCTTGCTGATCCACCCGTACACCCTGAACGATTTCCTCGACTACAACGAGTTCCTCGATGTGGCCGACGCGGCCGTGGAAGACATGCACCTGGCCGGCGAACTGCAAGTGGCCAGTTTCCACCCGCACTACCAGTTTGCCGAGACGTTCGAGGACGACATCAGCAACTACACCAACCGCTCGCCGTACCCGACCCTGCACCTGCTGCGCGAAGACAGCATCGAGCGCGCCGTCGAGGCCTTCCCGGAAGCGTCGGAAATCTTCGACAAGAATATCGCCACCCTGGAAGCGCTGGGCGTCGAAGGCTGGGAAAAGCTCGGCTTGCCGAAGGTATCCTGATGGCTGACAAGGAATTGCCGCCGCGTCCAGACACGCCTTGCGTGGCCGTGTGCTCGACGACGTTCGATGAAATCTGCCGCGGCTGCGGCCGCACCGTGGTGGAAGTGGCCCACTGGGTGTCGATGACGGACGAGGAGAAGGAAGTGGTGTGGGTGCGTATCCTGGCGCAGGGGTATCCGCGCCGGAATACTTAGCTAACCCAAAGGCAACTGCTGGGGTCAGACCCCCTCACATGCCGGCGATGACTTTTGTGTGAGCGGCATTGAGGGTCTGACCCCGGTACTGTTGACGCTAACGATCAATAACTACCGATAAAATCTTTCTTGCCGACTTCGATGCCATTGTGGCGCAGGATGTCGTACGCGGTCGTCGCGTGAAAGAAGAAGTGCGGCAGCGCATAGTGGAACAGATAGGTCTGGCCCGTGAAGTGCTTGGTCTTTTCGCCGCTGCCGGTGGTGATGGCGCGCGTTTCGCTGCCGTCGATGTCCGCTTGCGGCAGGCTTTCCAGGAAGGCGATGGTTTTCACGATGCGCGCTTTCAGCTCTGCAAAGCTCTGTTCGCTGTCTTCATACGGCGGCACGGCCACGCCGGCCAGACGCGCGCCGCAGCCCTTGGCGAAGTCGGTGGCGATCTGGATCTGGCGCACGAACGGCAGCATGTCCGGGAACAAGCGGAATTGCAGCAGGGCGTTCGGGTCGATTTTCTTGTCTTGCGCGTGCGTTTCCGCCTTGTCCAGGATGGCGGCCAGGCTGCCCAGGATCTGTTTGAAGACGGGGATCGAAGCGGAGTAGATGGAGAAGGTCATGGTGGTTCCTCTAGGTAAAGTGGCGCGATGATAGCAAGCCGCGCGCTTTTTTGCTGGCGCCGCCCGGGCGCGCCGGCCCACGTGTGGTTTTTCAAGCCTGTCTATATAGCATGACCTGGATGCTGACACGTGTTTATTGGTGACTTTTCCCGCTTTTTCCATGCATAATTGCTTTTGAAAAAGTTTCTTCCCGCCTTGTCACCTGAATTCCCCTGTAAAGTTCGATGATCGCCCGCCTGATCCCTGTTGCCCTGTTGCCGCATGTTTAATTCACCTTACCAGCGCCTGCGCGCCAGCCTGCGCGTGCTGTACGGCTCATCGATCTATGGCGCCCTGCTGCTGGTGGTGTTCGGCGGCCTGGTCGTGCCCGCCATTTTCGGCAGCTATGTGCTGGTCGGCGTGCATGAGCGCCAGTCGGCGCGCACCAGCCTGAACGAAGCCTTGCAGCGCAATGCCGACATCCTGGCGCTGGGCATGCAGGAGTCGCTGTGGAACATGAATGCGGAATCGGCCCATTCGCTGGTCGAATCGGTGATGCGCGACCGCGCCGTGCTGCTGGTGAAGGTGCTGGGGCAGGGCGACACGGAATTCATCCGTCTGCAGGCGCCGCAGCGGCCCGTGGGCAATCTGTACCGCGCCGAACGCGACATCCTCGTGCGCGGCGAACGCATCGGCCATATCGTCGTCGAGATGGACGACGCGCGCAGCCAGCAGGAGCTGCGCGAAAAGCAGATGTCCTATATTTTCGTGCTGGGCGCCCAGCTGGCCGTGTCGATGGCGCTGATCGTGCTGTTCCTGAACCGCCGCCTGCTCAAACCCCTGCGCCGCCTGACGCGCTTTTCCGACCGCCTGTCGCACGGCGATTTCGACACGCCGCTGACGTCGCACAGCAATGATGAACTGGGTCGCCTGACGGCCCAGCTCGAGCAAATGCGCGCGGCCATCGGCCAGCTGTTCGAGGATGTGGGTCAGCGCGAAGAGCGTTTCCGCACCATCGTCACGCAGGTGCCGGGTGCCGTTTTCCGCTACCGGCCCGATGGGCCCATCGATTTCGTCAGCGACGCCATCGAAGAGATCGCCGGCTATTCGGCGCACCAGTTCATGCGCGGCACCACGCATGCCTGGGCCGACCTGATCTGTCCGGAAGACCGGCGCGAGCACCGCCGCGCCGTGCGCCAGGCCGTGGCCGACGAACGGCCGTATGCGCTCGAATACCGCATCATCGACGCTTTCGGCATCGAGCGCTGGGTGGCCGAGAATGGCCAGCCGCAGGCGGGCGAGCAGGGCGTCATCTGGATCGACGGCATCATTGCCGACATCAGCCAGCGCAAGCACCACGAGATGCGCATCGAGGCGCTGCTCACGGAGCAGAGCGCGATCCTCGACAACGTGATGTTCGGCGTGATGTTCGTGCGCCACCGCCGCATCATTTCCGTCAACCGCCGCTGCGAGGAACTGTTCGGCTACGGCCATGCCGAGATGACGGGCAGTTCCACCGCCATCGTGTTCATGACCTCATATGACTTCGAGGAGGCGGGCGAGCGCCAGTATCCGGCAATGGCCGCGGGCGGCGATTTCAGCGAGGAGCGCCAGTACAAGCGCCGCGACGGCAGCCTGTTCTGGGCGCTGGTCAGCGGTTGCGCGCTCGATCCCCTGCGCCCCAACGAGGGCAGCATCTGGGTGTATGCCGATATCACGGCGCGCAAGGAAGCCGAGGAAAAGCTGCGTTTGTCGGCCACCGTGCTCGAACATATCGCCGACGGCGTGATGGTGGTCGATGCGGGCGGCATCATCGTCACCGTCAATCCCGCCTTCACGCAGATCACCGGCTATACCGAAGCCGAAGCGGTGGGCCAGCATTCCTCGCTGACACGCTCGGCGCGCCACGACTCTGCGTTCTACCAGGCCATGTGGGACGAATTGAAGGCCAGCGGTTTCTGGCGCGGCGAGATCTGGCACCAGCGCAAGAACGGCGAGCTGTATCTGGAGTGGCTGACGATCAGCGCCGTGCGCGACGCGCGCGCCGGCACCACGCATTACGTGGGCGTGTTCAGCGATATCACGCTGGTCAAGGAGTCGCAGGAAAAGCTCGACCACATGGCCCACCACGATCCGCTGACGGCGCTGCCGAACCGCCTGCTGTTCCACGACCGCCTGCAGCACGCGCTGCTGCGCGCCGCGCGCGACCAGGAGCAGCTGGCCGTGCTGTTCATCGACCTGGACCGCTTCAAGAACGTCAACGACACCTTGGGCCATCACGTGGGCGACGAATTGCTGCAGAAGGTGGCCGGCCAGCTGGCGGCCCGCCTGCGCGAAGGCGACACCCTGGCGCGCCTGGGCGGCGACGAGTTCATCGTGCTGCTCGAGGGTATCGACGGCGAGTACGGCGCGACGCAGGTGGCGGAAAAGCTGATGACCATGTTCGACCAGCCGTTCACGGTGGCCGACCACGAACTGTTCGTCACCTGCAGCGTGGGCATCAGCCTGTATCCGGACGATGCGCTGGACTTGAACATGCTGATACGTAATGCCGACGTGGCCATGTACCAGGCCAAGGCGCGTGGGCGCAACGGCTACCGCTTCTATGCGCCGTCGATGACGGGCGAGGGCGTCGAGCGCCTGCGTCTGGAAACCTTTTTGCGCCGTTCGCTGGAAAAGCACGAGATGTTCCTCAATTACCAGCCGCAGGTGGAAATCGACACGGGCCGCCTGGTCGGCGTCGAGGCGCTGGTGCGCTGGAACCACCCGGAACTGGGCTTGGTGCCGCCCGCGCGTTTCATCCCGCTGGCCGAAGACAGCGGTTTCATCAACCAGTTGGGAAAATGGGTGCTCGACGAAGCGTGCCGCCAGATGATGCGCTGGCAGGCGCAAGGCTTGCATGTGCCGAAGATGGCCGTCAACCTGTCCGTCAAGCAGTTCGAACGGGGCAGCATCGCCGGCATGGTGGCCGCCATCTTGCAGGAAACGGGTCTCGAGCCGCAGCGGCTGCAGCTGGAAGTGACGGAGTCCGTCATCATGAACACGGGCGACGCCCTCGGTTTCATCAATGACTTGCACGCCATCGGCGTGGGCCTGGCCATCGACGATTTCGGCACCGGCTATTCCTCGCTCGCGTATCTGAAACAGCTGCCCGTGCAGACCTTGAAGATCGACCGCTCCTTCATCAAGGATATCTCGACGGACGTCAATGACGAAGCGATTGCGATTGCCATCATCCAGCTGGGCAAGAGCATGCAATTGTCCGTGATCGCCGAAGGCGTGGAGACGGAAGAGCAGGCCGCCTTCCTGCTGCGCCATGGCTGCAAGCTGGCGCAAGGTTATTTTTATAGCCGTCCGGTGCTGGCACAGGATATGCTGGAGCGCTGGATCGATCACTCACTACTATAAAGGACAGCCCATGGCCGCACAATCCTCCCCGTCGCGCCGTCGTTTCCTGCTCGGCGGCCTTGGCCTCGGCGTGGCCGGCGTGGGCGCCCTGGTACTGGGATGGGGCGTGCTGCCGCCGCGCCAGCGCCTGCATGGCAGTTCGCCGCTGCCGCTCCAGGATGGCGCCGTGGCCTTGAACGGCTGGCTGGCGATTCAATCGGACGGCACGGTGCTGCTGGCCATGCCGCGCAGCGAGATGGGGCAGGGCGTGCACACGGCCTTGCCCATGCTGGTGGCCGAGGAACTCGACGTGCCGCTGGCCAGCGTCAAGCTGATCCAGGCGCCCATGGATAAAATCTTCGGCAACGTTGCCATGCTCAAGGATAGCCTGCCGTTCCATCCCGATGACCAGGGCCGCGTCAAAGCGCTGGCGCAGTGGACGGTGGCCAAGGCGGCGCGCGAACTGGGCGTGATCGTCACTGGCGGCTCGTCGAGCGTGAAGGATGGCTGGGGTCCGATGCGCGAGGCGGGGGCGTCCGCGCGCGCCATGCTGCTGCAAGCCGCCGCCGCATTGTGGCAGGTGCCTGCCGCGCAATGCCGCACGGAAAATGGCGACGTGCTCCACCCCGATGGCCGGCGCGCCAGCTACGCCAGCCTGGCGCAGCGCGCCGCCGCCATCGATCCGGGCACGCCCGTGCTGAAACTGCCCAAGGATTTCAAACTGATCGGCCAGCCGGCGCCGCGCCGCGACACGCCGTCCAAAGTCAACGGCAGCGCGCGTTTCGGCATCGATGCGCGTCCGCCCGGCATGCTGTACGCGGCCCTGCATGTGCCGCCGCGCCTGGGCGATACCTTGTCCGCGTTCGATGCGGCGCCCATCCTGGCCATGCCCGGCGTAAAGAAAGTGCTGGACCTGACGCCGCAGCTGGCCCAGCGCAGCGTCTCGTGTGCCGCCGTGGTGGCCGATACCTGGTGGCACGCCAGACAGGCGGCCGCCGCCTTGCCGACGCAGTGGAAGGCGGGCCCGCAGGCGAACTTGTCCAGCGCCGGCGTGTATGCGGAATTTGCCCGCCTGCTGGACAGCGAAGCCGGTTACGCCTACCACGCCAGCGGCGAGGTGGAAAGTAAAGCCGTGCAAGGCTTGCGCAGCGTCAAGGCCGAATACCGCGCGCCGTTCCTCGCGCACGCCGCCATGGAACCCGTCAACTGCACCGCGCAGGTGAAAAATGGCAAGGTGATGCTGTGGGTGTCGACGCAGGCGCCCGGCATCGCCGTCGACGTGGCGGCGAAAGTGGCCGGCGTCGATGCGCAGGATGTCAGCATCGAAGTGCTGTTGCTCGGCGGCGGTTTCGGCCGCCGCCTGGAAGTGGACATGGTGGCGCAAGCCGTGGCCATCGCGCTGCAGTGCGATGGCGCGCCCGTGCAGCTGGTGTGGACGCGCGAACAGGACACCAAGCACGATATGTACCGTCCCGCCGCGCTGGCCCGCTTTGCGGCCCGGCTCGACGAGCATGGCCGCATCGCTTCCTGGGACAATAAATCCGTCAGCGGCTCCATCACGCACCAGTACCTGCAGCGCAATTTCGGCCTGCCCGGCGCGGGGCCGGACAAGACCACGGCGGAAGGCGAATTCGACATGCCGTATGAAATCGCCAACCAGCGCATCGCCCACGTGATCGCCGACAGTGCCGTGCCGGTCGGCTACTGGCGCTCCGTCGGGCATTCGCATAATGCATTCTTCAAGGAAAGCTTTATCGACGAACTGGCGCATGCGGCGGGGCAGGACGGCATCGCCTTCCGCCGCGCCATGCTGACGCAGCATCCGCGCCACCTGGCCGTGCTCGATGCAGCCGTCGCCAGGGCGGGCAGTGCTCCGCCCGGCCATGCGCATGGCGTTGCCCTGCACCAGTCGTTCGGCAGCATCGTCGCGCAAGTGGCGCAAGTGTCCGTGGAAAACGGCGAGATCCGCGTGCAGCGCGTCGTGTGCGCCATCGATTGCGGCATCGCCGTCAATCCGAACATCATCGCCCAGCAGATGGAGTCAGCCGTGCTGTTCGGCCTGTCGGCGGCGCTGGGCGGCGAGATCACGTTCCAGGAAGGGAAGGTCGAGCAAGGCAACTTCCACGACTATCCCGTGCTGCGCATGGGGCAAACGCCCGAGGTGGAAACCATCATCATCGCCAGCGCCGAGCATCCGGAAGGCGTGGGCGAACCGGGTACGCCGCCGATCGCGCCGGCCGTGGCCAACGCCGTGTTCAGTCTGACGGGCAAACGCCTGCGCAGCTTGCCGCTGCGCCTGGCTTGATGCGGATCAGGCCAGCGTGGTAGCCAGTAAATGGCGCAGATTGCAGTCGCGCTGCCAGTCGCGCCGTTCCTGCGTGCTGGTGGCCAGCGCCGCCAGTTCCTCGGCGCTGAGCGCCTGCTGCGCCTGCACCATGCGGTGCGCCAGGCCGCCGTCGGGCAGCACGGTGCCGAAGAAGGCCACGTTATCTTCGTGCTGGATCAGCAGGGTGGGGAAGTTGTCGATGTCGAGGTCGCCCACCACGTCGGCCTGGTCTTCGATGTCGATCCAGACGAAGACGGTGTCCGGATGGCGCGCGGCCAGTTCCTCGAACGTGGCGCGGTAGCTGCCGCAAGTGCCGCACCACAGCGCGCACAGGCAGGCCACCGTCCAGCGCGGGCCGGCCAGGGCTGCCGCGACGTCGGCGCGGTTATCGGTCGTGAGGGTCAGGCTGTGCATGGCTGTATATATTAGTAGGCTGATGGGCGCGGGGCGCCCGATGCGCGTATTCTACCGCGCCCGGCCCCCGCGGTCCCGAGAATGCATGAGCTTGTTTATGGGTGTTTTTTGATGCAATACACCTTTCTGGTGGATAATGCTGATAATTGCGCGCTGATTACGCTGGTCCATGCTGTTTCCTGGCCCCGCAGCCTGACCCCCTCCAGTCTGTTTTCATGCCCTGCCCGGTGTCAGCGCTCCCGCCTTTGTTTATTTTTATTATGGAATTAGCCAGCTTATGTTGAGTTACCGCCACGCCTTTCACGCGGGTAATCACGCCGATGTGTTGAAACATTATGTGCAGATTCAGTTATTGCAATACCTGAATCAAAAAGATACCGCCTATAGTTATATCGATACCCATTCCGGCGCGGGCGTGTATGCGCTCGACGGCGGTTATGCCTCGAAAAATGCCGAGTACGAAACGGGCATCGCTCCCCTGTGGGACCGTACGGACTGGCCGGCCTCGCTGGCCGAGTACATGAAGCTGATCAAGGAAATGAATCCGAGCGGCAAGATGCGCTACTACCCGGGTTCGCCGTACTGCGCCGACAAGGTCAGCCGCGAGCAAGACCGTCTGCGCCTGTTCGAACTGCATCCTGCCGATGCCAAGATTCTGGCTGACAACTTCCGCAAGGTCGAGGCGCATGCGCTGGCCCAGGGCGAGCGTCCGACCGTGCGCGGCAAGCGCGTGCTCATCACCAAGGCGGACGGTTTCCAGAGCCTGAAAGCCCTGCTGCCGCCGCCATCGCGCCGCGCGCTGGTGCTGATCGACCCGCCATACGAAGACAAGATGGATTACCGCAAGGTCAAAGATACCTTGGCCGACGCCCTCGTGCGCTTCCCGTCCGGCATGTATGCCGTCTGGTACCCGGTGCTGCAGCGCATGGAATCGCGCCAGTTCGCCGACAAGCTCAAGCAATTGCCCAGCTCGGACTGGCTGCACGTGACCCTGACCGTCAACACGCCGTCGCCGGACGGCTTCGGCTTGCACAGCAGCGGCATGTTCATTTTGAATCCGCCATACACGCTGGAGCCGATGCTGCGTGAAGTCATGCCTTACCTGGTCAAGGTGCTGGGCCGCGACGATGGCGCCAAGTTCGTATTGGAAACGGGCAAGGGTGGACAGAAAAATACGGGAACAAGAAGAGTGTAATCCTACTTGTCTTGGTAGGGCTGCAATAAAAAACGCCACGGGTAATTGCCCGTGGCGTTTGTCGTTTACTGCCCCAGCAGCAAGAACACGGTCGGTTTCTTGTGGAAGTCCGGCGCCTTGCCGGCGGCCAATTGTTTCTTCCACTGTCCGCCATTCCACGTCTGCACGTTTTCCGAGTCCAGGCTCAGGTCGGTGGCGACGCAGATCAGGGTTGACGGCGCGCATTGCGCCACGAGGGCTTCGAGCATGGCGGCGTTGCGGTATGGCGTTTCGATGAACAGCTGAGTTTGCTTTTCATTGCGCGAACGGCTTTCCAGTTCCTTGATGCGCTTGGCGCGCAGGGCCGCGTCCGTGGGCAGGTAGCCGTTGAAGGCGAAGCTCTGGCCGTTCAAGCCGCTGGCCATCACGGCCAGCAGGATCGACGACGGGCCCACCAGCGGACGCACTTTAATGCCGTGCTGATGCGCCAGGCGTACCAGGTCGGCGCCGGGGTCGGCCACGGCGGGCACGCCCGCTTCCGACACGAGGCCCGCATCGCGTCCCGCCAGCAGCGGTGCCAGCAAGCCGGCCAGCGCTTGCGCCGGGGTATTGACGTTGAGTTCGGAAATCGTGATTTCCTGCAGCGGCTTGGCCAGCGGATGCTGGTTGCCGATCAGTTTCAGGAAGGCGCGCGCCGTCTTGGCGTTTTCCGCAACGAAATAGTCGAGCTGCGAGGTGATCTGCCGCACCTGCTCGGGAATGATGCTTGCCAGCGGGTCGATGGCGCCATCGGACAGGCCGAGGTGGTTGGGGATCAGGTACAGGGTGCCGGTCATGGATTTTAGTCAGTCATGTTAGTACCCCAACGTCAAACTGCCGGGGTCAGACCCGTCGGGTCTGACCCCAGATGTTGCCGTTAGGGGTATTTTAAATTTTAAAAAACGCCACGCCCGCCTTGCGCAGCATGCCGGTGAGGGCGATCAGCGGCAAGCCGGTGAGGGCGGTCGGGTCGGTGCTGTCGATGCGTTCGAGCAGGGCGATGCCCAGGCCTTCGTTCTTGGCGCTGCCGGCGCAGTCGTACGGCTGCTCGATGCGCAGGTAGGCGTCCAGTTCCGCGTCGGGCAAGTCGCGCACGGTGACGAGGGTCTGGATATCTTCCACCTGCGCCACGGCCGGCGTGTGGCGCCCGTCGAGCAGGCACAGGGCCGTGTGGAACACGGTCTGGCGCCCGCGCATGGTTTGCAGTTGGCGCAGGGCATAGTCATGGTTGCCGGGCTTGCCGATCTGCGCGCCGTCCAGGGTGGCGACCTGGTCGGAGCCAATGACGAGACTGCCAGGATAGCGGTCGAGCACGGCCTGCGCCTTGGCCTGCGCCAGGCGCAAGGCCGTGGCGCTGGGGCTTTCGCCTGGCAGGGGGCTTTCGTCGAGATCGGGAACGGCCACCTCGAAAGGCAGGCGCAGGCGTTGCAGCAATTCCTTGCGGTAGGTCGAGCTCGATGCAAGAATCAAGCGCAATGGGGCGGAAGTTGGTATCATTCGGTAGTGGATGGCGGCCGGCATGGCCGCGCAGGTCGATGTCAGTGGGATTTCACGCAAATTCCAGGGCGCAGAGCCCATAACTGAGGCTCCATGCGGCATGACGGTGTTGATGAAGTTGTCATGTTGATGGCAATGATTGCGTCAAAAAAGATGCTTAGCCTTTGACTCCGTGCTAAAAACCCTGTTATTATCGCAGGTTTTCCGGGGAAATTTTCTACCAATGAATGCTTTTGTGATCGACGCCTTTGATTTTTGTCGTATCAGCGGGAGCCGCGAGGGTGTAACTCCTGTCGCTGAAATGACCCGGTTGACCAAGGATTGTGCAGATAATTCCGGCGAGATCGCCTGGAAGATCGTCGGCGGCACCAGCAAGCTGGGCTACCCACAACTGACCTTGTCGGTCAACGGCACCGTTCAGCTGGTTTGCCAGCGCTGCCTGACTCCGTATGCTTACGCAATTGATTCGACGACCACTCTGATGCTGGGCAAGGATGACGAGCACGCGGACGAGATCGAAGAAATCATCAACGATGAATCGATCGACGTGATCGTCGGCAGCCGCAGCATGGATGCCGCGGCCCTGATCGAAGATGAAGCCTTGCTGGCCCTGCCGCAGGTACCCAAACACGACGTCTGCCCCGATACGGCGCAGCTCGATGCTCTCAAGTCTGAAAAGAAGTCGCCGTTTGCGGCACTGAAAGACTTGAAGCCAGAATAAGTTAAGAGAATAAGTTAAGTAGTAGTGGTAGTTTGTAGGGGGCCTCAAAAACCGTAGCGAGCGGCCCGATATCGCTGAGTAGCGCAAGCGTACGGAAGTACTGAGCGCCGCCGAGGCGATAGCGGGAAGCGCAGCAGGTTTTTGATGCTTCCAGTAAAGAACGTGTCAAACGCGTGTAGTAATCGAGTATGGCAAGTGTAGTGAAATGTAATTGTAATAAACGATGTCGGTCCGGGCTATTTTCGGGTAGTCTTTGCCGCTGGGATACTCGATTCGCATGTATTTGCCAATCGATTGTGCTAAAATTTTAGAACTTATGTATTAGGAGTCATCATGGCAGTTCAACAGAACAAGAAAACCCCTTCCAAGCGCGGCATGCACCGTTCGCACGACTTCCTGGTCGCGCCGCAATTGAGCGTCGAGCCAGTTACCGGCGAAACACACATGCGTCACCATATCAGCCCTAACGGCTTCTATCGTGGCCGTAAAGTGTTGAAGACCAAAAACGACGAGTAATCGACGTTTTTGTTGGGTAAGATGAAAGCGGTGTTGCGTGGTTATTCGGCGTGGCGCCGCTTCTTCTTTTTTATCGGCTGCAATTCATCTTGCACACCCGTCATTTTGAATCACGCTGTCCAGGCCTGTGCATGACATGCTGCGCCCTGCATATGCTCCAGTCCGATTCACATCTTGCCGCACGCCCGCAGCGGTATTGAATCAACACAAATGACAATCAAAATTTCTATCGACTGCATGGGCGGAGATCACGGTCCCTCAGTCACTATCCCCGCAGCAATTTCCTTCGTAAAACATGAGCCTGAAGCCGAACTGATCCTTGTTGGATTGGAAGACGTGATTCGTGCCGAACTGAAGAAACATAAAGCCGACACGCATCCGCGCCTGTCGGTATTGCATGCCTCCGAACAAGTTACCATGGACGATCCCCTGGAAGTGGCCCTGCGCCGCAAGAAGGACTCCTCCATGCGCGTGGCCATCGAACAGGTCAAGAGCGGCGCGGCGCAAGCCTCCGTTTCCGCCGGTAATACGGCAGCCTTGATGGCCGTGTCGCGCTACGTATTGAAAACCATGTCCGGCGTCGACCGCCCGGCCATCTGCAGCATCTTGCCGAATCAAAAGAACGGCCCGACCTACATGCTGGACCTGGGCGCCAACGTCGATTGCGAACCGCATCACTTGCACCAGTTCGCCATCATGGGCTCCGTGCTCGTGTCCGCCATGGAGGGTATCGAACGTCCCACGATCGGCTTGCTGAACGTGGGCACGGAAGATATCAAGGGCAATGAAGTGGTGAAACTCACCTCGAAGCTGCTGCAGGCCGACCACGAGCGTGGCGCGCTGAACTTCTACGGCAACGTGGAAGGCAACGATATCTTCAAAGGCACGACCGATATCGTCGTCTGCGACGGTTTCGTCGGCAACGTGACCCTGAAAGCCATCGAAGGCCTGGCGCGCTTCATGAAAGACGTGCTCACTTCCGAATTCAAGCGCAATCCGATTACCATGCTGGGCGCGCTGATCGCCCGCGGGGCCCTGAAAGCCATCGGCAACCGCTTGAATCCATCGCGTTACAACGGCGCCAGCCTGCTGGGCCTGCGTGGCCTCGTCTTCAAGAGCCATGGCAGCGCCGATGCCTATTCCTTCGAATGGGCCTTGCGCCGCGCCTTTGATGCGGCAAAAAATGACGTGCAAGCGCACTTGGCCAGCATGATCGCCGAGTTGATGCCGCGCACGCCAGTTCCGGATGAACCTACATCAACAAGCTCTACCATTTAGTGGACGGGTACTTGCATGACTGTTTTTAGCAAAACTTACAGCAAAATTATCGGTACCGGCAGCTACCTGCCGGAGAAGCGCGTCACCAACCAGGACTTGACCGAACAGCTGGCCGCCAAGGGCATCGAGACGTCGGATGAATGGATCGTCTCGCGCAGCGGCATCTCGGCGCGCCATTACGCGGCGCCAACGCAAAACTCCTCGGACCTGGGCGTGGAAGCGGCCAAAAAGGCCCTGGAGATGGCTGGCCTGAACGGCAACGACCTCGACCTGATCATCGTCGCCAGCTCGACCCCCGACTTCTTCGGCAGCTTCCCCAGCACCGCCTGCATTGTGCAAAACAAGCTGGGCATCACGAACAATTGCGCCGCCGTCGACGTGCAAGCTGTCTGCAGCGGTTTCGTGTATGCGGTGGCCACGGCCGACAGTTTTATTCAATCGGGCATGCATAAAAACGTGCTGGTGATCGGCGCCGAAGTGTTTTCGCGCATCCTCAATTTCGATGACCGCGGCACCTGCGTGCTGTTCGGCGACGGCGCCGGCGCCATCGTCATGACGGCGTCGAAAGACCCCGGCATTCTGGCCACCAAGCTGCACGCGGACGGCCGCCACTCGAACATCCTCAGCGTGCCGGGCAGCCTGGCTGGCGGCGCGCTGGACGGCAGCGCCTTCCTGTACATGGATGGCCCCGCCGTCTTCAAGCTGGCCGTGTCCGTGCTGGAAAAGGTCGCGCACGAAGCCCTCGAACACGCCAACATGACGTCGGACCAGATCGACTGGCTGATCCCGCACCAGGCAAATATCCGCATCATGAACAGCACGGCGAAGAAACTCGGCTTGCCACTGGCAAAGATGGTTGTCACCGTCGACCAGCACGGCAATACCTCGGCCGCCTCGATCCCGCTGGCGCTCGACATCGCCGTGCGCGACGGCCGGGTCAAGAAGGGCGACAACGTCATGATGGAAGGCGTGGGCGGCGGCTTTACCTGGGGCGCCGTGCTGGCAAGGATGTGATAGCCGAAGGCTGACTTTTGGGTCCGACCCGTCGGGGGAATACATTCCAATGGAATGCATTCCGATCCCGCAGGGACGTACCCCAGCAGTTGCCTTTGGGTCTCTGATTCTCTAAATAGTAAAAAAACGGAGTCGACATGACACAATTTGCATTTGTTTTCCCAGGCCAAGGCTCGCAAGCGATTGCGATGCTCGACGGTTTCGCCGGCAACCCTGTGGTTGCGCAAACGGTCGCCGAAGCGTCGGACGCCCTGCAATTCGACCTGGGCAAGCTGATCGCCGAAGGTCCGAAGGAAGAGCTGGACCTGACCACCAATACGCAACCGGTGATGCTGACGGCGGCCGTCGCCTTTTATCGCGCCTGGCTGGCAGCGGGCGGCCCCGTGCCGACGGTCGTGGCCGGTCACAGCCTCGGTGAATACTCGGCGCTGGTCGCCGCCGGCGTGATCTCGTTCAAGGATGCCGTGCCGCTCGTGCGTTTCCGCGCGCAAGCCATGCAGGAAGCCGTACCGGTAGGGCAGGGCACGATGGCTGTCGTGCTGGGCCTGTCGGACGACGACGTGCGCGCCGCCTGTGCGGAAGCGGCGGCGGAAAACCCGACCCTGGTGGTCGAACCCGTCAATTTCAATGCGCCTGCGCAAGTGGTCATCGCCGGTCACACGGCGGCCGTCGAACGTGCCTGCGAACTGGCCAAGGCCAAGGGCGCCAAGCGCGCCATGAAGCTGCCCGTCTCCGCGCCATTCCACTCGTCGCTGCTGAAACCGGCATCGGACCGCCTGCGCGAGTACATGGCCGGCCTGACGTTCGCCGCGCCGCAGATCGCCCTGATCAACAACGTCGACGTGGCCATCGTCAACGACGTCGCCGGCATCAAGGATGCGCTCGTGCGCCAGGCAGCCAGTCCCGTGCGCTGGGTGGAAACCATGCAAAAAGTGGCGGCAGACGGCATCACGCAAGTGATCGAATGCGGTCCGGGCAAGGTCCTGATGGGCCTGGCCAAGCGCATCGATCCCGTGCTGGTGGGCGACGCCATCGTCGATCAGGCTTCGCTGGAACGCATTTTGACGCAGCTCAAATAAACATCAGATCGCGGCAGCCTGCCTGCCGCGCTTGCTTTTAAGGATACTCATGAATTTAGCAAATCAAGTCGTGCTGGTCACGGGCGCCTCGCGCGGCATCGGCCGCGCCATTGCCACCGAACTGGGCAAACAGGGTGCTACCGTGGTTGGCACCGCCACCTCGGAAAGCGGTGCGCAAGCGATCACCGATTACCTGGCCGCCGAAGGCGTCACGGGCAAGGGCCTGGTCCTGAACGTGACCGATGCGGCGCGCTGCGCAGCCGTCGTCGATGAAGTGCAGAAAGCCTACGGCAGCCTGTCGATCCTCGTCAACAATGCGGGCATTACGCAAGACCAGCTGGCCATGCGCATGAAGGATGAAGAGTGGGACAGCGTGATTTCCACGAACCTGTCGGCCGTCGGCCGCCTGTCGCGCGCCGTACTGCGCGGGATGATGAAAGCCAAAACTGGGCGTATCATTAATATCACGTCGGTGGTGGCTTCGTCGGGCAATCCGGGGCAAATGAATTACGCGGCGGCCAAGGCCGGCGTGGAAGGCATGAGCCGCGCCCTGGCGCGCGAAATCGGCAGCCGCAACATTACCGTGAACTGCATCGCCCCTGGCTTCATCGATACCGACATGACCAAGGCCCTGAGCGAAGAGCAGCACGCGGCCCTGTTGACGCAAATTCCCCTGTCCCGCCTGGGTAAACCGGAAGACGTGGCGGCGGCGGTGGCCTTTTTGGCCTCGCCGCAAGCGGCCTACATCACGGGCACCACCCTGCACGTGAACGGCGGTATGTACATGAATTGATGTGAAAGCTAGACGGGGCGGGCGTTTGTGGCATCATTCAATGGCCGTTTTTGTCTATAATCGCATCTTTTAGCAGCAGCTTCGGTCGAATTAGCAGCAGACACCGAAATTAGTATTCGGACGCGCAAACCTGATAAAATGCGCGCACTTTCCGTAACACACACTTTGGAGCCATAACATGTCGGATATCGAACAACGCGTTAAGAAAATCGTCGCTGAGCAACTGGGCGTTGCAGAAGCAGACATCAAAATCGAATCCTCCTTCGTCGACGACCTGGGCGCCGATTCCCTGGACACCGTGGAACTGGTCATGGCCCTGGAAGACGAATTCGAAATGGAAATCCCTGACGAACAAGCTGAAAAAATCACCACCGTGCAACAGGCGATCGACTACGCCACCGCACACGTCAAGGCCTAAGCCTGTCTGACCGACTTCAGGAGAATCGCTTGAGCCGTTCTAAAAACCGTCGTGTTGTTGTCACCGGCCTGGGCTGCGTTTCACCTGTCGGCAATACTATTGCCGAGGCGTGGGGCGCAATCATTGAAGGTAAATCCGGCATTGCCACGATTACCAAGTTTGATGCACAGCCATTCACCACGCATTTTGCCGGTGAAGTCAAAGGCTTCAATATCGAAGAGTACATCTCCGGTAAGGAAGCCCGCCATATGGATACCTTTATCCATTACGGCATGGCTGCCGGCATCCAGGCGATGCAGGACTCCGGCCTGGAAGTGACCGAAGAAAACGCCGAGCGCATCGGCGTGATCATCGGTTCCGGTATCGGCGGCTTGCCGCTGATCGAGGAAACCAAGTCCGAGTACGAAAAGCGCGGTCCGCGCCGTATCTCGCCCTTTTTCGTGCCTGCCTCGATCATTAACATGATCTCTGGCAACCTTTCGATCAAATATGGTCTGAAGGGCCCGAACCTGGCGATCGTGACGGCGTGTACCACCGGTTTGCACAGCATCGGTGCCGCAGCGCGCATGATCGAGTACGGCGATGCCGACGTCATGATCGCCGGTGGCGCTGAATCGACCGTGTCGCCGCTGGGCCTGGGCGGTTTCGCCTCGGCACGCGCCTTGTCGACCCGCAACGACGATCCGGCAACGGCATCGCGTCCGTGGGATACCGACCGCGACGGCTTCGTGCTGGGCGAGGGCGCTGGCGTCATGGTGCTGGAAGACTACGAGCACGCGGTGGCCCGTGGTGCCAAGATCTATGCCGAAGTGCATGGTTTCGGGATGAGCGCAGATGCTTATCACATGACCTCGCCGCTGGAAGATGGCAGCGGCGGCAGCAAATCGGTGATCGCGGCCCTCAACAACGCCGGCTTGAACGCGGATCAGATTCAGTACCTGAACGCGCACGGCACGTCGACCCCGCAAGGCGACGTGGCGGAAGTTATGGGCATCAAACGCACCTTCGGCGAGCACGCCAAGAATCTGGTTGTCAACTCGACCAAGTCGATGACGGGCCATTTGCTGGGCGGCGCGGGCGGTCTGGAAGCGGTGTTTACGGTCCTGGCATTGCACCATCAGGTGTCGCCACCGACCATCAACATCTTCAACCAGGATCCGGCTTGCGATCTCGATTTCTGTGCCAACACGGCGCGGGATATGAAGATCGATTATGCAGTGAAGAATTCGTTCGGCTTCGGCGGCACGAATGGCACACTGATTTTCGGTAAAGCGAAATAAGCAGGAACTTTCAAGCGCTCGCTACGGTCAAATCGTAGTGAGCGCTGATTCGGCGCCAACGTTCGTTGGCGCCTGAATTTGCCCGGCATGTTGCCGGCGCGCCTTTTTTTTCCCATGAAGTATGTCAATCGCAGTAGCGGCTGTCATTCGCACGCCTGTCTGTTTGCGTCTGTTGCAAGCGGTGCTGGGACTGTGCGCCTTGCTGGCCGCCTGGCCCCTGAGCGGTGCGTGGCGCGCTGCGGCGGTGCCTGGCCAACTGGTGGGCGGCTATGCGCTGGGCTGGCCCGGTGCGTTGCTGAGCACGGCTGGCGGCGTGTTGTTGCTCGCTTTGCTGCGCAGGCGCAGAAAGCCGCAGACGCTTGATATTTCGCCGGTTGGCCAATTGCGGCTGGCGGTATATCTGGAGCATGGCGGAGCGCCAGGGGCGGATGCCGGCGGGGTGGCGGCGCCGCCCGGCCCGGGGCCGTCGCCGCCGTCAGGACTGCGCCTGTTGCCGGGCTCGACCCTGTGGCCGTCGCTGCTGGTGCTGTGCCTGGCCGATGCCGCGGGGCGGCGCACGCAGGTGCTGGTGCAGCGCGGCGGCGGCTGCCCCGCCTTCCGCCCGCTGGCCGTGGCGTGCCGGGCCATTGCGGCGCGGAGTGGGGACGAATAAAAGTGGGGCGAACACTGAACTTCTTGCAGCGGGCCAACTCTATATCCATACAGGCGCCCACGCTGCATGACTACAGGGACATTGGGCGTGAGGACAGAGCGCGAGTATGATCAGTTACTGGTCGAGCGGGTGCAGGCTGGCGACAAACGGGCATTCGATGTGCTGGTATCGAAATACCAGCGCCGCTTGATGCGCCTCGTGTCGCGCCTGGTGCACGACCCGGCGGAGGCCGAAGATGTGGTGCAGGAAACCTTTATCAAGGCATACCGGGCGCTGCGCCATTTTCGCGGCGATGCCGCCTTTTATACCTGGCTGTACCGCATCGGCATCAATACGGCCAAGAATTATCTCGTCACGCAGGGGAGGCGCGCCGCCACGTCCAGCGATGCCGACGCCGAGCAGGCCGAGTCCTTCGATGATGGCAATAAATTGCGTGACAACAATACACCGGAATCGGTGCTGGCGAGCAAGCAGATTGCGGCCACCGTCAATGCGGCCATGGATGTGCTGCCCATCGAATTGCGCACTGCCATCGTGCTGCGCGAGATCGAGGGCCTGAGCTATGAAGAAATATCGGAGATCATGGCGTGCCCCATCGGCACCGTGCGCAGCCGGATTTTTCGCGCGCGCGAAGTGATTGCGGAAAAATTGAAACCGTTGCTGGACATGCCAATTGACAAGCGCTGGTAATCTGAAGAGTATGAGGTTGGCATGGCTGCGCCCGGTTTTCGCACCGATCCTCTTGAAATGGCAGGACCCATCATGGATACGCACACACGATTGCACGAGACTATTTCCGCCCTGGCCGATGGCGAACTGGCGGCGAGCGAACTCGAACTGGCTTTTGCCGCCCTCGACACGGATGAGGGGAGGCAAGCCTGGAATGTCTATCGCCATATTGGTGACGTGCTGCGCTCGGAGCAGTGCGGCCATGCACTGAGCGCCCAGTTCGATGCACGCCTGGCCAGCCGCCTGGCCGCCGAGTCGGCGCCTGCCCATGCGGAACCGCTGCTGCCCCTGTCCGCCGCCATCGTGCCGCCGGGCGCAGCCGAGCCGCTGGAGGCGGGGCCGCTGGCGCAGCGCTAGGGCGTTTCGCCATCTTATGCCAGGCTTAACGTTCCTGTCGCCCTCTTGACACTGGCCTTCGGTACGATTGACACTGTGTGCAGGCAATATCTTGCTTTTGCGATATATTGTTGCTGCCATGCGCGCTACCGGATGGGTTTGCCCCGGGGACGCCGTCATGACGGCCAATCGTGCACGCAGGCAATCGCCTGATTCGCGTTTTGATCCGTTTATATATTCGAAGAGATCCTTTCCATGAAAAAAAACATGTGTGCCGCCAGCAAGTCGTTTTCAGTAAAGACGCTTTCCGCCTTATTGTTCGGTACCGCTGGCGTGTTTCTGGCTCCCACCATGCTGGGCCTGGCGCCACAGGCGCAGGCCGCCGTGCCGGCAGTGAAACTGCCTGATTTCTCGGACCTGGTCGACGCCGTGGGCCCGGCCGTGGTGAATATCCGCACCACCGAACGCCTGAGAATGGGCGGCGCCGGCGCCGGCAGTCAGGATGAGCAGGAAATGCAGGAATTCCTGCGCCGCTTCTTCGGCGGCGCCATGCCGACGCCGCGCCAGCAGGCGCCGCGTGGCGGCCGCCACGCCGTGCCGCAGGAACAGGAAGTGCAGCGCGGTGTCGGTTCCGGCTTCATCATCTCGGCCGATGGCTACGTGCTGAGCAATGCCCACGTGGTCGATGGCGCCGACGAGGTCTACGTGACGCTGACGGACAAGCGCGAATTCAAGGCCAAGGTGATCGGCGCCGATGCGCGCACCGACGTGGCCCTGCTGAAAATCGAGGGCGGCAACCTGCCGCGCCTGACTATCGGCGATTCGAACAAGATCCGCGTGGGCGAATGGGTGATCGCCATCGGCTCGCCGTTCAACCTGGAAAACACGGTGACGGCCGGCATTATTTCCGCCAAGTCGCGCGACACGGGCGACTACCTGCCGCTGATCCAGAGCGATGTTGCCGTCAATCCCGGCAACTCGGGCGGTCCCCTGATCAATATGCGCGGCGAAGTGATCGGCATCAATTCGCAGATCGCCACCCTGTCCGGCGCCTACAACGGCATTTCATTTGCCGTGCCCATCGATGAAGCCATGCGCGTAGGCGAGCAGCTGAAAAAGACGGGCAAGGTCGTGCGCGGCCGCATCGGTGTGCAGATCGGCGAAGTGAGCAAGGACGTGGCGGGATCGCTGGGCTTGCCGAATGCCAAGGGCGCGCAAGTGTCGATGGTGGAGCCGGGCGGTCCGGCCGACAAGGCGGGCATCAAGCCGGGTGACATCATCCTGAAATTCAACGGCGCGCCGATCGAGCGTTCGTCGGACCTGCCGCGTCTGGTGGGCGGCGCTCCCGTCAACGGCAAGTCCACGCTCACCGTCTGGCGCAAGGGTGCGCAGCAGGACATTCCCGTCACCGTCGTCGAACTGGAAAGCGAGAAAACGGCGAAGAAGGGCGCCAGGGAGCCGGAAGCGCAAGCCGTCAATGCACTGGGGCTGAAGGTCAGCGACGTGCCGGCCGCCAAGAAACAGGAATTGAAGATCGACGCCGGCGTGCAGGTTGACGAGGCCGATGGCGTGGCGGCTCTGGCCGGCCTGCAGCCTGGCGACGTGATCTTGCAGCTGAATAACGTTGCCGTGAAAGACGCCAAGCAGTTCAACGCCCTCGTGGCCAAGCTCGATCCGAAAAAGACGTCGGCCGTGCTGGTGCGCCGTGGCGACGTAGCGCAATTCGTTTCGCTGCGCCCGTCGGCGAAGTAAGGTTCTGATTCACCTGCATCCCGGCTGTGGCCGGGATGCCTTTTTCTCTTTTCCATGCACTTCACGCTCTATTCCCGCAGTTATTGCCACCTTTGCCAGGACATGCTCGACGCCTTGCTCCTGCTGCAGCCGCCCGGCAAACCGTTCACGGTGGACGTGATCGACATCGACGCCTCGCCCGACGCCTCGCTGCTGGCCCGTTTTGACGAGCTGGTGCCGGTGCTGTTCGGCGACCTGGCGCAGCCCGAGCTCTGCCATTATTTTCTCGACGAGGCGGCCGTGCGGCGCTGCCTGATGTAGTTTAACTGTCAATATTGACACTGCATTGCACCATTCTGGTGCTGAAAACAGCCGAAAATGTCGGCTTGCCCCGGTGCCGGCCTCATAAGACGGGCTTTCTACTCTGAAATCCGGTAAAATGGGGAGGTCGAAAAAGCTACTGTCCGAGGCAGCAGCTTCTGTCGCTTCAAAAGCGCTCGCCTGGGCATGCAGATGTCCTGCTCGGAGCGCTTTTTTCATCATGAGTGGGGCGCCTGGTTTTGGCCCTGTTTGGCCCGGACATGATCCCCCTGATTCCTGTTAAAGCAGTGTCGTCAACTTCGCACTTATATTAGTTAATGAACAACATACGCAACTTCTCCATCATCGCCCATATTGACCACGGTAAATCGACCCTGGCTGACCGCATCATTCAATTGTGCGGCGGCTTGTCCGACCGCGAGATGGAGGCGCAGGTGCTCGATTCGATGGATCTGGAGCGCGAGCGCGGCATTACCATCAAGGCGCAAACGGCGGCCCTGCACTACAAGGCGCGCGATGGCCAGATCTACAACCTGAACCTGATCGATACGCCCGGCCACGTCGACTTCAGCTATGAAGTGTCGCGCTCGCTGTCGGCGTGCGAAGGCGCGCTGCTGGTGGTGGATGCATCGCAAGGCGTGGAAGCGCAAACGGTCGCCAACTGCTACACGGCGCTGGATCTGGGCGTGGAAGTGGTGCCCGTCCTGAACAAGATCGATTTGCCGAACGCGGATCCGCCGAGCGCGATTGCCGAGATCGAAGACGTGATCGGCATCGACGCGGCCGACGCCGTGCATTGCTCGGCCAAGACGGGCTTCGGCGTGCTGGACGTGCTCGAGCAGCTGATCGTCAAGGTGCCGCCACCGAAGGGCGACCCCGATGCACCGCTGCAGGCGCTGATCGTCGACTCCTGGTATGACGCCTATGTGGGCGTGGTCATGCTGGTACGCGTGATCAACGGTACCCTGAAACCGAAAGACAAGATCCGTCTGATGGCCACCGATTCGGTGCAGCTGGTGGAAGACATCGGCGTGTTCTCGCCCCGTTCGCAATCCTTGCCGCAGTTGTCAGCAGGCCAGGTGGGCTTCATCATTGCCGGCATCAAGGAATTGAAAGCGGCGAAAGTGGGCGATACCGTCACCCTGGCCAACCGTCCTGCCGCCGCGCCATTGCCTGGCTTCAAGGAAGTGCAGCCGCAAGTGTTCGCCGGCCTGTTCCCCGTGGAAGCGAACCAGTACGACGCGTTGCGCGACTCGCTGGAAAAGCTGAAACTGAACGATGCGGCCCTGATGTACGAGCCGGAAGTGTCACAGGCGCTGGGCTTCGGCTTCCGCTGCGGCTTCCTGGGCTTGCTGCACATGGAAATCGTGCAGGAGCGCCTCGAACGCGAATTCGACATGGACCTGATCACCACGGCGCCGACCGTCGTGTACGAAGTGATCCAGCGCGACGGCACCATGATCAACGTCGACAATCCGTCGAAGATGCCCGATCCGTCGCGCATCGAGGAAGTGCGCGAGCCTATCGTCACGGTCAATCTGTACATGCCGCAGGAATACGTGGGCTCCGTGATCACCCTGTGTATCGGCAAGCGCGGCATCCAGATGGACATGAGCTACCACGGCCGCCAGGTCAAGCTCGTGTATGAAATGCCGATGGCCGAGATCGTGCTGGACTTCTTCGACCGCCTGAAATCGACGTCGCGCGGCTATGCCTCGATGGATTACGAGTTCAAGGAATACCGCGCGGCCGACGTGGTCAAGGTCGACATGCTGATCAACAGCGAAAAAGTCGATGCGCTGGCCATCATCGTTCACCGTTCGAACAGCCAGTACCGTGGCCGCCAGGTGGCTGCCAAGATGCGCGAACTGATTCCGCGCCAGATGTTCGACGTGGCCATCCAGGCGACCATCGGCGCGAACATCATTTCGCGCGAGAACGTAAAAGCCTTGCGCAAGAACGTCCTGGCCAAGTGCTACGGCGGCGACATCAGCCGCAAGAAAAAATTGCTGGAAAAACAAAAGGCGGGTAAGAAACGCATGAAGCAAGTGGGTTCCGTGGAGATCCCGCAAGAGGCATTCCTGGCAATTTTACAAGTGGATGGTTAATCAATGAACCTGCAAGTGATTTTAGGAAATTTCGCTTTAATCCTGTTCGTGCTGATGGTGTTGACGGGCCTGGTCTGGTGCCTGGATGTGTTTTATCTCTCCAAGCAGCGCCGCAAGGCGGCCGACCGTGCCCTGGCCGAGTTCGATGAGCGTCAAGCGAAGTCGTTGGCTGAAGGCATCAAGTCCGATGGTAGTAGCAGCAGCCGCCGCGCCGCCATCGAGGCAGATCTGTTGCGCCAGCCGACCTGGGTCGAGTATTCGGGCAGCTTCTTTCCCGTCATCGCCCTCGTGTTTTGCCTGCGTTCGTTCCTGTACGAGCCGTTCAAGATCCCGTCGAGCTCGATGGTGCCGACCTTGCTGGTCGGCGATTTGATCCTGGTAAACAAGTTCACCTATGGCATTCGTTTGCCGATCGTCAACAAGCGCATCATTGAAGTCAATGATCCGCAGCGCGGCGACGTGATGGTGTTCAAGTATCCGAAAGATATGTCGCAAGACTATATCAAGCGCGTGATCGGGGTGCCCGGTGATAAAATCACCTATGAAAACAAGCGCTTGACGGTCAACGGCAAGGAAGTGGCGTACACCCCGCTGGACGACTACCTCGATGACGAAAGCACGGTCTACCACAAGCAGCTGGAAGAAAACCTGACGGGCGTGAGCCACCGCATCCTCAACGACGAGCCCGCTCCGACGTTGAACTTGCGCGAAGTGAAGGATTTCCCGCACAAGGAGGCGTGCAACTATAACGAAGACGGCTTCACGTGTGTGGTGCCACAAGGCAATTACTTCATGATGGGCGATAACCGCGACAATAGCGCGGACAGCCGCTACTGGGGTTTCGTGCCGAACGAGAATATCGTCGGCAAGGCTTTCCTGGTGTGGATGAACTTCAGCAATCCGAAACGCGTGGGCGGCATACACTAAGCCGGCCTGGTCTGTAATGGACCAACCATGGCTGCCGCGCCGACTCCCCGCGCGGCGGCCAGCCGAATTACTCAGATGACACAGAAACAACAATGAATCTTCAGCTATTGCAAACCCGTTTAGGCTATACGTTCCAGGATGCTGGCCTGTTGCAGCAAGCCTTGACGCACCGTAGCCACAGCAGTTTGCATAACGAGCGGCTGGAATTCCTCGGCGACTCCATCCTCAACTGCGTGGTCGCTTCCATCCTGTACGAACGTTTCAAGACTATCGACGAGGGCGACCTGTCGCGCCTGCGTGCCAACCTGGTCAAGCAGCAGTCGCTGTATGAAATCGCGCAAAAGCTGGAATTGTCGCAATTTTTGCGCCTGGGCGAAGGCGAGCTCAAATCGGGCGGCTTTCGCCGTCCGTCGATCCTCGCCGACACGCTGGAAGCCTTGCTGGGCGCCATCTTCCTCGACACGGGTTTTGACGCCGCCAGCACGGTGATCCGCGCCTTCTACATTCCCATCCTCGACTCGGTCGATCCGCAAACGCTGGGTAAGGATGCCAAGACCCTGCTGCAGGAGTTTTTGCAGAGCAAGAAAATTTCGCTGCCACAGTACAACGTGGTGGCTACCCATGGCGCCGCCCACAGCCAGGAATTCGAGATCGAATGCCTGGTGCCGAAATTGAACATCCAGGTTTACGGCCGTGGCGGAAGCCGCCGCGCCGGTGAGCAAGCCGCCGCCAAACTGGCGCTGGACGTGGCCGAGCAGGCGCTGTTGAAGTCGCCTGCCGCCAGCCGCAAGCCCAAACCGCGCGCCGCCCAGCTCAAGCTGGCCGGCATTGCCACCATCCAGAGCGACGACGCGTCAGCCCCGGCTGCCCCGGCGATCGCCGCTCACACTAAACAGAATCGACACTAGCATGACAGCCACCAAAATGCCCGACAACTTCCGCTGTGGCTATATCGCCATCGTGGGCCGCCCCAACGTGGGCAAATCGACCCTGATGAACGTGCTGATCGGCGCGAAGGTCAGCATCACTTCGCGCAAGGCGCAAACCACGCGCCACCGCATCACGGGCATCCAGACGGTGCCGGACGCGCAATTCATCTACGTCGACACGCCCGGCTTCCAGACGCGCCACTCGAACGCGCTGAACAAGACGCTGAACAAGACCGTCACGAACACGCTGATTTCCTCGGACGTCATCCTGTACGTGATCGAGGCGGGCACGTTCGGCCCGGCCGACCAGCAAGTGATGGACCTGCTGCCGAAGGAAGTGCCGTGCATCCTCGTCATCAATAAATCGGACAGGGTCAAGGACAAGGCCGTGCTGCTGCCGTTCGCGCAAAAGATCGCCGCCATGCGCGACTTCGCCGCCATCGTTCCTGTGTCCGCCAAGCTGCACTTCCAGCTGGAAGGCCTGCAGAACGAGATCAAGCGCTTCTTGCCGGAAAACCAGCCCATCTTTGGCCCGGACGACATCACGGACCGCAGCGAGAAATTCCTCGCCTCGGAAATCGTGCGCGAAAAACTGTTCCGCTTCGTCGGCGACGAACTGCCGTACACGAGCACCGTGCTGATCGAGAAATTCGAGCAGGAAGGCGATTTGCGCCGCGTGTTCGCCGCCATCCTGGTCGAGCGCGATACGCATAAATCCATGATCATCGGCAACAAGGGCGCGCGCCTGAAGGAAGTCTCCACCCAGGCCCGCCTGGATATGGAAAAACTGTTCGGCGGCCCCGTGTACCTGGAAATCTGGGTCAAGGTCAAGTCGGGCTGGGCCGACAACGAGGCGGGCTTGCGCGCCTACGGCTACGAGTAATCCGCAACCCGGGGGCGACACCACACGCATGAGCACCACCACGCCAGCGCTGCACGATCCTGCGCCAGCCTCACCCGTTGTCCCCGCGCCGGCGGCCATCGCGCCGCCGGCCGCACCTTCCGCAGCACCCCGGCGCAGCCGTCCGCCCGCGCGCGACGGCCGCATCACGGGCCAGCCAGCCTTCGTGCTGCACAGCTATCCGCATAAAGAGACCAGCCTTATCGTCGACGTGTTCACACGCGAATACGGCCGCATCGCGCTCGTCGCCAAGGGCGCCAAGCGGCCCCATTCGCAGTTGCGCGGCGTGCTGCAGACGTTCCAGCCCCTGCAGGCGGGCTGGACGGGCAAGTCCGAGCTGCGCATCCTGACGGGCGCGGAATGGGTGGGCGGCATGCTGCCGCTGGAAAAGACGGCCCTGCTGTGCGGTTTCTATTTGAACGAATTGCTGGTGAAATTGCTGGCGCGCGACGATCCGCATCCCGTGCTGTTCGACCACTACGTTGCCACCTTGAATCAACTGGCGCACAATGAGCCGCCGCCCATCGTGCTGCGCAAGTTCGAGCGCGCGCTGCTCAAGGAAACGGGCGTGGCGGCCGACCTGACGCGCTGCACGGGCACGCGCCAGGCCGTCGAAGCGGGGCAGGTGTACGTGGTCGACCCGGAACGGGGACCGCGCCCGGCGCGCGCCGCCGACGCCTGGCCCAAGATCACGGGCAAGACCCTGCTCGACATGGAGCGCGAAGATTACCTTGACGTGGCCACGCAGGCGCAAAGCAAGCTGCTGATGCGCTTTTTGCTGGCCCATCAACTGGGGGGCGCCACCTTGAACACGCGCCAGATACTGATCGATTTAATGCAGCTGTAGCGGCGGTTCGTCGCAGGACAGCACTTTACGGATACCATCACTATGAGCTTTTTGCAGCCTTCCGGCCCCGTCATCGACCTGGGCGTCAACATTGACCACGTGGCCACCTTGCGCAATGCGCGCGGCACCGCGTATCCGGACCCGATCCGCGCGGCATTGCTGGCCGAACAGGCGGGTGCCGACGCCATCACCCTGCACCTGCGCGAAGACCGCCGCCACATCAAGGATGCGGACGTGATCGCCATCGCGCCGCAGTTGCTCACGCGCATGAACCTGGAAGCGGCCGTGACGCAGGAAATGATCGACTTCGCCTGCGGCATCCGCCCGGCCGACGTGTGCCTGGTGCCGGAAAAACGCACGGAAGTGACGACGGAAGGGGGCCTGGACGTGGTGCGCTACTTCAAGGAAGTGCAGGCTGCCGTCAAGCAATTGCAGGGCGAGGGCATCCGCGTGAGCCTGTTCATCGACGCGGACGAACAGCAGATCGCCGCCGCCGCCGAACTCGGTGCGCCCGTGATCGAACTGCACACGGGGCGCTACGCCGATACGCAAGGCGCGGAACAGCTGGCGGAACTGGAACGCATCAAGGCGGGCGTGCTGTTCGGCGTGGGCCGCGGCTTGAAGGTCAACGCGGGCCACGGCTTGCATTACACCAATGTGCAGGCGATTGCCGCGATTCCCGATATTGCCGAACTGAACATCGGCCACGCCATCGTCGCGCATGCCGTGTTTGTCGGCTGGGAAAACGCCGTGCGCGAAATGAAGGCCATCATGGTGGCCACGCGCCTGGGCCACAGGGCCTGACAAGGGAGCTCGGCATGATTTACGGCATCGGTACCGATATCTGCAAGATTCCCCGCATCGAGGCGGCCCTGGCGCGCCACGGCGAGCGTTTCGCCAAAAAGATACTGGGACCGCAGGAGCTGGACAAGTTCCGCGCCCGCAGCGCCAAGAACGCCGTGCGCGGCGTGCGCTTCCTGGCCACGCGCTTCGCGGCCAAAGAGGCGTTTTCCAAGGCCATCGGCCTGGGCTTGCGCATGCCGATGACGTGGCCCGCCGCGCAAATGCTGAACCACCCCAGCGGCAAGCCGATGATCGTCTGCAGCGGCGTGCTGGCCGACTTCATGGAAAAGAATCGCCTGAGCGCGCAAGTGACGATCAGCGATGAAGAAGAGTATGCCGTGGCGTTTGTGATTGTGGAGCAAGCGCCGTAATGCAGACGACTGCTGGGGTCAGTCTTTTCGATCGGAATGCGTCCCACTGGGACGTATTCCCCCGGCGGGTCTGACCCCATTTAAGAGCCAGCAATGACCGAAGCAATACCCGACCTCAATTCCACGGAAACGCCGCCCGACCCGCGCGCGCAGGTGCTGGCCACCGTTGCCAAGCTGCCGAACCTGCCCGGCGTGTACCGCTATTTCGACGCCGCCGACAAGGTGTTGTACGTCGGCAAGGCGCGCGACCTGAAAAAGCGCGTCTCCAGCTATTTCCAGAAAAACCTGGCCAGCCCCCGCATCGCCATGATGGTCGAGCGCATCGCGCGCCTGGAAACGACGGTCACGCACAGCGAGGCGGAAGCGCTGATCCTGGAAAACAACCTGATCAAGGCGCTGCAGCCGCGTTACAACATCCTGTTCCGCGATGATAAATCGTATCCGTATCTGAAAATCACCAATGGCGATGCGCCGCGCATGGTGTATTACCGGGGCGCGGTGGACAAGAAAAACCAGTATTTCGGGCCGTTCCCCAGTTCCTGGGCCGTCAAGGAATCGATGCAGATCCTGCAAAAGGTTTTTCTCATCCGCACCTGCGAGGACAGCGTGTATGCGAACCGCACGCGGCCCTGCCTGCTGCACCAGATCGGCCGCTGCAGCGCGCCGTGCGTGGACCTGATCAGCAAGGAAGATTATAAAAACGACGTGGAAAACGCGGCGCGCTTCCTGCGCGGGCGCCAGAGCGAGGTGATGGCCGACCTGGAAAAGAAGATGCACGCGTTTGCCGCCGAACTGAAATTCGAGCAAGCCGTGGTGGTGCGCAACCAGATCGCCTCGCTGTCGCGCGTGCTGCACCAGCAGAGCATGGAAACGACGGGCGACGCCGACGTCGACATCATCGCCGTGCTGGTGCAGGGCGGGCGCGCCTGCGTCAACCTGGCCATGGTGCGGGGCGGGCGCCACTTGGGCGACCGCGCCTATTTCCCCAGCCAGCTCAGCGATGCGGCGGCGATTGCCGAAGAGCCGATCGAGGTGGAAGTGCTGGCCGCCTTCCTGGCCCAGCACTACACGGAAAAATTCATTCCCGGCACCTTGATCCTGAATATCGAATTCGACCAGCCGGCCCTGATGGTGGCGTTGATGGAGCAGTGCGGCCACCGCATCAACCTGATCTTCCAGCCGCAGGGGCAGCGTCGCCAGTGGCTGGAAATGGCGCAGAAGGGCGCCGGGATTTCGCTGGCGCGATTGTTGTCCGAGCAGGGCTCGCAGCAGTCGCGCACGCGGGCGCTGGCCGAGGCGCTGCGCCTGGAAACGGAGGATCTCGACAGCCTGCGCGTCGAATGTTTCGACATCAGCCACACGCAGGGCGAAGCGACGCAGGCCTCGTGCGTGGTGTTCCATCATCACGCTATGCAGAATGGCGAATACCGGCGCT
The DNA here is from genome assembly GCF_003667705.1 of Janthinobacterium agaricidamnosum. Taxonomy (NCBI): domain Bacteria; kingdom Pseudomonadati; phylum Pseudomonadota; class Betaproteobacteria; order Burkholderiales; family Oxalobacteraceae; genus Janthinobacterium; species Janthinobacterium agaricidamnosum. Next base: position 3,855,061 of record NZ_CP033019.1, on the reverse strand, counting down.
ACAACATCAACGACATCACGCCCGGCGACGATTACGCAGCCATGCGCCAGGTCTTGATGCGCCGCTACGAGAAGGTGGCCAATGGCGACGGCGTGATGCCCGACGTGGTGCTGATCGACGGCGGCAAGGGCCAGATCGAAATGGCGCGCCAGGTGTTCGCCGAGCTGGGACTCGATATCAGCTTGATTGTCGGCGTGGCCAAGGGGGAAGGGCGCAAGGTGGGCCTGGAAACCCTGCTGTTCGTAGATGGCCGCGCGGCGCAGGAACTGGGCAAGGAATCGGCGGCGCTGATGCTGATCGCGCAAATCCGCGACGAGGCGCACCGCTTTGCCATTACCGGCATGCGCGCCAAGCGGGCCAAGACGCGCCAGACGTCGCGCCTGGAAGAAATCGAAGGAATCGGCGCCAAGCGCCGCCAGAAACTGCTGTCGCGCTTTGGCGGCTTGCGCGGCGTGGTCGACGCCAGCGTCGAGGACCTGATGTCGGTGGAGGGGATTTCCACGCAACTGGCGGAAGAGATCTACAAGCAGCTGCATTAATGGATGGGGGCCTGGTCCGGCGCTGCGGCAACCGGACTAGGCTAATGTTGCCGGGCCATGTAGACTAGTGGCGCTTTCTTCACGCTTTCTTCATGTTCAATTTACCCGTCGGCCGATTGCTCTCTTATGCCTTTTAATATTCCCATCCTTTTGACCTGGCTGCGCGTGGCCCTGATCCCGCTCGTCGTCGGCGTGTTTTACCTGCCGCCGTCGATGCTGCTGCATGGCGACCAGAACCTGGTTGCCACCCTGGTCTTCATCGTTGCGGCCGTGACCGACTGGTTCGATGGTTTCCTCGCGCGGCGCTGGAACCAGACGTCCGCCTTCGGCGCCTTCCTCGACCCCGTGGCCGACAAGCTGATGGTGGCGGGCGCCTTGCTGGTGCTGGTGCAGCTGGACCGTGTCAATGCCGTGCTGGCCTTCATCATCATCGGCCGTGAAATCACGATTTCCGCCTTGCGCGAATGGATGGCGCAGATCGGCGCGTCGAAATCGGTGGCCGTCAGCTCGATCGGCAAGATCAAGACGGCCGCGCAGATGACGGCCATTCCCTTGCTGCTGTACCACGAAGTGATCTTCGGCGCGATCGACACCCATGTGTGGGGCGAGAAGCTGCTGTGGATCGCCTGCGTGCTGACGGTGTGGTCGATGTTCTATTACCTGCGCCTGGCATGGCCGCTCATCAAGGAAAAAGCGGGCAATCTGCATTGAGGTGATGGACGCCGATAGCATTGGGCTGGCGTCTTTTTAACCCAAACGCAAGAGCTGGGGTCAGACCCAAAGGGTCTGACCCCAAATATTTTGCAAAAGACCAGATATTGCCCGTTGACAGCCCCTGTAATCCCTCTATAATGCTGGCCTGTTGTTGATGACGCGGGAGTAGCTCAGTTGGTAGAGCGCAACCTTGCCAAGGTTGAGGTCGAGAGTTCGAGACTCTTCTCCCGCTCCAGTTTTCTGGATCGTGTCATAGGTAAAAACAGCAAATGCAGTAAAAAGTAGTACTGGCGATGTAGTAGAGCTTCTGATACAATGTTGTCCACTGCGGGAGTAGCTCAGTTGGTAGAGCGCAACCTTGCCAAGGTTGAGGTCGAGAGTTCGAGACTCTTCTCCCGCTCCAGTGAACACTGGATCAGCAGTAAAGCAGCACTGGTAAACGGTAGCAAAAAGCAGTAAAATAGCGGTTCGTATGCGGGAGTAGCTCAGTTGGTAGAGCGCAACCTTGCCAAGGTTGAGGTCGAGAGTTCGAGACTCTTCTCCCGCTCCAGCGAAAGCTGAAGCAGCATAGCAAAAATGGCAGTAGCAGAAAATAGAAGCTCCAATGCGGGAGTAGCTCAGTTGGTAGAGCGCAACCTTGCCAAGGTTGAGGTCGAGAGTTCGAGACTCTTCTCCCGCTCCAGAATTCTAAAGGGAAGCTAAGCTGGCTTCCTTTTTTTATCCGCCGCAACGCAGTCATGCGGCGTGATTAAGCGGTAAACAAGCTCCAATGCGGGAGTAGCTCAGTTGGTAGAGCGCAACCTTGCCAAGGTTGAGGTCGAGAGTTCGAGACTCTTCTCCCGCTCCAGTTTTCAAGGTGGGCCGCAAGGCGCATCCAAGCAGTTCCTCTGGCGAGGTAGCAAAGAGGTTATGCAGCGGCCTGCAAAGCCGTTTAGACGGGTTCGATTCCCGTCCTCGCCTCCAGATGCAGCGCAGTGATTGACGCGCAGATAAAAAAGCCCACTTCGGTGGGCTTTTTTTTGCCTATGCGGCTGAACGGCGTCGGCTGCAATTAAATACAGGGCTTCAGTTTATTTGATTTCCGGGAAATGACTAACCGACAGTAATCTGTGGATCCCAATAAAAATAACCATACAGGCTTTGCGTCTGGCCATCGTCATTCAGGCTATATACGGCAATATAGACATAGAAATTTTCCGTGCCGGATTTGGATACCTGCGCCGTGAAATTAGAAAAATTGCGCGGTTGCTGTATTGCCGGCAAACCATTCGAGGAATCCGAATTCGGCATGACCGCATTTCTGCGGGTAATGGTATTGGAGACAAAGGTATTGAAGACCTTGTCGCCATTCCAGTAATTGATGCCATACACAATGACGGCCGAATCGGCGTTGTCATAGATGGAAGCGCCGGTGAACGAGACATAGTCGCCCACGTTGGCCCTGAAACTCAGGTCAGCAGAGCCTTGTCCGCTATTGATGCCGCGTGGGTCGGTGGCAATCATGTACTGGCTGGTATGCGCCAGGCCCACGGGCTTGCTCTGATCAGGGGCGGTCTGACGCGGATGCTGAGCCATAATCAGATCGGTGTCTATTACAACGAGAATGTTGATTGTAATATTGCTGGCATATAATTGCGCGTCGGTCATGATTCCTCCTCGGTTTTCCTACTCGTCTGGCTTTTCGGATACGCCCCGTTTTTTAATGTGGTAAGCAGTCTCCACCGCTGCTGTGTAGAATAATGGAGAAAATTGCATAGATACTATCCAATTGAAACAGCAGTATTATTTAAAAATATTCCATTTAAATTATTTTTATTTTGCAAATACAGCTGCTGGAAACATTATTTTCCTGCCCGCGTCTGGGTGCCGCGGTCCCGCCCATCCGGCCCGGCCGCATCTTGTATAATGTCTGCAGGCTCAGCCACACCCTATGGTGCGCTGATGAATCTTTTCCTTTTCGCCACCCCATGTAGTCGCTGACGATTTCCCTCTCCGTTAAAGCTAGTCGTGGCTCCCCCGCGAAGCCTGCCTGCATGGCTGCGCTGTCCATTGGACGCGCATTTCCCTGTTCCGACCCTGGATGTGAATCAATGATCAACGCAAGTTTTCGGGAAGATTGGTTCTCGAACATACAAAAAAATGTCCTGGCGGGCCTGACCACCTCGTTCGCCCTGGTGCCCGAATGCATCGCCTTTGCCCTGGTGGCACAGTTGAATCCCCTGATGGGCCTGTATGGCGCCTTCATCATCTGCGCATTGACGGCCATCTTTGGCGGGCGTCCCGGCATGATTTCGGGCGCGGCCGGTTCCATGGCCGTCGTCATCGTGGCACTGGTGGCCCAGCATGGCGTGCAATATCTGCTGGCGACTGTGGTGCTGAGCGGCATCATCATGGCGCTGTTTGGCCTCTTGCGCCTGGGTAAGCTGATCCGCATGGTGCCCCATCCCGTAATGCTGGGCTTTGTGAATGGCCTGGCCATCGTCATCGCCATGGCCCAGCTCGAACACTTTCGCCAGGCCACGCCGCAGGGCGAGGCCTGGCTGCAAGGCACGCCCTTGTATGTGATGGGCGCGCTGGTGCTGCTTACCATGGCCATCGTCTACGTGTTGCCGCGCCTGACAAAAGCCGTGCCGCCCGCGCTGGTGGCCATCCTGGGCGTGGGCGTGCTCAGCCATTTCCTGCACCTGCCCACGCGCACCCTGGGCGACCTCGCGCACATCGCCGGTGGCTTGCCGGCCCTGCATTGGCCCGCCGTGCCGCTGGATATGGCGACCTTGCACATCATCTTCCCGTATGCGGCGCTGATGGCCATGGTGGGCTTGCTGGAAACCTTGCTCACCTTTAATCTCACCGATGAGATGACTGAAACGCGGGGCCAGCCGAACCGCGAATGCATCGCGCTCGGCGCTTCGAATGTCGTGTCGGGGCTGTTTGGCGGCATGGGCGGCTGCGCCATGATCGGGCAGACGATGATCAACCTGAGCTCGGGCGGCCGCTCGCGCCTGTCGGGCGTGACGGCCGGCGTGATGATTTTATTGTTCATCCTGTTCCTGTCGCCGCTGATCGAGCGCATCCCGCTGGCTGCGCTGGTCGGCGTGATGTTCGTCGTGGCGCAGCAGACGTTTGCCTGGGGTTCCTTGCGCGTGCTGGGCAAGGTGCCGTTGCAGGATGCGCTGGTGATCGTCGCCGTGACGGTGATCACGGTGTTTACGGACCTGGCGATGGCCGTGCTGTGCGGCATCGTGATTGCCGCCTTGAATTTTGCCTGGCAACATGCGCGCGACATGCGCGCCGACATCGATGATGGCAGCTCCGGCGTGCGCGTGTACCTGCCGCACGGCACCCTGTTTTTCGCCTCGACCACGCATTTCCTGGAACTGTTCCAGCCGGCCGGTGATCCGGTCCGCGTCATCCTCGATTGCCGGCATCTGCACATGGCCGACCACTCGGCCGTCGCGGCCATCGAAGCCTTGTACGAGCGCTACGACAAGGCGGGCAAGCACCTGCAGGTGACGCATCTGTCCGCCCGCAACCAGGCCTTGCTGCAGCGCGCGGGCGTCGATGTGAGCGTGGCGTAAAATAGGGGAAAGTCTGCTCCGCCCGATTTCTCGGGATGGGCGGAATTGTTGAATGTCTGTGGAGTGTGAATGCTGTCGTACGAACAAGAACAATTATTGCAGCAAAGCCAAACGGCTTTTGATGCCTACTATGACGCGCTGGGCGCGTCGCTAGTGAATTTTGTCGAGCGCCTGGGCATCCAGCCCGCGCACGAAGTGCTGACCAATGCGGCCGAGTACCTGCCGTACATCGATGCGGCCATGCGCACCATCGTCATCCGCGACGAGAGCTGGCAATGGGTGAAAACCATGCTCGGCTACTTTATCGGCGAATACTTTGTGCAGGGTCATGCGGGTTGCTGGTATGTGGAAACGCGGGCCGAATCGCCGCATTTCTGCCGCACCATGGTGGGTGGTTTCGAGCATGGCTTGCCGGCGGAGGCCGCCATCGATCCCGAGGCGCTGGCCCTGGAATTTCTGGGGCAATCCGCGCCGCGCGAGCTGGCGGCACTGATCGCCACAGCGCAAGCGCGCGCGGCTTGATGGCGCGCGGCTTGCTGCAGCAGATTTAAAACTCTTCCCACTCGCCTTCGGCAGGTGCGCTCGCCTTGCTGCTGGCGCGCGTCGCGGGCAGGCGCAGGGCAGGGATGGAGGCCTTGCGGACCGGCGCTGCCGGGGTTGCCGGCGCGCTGCGCTGCGCCGCCTTGGCGCTGAAACGGTCGGTGGCCGCAGCGTTTGCATCGAGGCGGAACACGCTGACCACCTGCGCCAGTTCGCTCGCCTGTTCCTGCATCGCTTCGGCCGCTGCCGACGCTTCTTCCACCAGCGCCGCATTTTGCTGGGTCACCTGATCCATTTCCGAAATGGCCTGGTTGACTTGCTCGATGCCTGCGCTCTGCTCTTCACTGGCATTGCTGATCTCGCTCATGATGGACGTGACGAAGCCGATGCTTTGCACGATTTCTTCCATCGTCTTGCCGGCCTTGTCGACCAGGTCCGTGCCCACGTCGACCTTTTGCACGGAATCGTCGATCAGGCCCTTGATCTCTTTCGCTGCCGCCGCCGAGCGCTGCGCCAGGTTGCGCACCTCTGTTGCCACGACGGCGAAGCCGCGTCCCTGTTCGCCGGCGCGCGCCGCTTCCACGGCCGCGTTCAAGGCCAGGATGTTGGTCTGGAAGGCGATGCCGTCGATGACGGAGATGATGTCGACGATTTTCTTCGACGAGGTATTGATCTCGCCCATGGTGGCGACCACTTCGGCCACCACGGCGCCGCCGCGGCTGGCGATGCCGGCCGCGTCGCCGGCCAGCTTATTCGCCTGGCGCGCGTTGTCGGCATTCTGTTTCACGGTCGATGTCAGTTCTTCCATTGACGAGGCGGTTTCTTCCAGCGAACTGGCTTGCTGTTCCGTGCGCGAGGACAGGTCCTGGTTGCCGGCGGCGATTTCCGCCGATGCCGTGGCGATGGTGTCGGTGCCGCTGCGCACCTGGCCCACGATACCGACGAGGCTGTCGTTCATGGTTTTCAGCGCATGCATCAGCTGGGCCGTTTCATCGCGGCCCTGTGCCGTAATGGTGCTGCTCAGGTCGCCTGCTGCCACGGTTTCCGCCACTTTCACGGCGTCGCGGATGGGGCCGGTGATCGAGCGCGTGATCCACCACGCAAAACCGATGCCCATCAGCACGGCCAGCACGCCCATGGTGATCAGGAAGATGCGCGTGCTGCTGTACGCTTCGATGATGCTGGCGCCGACGCCGTCGGCCGCCTTGATCTGCATGTTGGCGAAGCGCTTCACTTCGGCCAGATAGGCCACGGTGATGGGCGCGACTTCCTTGTCGAACACGATCTTGGCGCCTGCCATGTCGCCGTCGGCCTTCATCTTGAAGGCGCGCGCGCGCGTCGTCACGTAATCGGTGCGTACCTTGCGCACGACCTTGAATTGCTCGATCACGGCAGGGTTGAGCAGGGACGCGACGATGTCGTCCTGCAGCTTGCTGGAACGCTCCGCATCGACTTTCAAGTCGTCCTCGATCTTGGCGCGCACGACAGGATCGGTAATTTCGAACGAGGCGACGCCGCGCACGCTGTTGAGTTCAATGATCTTCGACCATTCGGCCACCATGCGCTGGTTCTTGATGCTGGTATTGATCAGGCGGTAAGTCAGGTCGCTGGCCGTTTGCATGCGCACGAGGGCGGTGATGGTCAAGGCGGCAAGCAACAGCAATACGACAGCAAAGCCGACGCCAAGGCGGCTGCCGATGTTCAGGTTTTTCATGTAATTCCTAACAGTTTAATAGTCATGATCGCCGCCGCCAGCAGGGGCGGACAGGCGCCGCGAGGCGCAGGGGATCGGGGTCTTCGGGTGCCGCGTGATGGCTGTGCGGCGCGCCGCGCTGAGCGTGGCGTTGGAGGTGAAACAGGGGGCATGCCGGTCAGGCTGACCGTTGCCCAGCAAGGCGCAAGTATAGCATTGACGCAGAGAAATAGTTTCTTACGGCAATTTTAATTATTTTTTGATATTGATTTCCTGTTGTGTTTTTACATCAAGTACCTAGTCCATAAGTACTATCACTTACAGAAACGCTTACTTTATGCATGTTCGCCTGATAAAATACTAATGATAATCATTCGTATTAAAACATCGACCAGGGAATTGTATGCAGCAACGTCGCAAGCCAGGATGTAAACCGATCACCATCGCCGTACTGGGCGCCTTGACCTTGGGCGCCACGCCATTGGCGGCCTGGGCGCAGGAAAGCTTGCCCGCCGTCACCGTGACGGCATCGAAGGACAAGGACGGCTATGTCGCCGCCACCTCCGCCAGCGGCACCAAGACGGAAATGGCCCTGCGCGACGTGCCGCAAACGATCAACGTGGTGCCGGCCGCCGTCATCCGCGACCAGAACGCCATGTCGATCCAGGACATCATGAAGAACATCCCCGGCGTGGGCCTGTCCACGGGCGACGGCCAGCGCGACCAGGTGTTCATCCGCGGCTTCACGGCCATCGGCGACCAGTTCGTCGACGGCTTCCGTGATGACGCGCTGTATTTCCGCGACCTGTCGAACGTCGAGCGCCTGGAAGTGATCAAGGGACCGGCCGCCGTGCTGTACGGCCGCGGTTCCTCGGGCGGCCTGGTGAACCGCATCACCAAGAAGCCCGGCATCGATATCACGGACGTGGCCCTGAGCCTGACCAATACGGCAGGGCGCCGCGGCGAAGTCGACGTGGGCCGTGTCGGCGAGACGGTGGACTGGCGCTTCACGGGCGCGCGCGAATTGTCGGACAGCTACCGCGACCAGCAATTCATCAACCGCACGGCGCTGGCGCCATCCGTGGCCATCCGCCTCTCAAACGCGACGAAACTGCTGCTGCAGGGCGACTACCTGGAAGACCGCCGCCTGACGGACTTCGGCATCCCGTCCTACCAGGGCCGCCCCGTCGCCGTCGATGCGGGCACTTATTATGGCGCCGCGAATGCCCGCGATGCGGACTTCAGCCAGTCGCGCGTGGTCTCCACGGCCGCCACCCTGACGCACAAGTTCAGCGATACCTTGTCGCTGCGCAATGCCTTCCGCTATTACGATTACCACCTGGACCGCAACAACACGAATATTTCCGGCAACGTCAACGAGGTCAAAGGCACAATGAGCCTCGGTCATGCCAAGCTCAACCGCGACGAGAGCGGCTGGTTCAACCAGACGGAACTGACGCAAAAGCTGGTCACGGGCGGCCTGCGCCACGAAGTGCTGTACGGCGCCGAGTTCGGCAAGCAAAACAAGGATGCGTCGAGCTGGGCCTCGACCGTGGTTGCGACGAATGTCTCGATCTTCCATCCCGTCCTGCCTGTGGTCAACCGCAGCAAGCTGGGCGCGCGCAGCGATACCTTCGGCACCTACGACACGGCCGCCGCCTACGTGCAGGACGCCATCAGCTTCAGCGACGAGTGGAAGGCGCTGGCCGGCTTGCGCTATGACCGCTACAAGCAGCAGTCGCGCCTGGCCAATGCGCTTGGCGTGACGACGGCCAATCTGTCGCGCACGGATTCGGCCTACAGCCCCCGCGCCGGCCTCGTCTGGCAACCGAGCGCCATGCAATCGTACTACGCGTCGTGGAGCCGCTCATTCCAGCCCAGCGGCGAGAACTTCGCCCTGGCCGCCAACAATGCCGACCTGGCGCCGGAAGCCACGCGCAACACGGAAGTGGGCGCCAAGTACGACCTGTGGGGCGGTCGCGCCAACGCCACCGTGTCGCTGTTCCGTCTGGAACGCGACAACATCAAGACCAGCGACCCGATCACGAACCGCATCGTGCCCGTCGGCACGCAGCGCACGGATGGTTTGGAACTGACCTTCAACGCGGACTTGCATGACGGCTGGAAAATGATGGCCGGTTATGCTTACCTGGACGCCACCATCACCGATTCCATCGCCGTCGACCGCAGCGTGAATGCGCCGGGCACGACGACGGCCAGTTCGGTGGCCATCAAGGGCAAGCGCGCCACTTTGACGGCGCGCAACACGGCCAATCTGTGGCTGACGAAAGACCTGGGCCACGGCTTCACGGTGGGCGGCGGTGCGAATGCCGTCGGCAGCCGCTTCGCCAATCCGGGCAACACGGTCGTGCTGCCGGGCTACGTGACGGCCGACGCCATGGCTGCCTATCGCACGGGCCGCTATGAAGTGCAGCTGAACATCAACAATATCGGCGATACGCGCTACATCGTGTCAGGCCACGGTTCCAGCCCGAACCTGAGCTTGCCGGGCGCGCCGCGCAACGTGGCGTTGACCTTGCGCTACAGCCTGTAAATTAGCTTGCAAGTTCGGTCCCATCCATAAAAAACCCGCTCACGTGAGCGGGTTTTTTTTCATGGCGGGCGCTGCATGGGCAGGCTGGTATTGTTTAGAGGAACTATTCGGTACCGATAAAATAATGTTGACTATGTGCAATTTTTTCCGGCGGACTGAGCCTTGATTGCCTTTGAGGGGTAAAATACGCCTCATACGGCACAGGCATGGTGCTTATATCTTATGGATATGACACTGTCATGACGCCGTATGACTTTTTATTTACTCACATCATAGAGGTCTGATATGGTTCAGATATCCAGGCGCCAGTTCCTTCGGGTCACTGGCGCCACGATTGCTGGCTCCAGCCTCGCCTTGCTCGGTTTCGCGCCGGGGCAGGCGTTGGCAGAGGTACGGCAATACAAGCTGGCTCGCACGACCGAGACCCGCAATACCTGTCCTTACTGTTCCGTTGGCTGCGGCGTCCTGCTGTATGGCCTGGGCGATGGCGCGAAAAACGCCGTCTCCAGCATCATCCACGTGGAAGGCGATGCCGATCACCCGGTGAACCGCGGCACGCTGTGCCCGAAAGGCGCCAGCCTGGTCGACTTCATCCACAGCCCGAACCGCCTGAAAGTGCCCGAATACCGCGCACCGGGCGGCACGGAATGGCAACCGATCTCCTGGGATGTGGCGCTCGACAAGATCGCGCGCCTGATGAAGGATGACCGCGACGCCAACCTGATCGAAAAGAATGCCGACGGCAAGACCGTCAACCGCTGGCTCTCCACCGGCATGCTTGCCGCGTCCGCCGGCAGCAACGAGGTCGGGTATCTGACCCACAAGACAGTGCGCAGCATGGGGATGCTGACCTTTGATAATCAGGCGCGTGTATGACACGGACCGACGGTGGCAGGTCTTGCCCCGACGTTTGGCCGTGGCGCGATGACGAATCATTGGGTCGATATCAAGAATGCCGACGTGATCCTGGTCATGGGCGGCAATGCAGCAGAAGCACATCCTTGCGGATTCAAATGGGTCACGGAAGCGAAGGCGCATAACAAGGCCAAGCTGATCGTTGTCGATCCGCGTTTTACCCGTACCGCATCCGTGGCAGATTACTACTGCGCCACGCGTACCGGCACGGACATCGTCTTCCTCGGCGCGATCATCAATTATCTGCTGACGAACGACAAGATCCAGCATGAGTACGTGCGCAACTACACGGACATGCCCTTCATCGTGCGCGAAGACTATGCGTTCGAGGACGGCCTGTTCTCGGGTTTCGACAAGGAAAAAGGCAAGTACACCGACAAGGCCACCTGGGATTACGAGATCGGCGACGACGGCTACGCCAAGGTCGACCCGACCCTGGAACACCCGCGCTGCGTCTACCAGATGATGAAGAAGCACTACGCGCGTTACACGACCGAGATGGTCGAGCGTACGTGCGGCGTGTCGGCCGACAAGTTCCACAAGGTGGCGGAAGCTTTGGCTTCGACCGCCGTGCCGGGACGCGCCGGTACCATCCTGTACGCGCTGGGCTGGACGCACCACTCGACGGGCGCGCAGACCATCCGCACGGGCGCCATGGTGCAGCTGTTGCTGGGCAACATGGGCATCGCGGGCGGCGGCATGAACGCCTTGCGCGGCCACTCGAACATCCAGGGCTTGACCGACCTGGGCCTGATGTCGAACCTGTTGCCAGGTTACATGACCTTGCCGAACGAGGGCGAGCAGGACTTCGACGCCTACATCGCCGCGCGCGCCACCAAGCCGCTGCGGCCGAACCAGCTCAGCTACTGGAGCAATTACCGCAAGTTCCACGTCAGCTTCATGAAGACGTGGTGGGGCGACTTTGCCACGGCCGAGAACAACTACGCCTTTGACTACCTGCCGAAACTCGACAAGCCGTATGACTTGATGCAAGCCATCGAGAACATGCACCAAGGCAAGATGACGGGCTATATCTGCCAGGGTTTCAATGTGCTGGCATCCGCGCCGAACAAGCAGAAGGTCACGGAAGCGCTGTCGAAGCTGAAGTTCCTCGTCATCATGGACCCGCTGGCCGTGGAAACGGGCGAATTCTGGAAGGCCCACGGGCAATACCACGAAGTCGATCCCACCAAGATCATGACGGAAGTGTTCCGCTTGCCGACCAGTTGCTTCGCCGAAGAACGCGGTTCGCTGGTCAGTTCCTCGCGCGTGCTGCAGTGGCACTGGCAGGCAGCCGAACCGCCGGGCCAGGCGCGCAGCGACCTGGAGATCATGTCGGGCCTGTTCTTGCGCATGCGCAGCATGTACAAGAAAGAGGGCGGCAAGTTCCCCGATCCTATCGTCAACCTGACGTGGAATTATGCGCAGCCGCATAACCCGCAGCCGGAAGAAATCGCCCGCGAATTCAACGGCAAGGCGCTGGCCGACTTGTACGATCCGAAAGATCCGACCAAGCTGCTGGTGAAAAAGGGCGAGCAGCTGGCCTCGTTTGCGCAATTGCGCGACGATGGCACGACCACCAGCGGTTGCTGGATCTTCGCCGGCAGCTGGACGCAGGCGGGCAACCAGATGGGACGGCGCGACAACAGCGACCCGACCGGCATCGGCCAGACTCTGGGCTGGGCCTGGGCGTGGCCGGCGAACCGCCGCGTGCTGTACAACCGCGCCTCGTGCGACTTGAAGGGCAAGGCCTTCGATCCGACCCGCAAGTTGATCGAATGGAATGGCACGAACTGGAGCGGGGCCGATATTCCCGACTTCAAGGCCGATGAACCGCCGGAAAACGGCATGGGGCCGTTCATCATGCTGGGCGAGGGCGTGGCGCGCTTCTTTGCGCGCGGCGCCATGGCCGAAGGACCGTTCCCCGAACATTACGAGCCGTTCGAAAATCCCCTGGGCTACAACCCCATGCATCCGAAAAACCCGCAGGCGACCAGCAATCCGGCCGCGCGCGTGTTCGCCGACGACCGGAAAATGTTCGGCACGCACGAGGAATATCCGCATGTGGCGACCAGCTACCGTTTGACCGAGCATTTCCATTACTGGACCAAGCATGCGCGCCTGAACGCCATCATCCAGCCGCAGCAATTCGTTGAAATCGGCGAAGAGCTGGCCAAGAGCATCGGCGTGGTGGCTGGCGGCGAAGTGCGCGTCAGTTCCAAGCGCGGGCACATCATCGCCAAGGCCGTCGTCACCAAGCGCATCAAGGCTTTGATGATCGAAGGCAAGCCGGTGCATACCGTGGGCCTGCCGCTGCACTGGGGCTTTACGGGCGTGGCCAAGCCGGGGTATCTGATCAATACCCTGACGCCGGGCGTGGGGGATGCGAATTCGCAAACGCCGGAATTCAAGTCCTTCCTCGTGAAGGTGGAAAAAGCATGATGGGAGCTCAATAATGGCACTGCAATCCTTAGATATCCGGCGCCTGTCGGCGACCACGGTAACGCCGCCGCAGGCGCGCAGCCCGGTGACGGGCACCGTGGCCAAGCTGATCGATGTGTCGAAATGCATCGGCTGCAAGGCTTGCCAGACGGCGTGCATGGAATGGAACGACTTGCGTGACGAAGTCGGCGAAAACCATGGCACCTATGACAATCCGACGGACCTGACGCCGCAATCGTGGACGGTGATGCGTTTTGCCGAACACGAAAACAACGACGGCAACCTCGAGTGGCTGATCCGCAAGGATGGCTGCATGCACTGCGAGGACCCGGGCTGTTTGAAAGCCTGTCCGGCGCCGGGCGCCATCGTGCAATACACGAACGGCATCGTGGATTTCCACCAGGAAAACTGCATCGGCTGCGGCTACTGCGTGGCCGGCTGTCCTTTCGACGTGCCCCGTATTTCGAAAAAGGACGACCGCGCCTACAAGTGCACCTTGTGCTCGGACCGCGTCGCCGTGGGCCAGGAACCGGCCTGCGTGAAGACGTGCCCGACGGGCGCCATCGTTTTCGGCACCAAGGAAGACATGAAGGTGCATGCGGAAGAGCGCATCGTCGACCTGAAGTCGCGCGGTTTCGAGAATGCGGGCCTGTACGATCCGCTGGGCGTGGGCGGCACGCACGTGATGTACGTGCTGCACCATGCCGACAAGCCGAAGCTGTATTCGAACTTGCCGGAACGCCCGCGCATCAGCCCGATGGTGGGCTTCTGGAAGGGCTGGTCCAAGCCGCTGGCGGTGGCCGGCATGGCTGCCACGGCACTGGCAGGCTTCTTCCATTACACGCGTGTCGGCCCGAACGAAGTGAGCAAGGACGAAGAGCACGAGGCGCTGGAAGAGGCCAAGCGCATCCGGGAGGAACAGCATGAAGCATAGTGACCTTCACGATGGCAAGCTGCGCGACAAGGATGGCAATCCCTTGATCGAACGCTACAACCCGAACGAGCGCACGAATCACTGGGTGACGGCCATCACCTTCGTCATGCTGGCCCTGTCCGGCCTGGCCATGTTCCATCCCTCGATGGCGTGGCTGGCGAACCTGTTCGGCGGCGGGCAATGGACGCGCATTTTGCATCCGTTTGCCGGCCTGATGATGTTCGTCTCGTTCGCCATCCTCGTGGTGCGCTTCTGGCATCACAACAAGTTCGAGGACGGCGACAAGCAGTGGCTGAAACAGATGGACGACGTGCTCAACAACCGCGAGGAGAAGCTTCCGAAGATCGGCAAATACAATGCCGGCCAGAAGATCCTGTTCTTCGTGCTGCTGTTCTGCATGGTGGGCTTGCTGCTGTCGGGCATCGTGATCTGGCGCGCGTACTTCGCGTTCTATTTCCCGATCGACGTCGTGCGCTTTGCCGCCTTGCTGCATGCCGGTTGCGCGTTCGGCATCATCTGCGCCATCATCGTGCACATCTATGCGGCCTTGTGGGTCAAGGGCTCGATCGGCGCCATGGTGCGCGGCACCGTCACCTACGGCTGGGCGCGCAAGCACCATCCGAAGTGGTTTGAGGCCGTGATCCGTCATACGGAAAAGTAGGCAGAAGGGTAGGTCGGCTTAGCTTCGCGTAAGCCGACCCGCTCCGCCGCCGGCGTTTTTCTCTGCCAGCGACAGCCAGGGCCAGTCCCCCAGGACTGGCCCCTTTCTTTTTATCGATTAAAATACTTTTACAGCACAGCCAACTCCGCTGGCCGTGTTGTGCTTTTTTTGATGGGAAAACTCCATTGGTACAACGCATACTCCAGCCAGGCGAAATCGAAGGCCTGGACCATAACGCGATTCCGCGCCTGCTGCTGCCGCAGCCAGTCAGCCTGTTTACGGCGCGCGCACAGCGCTTGCGCGAACTGGCGCAGGGCAATATCAAGGGCATCCCCGTCGACGCGGGCATGCAGGGCTATCTGCTGCTGATGGCCGCGCTGGCCGATGCGCAGGCCGCCGTGGTGGGAAAACTGGCGCCCGGCGCCGTGCCTGCCGCCGACTCCGACGCGCTGCGCCGCGCCATCGCCCACCGTATGCCGGTGCTGCCCGTCAGCGGCGCCCGTCCGCCCGTCTGGCGCGACATCTTTGCCAGCCTGCTCGACGAACTGGCCGCCACGGCGGCACGCCAGCCGGCCCTGTCCGGCGGCCTGACGCAGGTGCTGGCCCAGCTGCGCGCGCTCGACGCGACAGCGCTGGACGCCTGCGCCGATGCCGTGCTCGATGAAAACGGCGACAACCTCAATCCCATGCACGCGCCGTTCGTCGCGGCCGCCCTGCAAATCCTGTGGTCGGTATCGGCCAGCGAATTGCGCGCCGCGCGCGTGCCGGACCTGGAAACGGGCACCTTGTGCCCCGTCTGCGGTTCGCACCCGGTCGCCAGCGTGATCCGCATCGGCGGCCAGTCACAGGGCTACCGCTACCTGCATTGCGGCATCTGCGAAAGCGAATGGCATATGGTGCGCGTGAAATGCTCGACCTGCGAACAGAACGGCAAGATCGCCTACCAGGGCCTCGATGCGGCCGATGCCGCCCCGTTCGACCCCGTGACGGCGAAGGACGACAAATTGCCGAACAAGGCGAATGACCCGAAAAAGGTGGCGCGCGCGGAAACCTGCGACGATTGCCATACCTATCGAAAAGTCTTCAACCAGGAACACGATTACAACGTCGAACCGCTGGCCGACGACCTGGCCAGCCTGATGCTCGACCTGCTGGTGGGCGAAGCGGGCTACCAGCGCGCCAGCGGCAATCCGCTGCTGTGGCTGGGGAAGAGCGAAAGCGGCGAGGGCCAGCCAGCATGACGACGGGGCAGACCGTGCGCCTGCCATCGGTAGACCGCATCCTGGGCGACGCGGCTTGCCTGGCCCTGATTGCGCACTACGGCCGCGTGCAGACCCTGGCCTGCGCGCGCGCCGTGCTGGCCGAACTGCGCACCGCCATGCTGGCCGGTGCGGGTTTTGGTAACTTCTGCGAAGAGGGCGCGTCGATCGCCGCCATCGTCGCGCAGGTGGACGAACGGCTGCAATCGCAAGCGCGCCCGCGGCTGCGCCCCGTGTTCAACCTGACGGGCACCGTGCTGCACACGAACCTGGGCCGCGCGTTGCTGCCCGACGCCGCCGTGCAAGCCGTGGTCGAGGCGCTGCAGTGGCCGATGAACCTGGAATTCGACCTGGAAACGGGCAAGCGCGGCGACCGCGACGACCTGGTCGAGGAATTGCTGCGCGAACTGACGGGGGCCGAAGCGGCCACCATCGTCAACAACAATGCGGCCGCCGTGCTGCTGATGTTGAATACCCTGGCGCAGAACAAAGAGGTGATCGTCTCGCGCGGCGAGCTGGTGGAAATCGGCGGCGCCTTCCGCATCCCGGACGTGATGACGCGCGCGGGTGCCGTGCTGCGCGAAGTGGGCAGCACCAACCGTACGCACCTGGCCGATTATGCGGACGCGATCAACGCGCAGACAAGCCTGCTGATGAAGGTTCATTGCAGCAATTACGCGATCACCGGTTTCACGAAAAGCGTGGAGCTCGACGAACTGGTGCCGCTGGCGGCACAACACGGCGTGCCGACGGCCGTGGACCTGGGCAGCGGTACCCTGGTCGACCTGGCGCAATACGGGCTGCCGCATGAAACGACGGTGCGCGAAACCATCGAGGCGGGCGCCGACCTGGTGACCTTCAGCGGCGACAAATTGCTGGGCGGCCCGCAATGCGGCGTCATCGTCGGGCGTGCCGATTTGATCGCGAAGATCAAGCGCAATCCCCTGAAACGCGCGCTGCGCGTGGGCAAACTCACCCTGGCGGCCCTGGCCCCCGTGCTGCAGCTGTACCGCGCGCCGGACTTGCTGGCCGAACGCCTGACCACCTTGCGCCTGCTAACGCGTCCCGCTTGCGCCATGCGCGCGCAGGCGCAAACCCTGCTGCCGCTGCTGCAAAACGTACTCGGTGCCGCCTATGTGGTCAGCGCCGAAACCGTGACCAGCCAGATCGGCAGCGGCGCCTTGCCCGTCGACCAGCTGCCCAGCTTTGGCCTGGCCGTCCGCAGCGCCCCCGGTTCGCGCCTGAGCAATCCATTGGGAACGCTGGAACAGCGCCTGCGCGCCATGCCGCGCCCCGTGATCGGGCGCATCGGGCAAGACACGTTGTGGCTCGATTTGCGCTGCCTGGAAGCGGCGCACGAGACGGCCTTCATCGCGCAGCTCGCCGAGTTGTCCGCATGATCGTCGGCACCGCAGGCCATATCGACCATGGCAAGACGACCCTCACGCGCGCATTGACCGGTGTGCACACGGACCGCCTCAAGGAAGAGCAGGCGCGCGGCATCTCGATTGAACTCGGTTACGCCTATCTGCCGCTGGCCGATGGCACGGTGCTGGGCGTGATCGACGTGCCAGGCCACGAAAAATTCATCCGCACCATGGCGTCCGGCGTGACGGGCATCGACTTCGCACTGCTCGTGGTGGCGGCCGACGACGGCGTCATGCCGCAGACGCACGAGCACCTGGCCATCTTGCAGCTGCTGGGCGTGACGCGCGGCGCCGTGGCATTGACCAAGATCGACCGCGCAGACAGCGCCCGCGTGGCGCAGGTGGAGGCGGACATCGAAGCGCTGCTGGCCGGCACGCCGCTGGCGGGCAGCCCGGTCTTCCCCACCGCCGCCCATCGCGACAACGATGCGGGCGTGGCCGCCTTGCTGGCGCACCTGACGCAGGTGGCGCGCAGCCTGCCGCAACGCGACGAGCGCCGGCTGTTCCGCCTGGGCGTGGACCGCGTGTTCACCTTGTCGGGGCAGGGCACCATCGTCACCGGCACGGCGCTGGCGGGATGCGCACAGGTGGGCGACATGCTGCAGCTGGCGCCCGGCGGCGCGCCTGCGCGCGTGCGCAGCATCCATGCGCAGAACCGCGCGGCCGAGACGGGCATGGCAGGCCAGCGCCTGGCGCTGAACCTGGCCGGCATCGACCGCGAGCGCATCGAACGGGGCAACTGGATCGTCGCGCCCGAGCTGGCGCAGTGTTCCGAGCGCCTGGACGTGGAACTGACCCTGCTGCCCGACGCCGGCGTGCAGCTGAAAGCCTGGTCGCCGCTGCACGTGCACCTGGGCGCGGCGCACCAGCTGGCGCGCGCCGTCATGCTCGATGGCGAAACCCTGTCGCCGGGCCAGACGGGCAGGGTGCAACTGGTGTTCGAGGCGCCCATGCACGGCGTGCCGGGCGACCGCTTCGTCGTGCGCAACGCGCAGGCGACGCAGACGGTGGGCGGCGGCATGGTGCTCGATCCGTTCGGCCCGGCGCGCAAGCGGCGCAGCCCGGCCAGGCTGGCGTGGCTCGATGCGCTGGCGGCGTTTGTCGCGCACGGCGACTATGCGGCCCTGCTGGCGCAAAGCCCGCTGGGGCTGCGCGAGTCGCTGCTGGTGCGCCTGTCCCTGCTGCCGGCGCATGCCCTGGCGCTGCCGCCCGACACGCGGCGCATCGCCCTGCGCGGCGGCGATGCACTGCTGGTGGCGCCGCCCGCGTTGCTGGCGCTGCAAGAGCGGGTGCTCACCGCACTGGCGGCCTTCCACGCGCGCGCGCCCGACGAGGCAGGGCCGGAACTGTGGCGGCTGAAGCGCATCGTCGACGCGGAGATGGAAGACGCCTTGTGGAGCCATCTGGTCGAAGGCTTGCTGGCGCAGGGCGGCATCCTGGCGCGCGGCGCCAGCCTGCACTTGCCGACGCACAGCGTGGAACTGACGCCGCAGGAGCAGGCCATGGCCGAGCCCTTGCTGGCCGCGCTGGAGCAGGGGCGTGCCGATCCGCCGTGGACGCGCGACCTGGCGCGCGGTTTCGGCCTGACCGAGGACGAAACGCGCCGGCTGTTGCGCAAGCTTGCCAAGGCGGGGCAGATCAGCCAGGTCGTGCATGACCTGTTCTATCACCAGGCGGCGCTGGCCGGGCTGGCGCAACTGGTGCGGGAACTGGCGCGCAAGGCGGAAGAGGATGCCGGCTTACCGGCAGGCAATGGCGCTGTGGGCGCGGCCACTTTCCGCGACGCCAGCGGCTTGGGCCGCAAGCGGGCGATCCAGGTCTTGGAATTCTTCGACCGCGTCGGTTATACTCGCCGTGTTGGCAATGGGCATCTATTGCGCCCGCAGGCGTTGTGGTCCTACACCGCAGCCCCAACAGCTAGCTCAGGCACCGCGGAAAGCACACTCATCCGGTGATGTGGCCGGGCTTCAAACCCGGTGGAGGGCGTCAGACGTTCTCCCGTAGGTTCGACTCCTACTGTTTTCCGCCACTTGTTTTTCTCGCCATCCTCCCCTCGCATGATGATCCCGGCGTTGGCCCTGAGCCACGTTACGGAAAAATAATGGTTTAGCTGACAACCTTTGGCCATGGCCGGCGGGGGCCGATGGTACCATCCTGCAGGTGCAGGGCTGCGTATCCCCTGTGGTAGAAGAAGGCAAGCATGAAACAAGCAAGCATGGCATGGCTGCTGGCGGCGCTGTTGCTGCCGGCGGCGGCCGGGGCGGCGGGCCTGCGCATCGTCGGCGAGCATTTGCCGCCGTCGAGCATGATGGAAGGCAATGTCGTCGTGGGACGCGAAACGCTGAAGGTGCGCGACATCATGGCGCGCGCCGGCATCGGCTATACGATGGAACTGCTGCCGTGGAAACGCGCGTATGCGCAGGCGCTGCGCGAGCCTGACACCTGCATCTTTTCCACCACGCGCACGCAAGAGCGCGAAGCGCAATTTCGCTGGATCGGCCCCCTCAACGAAGCGGAATGGATACTGTATGGCCTGGCCGAGCGGCATATGGCGCTGCGCACCCTGGCCGATGCGCGCGGCCTGGTGATCGGCACGGTGCTCGGCGACGCGCGCGACGATTATCTGCGCCAGCACGGCATGAACGTGGCGCCCGTGACGCAGGAGTGGATCAATCCGCAAAAGCTGCTGCTCGGGCGCATCGACCTGTGGGCCGTCGGCCTGGCGGTGGGCAGCAAGCCTTTCGTCGGCAAGGAGTGGGAGGGCAAGGTGGTGCCCCTGCTGACCTTCAACCGCGTGCAGACTTACCTGGCCTGTAACCTCAAGGTGCCCGAGGCGCAGGTGGCCGCCATGCAGCGGGCGGCAGCGGCCATGCGCCGCGATGGCAGCATGGCGCGCGAACAGCTGCGCTGATTGCGCCGCTTCAGCTTTCCAGCCACTGGCGCACGCAGTTGCGTCCTTCGCGCTTGGCCTGGTACAGGGCCTGGTCCGCATGGCTGTAGGCCGTGTCGAACGGCGTGCCGGCGCGGTTCCAGCTCAGGCCCACGCTGATGGTGATGGCGCGCGTGATGGGCGCCGCATGGCGCTGGCGGCCGACCGTCTCGCAGATGCGCTGCGCCACTTGCGCCGCCTCGTCGCGCGAAGAGGTGGGCCAGACCACGGAAAATTCTTCGCCGCCGACCCGGCCGATGGCCGTTTCCTGTCCCAACAACCCTTTTAAACAGTCGACCACGGCCTGGATCACGCCGTCGCCGGCCGGGTGGCCGAAGTCGTCGTTGACTTGCTTGAACAGGTCGATATCGAGCACGATCAGCGCCATGTCACCCTGCGCCAGGCAGCGCGAGGCGTGGTCGATCACGGCGCCGCGGTTCAGGGCGCCCGTCAGCGGGTCGTGCGTGGCGCGGTATTCGAGCTGGCCGGCCAGGGTTTGCAGCTGGCGGTTCAGCAGATGCATGTCGCGCTCGGCGCGGTCGCTGCGGCCGATCAGGCGGCGCGTCTCGCGCATCAGCCGCTCGTAGTGAACGATCAGTTCACCGAGCACGCGCCGTTGTTCCGCGCCCGAGGCGTTGGCGTCGGCGTGCATGCGGCGCGCGGTGGCCAGCGCTGCCGCTTCCACGGTGAACAGGTCGGGCTCCAGGCCGGACTCGGAGATGGCGGCGCGCATGCCCTAGCTGCCCTGCACGGGATGGTCGTGGAAGTCGAGGGCCGTAAAATCCTGCTGCAGCTCCTGGCCGAATTCCAGGATGGTGTCGTCGTCCTCGTCGTGATACCAGTTCAGGCGCACCTGGTTGCCGTCCACGGCCGCCTGGTTCAGGGTGTCGAACAGGGTAAACAGCATCTTCGTGCTGGAGCTGTTGAAGTAGGCCAGCGAGACGTTGACGGTGATGGCAGCTTCGCGGCAGCCTTCCAGATAGGCGCGCACGGCGGCGATCAGCGGACCATAGAAGGCGGCCGCGTTTTCCGGATACGACTCGCCCTTGATCGACAGGGTGTGCTGCTCGAAACGGAAGTCGATTTCGGGCGAACTCGGGGTCGCGGCGATGAACAGTGGTGACGGTAATTGCATATGCTTTCCTGAGTCGGCTCTTTCAAATGATGGCTTTGATGCAGAAGATGGTGTGGCCAGGTTCCTGTGGGTCCTGGACGAATTCGAATTCCAGCGGCTCGCTGGCATCGCGCGCCATGGTGAGAAAACCCAGGCCCGCGCCCTTGCTGTCCGATGGCGCTTCCTCGCGCAGGGCCTTCTTGTAGGCGAGGCGGATTTCTTCCATCGTCATCGTGTGCAGCGGTTCCAGGCGGGCGCGGATCTGCGCCACGTTGTCGGTCGAGACGGGGTTGGCGCACAGCAGAAAAAAGCTGTCGCCGCGCGTGCCGATGCAAAACGAGCCGCGCCGCATCTGCTGGTCCAGCTGCGCATCGGGCGTCAGGCTGTCGGCTGAATAATGCATGATGTTTTGCGACATCTCGATGAACGAGGAAAAGATGCGCCGCCGGGTGGGCCCGGCCGCGCCGGCCGTATCGAGGCGCGCCTTGATGGTTTCGGAAATGGCGCTCACCACGTGCTGCGAGAAATAGCCCACGTAAAAAAAGATGATGTTGCGCTTGCGGGCCACATCCCAAAACTCGTTGAATTCTTCGTACAGCACGTGCGTGCTCCTGGCTAGCCGGTGACCCGGTGTCTTGTTGATAAGGTGGCTCGATGGCGCCCAGACTACAGGCGGAAACAGAAAAAGGTCAGGTCGTCGCGGCGTGGCTGTTTTCCCTGCCAGGCGGCGCTGTCCTGCAGCAGGGCCGCCGCCACGTCGCCGGCCGGAGCGTCGCGCCGCGCCAGCAGCTGTTCGCGCATGCGCCGCTTGCCGTAGGCGATGTCGCGCGCGCCGCCGATCTGGTCGAGCAAGCCGTCGGTGGTGAGGAACAGCAGGCTGCCGGCGGGAATGTCGGGTGTCTCGTTGTGCCAGCAGTAGCCGGCCGGCGTGTCAACGTAGCCCACGCCCATGCGCGCGCCATCGATGGCGCGCACGGCTTCTTCGCCCGGCGCCACCACGTAGAGCGCCAGTTTCGCCCCTGCGAAACGCAGGCTGGCGCTGGCCGTGTCGTAGCATAAAAAGGCGCAATCCATGCCGTCGTTCGAGCCGGCGTGGCCGGTGGCCGCGCCGCTGTCGGCGCCGTCCTGGCCCAGCAGGGTCTTGATGGCGCGGCTGACGGCGCCGATCAGGGCGGCCGGATCGCGCGGCCCCCGTTCGCGCAAGGCCTGGCTCAGGGCCGACGAGGCGATCAGGGTCATGAAGGCGCCCGGCACGCCGTGGCCCGTGCAGTCGGCGATGGCGGCGAACCAGCCCCCTTCGTGGCGTTCGAAAAAGTAGAAGTCGCCGCCGACGACGTCGCGCGGCTGCCATTCCAGGTGCGCGTCGGGCAGGGTGGCGCGCAATTCCGCATCGGAGGTGCGCAGCAGCGCGCGCTGGATCACGCTGGCGTAATCGATGCTGTGCATGATCTGCCGGTTCTTTTCCGCCTGCATGGTGGCCACCACGTTCATCAGCTGCAGGCCGAAGCCCACGCCGGCCAGCGCGCCATCCTCGGTGATGATGAAGCCGTCGGCCAGCGCCTTCTCTCCCGCTTCCACGGCGCGGAAGGTGAGGTCTTCGATGCTCATGGCGCCATCGACGATCAGCGGTTCCTTGTCCATGAAGGCGATGCAACTCTTCTTGCCGTACACCTCGTGATAAAAGGGCTTGGACATCTGCGACATGAAGATATTGCGGCTGATTAAGCCGATCGGCTTCTGCTGCTCCGTGACGGGCAGGCTCATCATGTCACGCCGTTCCGTGAACAATTCCAGCACGGCGAAGTTGCTGGCGTCGGCCTGCACGGATTCCGTGGGAACGCACAGATCAAGCGCCACGGACGTGCGATAACGGGGAAGATGCAATCGAGAAGCGTTGAACTCCACAGCGGCTACCTTTACATGACGATCGGACCTTTGTTGTCGCGAGAGCAAGGCGACTGACAAACAGGCAATATCATCATGGTAGCCGCTGAATATGACGGCTTGATTACCGGCTTGTCAAAACCGTATGCAAGATGGCTGCATGGCAATCCGTTGCCGGGCTTACAGACGCCTGGCCAGCGCCTGTGCCTGCTCCAGCCAGCGCGCGCGCTGCGTGCCGGTGGAATCGATCATGGGGCCGAAGCAGGCCACCTTGACGGGCTTGACGCCGCAAAATTCCAGGGTCGTCTTGCGCAGCTGGTGGATGCCGGGCATGTGGTAGACCCAGCGGAAATACCAGGGCGGCGTGTCCATCGCCACCAGCAGCTGCGCCGTGCGGCCCTTCAGCAGCTGGGCGGGAAAGGCCTTGCCCGGGCGGTATTTGAAGGCAAAGCCGGGCAGGAAGATACGGTCGACAAAACCTTTCAGCAGGGCCGGCGCGCCGCCCCACCAGATCGGGTAGGCGAACACCAGGTGTTCGGCCCAGCTGATGGCTTCCTGCGCGGCCAGCAAGTCTGGCTCCAGCGGCTGCACCTGGCGGTAGCCTTCATGCAGGTTCTGGTCGAAGTCCAGCTGGCCCAGGCGCAGTTCGCGCACGGTATGGCCTGCGCTGCGGGCCGTGGCGGCGTAGGCCTCGGCCAGGGCGGCGCAGAAACTGTCGCTGGACGGGTGGCCGAGGAGAATTAAAATGCGCTTCGGTGTAATTTTGCTCATGCTGCAGGCTTTCCGTTAAAGAAGAGCTTGCATGCTAAAGCCTGCCCCTGGGGGCAGAGTCAAGCGCGCAGTGTCAGGCTGCCTGCAGTTGCTGGCGCGCCAGGCAGTCACGGATTTCCGTGTCGATGTCGGCCAGCTGCACGTCGAGCTGGCGCAGGCGGGCGATATCCTGCCGCACCTGCGCGCGCTTGGCGTCGATGTGCCGTGACAGGGCGGCCCAGTCCGTATCGTCGCCGGCCAGGACGGGCAGCAGTTCGGCCAGGCGGAAGCCCAGGACCTGCGCCTGGCGTATCAGTTTGACCTGCGCCAGGTCCTGCTGCGTGTAGACGCGATAGGCGCCGGAACGGCGCACGTCGCCCAGCAAGCCCAGCGCTTCATAGTGGCGCAAGGCCTTGGGCGAGGTGCCCGCCAGGCGGGCGATTTCTCCGATGTACATGCTTGTCCCTTGTTGAGCTGCGGCGCACGCAGTGTAGCGCAGGTGGCTTGCCAGGCGCTACCTTCCGCGCTGCCTCAGGAGGCTTTGCGCGGCGGGACTTTCTTCGCCGTGCACTCGGCGCAGGTGCCGTACAGCGACAGCGCGTGCTCGTGCAGCACGAAGCCCCGTTCGGCGGCAATCTCGTTCTGGCGCAGTTCGATGCCTTCGTCGACGAATTCATCGACCTTGCCGCAACCCGTGCAGACCAGGTGGTCGTGGTGCTGGCCTTCATTCAGTTCGAACACGGCGTGGCCCGATTCGAAGTGCCGGCGAAACAGAATGCCGGCCTCGGCAAACTGCATCAGCACGCGGTAGATGGTGGCCAGGCCCACGTCGATCTTTTCAGCCAGCAAGAGTTTGTAGACATCGTCCGCACTCAGGTGCTTGATCGTGCCTTCCTGGAACAGCTGCAGAATCCGCAAGCGGGGGATGGTCACTTTCAAGCCCGATTCACGCAGTTCCCTCAATATATCCATGTCTCCCATTCCTTTTTGTAGTCGCTGAGCGAGGTAAGCCATTATATCGCAAATGATAATCATTACCATTCTCATGTGTGCACTGGAAATAGTATGCTGCAGGGGCCGGCGGCAATCCAGTGACATCGGCGCAAGTAACCATTGCGCGGCGCGCAACTTGTCTCAGCATTGCGCGGCTGGCTGGCCGCTGAAATAGGGGACCTTGCATCCGGTCACGCTGCATTGCCGCATTTTCTTGACTTGGGCAAAGGAAAAAATCCGTCTAGTGATGCCATCTAGCACTATTTGATGTGGATCAAAGTTTTTGTTGCACTGCACTCTTAGACTTCGCAGCGTTACTTAACGACAAAAAGAGGGAACTAGAATGAAAAAGTCCGCAACTGCAGCAGCAATCGTCCTGGCCGCCATCGGCGCCTTCGCCGGCAACGCAATGGCACAGGAAAGCCCATGGCTGGTCCGTGCCCGCGCCGTGCACATCGATCCGGCCAACAAATCTGCTCCTGTTGGTGGCGTCGGCGCATCCGACCTTATTCACGTCAGCAGCAAGACGATTCCTGAAATCGATATTTCGTATTTCTTCACGCCTAACATCGCTGCCGAGCTGATCCTGACGTATCCGCAAAAGCATGACGTTACCTTGTCCGGCACGAAGATCGGTACTTTCAAGCATTTGCCGCCGACCCTGTCGCTGCAATACCACTTCATGCCTGAAAAACAGTTCAGCCCATACGTAGGTGCCGGCGTGAACTACACGAATATCTCGGACGTGAAATTGCTGAACGGCGCAGGCCGCCTGGAGCATGACAGCTGGGGCTACTCGCTGCAAGCCGGTGTCGATTACAAACTGGACAAAAACTGGTCGCTGAACTTCGACATCAAGAAAGTACAGATCCGCAGCGACGTACTGGCCGGCGGCGCCAAGATCAGCGAAGTCAAAGTCGATCCTATCCTGATCGGCGTAGGCGTCGGCTACCGCTTCTAAATAGTGATGGCGCCCGCAAGGCGCGGACAATAAAAAAGGACGGCCTTGGCCGTCCTTTTTACGTTTGGTGCACGCCGTTTATTTTTTCAGCGTCTTTTCCAGCGCCAGCTGGTAGTCCGTCTTTTCGTAGCCGGCCAGGTATTTGTTCGTCGCGTCGAGGAAGGCGCGCGAGCGGTAGGCCGCTTCCAGGTCCTTCACCCATGGCTTGGCCTTGTCGGCGGTGCGGATGGCGACCAGGTTGATGTAGCTGTCCGAGATCTTTTCCACGCTCAGGGCCGAGGTCAGCTTCATGCCGGCGGCCAGGGCGAAGTTACCGTTCACAAAGGCGTAGTCGGCGTCTGCCAGCGAACGTGGCAGCTGCGCCGCTTCCAGCGGCACCAGTTTCAGCTTCTTCGGGTTCTCCAGCACGTCGCGTTCGGACGCGCGCAGCGGATCGACGTTCGGTTTGAGCTTGATCCAGCCCATCTTGGCCAGCATCACCAGCGCGCGCGCCTGGTTGGTAGGATCGTTCGGCATGGTGATGGTGGCGCCGTTCTTGACTTCGGCCAGGGTTTTCTGCTTGCCGCCGTACAGGCCGATCGGCATGGTCGGCACGGTGATCAGGGCGCTCAATGGCAGCTTGTTATCGGTGGCGAATTTGGTCAGGTAGACGATGTGCTGGAACACGTTGGCGTCCAGCGACCCTTCGGCCAGCGCGTAGTTCGGCTGCACGTAGTCGTTGAATTCCACGATCTTGACCTTGTAACCCTGTTTTTCCAGGATAGGCTTGATGCCCAGCTTCAGCTGGTCGGAATACGGGCCGGAGCTGGTGCCGATGACGAGTTCTTTCGGGTCCTTGGCATGGGCGGCGGTGGCGAAGGCGAGGCTGGCGGCGGCCAGGAGCAAATTACGGCGAAGGTGGTTCATGCAGGTCCTTGTTTCTGAATATGAATTAACGTTTGTCGAGGCGCTTGGCGATGCGCGTGCCGGCGAACTGGATGGTTTGCACCAGCACGATCAGGATGGCCACGGTGGCGACCATGATGTCCGTCTCGAAGCGGTAGTAGCCGTAACGGATGGCCAGGTCGCCGATACCGCCGCCGCCCACCACGCCGGCCACGGCCGAATACGACAGGAAGCTGATCGACAACACGGTCAGCGCCAGCACGAGGCCGGAGCGCGCTTCGACCAGCAGCACGCGGAAGATGATCTGCATTTCCGACGCGCCCATGGCGTGCGCCGCTTCGATCACGCCGCGCGGCACTTCGCGCAGGTTCTGTTCCACCAGGCGCGCCAGGTAGGGAATGGCGGCGAACGACAGCGGCACGGCAGCCGCCAGCGGGCCGATCGAGGTGCCCGCGATGATGCGCGTAAACGGCGTCAGGGCGACGAGCAGGATGATGAAGGGGAAGCTGCGCACGGTATTGACCAGCCAGCCCAGGATCGTCGACAGGGGACGGTTTTCCAGCGACTGGCCTTCCGAGACGAGGAACAGCAAAATGCCCAGCGGGCCGCCGATCAGGATGGCGGCGGTCAAGCCGATGCCCAGCATGGTCATGGTCTGGCCCAGCGCCACCCAGATTTCCGGCAGCAGGTTGACGACGTTATTGATCGATTCTTCAAACATGTGTTGCATCCTTCCATGCGGTGGCTTCAAACGCCTCGGTGCCGTAATACGCCAGCTCGCGTCCCAGCGCCGTCTTGCGCGGGGTGGCCGTGTCGCTCAAGTCGAATTGTTCGGCGATGGCGCCGTTTTCCACGACGGCCACGCGGTTGCAGATGGCGCCCAGCACCGACAGCTCGTGGCTGACGATGACGATGGTCACGCCGAGGCGCGCATTGATGTCGCGCAGGGTGTCGAGCAGGGCGCGCGTCGTTTCCGCGTCCAGCGCGGACGTCGGCTCGTCGCACAGCAGCACGTCGGGGTGGCTGGCCAGGGCGCGGGCGATCGCCACGCGCTGTTTCTGCCCGCCGGACAATTGCGCCGGATAGCTGTGCAGCTTGTCGGACAGGCCGACGAGCGCCAGGCATTCCTCGACTCTGGCGGCGATCTGCTCGCCCTTGGTCGTGCCATGGATTTTCAGGGGGAAGGCGACGTTGTCGAAGACGCTGGCGTTTTGCAGCAGATTGAATTGCTGGAAAATCATGCCGATATTCTGGCGCGCGTCGCGCAGCTCGCTCTTGCCCAGGCGGGTCAGTTCGCGCCCGGCCACGGTAATGGTGCCGCTGTCGGGGCGCTCGAGCAGGTTAATCAGGCGCAGCAGGGTCGATTTGCCGGCGCCGCTCTTGCCGATCAGGCCGAAAATATCACCGGGATAGACTTCCAGCGTGACCGATTTGACCGCGTGGAATTGTTCGCCCTTGGGCAGCGCGAAGGTCTTGTTCGCGCCATCGATGCGAATCACCGGCGTACGGTGTGGTGTGGTCATGCAGTGTTTCCTTTTTTATTGGACCGTCACAGGCTTGCTTGCAGGGGCCAAATCGCCCAGCCTGTTACGTCGGTTGCGTAGTATACCTCCGATCGTGTTATTACTCCTACGACAGAATCTTGCTTTGAATATGCAAATAATGTCTATGCGACTGTTTTCAAGTGAAAAAAGCGGGAAAGCGGCGTTCTTGCCGAATTTAATCGCGTGGACTGGCGTGGCGGAGCCACATCTTGGTGAAAAGTTCGACGCGCCCTGTGCAGGCATCGCGGTGATTTTATGTGCGGTTCGGCTCAGTTGCCGTTTTTTCGTCGCGGGCAGGGCCGTTTACTGCCTGCGATTGTCCTCTTCACGGGCAGATTCTGCTCCGCTGGCCGCAGGACCTTCGGGACGGCGCAACAGGTAGATGAGCACGGCGAGCTCCATGGCGCCCACCATGGCGATGACCCACCACGGCGGATGGCCGAGACACATGGCGACAAAGCCGATGGCCATGCCCAGGCAAGCCATGGCCTTGCCGCGCCGCGACACGGCGCGGTGTTCGCGCCACTGGAGCAGCGATGGGCCGAAGCGCGGATGGTGCAGCAGCCAGTGCTCGAGGCGCGGCGAGGCGCGGCTGAAGCAGGCCAGGGCGAGGATCAGGAAAATCGTCGTCGGCATGACGGGCAGCATGGCGCCGATGATCCCCAGCAGCACCATCAGGGCGCCGGCAGCGGTCCAGGCCCAGCGGCGCAGGCGCGCGCCGTGCGCTTCGCGCAGGGAAGCCTGGGCGTGCGGCTCGCCCATCAGGCGAGGGCGCCGGCTGTCAGGCCCTGGCTGCGGGGCGGGGAAACGATGGGCTGTGCGTTCAAGGTGTGCGTATCGTGGCGGGTGGCCGTCATGTTTTTCTGCCGTATGTGCTGCGCTATTATGGAGGAATCAAGGCGAAGCTGCAGGCTTGCCGGGGCCGCAATGATAACAATCCTGTAGGGTAATAACAAGAATCATTCTCATTTGCGGCCTGGTCTGAGGCGCCGGATAACGCTGGATATTTTTGGCAATGCAGACAATAATCGGCAACAGAAGACGTTGTCGTGGACATCCTTACCGTTATTATCGATTTTTTCGATGCTAACTAGGTATATTTTCCGTTTTACATCGATCTTCATGCCATGCATAATCTGTTGCAACTGAAGCCA
Organism: Janthinobacterium agaricidamnosum; assembly: GCF_003667705.1. Classification (NCBI taxonomy): domain Bacteria; kingdom Pseudomonadati; phylum Pseudomonadota; class Betaproteobacteria; order Burkholderiales; family Oxalobacteraceae; genus Janthinobacterium; species Janthinobacterium agaricidamnosum. Next base: position 3,825,591 of record NZ_CP033019.1, on the reverse strand, counting down.
GACAATCAGCCGCAGCGCTTCCCGCCTGCCGCCGGTTGCGGTTTTGACATCCTCCACTCCAAACAGGAATTTACAATGAAAAAACTGCTCGCTTTTATCGCCGCCGCCGGCTTCTCGCTGTCCGCCTTTGCCGCTCCGGAAGTCTATGTCATCGATGGCAGCCATACTTTCCCCCGTTTCGAATACACCCACATGGGTTTCTCGACGCAGCAAAGCCGTTTCAATAACACCACCGGCAAGGTCACCCTGGACCGCGCCGCCAGGACGGGCGCCGTCGAAGTGCTGATCGACACCAAGTCCGTCGATACGGGTTCGACCCTGTTCAACTCGCACATCCAGGGCGAAGACTTCCTCGACACGGCCAAGTATCCCGTCGCCACGTACAAATCGACCAGGTTCAATTTCGACGGCGACAAGCTGGCCTCCGTGGAAGGCAACCTGACCCTGAAAGGCGTGACCAAGCCAGTGACCCTGACCGTCACCTCGTTCAATTGCGCACCGCACCCGATGCTGAAAAAAGACGCGTGCGGCGCCAACGCCACGGCCAAGATCAAGCGCTCGGAATTCAACGCCGGCAAATATGCGCCGGCCGTCAGCGATGACGTCACTTTGACGTTTGCGATCGAAGCCATCAAGCAGTAATCGTTGGCTGCATGACGTAAAAATGGCGGCGGACTTCGGTCCGCCGCCATTTTTTTTGAGTGGGTGGTGGCGGTAGGTCGGATTAGTGCGGCAACGCCGCGCGTAATCCGACATGAGCCGCCAACAAGGTGTCGGATTACGCGCTTCCCGCGCTAATCCGACCTACATGGGTTGCATCGCCTTTACGCCAGGTGATGCACTTCCTGCTGCCCATATACGGGCGTGTTCAACCCTTCCATGCGCGCCTTCAGCTGCAGCGACAGGTATTGCGAATAATGGCGCGACTGGTGCAGGTTACCGCCGTGGAACCACAGCGATTGCTGCTGCGTGGGTTTCCACATATTGCGCTGCTCGCCCTCCCACGGGCCCGGGTCCTTCGTCGTGGCCGAACCGAGGCCCCACACCTTGCCCACTTTATTCGCCACCTCGGGCGAGATCAGGTCGGCCGCCCAGCCGTTCATGGAGCCGTAGCCGGTGGCGTACACCACGAGGTCGGCGGGCAGCTCCGTGCCGTCGGACAGCACGATGGAATGGGCTTTCAGTTCCTGCACGCCGACCCCGCTTTTCAGCTTGATCTTGCCCTCGGCGACCAGCTCGGAGGCGCCCACGTCGATGTAGTAGCCGGAGCCGCGGCGCAGGTATTTCATGAACAGGCCCGAATCGTCGTCGCCGAAATCGAGCATGAAGCCACGTTCTTCCAGGCGCGCATAAAAGTCCGCATCGCGCTCGCGGATGGCCTTGAAGACGGGCTTCTGGAAGTCGGCCAAAATCTTGTATGGGATCGAGGCGAACGTGAGGTCGGCCTTGTTTGTGGTCATGCCGGCCGCCAGCGCCCGTTCCGAATACAGGTCGCCCAGTGCCAGGTCCATCAAGGAATCGGACTTGACGATGTGCGTCGACGAGCGCTGCACCATGGTCACGTCCACGCCCGCTTCCCACAGGGCGGCGCAGATATCGTGCGCGGAATTGTTCGCGCCGATGACCACCACCTTCTTGCCGGCATACGCGTCCGGTCCCGGATGCTGCGACGAGTGCTGCTGCTCGCCCTGGAACACGTCCATGCCCTTGAACTTCGGCATGTTCGCCTTGCCCGACATGCCCGTCGCCAGCACCAGCTGCTGCGGCTTCAGGGTGACGGGCTGGCCATCGCGTAGCACCTGCACCGTCCACTCGCCGCTGGCCTCGTTGAAGCTGGCCGATTCGCATGACGTCGAACCCCAGTAGTTCAGCTCCATTACCTTGGTGTACATTTCCAGCCAGTCGCCGACCTTGTCCTTGGGCGTGAAGACGGGCCAGTTGTCGGGGAAAGGGATGTACGGCATGTGGTCGTACCAGACGGGGTCGTGCAGGCACAGCGATTTGTAGCGCTTGCGCCAGCTGTCGCCGGGGCGGGCGTTTTTCTCGATGATGATGGTGGGGACGTTCAATTGCCGCAGGCGCGCGCCCAGCGCGATGCCGCCCTGGCCGCCGCCGATGATGACGCAATAGGGCTGACGTGCGTAACCGAGTTCCTTGGCTTCCTGTTCGCGGTGCTCCAGCCAGCTGCTGCGGTTGGTGCGCGCCCCGTGTTCGGCGCCCATGGGCCGCCGGCCGCCCTTGGCTTCCTCAAAACCCTTCAATTCGCTCATGGTGGTGAGCAGGGTCCAGATCTTGCCGTCGCGGATGCGGATGAAGCCCACGCCGCGCGCCACGTCCGTTTCCACCGTGATCCAGCTTTGCAGCACGCCGCCCGCTTCCACCGCATGTTCGCCGTCGGCGATGCGGATGGCAACCGGCTGCACGGCGCCCAGCTGGGCGGTCAGCATGGCGGCGATCTGCCCGCGGCCTTCCAGGGTTTTCAGGTTCCAGGTAAACAGCACCAGGTCGCGCCAGTAGCCATCCTGTTCGAACAGCTGTGCGGCGCCCGTGCCGTCGCTGGCGCGAAGACAGCCTTCGAGCTGCTCCAGGATGCCGGCCACGGCCAAGTCGTGCGGGTTGATTTCGGTTTGCATCGTGTCTCCTCCAAGTCTGCTGACTTTATGATGGGATGCGGCTGTGTTGCCGCTGACGATGTTGTAACACTGGCGTTTTGAACCCGCATCCCGCAGCGCAGCATGGCGGAATATGAGACGGAAATCTCAGCTTGCCGGATGCCTACTGGCGGTGCGGCGGCACGATGTGCAGCTGCTTGATGCGCCGGTACAGGGTGGCGCGCGAGACGCCCAGCATGGCGGCCGCCTGCAGCGGGCGCCATTTGGCGGCGTTCATGGCGTTGACGATGCGCGTGCGCTCGGCCAGTTCCGGCGGCGTGCAGGCCGGCGCGTCCTGCGTCACGGGAGCGGCATTCTTGATGCGTACCCGCGCGCTGGCCTGGCGCAGCGGCGCGCGCACGCGCGCGTGCAGCCAGGTGCCGCCGCCGGCCAGGCGCAGCGACAGCAGATTGTGTCCCGTACGCGCATCGAACAGCCGTTCGGCGCGCACTTCCAGCACCTCGGCGACGGGGCGGGGAAGGGCGTCCAGGCCCCCGATGACGTCGCGCGCGCAGCGGTTGGCGGCGACGATGTCGCCATGCTCGTCGATGGCGAGCAGCATCTCCGGCTGCACTTCCACGAAGTGGCGGTTGCGGTGCGCCAGCAGGATGCAGCAATGGCCATAGGAGGTGAGAAAAAAGCCGTCCTCGATCAGGGTCGCGCCCTGGCGCACCAGCTGTTTCACCAGGCGCTGGCTGTCGCGCGCATCGGGCGAATTCAAGGCCGAGGCATCGAGCACGCCGATCAAGTCGCCGTGCGGAGAAAAGATTGGTGCGGCGCTGCAGGTCAGGCCCGTGAAGGCGGCGCGGAAGTGGTCGGTCTTGTGCACGGTGATCGCTTCCTGGTCGAGCAGCACGGAGGCGATGCCGCACGTGCCTTCTTCCTCTTCCGACCAGCACGAGCCCGGGTACAGGCCCGCCTTCTTGAAATCCTTGCGCTGGTCCGTGTCGACCATGTAGTCGATCGTCACGCCGCGCGCATTGGCGAGGATGACGCAGTAGCCCGCTTCGCGCACCATGGCGTGCAGGCGCGGCAGGCACTGGCCCGTGGAGCGCAGAAAATTTTCCTCCGACTGCTGGATGGCGCGCAGTTCGGCGCCCGTCAGGATGCGCGGCCCGGTGGTGGACGCGGGATCGAGCCGGTAGTCGTCCAGCGAGCGCCGGTACGACGACGCCAGCCTGGCCGTATCGGCGCCAGGATTGACGACGCGGCCGGTGATCAGGTCGCGCACGCGCTCGATATGGCTGGTCTGGCGGACGTAGGGCATGGCGCTCTCCGGTATCTCGGTATCTGCTTTATGGTATTTCGTTTGTAGCACGAAGCCCCGGATGGCGCATCCTGCGCTGCAGCATCGGCTGCCGTGAGACGTTCGTCTCAACGCCTGGCGCCGCACAATAGGATGCTTTACAACAATAAAAAAGAGCATCTCTGATAACATCCGTTCAAATCTGAGGTCAGCTATCGCAAGGGATACCTATGACAACGCAAGCGATGTTCCCCGTGCGCAGCTCACTCGTCCTGGCCCTGCTGGGCTGGAGCGCCGCCTGCGCCGCCGCCGGCCAGCTCGATCCCGATGGCCAGAGCAGCATGGAAAAAGAGGTAGCCCGGCGCGCCGCCGTTGAACCGGCCATGGCCGCCGGCTGGCACATGATGCGTTCCGTGGAAGCGGGCGTGCAGGTGGCCGGCGAGAGCAATCTGTTCTGGAAGCTGTCGAATACGCCGGCGCGCAATCCCGGCTTCGATTTCAATCCCTACTGGTACGAGTTCTATGTCAAGCCGGCGCTCGGTTTCAAGCGCAACGTGGGCGACGGCAAGCAGCTGTATGCGCGCGTGTCCGCCGTCGGCTCGGGCACCTTGCGCCACGATCCGTTTGGCGCGGGCGACACGGGCCGCATCTCGATCGAGGAATTCGTCGCCGGCATCCGCATGCCGCTCGGCGGCACGCGCGCCATGGTCGATGTGTCGGCCGGCGCGCAGAATTTCACGCTGGGTACCGGCATGCTGATCGCCAATGGCGGCTCGAACGGCTTTGACCGCGGCGCGCTGAAACTGGGGCCGCGCAAGGCTTTCCAGAATTCCGTGGTGGCCAGAATAAGCCAGGACGCGTTCAGCGCCCAGGCGTTTTATCTCGACCCGAATGAAAATCCCGACAACGATAGCGGCACGCGCGTCGTCGGCGTTGACGTCAGCTACGCGCCCGCGAACGACCGCAAGGCCGGCGTCGCGTATGGCAAGGTGCCCCGTTCGCATGCGGCGTATCCGCAGGCGGCGCCAGGCGGCATCGGCGCACCGCTGGCCGTGCCTGACGGCCGCAAGGACTTGCAGTTCGTGTATGGCTACGCGCGCGTTCCCGTGCTGCCCACCGTGCTGTCGAAAGGCTGGTTCGGCGTCGATGCCGCGCGCGAGTGGAATACGCGCGAGCCGATGCGGGCCTGGGGCTGGCGCACGGAAGGGGGCTTTTCCCTGCCCGACGTGGCGTGGACGCCGAAGTTCACGCTTGGCTACCAGAGCTTTTTCGGTGACGATCCGCGCACGGCGCGCAATGAGCGCTTCGATCCGCTGTTCTTCGAAGGCACGCCGGGCGCCTGGGCTTCGGGCAGCAAGGCGACCTGGGTCTTCGTCAATGCCAACGTGAATGCGCTGCAGGCCACCATCGAGCTGCACCCGACGCCGAAGGACACCGTGACCGCCTACCTGGCCCAGGTGCGGGCCAACCAGATGGGCAGCCCGCTGCAGTTCGGCCAGGCCACGCGCCTCGACGTGCCGGGCGGCGCGCCCTTGGTGATCGCCGGCGTGCTGCGCCCGATGCTGGCCAACGACGTCTTCGTCAAATACGTGCGCGTGGTGAACCCGAATACCTACCTGACCCTGGGCTTCAGCGCCTCGTTCGCGCAGTCGGGCGTGAACCAGCTGGTGAACGGGCAGGCCAGGACCTGGAGGGGATGGCTGGCGAACGTGGTATGGGTTTATTAAATATTCTGTCTATCAAGGAGAGCATCGCATGAACGATTTTCCCAGCATGAAACGCCTGGCCCTGGCCGCCGCCTGCCTGGCGCTGTCCGCCGGCGCCCACGCGGCAGAGGCGACGGCGCCGCTGTCGGCCGCCGCCAGCGATCCGGCCGCATTGCAATGGATGGTGGGCGCGCCGCCGCCGGCCGACAAGATCATCCGTTTCGACGATGGCAGCTATTTCAATTTCCCGCAGCTGCGCTGGAGCGTGTCGCACTTCCGCCAGCTGATGCCGACGGTGGATGTCTCGCGCGGCTTGAAGGCACCCGTGCCCCTGAAACGCGCGCTGCGCACGGATATCGACAGCCTGCGCTTCACGCCTCTGGGCGCGAAGGAAACGATGACCTGGGAGCAGTCGCTGGGCGCCAACTACACGGACGGCATCGTGGTGCTGCACCGGGGCCGCATCGTGTATGAGCGTTACCTCGGCGTGCTGAAGGAAAGCGGCCAGCACGGCGCCATGTCCGTGACGAAGTCCGTGATGGGCACCCTGGGCGCGGCGCTGGTGGCCGAAGGCAAGCTCGATCCGGACAAAAAAGTGGCCGATTACGTGCCGGAACTGGCCAAGTCCGCGTTTGGCGACGCCACCGTGCGCCAGGTGCTCGACATGACCACGGGCCTGCAATTCAGCGAAGATTACGCGGACCCGAAAGCGGAAGTGTGGCAGCACGCGGCGGCCGGCAGCCCGCTGCCCAAGCCCAAGGATTACACGGGGCCGCGCAGCTATTTCGAGTACCTGCAGACGGTGCGGCACGAGGGCCGGCATGGCGAGGCGTTCGGCTACCGCACGGTCAATTCCGACGTGCTGGGCTGGATCATCGCCCGTGTCACGGGGCAGAACGTCAACGACTACCTGTCCGAGCATGTCTGGCAAAAGCTGGGCGCCGAGCAGGATGCCTACATGACGGTCGATTCGACGGGCACGCCGTTTGCCGGCGGCGGCCTGAATGCGGGCTTGCGCGATCTGGCGCGCTTCGGCGAAATGCTGCGCAACGATGGCCGCTACAACGGCCAGCAGATTTTGCCCAAGGCGGCCGTCGACGATATCCGCCGCGGCGGCGACAAGCAGCTGTTCGCCAAGGGCGGCTACGATTTGCTCAAGGGCTGGAGCTACCGCGACATGTGGTGGGTCACGCATAACGACCATGGCGCCTACATGGCGCGCGGCGTGTACGGCCAGCGCATCTATGTCGATCCGAAGGCGGAAATGGTGATCGTGCGCTTCTCCTCGACGCCGACGGCGGCCAATGCGGCGAACGACCCGACCACCACGCCGGCCTTCGAAGCGCTGGGCAAGCTGCTGCTGGCCAAGCCGAAGTAGGTTGCCAGCAGTGCGGCTGAACGGGCACAACTGCAATATACTATCCTTTCGTCATCATTTGTTGCTTGAATGATAATTCATGCAACGCACGCGAAGGGAACGCACCGTGGAAACCAGCCAGCCGGACCAACTGCGCCCCCCGCTGTGGCGGCGCCTGCTGTGGCCGGTCGCCCAGCTGGGCTCGGCCTTCAAGCTGACGGGCACGCATCTGCTGCATCACGTGATCGGCGCCAGCCTGATCGCCGCGCTGATGCTGGTGCTGGAAGGTTTTCACGTGCTCGAATGGCTCGATGCGGCCATGCTGCGCGCCAGCGCGGAACAGGGGCAACTGCTGAACCGGGGCAAGGACCCGGGCGCCGCCTACCGGCCCGGCATCATCGAAATAGACCAGCCCGCGTTCGAACAGGTGTTCGACGAGCGCGAACCGCTGGAACGCACGCGCCTGGAACAAGTGATCGCCAGCGCCGCAGCGCGCGGCAGCAAGGTGCTGGCCATCGACCTGGACCTGGCGCCGGCCGTGTATGAACAACACAAGGATGGCGAGCGGCCGCTCGACCGCCTGCTCGACCGGCTGGCCGCCGAGGGCCGGAAACTGGTGCTGATCCTGCCCGAACAATCGGATCAGAATGCGAACCTGGCGTGGATACGCGCGCGCTGCGCTGCCGGCATCCACTTCGCCAGCCCGCGGATCCGCGAGCGCATGGGCGCCGTCACGCGTATCGAACTGAAAAGTCCCGTGCTGGCGGCAGTGGCCTTCGAGCTGGCGCATGGCGCCGACGAGCAGGAGCAACAGCAGCCCATGCCGGCCGTCCTGTCCGAGCAAAAGGAAGGGCTGGCGCTGGCCGGCCGCGTGTGTCAGCTGGCGCGGCGCACGGGCAGCGAAAAGGAATTGGCGCGCTGGGCGTTCGAACCCGTCATCCACGGCGACGCCAGGGCGGCGGCCGAACAGAACGCCGTCACCGCGCCGTTTCACCCGGCCGCCGTGGCGCCGGCCTTCCTGAACCCCACGCGCACGCGCGTACAACTGATCGATGGGCAGGCCGGCGTGGCGGCGAATGCACTACGCAAGAATGTCGTGTATATCGGCGGCACCTATGACGTGCGCGACCGCTATACGACGGCCGAAGGTGAGCAGGCCGGCCTGCACCTGCACGCGGCCGCCCACACGTCGCTGGGCATCGGCACGGCCGACGTGAATAAATACGTGGTGTTCGCGGCCGACATCGTCATCGGCGTGCTGCTGGGCTGCCTGTTCGGCGGCCTGTGGACCCTGTACGGCCGCGCCGAGCTGGCCATCGACAAGCGCATGGAAGACCACGATTTCAGCCGCCTGCACCGCGTGGGCACCCTGGCGGAATTCTATGGCATCCGCCTGATGCTGGCGCTGGTGTGGGCTTCGCCGTTCGCCATCGGCGCGCTGGCCATCTACCTGTCGCGCGGCTTGCTCGAGCAGGGTTGGTGGGTCAATCCCGGGCCCCTGATCGCCGGCATGTTCCTGCACGCGATGTCGCTGCGCGACGAAGCCCACCACCCGCACGAGGAAGTGCCGGGCCTGTCCGTGTGGGCCCAGCTGCGCCGCACGCATCCGGGCATCGTGCTGGTGCAGGCGCCGCTGGCGCTGCTGCTGTTGATCGTCGCCCTGATATAGCGCAAACCGTGGCGCCGCGGCGGCGCTAAACTGGGCGCCTTTTTCATATCGCAGGAGGATGCCATGCTGACGGGAGGATGTTTATGTGGCGAGGTCCGCTATGACGCCGGCGCGGACAGCTTTCATCAAAGCGCCTGCCACTGTTCCGTGTGCCGCCGCGCGTCGGGCGCGCCGTTTGTCGCCTGGTTCAGCGTGCCACGGGCGAACTTTCGCTGGCGGCAGGGGCAAGCCATGTCGTATGCGTCCAGCGTCCATGGCACGCGCAGCTTTTGTCCCCGCTGCGGCACGCAGCTGACCTTTGAAGACAGTGCCTATCCCGATGAAGTCGACGTGACTACCTGCAGCCTGGACAATCCCGAACAGCTGCCGCCGCACAGCCATATCTATACGGGCACGCAGCTGGAGTGGGTGAAGCTCGACGATGGCTTGCCGCGCTATCGGGGCTCGCGCAGCGAGGAGGAGGAGCCTGGAGGGAAGGCGAGCAGGTCGGATTAGCCCAGCGGGCGTAATCCGACGTGTCGTTGCCGCTCAAGGACGCGGCATTCTGTCGGCGAGCGCACTGCCGCGCCATTGCCCTATTTTTGGATGATAGTGGCATTGTCGGATTACGCTACGCTAATCCGACCTACGTGAGCCATGGTTTCAGCCGATCAGCTTCAAGCCCGGCGGCAGCGCCTCGCCCAGCATGCGCCGGGTAGCTGTTTCATCCAGCTGCGTCACTTCGCTGACCATCGTTTGCCACAGGGGCGGTGCGCCCACGGCTTTCAGGCGGGCGAGGATGGTGGCCCGCAGGTCGTCGGCGATGTCGCGCGAGCGGTCGCCCGTCATGCGCGCCAGGTGGGCGGCGGCAAACGCCGCCGGTTCCACTTTTTTCCAGTCCAGCGCCAGCAGCATCGTGAGCCATTCGGCCACGATGGCGCTGTCGACCACTTCGTGCGCGCTGCCGTGGAAGGGCTGGCGCGCGCCGACCCTGGCCAGCGCCCACAGGGTATTTGTGTCCGCCGCTTCGCCCCTTTTATCAGCCTTTTGCAGGCGCTTGATCAGCCAGGCGCCCACTTCGGCCTTGTAGGCGCCGGGGATGCGCTCGAGCGATGCGCCCAGGCGCAGCATGTCGTCGTCGCTGCCGTTCACGAGGGTGACGGGGCGGCTGCCGCGCTGGGCCGCATCGGCTTGCAGGTTGAAGGCGAAGTCGTCGAGCAGGCGCAATTGCTGCTCCGTGCTCAAGCCGCCGGCGACCCTGCGCCACAGGGTCCACCATTCGGCGCACACCTGGTTGTCCTTGTGATGCTGGACGCCCGCATCGAACAGGGCCCACAGCTGCTCGATGCGCCACGGGTCGAGCGCATCGCCATAACCGGGCCGCAAACAGTAGCCGGCCAGGTTCAGCCACACCCGCTCATGCTCGGCGGAGCGGCGCCGGCCACGGGCGCGCAGCAGGAGGGCGTCGAACAGCTGGCGCAGCAGCGGCGTCTCCCAGCTCTCGCGCCCGCCCAGTCCCCGTTCCAGGTGCTGGCGCAGCTGGCGCACTTCCTTGGTCTCGACCTTTTGCGCCTTGCCGCCGAAGATGCGCTCGATCTTCTCGATGGCTTCCTTCACGCGCGGCGGCACGCTGGACGTGTCGGCCTGCGTTTCCTCCTCGCCACGCAACTGGAATTCCAGCAGCCAGCGCTGGCCGGCATCGGCTTCGGCCACGCAGTGCACTTCCAAAGTCCCTACCTCGGTCATGACTGTAGCCAGCTGCACGGTGATCTCGCGCTTGTCATTGCCGTCGCTGGCGTGCAGCACGCTGGCCAGCGGCGGCAGGCGCAAGTATTCTCCGGCGTTCAGGTCGACGATCTCGCCCAGCTTGGGTGGCGTGCCCGACTCAAAGAGGGAAGTGGCCAGGTGGAAGCGCACGGGCCGGCCCAGGCGCAGCGCGAACAGGCGCTCCGTCAGGCGGATTTCCTCGCCGCTGGCACTGCCACGGGGCAGGATGCAGACGGCGCGATGGTCCTTGCCCGCCTCGCCCAGCACGATGAAATAGCTGCGCGGCGAGCCGCCGCCGATGCGCGGCGCCTGGCCGCGCCGGGCCAGCGCGTAGGCGACGGCGCCACAGGCCACGGCCACGTCGGGGTTATCGTTGTGCAGAATGGTGAGGGGCTGGCCCCGCCAGTGCGCCAGCGTCTCGGCCAGGCGGCGCGCCAGCGCGTCGGAGCGGAACACGCCGCCATTGAGCAGCAGGGTGTCGGGCAGTGCCCCTTGATGCTGCTGCAAAAAGCTGGCCAGGTGGCGCGTGATGGCCGCGTCCTGCGCATACGGCAGGCCGAATGCAACGATGCCGG